>NZ_JBEYEY010000003.1:371138-656977 GCF_040703635.1 Streptomyces sp. NPDC007189
CGTGGACGCCGGCCCTGCCGCTCGCGTGGACACGGCCTCTGCCGGCCGGGCGGACGGTCCTCGGGCCACCCCGGCGGACAGGGCCCCTGCCGCTCCCGTGGACGCCGGCCCTGCCGCTCGCGTGGACACGGCCTCTGCCGGCCGGGCGGACGGTCCTCGGGCCACCCCGGCGGACAGGGCCCCTGCCGCTCCTGCGGACGCCGGCCCTGCCGCCCGCGCCGACTTGGCCTCTGCCGGCCGGGCGGACGGTCCTCGGGCCACCCCGGCGGACAGGGCCCCTGCCGCTCCCGTGGACGCCGGCCCTGCCGCCCGCGCCGACTTGGCCTCTGCCACCCGGGCGGACGGTCCTCGGACCCCCCCGGCGCACAGGGGCCTTGCCGCCCGCGCGGACTTGGCCTCTGCCGGCCGGGCGGACGGTCCTCGGGCCACCCCGGCGGACAGGGCCCCTGCCGCTCGCGCGGACACCGGCCTTGCCGCCCGCGCGGACACCGCCCCTGCCACCCCGGCGGATGACGCCTCGATCACCCCGACCGACGGCACCCCGCGCACCCCTGCGGGCAGCCCCCCAACTGCCCCAGGTGACGCCTCCCCGACCAGAGTCACCCGCGCCCCCGCGTCCGGCTACCCGCGGCCCTCCGCCGACGTGAGCAGCGTGAAATACGGCTCGAAGGATTCCGTCAGGCTCGCGAGGAGTTCCTTCCCCTTTTCCGCGGACCCCAGGGAAGGACGGCCGATGACGCCCGATTCGGTGTAGGCGGACATTCCCACGGTGAGCAGATGACGACGGTCGTCAGCGGTGAAATCGGCGGACTCGTAACCAGGGCGGACGAATTCGGGATGAGCGTGCAGCAGAATCGAGGTCTCGATTTCCCCCGCGTGCATGTCGGTGAGCAGCGATGTCCGCACCCCCGCCCGCTCCCGCGCCGTCTCCCAGTCCTCCGCGGCCGGGAACAGCGCCATCCGCTCACCGCGCGCGGAGGCCTCCTGGACGACGTTGCCCAGGACGTAGTTCCCGCCGTGCCCGTTGACCACGACCAGCGCCTCGACGCCCGAGCGGCGCAGCGACGCCGCGATGTCACGGACCACCGCATGGAGGGTCACGGAGGAGATGCTGACGGTCCCCGGCCAGTCCGCGTGCTCGTGCGAGCAGGAGACCGTCACCGGAGGAAGGAGGTGCACCGGGTACGCGGCGGCGATCTCCCGCGCCACGGTGCAGGCGACGAGCGTGTCGGTCGCCAGCGGAAGGTACGGGCCGTGCTGTTCGAAACTGCCGACGGGAAGGACGGCGACCTGTGCTGACACCTCCGCCCCCCGGGTCCGTACGTCTTCCGTGGTGTCCGTCGGCAGCACGCCGCAGGCCACGTCGTACGCCACCTCGCATGCCTCCGGACGCGCGCCCGAACCACTCATCTTTTCATGGCCTTTCGTCTCTGCTTAGGAATCAGATCATGACAGAAAACACCGGCGTCAACATGGGCGTACTCGGCAAGAAGTCCCCGCGGCGTTCGGGCGCGGAACGCGTCGTGAATGCACCGCTGCCCACCGTGTACGGCGAATTCCAGGCGATCGGCTACCTGGACCACGACCGCGGTGACGAGCAAGTGGCCCTGGTGTACGGCGAGATCGGCACCGAGAACGTGCTGACCCGGCTGCACTCCGAATGCCTCACCGGCGACGCGTTCGGATCCCGGCACTGCGAGTGCGGCGACCAGCTGGCCTCCGCGCTGCGCGCCGTCGTCGCCGAAGGCAGCGGCATCGTCGTCTACTTGAGAGGCCACGAGGGCCGCGGCATCGGACTGCTCGCCAAACTGCGTGCGATGGCCCTGCAGGCGGAGGGCCTGGACACGGTGGAGGCGAACCTCGCGCTCGGCCTGCCCGTCGACGCCCGCGACTACGGCATCGCCGCCGAGATCCTGCACGACCTCGGGGTGCGCTCGGTCCGCCTGATGTCCAACAACCCGCGCAAGCGGGAGGCGCTGGTCCGGCACGGCATCCAGGTCGCCGAGCGGGTGCCGCTGCTGATCGAGCCGTGCGAGAGCAACATCACGTATCTGCGGACCAAGCGGGAGCGGCTGGACCACATCCTGCCCCACCTGGACGCCGTCGCCCACGGCTCCTGAGCGACCGTTGACCGCAGCGCCCGCCGCCTCCCCCACGGGCGGCGGGCGCTGCGCGGTCAGTCCCGCAGGGCCTCGTGCACCAGCCGCCGCAGTTCGGGGAAGACCTTCAGCGTCTTCGGGCGCACCTGCGTCATGAACTGCACCGTCAGCTCATGGGCCGGATCGACCCAGAACGCGGTCGTGGCCGCGCCGGTCCAGCCGTAGGTGCCGGGGCTGGAGGGGGCCAGGGTGCGGGAGGGGTCGGTGACCACCGAGACGTTGAAGCCGAAGCCGAGTCCGTCGTTGCCGGGTTCCTGGTGGACCGGCGCGCCGAAGGACCGCAGTGTCGCGTCGCCGGGCAGCTGGTTGCGGGTCATCAGGCCGACGGTGTCCGCGGACAGCAGCCGTACGCCGTCGAGTTCGCCGCCCCGGCGCAGCATCTCCATGAACCGGTGGAAGTCGTACGCCGAGGAGACCAGGCCGCCGCTGCCGGACAGGAACCTCGGCCGGCCGTGCACCGGCAGTCCCGGCACCGGCTGGATGCCGCCGTCGTCCGTCTCCCCGTACAACTCGGCGAGCCTGCCCGACTGTTCGGACGGTCCGGGCTCGATGTGGAAACCGGTGTCGGCCATGCCGAGCGGACGCAGGATCCGCTCGGCGAAGAACGCGTCCAGCGGCTGACCCGACACCACCTCGACGACCCGGCCCAGCACGTTCGAGGCGACCGAGTAGTTCCACCGCGTGCCCGGCTCGAACTGCAGCGGCATCCGCGCGTAGACCTCGGTGGTCTCCGTCAGATCGGCGCCGGGCGGCACCGAGTACTCCAGGCCGGAGTCGCGGTAGAGGGCGTCGACAGGATGCCGGTGGTAGAAGCCGAAGGTCATGCCCGCGGTGTGGGTGAGCAGATGCCGGATCAGGATCGGTCCGTCGGCCGGGCGGGTGCGCATGTCCGCGCCCGATCCGTCCACGTACACCCGGGGGCCGGCGAACGCGGGCAGGTGGCGGTCGAGCGGGTCGTCCAGGGACAGTCGGCCCTCCTCCACCAGCAGCAGCACGGCGACGGCGGTCACCGGCTTGGTCATGGAGTAGATCCGCCACAGCGTGTCCGCCTCGACCGGCAGCCCGGCCGCGACGTCGCGCCGGCCGTAGGTGGTGAGGTGGGCGATCCGGCCGTCGCGCGCCAGGGCCACCAGAAAGCCGGGCAGCCGCCCGTCGTCGACGAGGCGGGTGGCATACCGGTCCAGCCGGTCCAGCGCCTTCTCGTCCAGCCCCGCCTCAGCCGGGTCGACTTCCTGCCGCAGCCGTGCCATCGCTCTCCTCCGGTCGCTCGTCCGCGACGCCCCCGGCATCCCGCCGGAACGCATCCGCTGCTCCATCGTCACCCAGAAACACCGTCACGCACCCGCTCATCAGCGCCTTTTGTGATCGACACGACGCCTTCGGCCGCCCCGAGCCCTGAGGTCGGACAGAGGTTCCTAGGCGCTCGTACCGGTCGACGTGCGGTGCTGATCGGTATCGGGCGGTGGGCCGTCGCCGGTCCGGGGCGGGAGCGGGCGGTGGCTGTGGCGGGTTGGTCGGCGTGCGGTCCTCGTGGCTTGTGGCCGCAGGCGGTGGGCACCGGCCCCGGGCGGTGGGCCGTCGCCGGTCTGGGGCGGCAGTGGGCCGTGGCCGTGGGGGCCGGGCGGGGGGCTCGTCGCCGTCGGCGCCGGTCGGTGTGCGGTGGTGATCTGCGCCGGGCAAGGCGTGGTGACCTGCACCGGGCAAGGCGTCGGTCCCCGGTACCGCCTCGTCGTTCTCGGGCTTCGGCGGCGTGCGGGACAAGGGCACGCCCAGTGCCGCGGCGGACGCCAGGGCGAGCAGGGCCGGGCCGGTTCCGGCGGCGCCCATGAGCGCGGTCGCCGTGGCCACTCCCACGGCCGGGCCGACGTCAGCGCGGTCTGCTGCAGCGCGCCTGCGGAAGTGGACACCGTCCGCCGGCCGGTGTGAGGGAATGCGGGGCCTGATCCGGGGAGTTGACCGTGCCATGAGCGAAGACACCTCGGCACCCGCGCAGGACGCGCTGCTCGGACTGCTCTCCGAAGGCCACGCCGGCATCCTGGTCACCCTCAAGCGTGACGGCCGCCCGCAGCTGTCCAACGTCTCCCACGCGTACTACCCCGACGAGCGCGTCATCCGGATCTCCGTCACCGACGACCGCGCCAAGACCCGCAACCTCCGCCGCGACCCCCGCGCCTCCTACCACGTCACCAGCGCCGACCGCTGGGCGTACACCGTCGCCGAGGGCACGGCCGACCTCTCCCCGGTCGCCGAGGACCCGCACGACGACACCGTCGAGGAACTGATCCGCCTCTACCGGGACGTCCAGGGGGAACACCCGGACTGGGACGACTACCGGGCGGCCATGGTCCGCGACCGCCGCCTGGTGGCCCGGCTGCACGTCGAGAGGGTGTACGGCATTCCGAAGCGCTGACCCGCCCCGGCTCCCGGTTCAGAAGCGCTGACCCGCCCCGGCTCCCGGTTACGACGCCCCGGCGGTCCGCGTCTCGATGGCCTGCAGGACGGCGACCATGTCCTGGTCGCCGTGCCCCTGCGCCACCGTCTCCTCGAACAGGGTGTGGCACACGTCGAGCAGCGGTGAGGCCAGCTGCGCCTTGCGGGCCGCCTCGGCGATGAGCCGGTTGTTCTTCAGGACGTCCAGCGCGGCCGCCTGCACCGAGAAGTCCCGGTCGAACAGCTTCGGCGCCTTCATCCGGGACACGCCGCTGGCCATGGGGCCCGCGTCGAGGACGTCCAGGAACAGCCGCCGGTCCAGGGCCTGCCGCTCGGCGAAGTGGAACGCCTCCGTCAGCCCGGTCACCTGGGTGATCAGAAAGAGGTTCACGGCCAGCTTCATCAGCAGCGCGCTCGGCGCCGGGCCGCACACGAAGGTCTCCCGGCACATCGGCGCGAGCAGCGGCCGTACGGCGTCCACCGCGTCCCGCTCCCCGGCGAGCATCGCCACCAGCTGCCCCTCCTCCGCCGGCACCCGGGACCCGGAGACGGGCGCCTCGACGTACCGGCCGCCGGCCGCGCGGACGTCGGTCTCCAAGGCGTGGGAGTACTCGGGGGAGGTGGTGCCCATGTGGACGACGGTGCGCCCCGCGACGCGTGCCGCCAGCGCCGGTGTTCCGCGGCCGAGGACGGTGTCGACGGCGGTCTCGTCCGCGAGCATCAGCAGGACGACCCCCGCCGCGGCGAACACCTCGTCGACGTCCGCGGCGAGCCTCGCCCCGGCCGCCCTCAGCGGCGCGGCGCGCTCCCGGGTGCGGTTCCAGACCACAAGAGGAGTGCCGGCGGACGCCAGGCGCTGTGCCATGGGGCGGCCCATCACTCCGAGACCGATGAAACCGACGTTCACGGCGACCGTCCTTCGTTCCGGGACTCGTTATGACCGCTGTCATAGTAGCGGTCGTTATGACGCCGGTCATAGAGTGGTGCGAGACGAATCGGAGGGCGGCGATGGGCGAGGCGCGACACGGGCCGCGGGAGCGGATGGTCTTCAGCGCGGCCCAGCTCATCCGGCGCGACGGCGTCGCCGCGACCGGCATGCGCGAGGTCGCCGCACATGCGGGCGCACCGCGCGGCTCGCTCCAGCACTACTTCCCGGGCGGGAAGGAACAACTGGTCAACGAGGCGGTCGGCTGGGCCGGCCGGTACGCCGGCAAGCGCATCGCACGCTTCCTCGCGGGGCTCGAGGAGCCGACGCCGAGCGGTCTGTTCGCGGCGATGGTCGCGCAGTGGACCGACGAGTACGCGGCGCGCGGCTTCGCGACCGGCTGCCCGGTCGCCGCCGCCACCGTCGACTGCGCCTCGGCCGGCGGCACGACCCGCGAGGCCGCGGCCGCCGCCTTCACCACCTGGCGCACCCCGCTCGCCGAGGCGCTGACCGGCATGGGCGTGCCCGAAGCCCGCGCCGAGTCCCTGGCCACGCTGATGATCAGCACCCTGGAGGGCGCGATCCTGATGGCCCGCGCCGAACAGGACGTACGGCCCCTGACCACGGCCGTACGGGAACTCGGCCCCCTGCTCGACGCGGCGGTGGCCCCGGCCCGGTGATCCCTCCTACGGGTGATCGCCTGCCCGGCATGTCGTCCTCCGGCTCCTCCACCTGGAGCAGCGCGCGCACCGCGGCACGGCGGAACGCCGACGATGGGGGTAGGTGCCGAGGGCCGCCGGTGGCCCCGGCGGAGTGGACGAAGAGGCGCGGATGACCGATCCAGGGGCTGCCGGGAAGCACCCGGCCCCGCCGCGGCCGGTGTCGCGTCCGGGTCGGCCGGGGCCCGGTGCCGTGGCCGTGTCCGTCACTCGGTCGGTCGGTGTCGCGGCGGCTCTCGTCGCCGCGTACTACCTGCTGCCGCTGGACTGGCACGGCGCGGGCGTCACCGCGCTGATCCTCGTCGGCGGCCTGCTGGCGCTCGGCGTGTTCTTCGGGTGGGAGGTACGGCTCATCATCCGGTCGTCCAGGCCGCGGCTGAAGGCCGTCGAGGCCGTGGCCGTCACGGCCGTGCTGTATCTGGTCCTCTTCGCGAGCGGCTACTACCTGCTCGAACGCACCGCGCCGGGCTCCTTCACCACGCACCTGACCAGAACCGACGCGCTGTACTTCACCCTCAGCACGTTCACCACGGTCGGCTTCGGCGACATCACCCCGGTCTCCCAGACGGGCAGGGTGCTGGCGATGTGCCAGATGGCCTGCGGTGTGCTGCTCGCGGGCGTGGCCGTACGAGTGCTCACGAGCGCGGTACGGGTCGGGCTGCGCCGGCAGGGGCGGGGGCCGCCGGAGTGACGCTCCTGATGGGTATCCCGCTCCCGGGGCGGCCGGTGTGGCGCCGGTGCTTGCCCGGGCCCGCTCGCCGCACTAGCCTCCGCGCGTGATCAACGGTGCACATGTGGTGCTCTACAGCCGGGACGCGGAGGCCGACCGCGCCTTCCTGCGCGACACCCTCGGATGGGCGCACGTCGACGCGGGCCACGGATGGCTGATCTTCCAGGCGCCGCCCACCGAGGCGGCCGTACACCCCACGGACGGTGAGCCTTCGCACGAGCTGATGCTGATGTGCGACGACCTGGACGCGACACAGCGGCTACTCGCCGAGCGCGGAGTGGAGTTCACCCGCCCGGTCGAGGAGGCCCGCTGGGGCCGGGTGACGGCCCTGCGCCTGCCGGGCGGCGGCGAACTGGCCCTGTACGAGCCCCGCCACCCACGGCCGTAGCAGCCTCCCACTCACGGCCGGAGCAGTCCCGGCACCCGCGGCATCAGCAGCCTCGTGTTCACAACCCCTGTCGCTTTCGAGCGGCGGGGCGTTTGCCATGGTGCAGCGCCGTGGGGCTGCGTGGCCGTCGCCGGGCGCAGCCCTGGCCCGCACGGCCGTGGCGCCCCGCCACCTACGGCCGTAGCTGCCCCGGCACCCAGATCCGCCCGTGTCTCAGGCCGTGACCCGCTCCGCGCCCGCGTTTTGCCGGTCTGTCCGCTCGCCGAGCAGTTCCGTCGGGACCCGGTGCGTCTCGCGGGCGGTGAGGGCGGCCAGGGCCGGTGGGAGGCACAGGGCGGCCGTGAACAGGGCCACCGCCGACCAGTCGTCGCCGGCCGGACCGGCGATCTCGGCGGCGAAGGTGACCGCGAACCCGGCCACCGCGAAGCCGATCTGCGTGCCGACGGCCACGCCCGACAGCCGGACCCGGGTCGCGAACATCTCGCCGTAGAAGGCGGGCCACACTCCGTTCGCGGCGCTGTAGACGAGACCGAAGGCGACGATCCCGAGGACGAGGGTCAGCGGGCGGGAGCCGGTGGAGATCGCCCACAGATACCCGGCCATCGCGGCCGCGCTGCCCACCGCGCCGGCCAGGAACACCGGCCGGCGCCCGATCCGGTCCGACAGCGTGGCCCACAGCGGGATCGCGGCCAGCGCGGCCACGTTGGCCAGCGCCCCCACCCACAGCATGAACGTACGGGACATGCCGACCGCGTCGCTGGTGGCGTACGCCAGCGCCCACACCGTGAACACCGTGCTGACCGAGGCGATCAGCGCGCCCGCGATCACCCGCAGCACGTCCGCCCAGTGCTCCCGCAGCAGCACCACGAGCGGCAGCCGGACCACGCCCTCGCGTGCCGCCTGCCGGGCGAAGGCGGGGGTCTCGCGCAGCCGGCGCCGGATGACGTAACCCACGACGGCGACCGCCACGCTCAGCCAGAACGGCAGCCGCCAGCCCCAGGACAGCAGCTGGTCCTCCGGAAGCCGGGAGACGGGGATGAAGACGAGCGTGGCGATGAGCTGGCCGCCCTGGGTGCCGCTGAGCGTGAAACTGGTGAAGAAGCCGCGCCGGTCCGGCGGCGCGTGCTCCAGGCTCATGGAACTCGCGCTCGCCTGCTCGCCGGCCGCCGATATGCCCTGCAGCACACGGCAGAGCACGAGCAGCACCGGCGCGAGCGAGCCGGCCTGGGCGCGGGTGGGCAGACAGCCGATCAGGAAGGTCGACAGGCCCATCAGGAGCAGCGTGAACACCATGATCTTCTTGCGGCCGAGCCGGTCGCCGACGTGCCCGAGGACCAGCGCGCCCAGCGGCCGGGCGGCGTAGGCGACGCCGAAGGTGGCGAGCGACAGCAGGGTCGCGGTCGCCGGGTCGGAGGAGTCGAAGAACACCTTCGGGAAGATCAGGGCGGCGGCGCTGCCGTAGACGAAGAAGTCGTAGTACTCCAGGGCGCTGCCGATCCAGGCGGCCGTCGCCGCCTTCCAGGGCTGGCCGGGAGGGGCGTCGGCGGCTGGCGCGGGCGTGGGGACGGACACGGCGGTGCTCCTTCGGGGGAACCCCACCCTACGGAAGGGTGCGGTGAGCGACGAGAGGCGGGAGCGGGCGAGGGCCGGATCTCGGCAGCTAATTAACCCACTGGATAGTTAGTCGTGGTGGGTGGGATGTTGCGCGCGTGTTTCCCCGCTGTCAAGAGCCCGTGCGGAAGTCCCCGTGGAACGACGCGTGTCCGAACGACGCGTGTCCGGGTGTCAGCCGGCCGTCCGCTCCGCGGTCAGGTAGGCGATCACCATGTCGCCGAGCATGGTCCGGTAGTGCTCCCGCTGGGCGGGGGCCACCAGGTCCCGGCCGAACAGGGCGCCGAAGGTGTGCCGGTTGGCGACCCGGAAGAAGCAGAACGAGCTGATCATCGCGTGCAGGTCGACCGCGTCCACATCGGCCGTGAACAGCCCCGACTCCTGTCCCGCGGTGAGGATCCGGCGGATCACCTCCAGCGCCGGCGAGCCGATCCTCCCGAGCTTCTCGGAGGCCGCGATGTGCTCGGCGCCGTGGATGTTCTCGATGCTGACCAGGCGGATGAAGTCCGGGTGCCGCTCGTGGTGGTCGAAGGTCAGCTCGGCCAGCCGGCGGATCGCGGCGACCGGGTCCAGGTGCTCGACGTCCAGCTGCTGCTCGGCCTCCCGGATCACCCCGTACGCCCGCTCCAGCACGGCCGTGAACAGCTGCTCCTTGCCGCCGAAGTAGTAGTAGATCATCCGCTTGGTGGTGCGGGTGCGGGCCGCTATCTCGTCCACGCGGGCGCCGTCGTAGCCGGCCCGCGCGAACTCCTGCGTGGCCACGTCGAGGATCTCGGCCTTGGTCCGGGCGGCGTCGCGCACCCGTCCCCCGGGTCGTACCGGTTCTTCGACGCTGGTCATCGCTGTCCTTCGGGCCGGGGAACGTGCGCTGGTGTGCGTGCCGGTGATTGTAGAAGCAGGGCGCCGGAGGCCGCCGGGGTCTTCCGCGCCGGCCCGTACGGCTGATATAGCTAACGTACTGGTTCGTACATTAGCTCCGCCTCGGGAGGGCCACGTGGCCAAGGACTCGTATCTCGTCGGGCTGATCGGGGCCGGGATCGGCCCCTCGCTCAGCCCCGCCCTGCACCAGCGGGAGGCGGACCGGCAAGGCCTGCGCTACCTGTACCGGCTCCTCGACCTCGACGTCCTCGGGCGTGCGCCGCAGGCGGTCGGCGACCTCGTCCGCGCGGCCCGCGACCTCGGCTACGACGGGCTGAACATCACCCACCCCTGCAAGCAGCTGGTCATCGGCCACCTCGACGCGCTCGACCCGCGGGCCGAGGCGCTCGGCGCGGTCAACACCGTCGTCTTCGACGGCGGCCGCGCCGTCGGCCACAACACCGACGTCACCGGCTTCGCCGCGGCCTTCGCCCGCGGTCTGCCCGACGCCCCGCTGGAGCGGGTCGTGCAACTCGGCGCGGGCGGCGCGGGCGCGGCCGTCGCCCACGCCGTGCTCACCCTGGGCGCGGAGCGGGTCACGATCGTCGACGCCGCGCCCGAGCGGGCCGCCGCCCTCGCCGATTCCCTGGTACGGCACGTGGGCCCGGGCCGGGCCGAGGCCGCGACGGTCGACCGGTTGCCCGGACTGCTGGCCGAGGCCGACGGCGTCGGGGGGCTCGTGCACGCCACGCCGACCGGTATGGCCGCGCACCCCGGGCTGCCGCTGCCCGCCGGGTTCCTGCGTCCCGGACTGTGGGTCGCCGAGGTGGTGTACCGGCCTTTGGAGACGGAACTGCTGAAGGTCGCCCGCGCGCGGGGCTGCGCCGTGCTGGGCGGCGGCGGGATGGCCGTGTTCCAGGCCGCGGACGCCTTCCGGCTGTTCACGGGGAGGGAGCCGGACAGCGTCCGGATGCTGGACGACTTCGAGGAGCTGGTGGGCGTCGAGCGCGCGGGGAGTGCCGTCGGATGACCAGGAGCACAGGCATGCACACCTCCATCGCCACCGTCTCCCTGAGCGGCACCCTCACCGAGAAGCTCGCCGCCGCCGCGCGGGCCGGGTTCGGCGGGGTGGAGATCTTCGAGAACGACCTCCTCGCCTGCCCCCTCGCACCCGAGGAGATCCGGGCCCGCTGCGCCGACCTCGGGCTGAGCATCGACCTCTACCAGCCGATGCGCGACATCGAGGCCGTCCCGGACGACGTCTTCGCCCGGAACCTGCGGCGCGCCCGGCGCAAGTTCGAGCTGATGAACCGGCTCGGCGCGGACACCGTCCTCGTGTGCTCCAGCGTGTCGCCGGACGCCGTGGACGACGACGCACGGGCGGCCGGCCAGCTCGCCCGACTGGCCGATCTGGCCCAGGAGTCCGGGATCCGGGTGGCGTACGAGGCGCTCGCGTGGGGACGGCACGTCAGCACCTACGAGCACGCGTGGCGGATCGTCGAGGCCGCCGGGCATCCGGCGCTCGGCGTCTGCCTGGACAGCTTCCACATCCTCTCGCGCGGCTGCGACCCCAAGGGCATCGAGGACATCCCCGGCGAGAAGATCTTCTTCCTCCAGCTCGCCGACGCCCCGCTGCTCGCCATGGACGTCCTGCAGTGGAGCCGGCACTACCGCTGCTTCCCCGGCCAGGGCGGCTTCGACCTCGCCGGGCTGCTGCGGCACGTCCTCGCCGCCGGGTACGAGGGCCCGCTGTCGCTGGAGGTGTTCAACGACGTCTTCCGGCAGGCCGACGCCGGCTCCACCGCCGTCGACGCCCACCGCTCCCTGCTGCTCCTGCAGGAGGCCGCCGGCGCCGCCGTACTGCCGCCCGCGGTCGTGCCCACCGGGGTGGCCTTCGCCGAACTCCTCACCCCGGACGCCGAACCCGTCACCGCGCTGCTGACGGCGCTCGGCTTCACCCGCGCCGCCCGCCACCGCGGCAAGCCCGTCGACCTGTGGCAGCGCGATGAGGCCCGCGTCCTGGTCAACACCGCCGCCACCGCCCGCCGTGAGGGAACCCGGCTCGCCGCGATCGGTCTCGAGTCACCGGACCCGGCCGGCGCGGCCCGCCGCGCGGAAGCGCTGCTCGCCCCCGTCCTGCCGCGCCGCCGCGCCCCCGGGGACGCCCCGCTGGAGGCCGTCGCGGCCCCCGACGGCACGGAACTGTTCTTCTGCGCCACCGGCCGCCCCGAACTCCCCGACTGGCGGGCCGATTTCGCCGACCTGCCGGACACCCCGGCGCCCCCGGCGACCCGCACGCGCATCGATCATCTCGCCGTCACCCAGCCCTGGCACCACTTCGACGAGGCCACCCTCTTCCACCGCAGCGTCCTCGGCCTCACCGCCCAGGAGAGCGTCGACCTCGCCGACCCGTACGGTCTGATGCGCAGCCGCGCGGTCACCAACGCCGACGGCAGCGTCCGCATCGCCCTCGGCGTCGGCGCGGCGCCCACCGACGACACCGTGCACGCGGCGCACATCGCGCTCGCCACCGACGACGTGGTCGCCGCCGCCCGCGCCTTCCGCGCCGCGGGCGGCTGCCTGCTGACGGTGCCGGCCAACTACTACGACGACCTCGCCGCCCGCTACGACCTCCCCGACGAGGAGCTGGAGACCTACCGCGACCTGGGCATCCTCTACGACCGCGACGCGGGCGGCGGCTTCCGCCACTGCTACACCGCGACCGTCGGCCGGGTCTTCTTCGAACTCGTCCAGCGCGACCCCGGCCATCAGGGCTACGGCGCCGCGAACGCACCGGTCCGGCTGGCCGCCCAGCACGCCGGACGGCGCTGAAAGAGACGCCGTACGACCGCGGCCCGGTCCACCGGAGGTGAACCGGGCCGCATTCAAGGGCGGTTACGGGCGTCTGTTCCACTCGGCGATCACCGGGTGGCCGTGCTCGGTGGACAGCCGGCCGACCGTGCCCGTGGCCAGCTGGAAGAGCCGGCCCTCGGCGGGCGGCAGGCCCAGTCGGCGGGCGGTGAGCACGCGCAGGAAGTGGGCGTGGGCGACGAGGACCACGTCCCCCTCCGCGAGGGCCGGGGCCACGCGGGCCAGCACCCGGTCCGCGCGGGCGCCGACCTCCTGCGGTGACTCGCCGGGGTGGCCGTCGGGGCCGGGCGGCACGCCGTCGGTCCACAGGTCCCAGCCGGGCCGGGTGCGGTGGATCTCGGCGGTGGTGATGCCCTCGTAGCCGCCGTAGTCCCACTCGTGCAGGTCGGGATCGGGCACGACCCCGACGAGGCCCGCCAGTTCGGCGGTGCGCAGCGCGCGGCCCAGCGGGCTGGCCAGGGCCAGGGCGTAGGTCCGGCCGGTGAGGAGCGGGGCGAGGGACTTGGCCTGTTCCTCGCCCTGTCCGGTCAGGGGCAGGTCGGTGTAGCTGGTGTGCTGTCCCGACCTGCTCCACTCCGTCTCACCGTGGCGGACCAGAAAGAGGTCGCCCACAGCGGGTCAGTCCTTCTTCTCGACCGCGTGGCCGCCGAACTGGTTGCGCAGCGCCGCGACCATCTTCATCTGCGGCGAGTCGTCCTGCCGGGAGGCGAAGCGGGCGAAGAGGGAGGCGGTGATCGCGGGCAGCGGGACCGCGTTGTCGATGGCGGCCTCGACCGTCCAGCGGCCCTCGCCGGAGTCCTCCGCGTAGCCGCGCAGCTTCTCCAGGTGCTCGTCGTCGTCGAGGGCGTTGACCGCGAGGTCGAGCAGCCAGGAGCGGATGACGGTGCCCTCCTGCCAGGAGCGGAACACCTCGCGGACGTTCTCCACCGAGTGGACCTTCTCCAGCAGTTCCCAGCCCTCGGCGTAGGCCTGCATCATGGCGTACTCGATGCCGTTGTGGACCATCTTGGAGAAGTGACCGGCGCCGACCCGGCCCGCGTGCACATAGCCGTACGGGCCCTCCGGCTTGAGCGCGTCGAAGATCGGCTGGAGCGGCTCCACGTGCTGCTTGTCGCCGCCGACCATCAGCGCGTAGCCGTTCTCCAGGCCCCACACACCGCCGGAGACACCGGCGTCGACGAAGCCGATGCCCTTGATGCCGAGCGCGGCGGCGTGCTTCTCGTCGTCCGTCCAGCGGGAGTTGCCGCCGTCGATCACCGTGTCGCCGGGCTCCAGCAGGTCGCCCAGCTCGTCGATGACGGTCTGCGTGGCGGTGCCGGCCGGGACCATCACCCACACATGGCGCGGCGCCTCGAGCTTCTCGACCAGTTCGGCGAGGGACTTGACGTCGGAGACCTCGGGGTTGCGGTCGAAGCCGATGACGTGGTGGCCGGCGCGGCGGACCCGCTCGCGCATGTTGCCGCCCATCTTGCCGAGACCGATGAGACCGAGCTGCATGATCAGTTCACTTCCTGAGCGTTCTTGAGAGTGCGGTAGGCGGCGACGAGGGCCGTGGTGGACGGGTCCAGACCGGGGACGTCCGCGCCTTCGGTGAGGGCGGGTTCGACCCGCTTGGCCAGCACCTTGCCCAGCTCGACCCCCCACTGGTCGAAGGAGTCGATGTTCCACACCGCGCCCTGCACGAACACCTTGTGCTCGTAGAGGGCGATCAGCTGGCCGAGCACGGACGGGGTGAGCGAGCCGGCGAGGATCGTGGTGGTGGGGTGGTCGCCGCGGAAGGTGCGGTGGGCCACCTGCTCCTCCGGGACGCCCTCCGCGCGGACCTCCTCGGCGCTCTTGCCGAAGGCGAGGGCCTGGGTCTGGGCGAAGAAGTTCGCCATCAACAGATCGTGCTGCGCCTTGAGTTCACCGCTCAGCTCGCCGACGGGCCGGGCGAAGCCGATGAAGTCCGCGGGGATCAGCTTGGTGCCCTGGTGGATCAACTGGTAGTAGGCGTGCTGCCCGTTGGTGCCCGGCGTGCCCCACACCACGGGCCCCGTCTGCCACTCGACCGGCCGGCCGTCGCGCTGCACCGACTTGCCGTTGGACTCCATGTCCAGCTGCTGGAGGTAGGCGGTGAATTTCGACAGGTAGTGGCTGTACGGCAGCACGGCGTGCGACTGGGCGTCGTGGAAGTTGCCGTACCAGATGCCCAGCAGGCCGAGGATCAGAGGGGCGTTGGCCTCGGCGGGGGCGGTGCGGAAGTGGTCGTCCATCAGCCGGAAGCCGTCGAGCATCTCCCGGAAGCGGTCCGGGCCGATGGCGATCATCAGCGACAGGCCGATCGCGGAGTCGTACGAGTACCGGCCCCCGACCCAGTCCCAGAACTCGAACATGTTGTCCGGGTCGATGCCGAACTCGGTGACCTTCCCGGCGTTGGTCGACAGCGCCACGAAGTGCTTGGCCACGGCCTTGTCGTCGCCGTCGAAGGCCTGAAGCAGCCAGGTGCGCGCCGAGGTGGCGTTCGTGATCGTCTCGATCGTCGTGAACGTCTTCGACGCGACGATGAACAGCGTCTCCGCCGGGTCCAGGTCGCGGGTGGCCTCGTGCAGGTCGGCGCCGTCGACGTTCGACACGAACCGGAACGTCAGCTCGCGCGCGGTGTACGGTCGCAGCACCTCGTAGGCCATGGCGGGGCCGAGGTCGGAGCCGCCGATGCCGATGTTGACGACGTTCCTGATCCGCTTGCCGGTGTGGCCGGTCCACTCGCCGGAGCGGACCCGCTCGGCGAAGGCGGCCATCTTGTCGAGGACGGCGTGCACCTTCGGCACGACGTTCTCGCCGTCGACCTCGATCACCGCGTCGCGCGGGGCGCGCAGGGCGGTGTGCAGCACGGCCCGGTCCTCGGTGACGTTGATCTTCTCACCGCGGAACATGGCGTCGCGCAGCGCGAACACGCCGGTGGCGGTGGCGAGTTCCTGGAGCAGGGCCAGGGTCTCGTCGGTGATCAGGTGCTTGCTGTAGTCGATGTACAGGTCGCCGACCCGTACGGCGTACCGCTCGGCGCGGCCGGGGTCCGCCGCGAACAGGTCGCGCAGGCGGGGCCTCCCCTGGCCGCGGTGGTCGGCGAGGGCCGTCCATTCGGGCCGGTCGGTGAGCTGGGGCAACTCGGACTGTGCCATCTCAGGCGTTCTCCTTGGCGGCCTCGCCCTTGAGGGCGACGGCGTACATCTCGTCGGCGTCGAGGCGGCGCAGCTCCTCGGCGATGAGTTCGGAGGTGGGGCGGACCTTCAGGGCGAGCGTGCGCGGCGGCTGGCCCGGCAGGGAGAGCGTGGCGAGCGGCCCCTCGGGGCGGTCGATGACGACCTCGCCGTTCTCGGTGCCCAGGCGCACGGCCGTGACGAACGGTCCGGCGGACGGCACCCGGTCGACCGGAAGGCGCAGCCGCGCCTCCAGCCAGCGGGCGAGCAGCTCGGCGCTGGGGTTGTCCGCCTCGGCCTCCACGGCCGCCGACGTCACCTTCTCGCGGGCCTGGTCCAGGGCGGCGGCCAGCATCGACCGCCACAGGGTGAGCCGGGTCCAGGCGAGGTCGGTGTCGCCGGGCGCGTAGTTGCGCACCCGGGTCTGCAGGACCTCCAGCGGCCGGTCGACGGCGTACAGGTCGGTGATCCTGCGCTGCGCGAGGGCGCCGAGCGGGTCCTTGGACGGGGCCTCGGGCGCCTCCACGGGCCACCACACGACCACCGGGGCGTCCGGCAGCAGCAGCGGGAGCACGACCGAGTCGGCGTGGTCGGACACCTCGCCGTAGGTGCGCAGCACGACCGTCTCGCCGGTGCCCGCCTCCGAGCCGACCCGGACCTCGGCGTCCAGCCGGGAGTGGGTGCGGTCGCGCAGGGTGCGGGCGTGCCGCTTGATGACGACCAGGGTGCGCGAGGGGTGCTCGTGCGAGGCCTCCTCGGCGGCCTTGATCGAGTCGTAGGCGTTCTCCTCGTCCGTGACGATGACCATCGTCAGGACCATGCCCACGGCGGGGGTGCCGATGGCCCGGCGGCCCTGCACCAGCGCCTTGTTGATCTTGCTTGCCGTGGTGTCGGTCAGGTCGATCTTCATGGCCTGCGCCAGCTCCGTCCGTCTCGTGCGAGCATCTCGTCCGCTTCCTTCGGTCCCCAGGTGCCCGACGCGTACTGCGCCGGCCTGCCGTGCGCCGCCCAGTACTCCTCGATCGGGTCGAGGATCTTCCAGGACTCTTCCACTTCCTGGTGACGGGGGAACAGGTTCGCGTCGCCCAGCAGCACGTCCAGGATGAGCCGCTCGTACGCCTCCGGGCTGGACTCGGTGAACGACTCGCCGTAGGCGAAGTCCATGGACACGTCCCGGATCTCCATCGAGGTGCCCGGCACCTTGGAGCCGAATCGGACGGTCATGCCCTCGTCGGGCTGGACGCGGATCACGATCGCGTTCTGGCCCAGCTCCTCGGTCGCAGTGGAGTCGAAGGGGGAGTGCGGGGCCCGCTTGAAGACCACCGCGATCTCCGTGACCCGGCGGCCCAGACGCTTGCCGGTGCGCAGGTAGAACGGGACGCCCGCCCAACGCCGGTTGTCGATGCCCAGCTTGATCGCGGCGAAGGTGTCGGTCTTCGACTGCGGGTCGATGCCCTCCTCCTGGAGGTAGCCGACGACCTTCTCGCCGCCCTGCCAGCCTTCCGCGTACTGGCCGCGCACGGTGCTGCGGCCCAGGTCCTTGGGCAGCCGCACCGACTTGAGCACCTTCAGCTTCTCGGTGAGCAGCGCCTCCGCGTCGAACGCGATGGGCTCCTCCATGGTGGTCAGCGCCATCAGCTGCAGCAGGTGGTTCTGGATGACGTCGCGGGCGGCGCCGATGCCGTCGTAGTAGCCGGCCCGGCCGCCGATGCCGATGTCCTCGGCCATGGTGATCTGTACGTGGTCGACGTACGACCGGTTCCAGACCGGCTCGTACATCTGGTTGGCGAAGCGCAGCGCCAGGATGTTCTGGACGGTCTCCTTGCCGAGGTAGTGGTCGATGCGGAACACCTGTTCCGGATCGAACACCTCGTGCACGATCGCGTTCAGCTCGCGGGCGCTGGCCAGGTCGTGGCCGAACGGCTTCTCGATGACGGCGCGCCGCCAGGAGCCCCGGGGCGGGTTCGCCAGGCCGTGCTTCTTCAGCTGCTGGACGACCTTCGGGAAGAACTTCGGCGGCACCGACAGGTAGAACGCGAAGTTGCCGCCGGTGCCGCGGGAGGCGTCCAGCTCCTGCACGGCGTCCTTGAGCTGCTTGAACGCGGTGTCGTCGTCGAAGTCGCCGGGGATGAACCGCATGCCCTCGGCGAGCTGCTGCCACACCTCCTCGCGGAACGGGGTGCGGGCGTGCTCCTTCACGGCGTCGTGCACGAGCTGCGCGAAGTCCTGGTCCTCCCACTCGCGCCGGGCGAAGCCGACCAGGGAGAAGCCCGGCGGCAGCAGACCCCGGTTGGCGAGGTCGTACACGGCCGGCATCAGCTTCTTGCGGGACAGGTCGCCGGTCACGCCGAAGATGACCAGGCCGGACGGGCCGGCGATGCGGGGGAGGCGGCGGTCGCGGGCGTCGCGCAGCGGGTTCTCCCAGTCGGCGGCCGGGACCACCGGGACCCGCACCTCGGGCGCTTCGGCGGCGGGTGCGTTGTCGGTCATCGGGCGTCAACTCCCTTGCTCTTCAGGGGCTTCGCTACGGCGTCCAGCAGTTCCTGCCAGGCGGCCTCGAACTTGGCGACGCCCTCGTCCTCCAGCTGCTGGACGACCTCGTCGTAGGAGATGCCGAGCCGTTCGACGGCGGCCAGGTCGGCGCGGGCCTGCGCATAACCGCCGGTCACCGTGTCGCCGGTGATCTCGCCGTGGTCGGCGACGGCGTTCAGCGTGGCCTCCGGCATGGTGTTGACCGTGCCCGGCGCGACCAGCTCGTCCACATACAGAGTGTCCTTGTACGCGGGGTCCTTCACCCCGGTGGACGCCCACAGCGGACGCTGCTTGTTCGCCCCGGAACCGGCGAGTGCCAGCCAGCGGTCGGAGCCGAACACCTCCTCGTACGCCTCGTAGGCGAGCCGGGCGTTGGCGAGGGCCGCGCGGCCCTTGAGGGCGAGGGCCTCGCCGGTGCCGAGGGCGGTCAGCCGCTTGTCGATCTCGCTGTCGACGCGGGAGACGAAGAAGGACGCCACCGAGTGGATGCCGGCGAGGCCGATGCCGCGCTCCCGGGCCTTCTCCAGGCCGGCCAGGTAGGCGGCCATGACCTCGCGGTAGCGCTCCAGGGAGAAGATCAGGGTCACGTTGACGCTGATGCCGAGCCCGACGACTTCGGTGATCGCCGGCAGGCCGGCCCTGGTCGCAGGGATCTTGATCATCACGTTGGGGCGGTCGACCAGCCAGGCGAGCTGCTTGGCCTCGGCGACGGTGGCCGCCGTGTCGTGGGCGAGGCGCGGGTCGACCTCGATGGAGACCCGGCCGTCGCGGCCGCCGGTGGCGTCGTACACCTCACGCAGGACGTCGGCGGCGTCGCGCACGTCGGCGGTCGTCATCATGCGCACCGCCTCGTCCACCGTCACCCCGCGCACGGCGAGGTCGGTGAGCTGCTCCTCGTAGCCCTCGCCCGAGCCGATGGCGGCCTGGAAGATCGAGGGGTTCGTCGTGACGCCGACGGCGCTGCCGCTCGCCACCAGCTCGGCGAGGCTGCCCGAGGTGATCCGCTTCCGCGACAGGTCGTCGAGCCAGATCGACACGCCCTCGTCGGCGAGGCGCTTGAGGGCTCCCGGGGTCGCGATTGCTTCGGTCACAGTGATCATTCTTCTTTCGGATCGGATTCGGGTCGAATCGGGCGTCGGTGTCAGGCGCGCGCCGCGGCGAGGGACTCGCGGGCCGCGGCGGCGACGTTCTCGGGGGTGAAACCGAACTCGGCGAACAGGGTCGTGGCGTCGGCGGAGGCGCCGAAGTGCTCGAGGGAGACGATCCGGCCGGCGTCGCCGACGTACCGGTACCAGGTCAGACCGATCCCGGCCTCCACGGCCACCCGGGCCTTCACGGCCGGCGGCAGCACCCGCTCGCGGTACTCGCGCGGCTGCTCCTCGAACCACTCCACGGACGGCATGGACACCACGCGGGCGCCGATGCCCTCCGCCTCCAGCAGCTCCCGCGCGGCGACGGCCAGCTGCACCTCCGATCCCGTCGCGATGACGATCACCTCCGGGACCTCGGTCGAGGACTCGCGCAGCACATAGCCGCCCTTGGCCGCGTCCTCGTTCGGCGCGTACACCGGCACGCCCTGGCGGGTGAGCGCGAGCCCGTGCGGGGCAGGGCGGGTGGCGTGCCTCTTCAGGATCTCGGCCCAGGCGACCGCGGTCTCGTTGGCGTCGGCCGGGCGGACGACGTTCAGGCCCGGGATGGCGCGCAGCGAGGCCAGGTGCTCGACCGGCTGGTGGGTGGGGCCGTCCTCGCCGAGGCCGATGGAGTCGTGCGTCCACACGTACGTCACCGGCAGCTGCATCAGCGCCGACATGCGCACCGCGTTGCGCATGTAGTCGGAGAACACCAGGAAGGTGCCGCCGTAGATCCGGGTGTTGCCGTGCAGGGCGATGCCGTTCATCTCCGCGGCCATGGAGAACTCGCGGATGCCGAAGTGGACGGTACGGCCATACGGGTCGGCCTCGGGCAGCGGGTTGCCCTCCGGCAGGAAGGAGCTGTTCTTGTCGATGGTGGTGTTGTTGGAGCCGGCGAGGTCGGCGGAGCCGCCCCACAGCTCGGGGACCACCGGGCCGAGCGCCTGCAGGACCTTGCCGGAGGCGGCGCGGGTGGCGACGGACTTGCCCTCCTCGAAGACGGGGATGCTCTGCTCCCAGCCCTCGGGCAGCTCGCCCTTGCTGATCCGGTCGAACAGCGCGGCCCGCTCCGGCTGGGCGGCGCGCCACTCGGCGATCCGCTTGTCCCAGGCCGCGTGCGCCTCGGCGCCCCGGTCCAGGGCGCCCCGGGTGTGCCGCAGGACGTGGTCCTCGACCTGGAAGGTCTGCCCGGGGTCGAAGCCGAGCAGGCGCTTGGTGGCGGCGATCTCCTCCTCGCCGAGCGCCGAGCCGTGGGAGGCCTCGGTGTTCCGCGCGTTCGGGGCGGGCCAGGCGATGATCGTGCGCATCGCGATGATCGAGGGGCGCTCGGTCTCGGCCTGCGCGGCCTTCAGCGCGGCGTACAGGGCGGGCACGTCGATGTCGCCGTCGGCGGTGGGCTCGACGCGCTGGGTGTGCCAGCCGTAGGCCTCGTACCGGCCCAGGACGTCCTCGGAGAAGGCGGTCGCGGTGTCGCCCTCGATGGAGATGTGGTTGTCGTCGTAGAGGAAGACGAGGTTGCCGAGCTTCTGGTGGCCGGCGAGCGAGGAGGCCTCGGCGGAGACGCCCTCCTGAAGGTCGCCGTCGGAGACGATCGCCCAGACGGTGTGGTCGAAGGGGGAGGTGCCCGCGGGGGCCTCGGGGTCGAACAGGCCGCGCTCGTAGCGGGCCGCCATCGCCATGCCGACGGCGTTGGCGACGCCCTGCCCGAGCGGGCCGGTGGTGGTCTCGACGCCGGCGGTGTGCCCGTACTCGGGGTGGCCCGGGGTCTTGGAGCCGTGCGTGCGGAACGCCTTCAGGTCGTCCAGCTCCAGCTCGTACCCGGCGAGGAACAGCTGCGTGTAGAGGGTCAGCGAGGTGTGACCGGGGGAGAGAACGAAACGATCCCGGCCGGTCCACTCGGGGTCCGCGGGGTCGTGACGCATCACCTTCTGAAAGATCGTGTACGCGGCAGGCGCCAGGCTCATCGCCGTGCCCGGGTGGCCGTTGCCCACCTTCTGCACCGCGTCGGCCGCCAGGAGACGGGCGGTGTCCACGGCACGCCGGTCGAGGTCGGTCCACTCGAAGCCGTCGGATGTGTGCGTGGTCATCTTCAAGAAGTCCTCGTTCCGTGCGGGAGTGCTGGCCTGACGCGTTCAAACTTAAAAGTCTGACTTTTTCGAGGAAAGGGCGGGGTGTGTCAGCCTGTGGTGAATCTGGGACAGTGATCGCGGGACAGGGACGGCGTAAAGAGGACATGGCTGACAGAACGCCCCACGGTGAGGGCGCGCACGTGGACGGCGAGGGCATCGAGACCTTCCCCTTCCCGACCGACCGGGCCGTCGCGGGCGTCGGCATGCAGATCGGCCCCATGGGCGCGGGCCGCACCTGGCACGCCGACGCCCCCCTGCACCGCGTCCACCGCATCGACTTCCACATCGTCATGCTGTTCAGCGACGGCCCCGTACGGCACATGATCGACTTCGCCGAGTACGAGGCCGGCGCCGGCGACCTGCTGTGGATCCGCCCCGGACAGGTCCACCGCTTCTCCCGGGAAGCCGTGTACCGCGGAACGGTCCTGACCATGCAGCCCGGCTTCCTGCCCCGCTCCACCGTCGAGGCCACCGGCCTGTACCGCTACGATCTGCCGCCCCTGCTGCACCCCGACCCGGACCGGCTCGCCGCGCTCCGGGCGGCCCTCGACCAGCTGCGCCGCGAGTACGAGGACACCACCACGCTCCCGCTCAGCCTGCACACCGCCGTCCTGCGGCACACGCTCACCGCGGCCCTGCTGCGCCTCGCCCACCTCGCGGCCAGCTCCGCCGAGGGCGGCCGGCAGCAGACGGACAGCACCTTCACCCGCTTCCGGGACGCCGTCGAGCACGGCTTCGCCACCAACCACAGCGTCAGCGCCTACGCCGACGCCCTCGGCTACTCCCGGCGCACCCTGGTGCGGGCCGTGCGCGCCGCCACCGGCGAGACGCCCAAGGGGTTCATCGACAAACGCGTCGTCCTGGAGGCCAAGCGCCTCCTCGCCCACACCGACATGCCGATCGGCCGCGTCGGCGCGGCCGTGGGCTTCCCCGACGCGGCGAACTTCACCAAGTTCTTCCACCTGCACACCGGGCAGACGCCGGTGGCGTTCCGCGCCGAACTGCGATGAGCCCCATCGGGCCGTGACCGATGGGGCTCTGCGCCGGCCGCCCTCGGCGAGGACGGCCGGACGGTGATGACGCCGGGGCGGCCGTCGTGGGTCGACCGGCCCCGGCGCCGGACGGCTCAGTGGCCGAAGTCGAACCAGTTGACGTTCACGAAGTCGGCCGGCTGGCCGCTGGTGAAGGTCAGATACACGTCGTGGGTGCCGGTGACCGAGCTGATGTTGGCCGGGACCGTCGTCCAGGACTGCCAGCCCCCGGTGCTGCCGACGGCGAAGCTGCCGATGGGAGCGTTGCTCCGGCTGTCCAGGCGTACCTCGACCAGTCCGCTGACGCCGCCGGCCGCGCCGCTCGCCACCCGGGCGTAGAACTGCCTGGCCGCCGTGGAGCCGAAGTTGACGCCCTTGTACAGGGCCCAGTCGCCGTTCGCGATCGAGCCGATGTCCTGGCCGCCGCCGGTGTCGGACGAGGCCTCGGTGCTGACGCCGGACTGGCTGTCGTAGGACTCGGCCTGAATGGCGCTGTAGGCGTCGCGGTTGCCGCTCGGCGGGGGAGTGGTGCCGCCGCCGCTGCCCGAGGACTGCAGGACCTGGACGTAGTCGACGACCATCGGGTGGCCGGACTCCGTGGCGCTGGTCGGGCCGCCGCCGAACGCCCCGGGGAAGCCGCCGCCCATCGCCACGTTCAGGATGACGAAGAAGCCGTGGTTCGTGGCGTTCGCCCAGGTCGTGGCGTCCATCTGGTTCGCCGTGACCGTCTGGTAGTTGACGCCGTCGACGTAGAAGCGGATCGCCTCCGGGCTCACCGAGCGGTCCCACTCCATGGTGTAGGTGTGGAAGCCCGACTGGCAGGTGGTGTTCGGGCAGGCGGTGGAGTTGCCGAGGCCCGTGGTCTCGTTGCAGGGGCCGCCCGGGTTGGTGCCGCAGTGCATCGTGGCCCAGGTCTTGTTCAGGCCGTTGACGTTCTCCATGATGTCCAGCTCGCCGACGCTCGGCCAGTTCTGGTAGTTGCCCCGGAACGGCGCGCCCAGCATCCAGAAGGCGGGCCAGTAGCCGGCGGCCGCGTTCCCGGTGACGTTGGGCATCTGGATCCGTGCCTCCACGCGCAGCTTGCCGCCGGCCGGGGGCTGGAAGTCGGTGCGGGTGGTCTCGATCCGGCCGGAGGTCCAGTTGCCGGAGGCGTCGCGGCGCGGGGTGATGAGCAGACTGCCGTTGCCGTCCAGGGCGACGTTGTTCGTGCTGGAGGTCATCGACTCGACCTCGCCGGTGCCCCAGTTCCCGGCCCCGCCCGGGTACGAAGTCCCGGTGTCGTACTGCCAGTTCGACGTGTTGACGCCGGAGCCCGCCGAGCCGTTGAAGTCGTCCAGGAAGACCTGGGACCAGCCGGAGGGAGGCGCGGGGGCGGTGGCGTTCGCGGGCGCGCTGGCGGCCGTGGCGACGGCCGCGGCCAGGCCCAGCGTGGCGACGACGGCGACGAGCGCGCGCCGCAGCGGGCGCGGTCTGGGTATGCCGGAGGATGCGCTCATGGGGAGCCTCTCGGGTACGGAGTTGTGCGGGGGTCCCGGGAGCGCTCCCATGGTGTCCTGAGAGCGCTCTCAAGGTGCCGCCAATGTGCTCCCCGCCCTCGCACTCGTCAAGCCTTGAAACAAAGAAAGTCCCACCCCTGTGCGGGAGTTCAGGGGGTGAAGCCGCCCGTACCGGCGCAGACCGCGCTGCCCGCCTGTCCCGCCCGCGATCCCGGCGAGGGCGCGCCCGCTCAGCCTCCGCGCCGCTCCGGCCGCCAGCCCAGGGCCCGGGAGATCCCGCGTGCCGCCAGCCGTACCGCCGGGGTCAGTGCCGGCACCTGGGCGGTCGCCCGGGGCACCACCACCGACACCGCCGCGACCACGTCACCGCCGGCTCCGCGCACCGCCGCCGCCACCGACAGCGCGTCCTCGGTCACCTGCCGCTCGCTCACCGCCACGCCCGAGCGGCGCACTTCGGCGAGGGTACGGCGCAGCCGCACCGGATCGGTGATCGTGTGCGGCGTGAACGCGGCCAGCGGCCCGGCGCAGTACTCCTCCTGCAGCTCCGGGCCGGCGTGGGCGAGCAGGACCAGCCCGACGCCGGTGGCGTGCAGCGGCCAGCGTGCGCCGACCCGGATGTGCACGCCCACCGCCGAACGGGCCGACAGCCACTCGATGTAGACGACCTCCGTGCCGTCCCGCACCGCCAGCTGCACGTTCTCGTGCGTCGCCTCGTACAGGTCCTCCAGGTACGGCAGCGCCAGCTGTCTCAGGCCCAGGCCGCGCGGCGCGAGCGCGGCCACCTCCCACAGCCGCAGCCCCACGTGGTACACCCCGGACGCGTCGCGCTCCAGCGCGCCCCACGCGGTCAGGGTGCCGGCCAGCCGGTGCGCGGTGGTCAGGCTGAGCCCGGCACGGCGGCTGATGTCGGTGAGGGTGAGGGCGGGGTGCTCGTGGTCGAACGCGGCGAGCACGGCCAGCAGACGGTCGGCAGCGGACCGCTCGCTCACCCGCACCTCGCCCTGTCGCCGTACGTCCTCGCCGGATCGTAGCCCACCACCGCCCGCGCGGCGACGGGCCGCCGTCGCGCCGGGGCTGCGGCCGGTGTGTCGGCGGGGCGTGCGGAAGCCCTGGACGTCCCAGGGGTGCGCGGGATCGTGTGATCCTCCGCGAGAGTGCTCGATACTCAGGGAGACGCGGTGATCGTGATGGCAGGGAAGGTGCAGGCGTGAAGCTGACGATTCTGGGCGGTGGCGGCTTCCGCGTCCCGCTCGTGTACGGGGCGCTTTTGACGGACCGCGCCGAGGGCCGTGTCACCCGGGTCGTGCTGCACGACCTGGACGCGGGCCGGCTCTCCGCCGTGACCCGCGTCCTGGGCGAGCAGGCCGCGGGGGTGCCCGGCGCGCCCGAGGTGACCGCCACCACCGACCTCGACGAGGCGCTGCGCGGCGCCGACTTCGTCTTCTCCGCGATCCGCGTAGGCGGCCTCGAGGGCCGGGCGGACGACGAGCGCGTGGCCCTCGCCGAGGGCGTGCTCGGCCAGGAGACGGTCGGCGCGGGCGGCATCGCCTACGGTCTGCGCACGGTACCGGTCGCCGTCGACATCGCCCGGCGGGTGGCCCGGCTCGCCCCCGACGCCTGGGTCATCAACTTCACCAACCCGGCGGGCCTGGTCACCGAGGCCATGTCCCGCCACCTCGGCGACCGCGTCATCGGCATCTGCGACTCACCGGTCGGCCTCGGCCGCCGTATCGCCCGGGTGCTGGGCGCGGACCCGCAGGAGGCGTGGATCGACTACGTCGGCCTCAACCACCTCGGCTGGGTGCGCGGCCTGCGCGTCGCCGGGCGCGACGAACTCCCGCGCCTGCTCGCCGACCCAGCCCTGCTCGGCTCCTTCGAGGAGGGCAGGCTCTTCGGGCCGGAGTGGCTGACGTCGCTCGGCGCGATCCCCAACGAGTACCTGCACTACTACTACTTCAACCGCGAGGCCGTCCGCGCCTACCAGCAGGCCGAGAAGACCCGCGGCGCCTTCCTGCGCGACCAGCAGGCGCGGTTCTACGAGCAGGCCACACGGTCGGAGGGGTCCGCCCTCGCGCTGTGGGACCGCACCCGCGCCGAGCGGGAGGCGACCTACATGGCCGAGAACCGCGAGACCGCGGGCGCCGGCGAACGCGAGGCCGACGACCTGTCCGGCGGCTACGAGAAGGTCGCCCTCGCCCTGATGCGGGCCATCGCGCGGGACGAGCGGGCGACCCTGATCCTCAACGTCCGCAACCGCGGCACCCTGTCCGTCCTGGACAGCGAGGCGGTGATCGAGGTCCCGTGCCTGGTGGACGCCAACGGCGCGCACCCGGTCGCGGTCGACCCGCTGCCCGGCCATGCCACCGGCCTGGTCTGCGCGGTCAAGGCGGTCGAGCGCGAGGTGCTCGCCGCCGCCGGCTCCGGTGACCGGGCGGCGGCCGTGCGGGCGTTCGCCCTGCATCCGCTGGTCGACTCGGTGAACGTGGCCCGCAGGCTGGTCGACGGCTACACGGCGGTCCACCCCGGGCTCGCGTACCTCAAGTGATCGGCACGGGCCCCTGCGAGCGCGCCGGGGCGGCCGGCCCTCGTGGGACCGGCCGCCGGTTCGGTGGGGTCAGCCGGTGAACCCGGCCGTGATGGAGGTGAACTGCCAGGTGTTCTGGCTGATGCCGGAGCAGTTGCTCACCACGCCGCCGCCCGCGCACGGCCGGTCGCGGTTGACCGACCAGAAGGCGAGCCGCGCGATGTGGTGGGAGTTCGCCCAGTCCCGGATCTGGGTCCAGATCGCCGGGGTGGTCGTCTCCTGCTGGTCGGACAGGCCGTTCATGCCCGAGATGCCGATGTGGGCGTAGGCGGTCGCGTCGTCCCAGCCGAAGGTCGACTTCAGCTTGTTCTTCAGGCCCTCCGCGGCGTTCACGGTGCTGCCGTACATGTCCGAGCCGCCGCCGAAGTCGAACGGCATGATGGTGAACACGTCGATGTTCGCGCCGAGCGACTGCGCCTGCTCGATGAGCCGGTTGCCGTAGTACGTCGGGCCCGTGGTGGAGGTGCCGAAGGTGACGATGGTCCTCAGGCCGGGGTTGTTCGCCTTGACGGTCTTCAGCGCGGTGAGGATCTTCGCCTGGACGGCCTCGTTCTCGAACTCGTCCGTGTTCTCGATGTCCATGTCGACGGCCTTCAGGCCGTAGGCGTCGATCACCTTCTGGATCGCGCCGGCGAGCGCGGCGGCCGAGGAGCAGTTGGCGCCGAGCTTGCTGCCCTGCCAGCCGCCGAAGGACGGCACGACGTCACCGCCGGCGGAGCGGATCGCGTTGATCGCGCTCTGGTCGGCGCCGCCGGTGAGCGGCCGGCTGCCGTCCCAGGCCGGGGTGCAGCCGCCGGAGTCCAGCACGAACGCCATCGTGAACCACTTGATGCCGGTCGCGCTCATCACCGTCGTCGGGCTCGGCGGATCGCCCCAGCCCTCGTACAGGTACGGCGCGGCCTGCGTGAAACCGGTTCCCCCGCCGCTGCCCGCACTGGTCGTCACCGTGACGGCGTTGGAGGCGGCCGAGACGTTCCCGGCCGCGTCGTGCGCCTTCACCGTGAAGGTGTACGACGTGCTGGGCGCGAGGCCGCTGACCGTGGCGGAGGTGCCGGAGACGGTCAGCACCCGGTTCGCGCCGCTGTAGACGTCGTAACCGGTCACGCCCACGTTGTCGCCGGCGGCGTTCCACGACAGCGAAACGCTGGACGACGTCTTGCCGGTGGAGGTCAGGCCCGTCGGCGCGGTCGGCGCCTGGGTGTCCCCGCCGCCCCCGCCGCCGCCCGGTCCGTCCAGGCCGATGTCGTCCGCCCAGTAGCTGCCCTGGGCGTACCAGCCGTGGACGTAGATGGTGGCGCTGGTCTGCGCGGCGCCGGTGGTGAAGGAGACGCTCAGCCGGCTGTACGCCGTCGGCGACGTCGTCCAGGTCGAGGCGCCGCCGTCCACGCCCAGGTACACGTAACTGCCGCGCACCCAGCCGCTGAGGGTGTACGTCGTGTTCGGCTGCACGGCGACCTTCTGGCTGCACTGCGCGTTGTCGCTGTCGGTCACCGCGCCCTGGAGCGCCTTGGCGCCGCTGTGCACGGGGGAGGAGACGACCGAGCCGAGGTTGCCGGTGCAGGTCCAGGGGGAGAGGCCGCCGGACTCGAAGCCGGGGTTGGTGAGGATGTTGGCCGCCTGAGCGGTACCCGGAAGGGCGACGGCCCCGCCGACCGCGAGGGCGGCGGAACCGAGCAGGGCGAGAAGCCGGCGTCTGTGACGCCCGAGTGGATTGCGCACGCGATCTCCCTGTGGGGAAGCGGGTGTTCGGGAGTGCACGGGAGTGCGGAGGTGCGCTGAAGAATTTGGTATGGACCAATCGGCCTGTCAAGGTGTGCGGTCGGATCGGTCCGTCCCGAAGGGGCGCGAGCGCCCCCGAAGGGCGCTCGGCTGTATGGGATGTGCGGCTCCGCCGCGCGGGCGCGACAAGCCACGACGGACCCGCGGACGGCCTACAGCGGCAGGACCTGGGCCGCTTCGGGCGCCGGAGCAGGCGCGGGCACCTTCGGCAGCAGCACGTCGGCCGATTCCGCCCGCTGCTGCGGGAGCGCCGCCGGCACCGGCAGCAGCGACCGCGGCCCCGCCACCACCGTGTAGTCCTGCCCCAGGAACGGCGGCTCGATGACCCCGGGGTCCTCGCCCAGCGCCAACTGCACCGCCGCCCACGGGGCGTTCACCCCGCACAGCGACAGCTGGTGCAGACCCCCGGCGGGCCGGGTGTTGACGTCCATCAGCACCGGCCGGTCGCCGAACATCCGGAACTGGACGTTGGACAGATGGTGCAGCCCGAAGCCCTCCGCGATCAGCCGGGCCGGCTCCAGCCAGCGCTCGTCCAGCGTGAAGCCCCTGCGGCGCCCGTTCTTGGTGCGGCCCACCGCGAGCCGCAGCCGGTTGTCCGTCCCGGTCAGGCAGTCCACGGACACCTCGGGCTGCTCCAGGCGCGGCATCACCAGCCAGTCCACCGGCTCCCCGGACCGCCGCAGCGCCTCGACGACCAGGTCGAGCTGGACGTACGGTCCCGGGAACCCCTCGAGATGGGCCAGCGAGAACGGCGCCCGGGTGATCACCCGGAAGCCGACCCCGCCCGCGCCGGCGGCCGGCTTGAAGCACGCCCGGTGCCCACCGGCCTCCAACTCCTCGACGGCGGCGAGAAGTTCGTCGGCGGTGCCAACCCGCCACCACGGCGGCACCGGCACCCCCACCGAGCGGACCGCCTCGTACGCGGTCGCCTTGTCCTCGAAGACGGCCACCGCCTCGGGCGTCGGCGCCAGCAGTGCCGTACCGGACGCCGCGAACTCCGCGCGGTGCGCCACGATCGCCGCCTGGTGCAGCCGCGGCACGAACACGTCGATGCCGCGCCGGGCGCACTGGTCGAGGGCGTACTCGACGTACGCGGCCGGGGACAGCCCCTCCGGCTCCAGGTCGGCGGTGTCGGCGGCGGCCAGGACGGGGGAGTCCGGGTCGGCGTGCGTGGCATGGATCTCCACCGCGCGATCGCTGGGATTTCTGCGCAGCTGATCCATGAAGAACACGTTCTCCGCGTACGTGCGGTTGAGCCAGACGCGTACGCGAGAGAGCATGCAGGCCGCCTTTCATGGTGTGCGGGCAGGGCGCAGCGGCCCGGGCCCGGGCAGGAGGGAGGAAGGGACACCGAAGCACCCCTGCGAAAAGGGGGGTTGGGGTGATGGTGTCGGGGCGATCATACGGCTTTCAAAAGCCCCCGCGTGCAACGCGGACGTTACGGATTTCCGGCGCCCGTCCGGCCGGGGAGCGTCTTGTCCGGTCTGCGGAAATGTGTTCTCGTGGTCCCGGCAGAGGATGATCGGAAGGGGAGCCGGGTGAAGTCTGCGGCCGGGGCCGGACAGCTGCTGGCCATCAGCGACCTGCACATCGGCTATCCGGAGAACCGCGCCCTGGTCGAGGACATGCGGCCCGCGAGCGACGAGGACTGGCTGATCGTGGCCGGCGACGTCGCCGAGACGGTCGCCGACATCCGCTGGACCCTGGAGCAGCTCGCGGGCCGGTTCCGCAAGGTGCTGTGGGCGCCCGGCAACCACGAGCTGTGGACCCATCCGAAGGATCCGGTCACCCTGCGCGGTGTCGCCCGCTACGAGCATCTGGTCGGGCTCTGCCGTGAGCTGGGCGTCGTCACTCCCGAGGATCCCTACCCCGTGTGGCAGGGCCCGGGCGGCCCGGTGGCCGTGGCCCCGCTGTTCCTGCTGTACGACTACTCGTTCCTGCCGCCCGGCTGCGCCACCAAGGCCGAGGGACTCGCCTACGCGGAGGGCACCGGTGTCGTCTGCAACGACGAGTACCTGCTGCACCCCGACCCCTATCCGACCCGTGACGCCTGGTGCCGGGCGCGGGTCGCCGAGACCGAGCGCAGGCTCGCCGAGCTGCCCGCCGGCCTGCCGCTCGTGCCGGTCAACCACTATCCGCTGCACCGGCACCCCACCGAGGTGCTGTGGTACCCGGAGTTCGCCATGTGGTGCGGCACCCTGCTGACCGCCGACTGGCACCTGCGGTTCCCGGTCGCGACGATGGTCTACGGCCATCTGCACATCCCGCGCACCACCTGGCACGACGGAGTCCGCTTCGAGGAGGTCTCCGTCGGCTATCCCCGCGAATGGCGCAAGCGCCCGGAGCCGCCGGGCAGACTGCGCCGCATCCTGCCGATGGAGGTCGAAGCCGGTGATCGAGGAGCTGCTCCCGGAGTCGGTCGTGGCCGTGGAGGCGCACGGTGACGACCCGCTGTGGGACGCCGGGTTCCACCCCGGTGAGGCAGCGCTCGTCGAGCGTGCGGTGGCCAAGCGCCGCCGCGAGTTCGCCGCCGTGCGCGGCTGCGCCCGGCGCGCCATGGAGAAGCTCGGCGTGCCGGCGCAGTCCGTGCTGCGCGGCGAGCGGGGCGCACCGCGCTGGCCGGCCGGCCTGATCGGCAGCATGACCCACTGCGAGGACTACTGCGCCGCGGCCCTGGCCCGCGCCGGCGACCTGGCCTCCCTCGGCATCGACGCCGAGCCGCACGAGCCGCTCCCCGACGACGCGGGCCACGTCATCCTGCCCGCAGAGGGCGGGCGGCTCGCGCGGCTGCGCGAGCGGCATCCCGGCGTGCACTGGGAGCGGATCCTGTTCAGCGCCAAGGAGTCCGTCTACAAGGCGTGGTTCCCGCTGACCGGCGCCTGGCTGGACTTCTCCGAGGCCGACATCACCCTCCACCCGGGCCCCGGCGGCCGGCCGCACGGCACCCTGCGCGCCGAACTCCTCGTCCCCGGGCCGCGAGTCGGCGGCCGCCGGCTGCAGGCCTTCGACGGCCGGTGGGCCGCACGCGACGGCCTGGCCCTCACCGCGGTGGTCGTCCCGCACCCCTGAGGCCCGGTGGCGGCCGCGCGCACCGGCGCGGTCAGGCAGGCGGGCACCAGTCGCGCAGCAGGCGGAAGAACTCCTCCTCGTTGCCCGCGAGGCCCGCGTGCGCCAGGGCGCGCTCCGCCTCGGCCAGCACGGCCGGCGGCACCAGGGCGGCCCGGCCATCGTCCGGCGGCCCGTCGAAGGCGGCGCGCACCGTATGCAGCAGCCGCAGATAGGCCTGTACGGCGGTGCGCTCACGGTCGGTCAGTACGGCGGTGGGCATCGGTCGGCTCTCCCCGAGTAGGCGTCACGGTCGCGCGCCCTGCGGCGCACTCTCCAGCTTGCCGCCCACCACTGACAACGCCCCCCGGCTCCGCTCCGGTTCGCCCGCTCAGCGCAGCCCGCAGCTTGTCACCGGCCCGCCTTTCCGGGCTCCGGAATCGGTATCGGCCCCGCGCCGTACGGCCGTCCGGATCAGCCCTGCGGCCCCGGATATCCCAGCGACGCCTCGATGCGCCCGGCCACGTCGTCGCGCTGCACCGGGCCGCGCAGCGCCGAACCGGCGAGCCACGTACGGCACTTGCTGGCCAGCAGCAGACCGAACGTCTCGGCCTGCCGCTCCTCGGTGAGGTCGAACCGGGTGCGCGCCGCGACGCGCTGCACGGTGGCCTGCAGCGCCTCCTGGTCGGTGTCGTCGTGCAGCAGCCGGGTGGCGACCCCGACGCCGTCGACGTGGTGGCCGCGGTGGTCGGCCTGCATGTGCCACAGCTCATGACCGAGGATCACCAACTGGTGGTCGGGCGCGGTGCGCTCCTCCACGACCACGAGGTCGCGGTCGGTCAGGTCCAGCCACAGCCCGCTCGCCGTGCCCGGCGGGAAGGCGGCCGCGCGGAAGTGCACCGGGCGGCCCCGGCGGCGGCTCATCGCCGCGCACAGCGCGCCGTACAGCTCCCCCGGCGGCGCGGGCGCGGGCAGCCGTACTCCGCCCACCAGTTCGTTGCACAGCCGGCGCATGTCCCTGCCGATGCCCACAGTCCTCCCCCGGCTCACGACTCGGGCCGCTTGACGCTCTCCAGCAGCATGTCGAGCCACTCCGCGACCTTGTCCCGGTGCTGGTCGGTGGGCAACTGCGCGGCCCGCCACGCTATTCCCCGCACCCCGTGGTCCTGCAGCAGCCGTTCCAGCGCGTCCTCCCCGGCCCCGGCCGCGGCCCGCTCCCGGTCGGCGAGCTTGGTCAGCAGCTCCTGCTCGGTGCGCTGCAGCGCGCCCGCCAGCGCCTCGGGGTCCTCGGCGGTGAGGAAGCCGGCGTGCACCTTGAAGAAACGCTGCAGCGCGTCGCAGTGCTCCATGGTGGGCCGCCGGTCGCCGTTGATGAGCGCCCCTGCCTGCTGCCGGGACATGCCCGCGCCGTCGGCGATCTCCTGCTGGGTGTACTTGCGGCCGTTCGGTTTCAGCCGGGTGCGCCGCAGCAGGCCGAGGCGCTGCAGAAAGCGCGCCTGGACGTCCGGCTCACCGGCGGGCCGGCCGGCGAGCAGGGCCTTGACCACCGGCTCCGGGACGCCGCAGGCCACGGAGAGCCGCCCGACGTCGAAGACCTCGGCGTGCGGCACGCCGAGCCGGTCGGCGAGCGCGGTGACGCGGGCGACGACGGCCGGCAGCTGGGCGGTCGCCGTGGCGCCCGGATCCTCGTAGCCATCCGTCACCGACAGAACTCCTACGTCTCTCGAGGGCTTCAGATGTGTCCGTGTTGCTGAGCCGGCGTTTCTCACGAGCGATCGCCGTGAACTTCCCGGAGAGTAGCGGGTGCGTCGAACTCACATCCAGGTGTCGCCACAACTGTGGCGAATTTCAGCCTTCAACGGCCGCGAAATGCCACGATAGTTGACATGGTCTTGCCGGGGGCCGCAGGATCGCAGGGCCGCGTGAAGGCCGCAGAGGCAAGAGGGGTGACCTCCCGATGGCACATCAGGCAGGAGGGCAGCGGCCGGCACCGCGGCCCGTCCCCGAGACCTGCGAGACCCAGGCGTACCTGCAGGACTACGCCGTCCTGCTGGATTCCCTAGCCTGTCCGTCCGTGGTCGTCGACCACCGCTGGGACGTCGTCATGGCCAACGGCGCCTTCGAGACACTTTTCCGCGGGGTGCGCCGGCACGCGACGGCCATGCCCGGGGACAACTTCCTGCGGTTCGTCCTGTTCCATCCGGACGCGGGCGACGTGCTCGGCGAGCACGAGCAGGGCTGGTGCCTGCCGATGCTGGCCCACCTCAGGGCCGCCCTGGAGGCGTACGGCCACGACCACGAACTCCAGGCGATCCGCCGCGACCTCGCCCAGGACCCGCTCCTGGAGGCCGCCTACCGGCAGGGCCTGCCGCACTGGATCCGCGCCGTCGGCGAGAGCGCGGCCCGGCTCGACGGGGCCGTGCGGCTGCTGCGCCACCCCGACCCGCGCCGCGGCCCCACCGAGTGCCGCGTCGTCGAGGAGACGCCCCATGTCCTGCGGGACCTCGGCCACCGGCGCCTGACACTGGTCCTGCGCGAGGGCCGCCGGCCCGCCGCGCCGGTGCGCCGCGCGCGCCGCCCGCGCGGCCCGGGCGCCCACCTCACGGTCGTCCCGGCCCCCGAGAACTGACCCGGCACCGCCGGCGTTCAGGTCGCCGGCGGCGCCGGGTCGAAGGCCGCCGAAAGTACCCCCCGGGCTACCGGGCGCGACCGGCCACTCCCTGCGCAAGCCGCTTGCAAAACTTGCGCGACGCTTGCGTGCGTGACACGCCTTGCGGAAGTGGCGAAGAGGGTCGACGTCAGCTGACGGCCCTCGACGTCCTCGGGTGCGAACGCCCCACCCGGCTGCGCGGCGAGCGCGCCCGGACTGACCTCGGTGCTGTGCACGCAGACCAAGGGCGGCGTCTTCGACGGCGGCCTGTACGCGCAGGCGGACGCGCCGCACGACCACTACCGGCCGCTCGCCGAGCGCAACATCCCGGGCACGTGCCCTCGGCGCGCAAGGCGGCCGCCGCCCGCGCGGTCTCCGGTGATCTGCCCGAGGAGTTCGTCGTCCGGGCGATCTTCTCCAGCGAGGGCGGCCACGCCGCCGCGTCCCGGCTGATCGACCGCGGGGTCACCGGCGGAGGGTGAGACGTCCCCCTCGCGACTGAGTTCCCGGAGTGGATCGAGAGATCCAGTTGGCTGTCAAATAATTACAGAGTTCGCGCGACATCTTGCGGAGTGGATGGTGGCGGTGCTTGAGTGTGCGGCGCCCACCGCTCCTGCCATGAGTGCCGTCTGGGGGTCCGCCGATGAGACGCGCCGGGTTGCGCCGTACCGTCGGCGCCGTGGCCGCAGCCGGCCGGCTGGCCGTCGTATGCGGTCGACCGGCAGCAGCGGGACCCCGGCGGCGTCCTCGCCTTCACCCGCGCGGAAGCGGTCTGCGTGGTCAACCTCGCGCCCACGCCCGCCGACCTGCCCACGCACTCCCGGCCCCTGCTCGGCAGCGGCCCGCTGGACGACGCGGGCCGGCTGCCCCAGGGCACGGCGGCCTGGCTGTACGCCTGAGCCGCCCCCGTACCAGCTGTCCCACGAACCCCCCCACGAAGGGATCAGCCCATGCACGCCAGCACCAGATATGTCAGGCGCATGCCAGCCATCGGCGCGGTGGTCGCCCTCGCCGCCGGCATGCTCGTCACGCTCGCCCCCGCCGCGCACGCGGCCGCGGGCGCCAGCCTCCCCTTCACGTCCGTGGAGGCCGAGTCGGCGACCACCACCGGCACGAAGATCGGCCCCGACTACACCCAGGGCTCCCTCGCCTCCGAGGCCTCCGGGCGGCAGGCCGTCCGGTTGTCGGCCGGCCAGCGGGTGGAGTTCACCGTGCCGCGCGCCGCCAACGCCGTGAACCTCTCCTACAGCGTCCCGGACGGCCAGTCCGGCTCGCTGAACGTGTACGTCAACGGCACCAAGCTCGCCAAGACCCTGCCGGTGACGTCCACGTACTCCTACATCGACACCGGCTGGATCGCCGGCGCCAAGACGCACCACTTCTTCGACGACACCCGGATGCTGCTGGGCCGCACCGTCCAGCCCGGCGACAAGGTCGCCGTCGAGGCGACCGGCACCCAGGTCACGGTCGACGTCGCCGACTTCGAGCAGGTCGCGGACGCCGCCACCCAGCCCGCGGGCTCGGTGTCCGTCGTCTCCAAGGGCGCCGACCCCACCGGCAACGGCGACTCCACCCAGGCCTTCCGGGACGCCATCGCCGCCGCCCAGGGCGGCACGGTCTGGATCCCGCCGGGCGACTACAAGATCACCTCGTCGCTGAACGGCGTGCAGAACGTGACGCTCCAGGGCGCCGGCAGCTGGTACTCGGTGGTGCACACCTCCCGGTTCATCGACCAGTCCAGCTCCGCAGGGAACGTCCACATCAAGGACTTCGCCGTCATGGGCGCGGTCACCGAACGCGTCGACTCCAGCCCCGACAACTTCGTCAACGGCTCCCTCGGCCCCAACTCGTCCGTCTCCGGCATGTGGATCCAGCACACCAAGTGCGGCATGTGGCTGACGGGCACCAACGACAACCTGGTCGTGGAGAACAGCCGCTTCCTCGACACCACCGCCGACGGCATCAACCTCAACGGCACCGCCAAGGGCGTCGTCGTCCGGAACAACTTCCTGCGCAACCAGGGCGACGACGCCCTCGCCATGTGGTCGCTGTACTCCCCGGACACCGACTCCAGCTTCGAGAACAACACCATCTCGCAGCCCAACCTCGCCAACGGCATCGCGATCTACGGCGGCACGGACCTCTCCGTGAAGAACAACCTGGTCTCCGACACCAACGCCCTCGGCAGCGGCATCGCGATCTCCAACCAGAAGTTCATGGACCCCTTCTCCCCCCTGTCCGGCACCATCACGGTCTCCGGCAACACCCTGGTCCGCACCGGCGCGATGAACCCCAACTGGAACCACCCCATGGGCGCGCTGCGCGTCGACTCCTACGACAGCGCGGTCGACGCGACCGTGAACATCACCGACACCACCATCACCGACAGCCCGTACAGCGCCTTCGAGTTCGTCTCCGGCGGCGGGCACGGCTACCCGGTGAGGAACGTCAACGTGTCCGGCGCGACCGTGAAGAACACCGGCACGGTCGTCGTCCAGGCCGAGACGCAGGGCGCGGCCACCTTCAAGAACGTCACCGCCACCCAGGTCGGCTCCGCCGGCGTCTACAACTGCCCCTACCCGGCGAACTCCGGCTCCTTCACCCTCACCGACGGCGGCGGCAACTCCGGCTGGAGCAGCACCTGGTCGGACTGCTCCACCTGGCCCCAGCCCGGCCAGGGCAACCCCGAGCCCGACCCGAACCGCAACCTCGCCAAGGGCCGCCCGGCCACCGCGACCGGCTCCCAGGACGTCTACACCCCGGGCAAGGCGGTCGACGGCGACGCGAACTCCTACTGGGAGTCCGCCAACAACGCCTTCCCGCAGTCCTGGACGGTCGACCTCGGCTCGTCCTACGCCGTGCGCCGCCTGGTGCTGAAGCTGCCGCCGTCCTCGGCCTGGAGCGCCCGCACCCAGACCATCACGGTGCTCGGCAGCACCGACGGCTCGGCCTACTCGACCGTCGTGGGCTCCCAGGGCTACCGCTTCGACCCGGCCACCGGCAACACGGCCACCGTCTCCCTGCCGAGCGGCACGAACCTGCGGTACCTCCGCCTCAGCGTCAGCGCCAACACGGGCTGGCCGGCGGGGCAGTTGAGCGAGGTGGAGGCCTACCTGACGAGCTGACGCCGCCAGGCGCGCCCCGACCCTCCCCGGTGCGGTGTTTCGGCCGCCGGCCCCGCGTGTGAGGAACCGGTTACGAAGCGTTCCTCCGCGTTCCGCACCGCACCGGAGGGGGCTCTGACGGCCCGGTAACGGCCCCCTCACGCCCCGGCAAGACGGCGGCGCGACGCTGGGGCCATGACCGACACCACCTCCGGCACTCCGGCCGCGACCGTCTCCCCGAGCCTGTTCGAGCAACTCGGCGGCGAGGAGGCCGTCGCGGCCGTCGTCGACGCCTTCTACGCGAAGGTCCTCACTGATCCCGCCCTTGAGCCGTACTTCGCTGGCGTGGACCTCGACCGCCTGAAGCGGCACCAGCGGCGCTTCATCGGCCAGGCGCTCGGCGCCGCCCGCCCCTACACCGGCCGCTCCATGCGCAAGGCCCACGAGCACCTGGCGGTGACCCAGGACGCCTTCGACCGCGTCGTGACCCACCTGGCCGCCGCCCTGTCCGAGGCCGGGGTGGCCGAGGGAACGATCGGCACGATCGCCGAGGCCCTGCTGCCCCTGAAGGACGACATCGTCACCGCGTGAGGGTCCGGCCGGCCCTCACAGGTCCAGCACGAGCCGGGCGCCCCGGCACCGGGAGACGCAGATCATCATGGTGTCGCCCGCCGCCCGTTCCTCCTCGGTGAGCACCGAGTCCCGGTGGTCCGGGGTGCCCTCCAGCACGTCCGTCTCGCAGGTGCCGCACGTGCCCTCCGTGCAGGAGTACAGCACCTCGACCCCGGCGGCGCGCACCGCGTCCAGCACGGAGACGTCCGGCGGGACGGTGACGGTGAGCCCGCTGCGGGCGAGGGAGACCTCGAACTCCTCCTCGCGGCCCGCCTGTCGCTGCTTCGGCTGGAACCGCTCCACCCGCAGCGCCGCGGCCGGGCAGCGTTCCTCGACGGCGTCCAGCAGCGGCCCCGGACCGCAGCAGTACACCAGGGTGCCCCCGGGGAGGTCGTCCAGCACCGGACCGAGGTCCAGCAGGCCGGTCTCGTCCTGCGGGGCGAGGGTGACCCGGTCGCCGTAGCGGGCCAGTTCCGCGGTGAACGCCATGGAGGAGCGGGTGCGTCCGCCGTACAGCAACGTCCAGTCCGCGCCCGCCTCTTCGGCCGCCGCGAGCATCGGCAGGACCGGGGTGATGCCGATGCCGCCCGCGATGAACCGGTAGCGTGGCGCGGGCTCCAGCCGGAAGTGGTTGCGCGGCCCGCGCACCCGTACCTTCCCGCCCTCGCCCACCTGCTCGTGCACATGTGCCGAGCCGCCCCGCCCGGCCGTCTCGCGCAGCACCGCGATCCGCCACGCCGACCGGTCCGCCGGATCGCCGCACAGCGAGTACTGCCGCTCCAGTCCGGGTCCGAGCAGCAGGTCCACATGGGCGCCGGGCTCCCAGCCGGGCAGCTCACGGCCCAGCGGGTCGCGCAGGGTCAGGGCCAGCACGCCCTCGGCCGCCGGCTCCCGGCCGGCCACGACGAGTTCGAGTTCGGTCACCGTACGGCCTCTTCGCTGGTGTCGTGTCCTTCGGGATGCGCGAGCATCCACTCCCACATCAGTACCGGGTCCTCGGCGGTGTGCTCCGCACCGCAGTGGCAGGTGCCGTGCAGCACATCGGTGCCCGGCAGCCAGTCGATGCGGTAGACCTCGCCGGTGCGGGGGCTCACCGGACCCCCTCGACCGGCTTGTCGCCCTCCTCGACCAGCCGGGCCAGGATGCGCCGGGCGGCGAGACCGCCGGTGTCGATGTTGATGCTCAGCTCCTGGTAGCCGGTGCGTTCGGTGCCGAGCGTGCGCTGCAGCAGGTTCAGCGCGTCCACGTCCTGCATCACCACCGTGTGGTTGTTGCCCCGCAGGAACTCGGTGACCTCGGCGTCCTCGGTGGCCCAGTCCCGGGACACGGCCCAGAAGTCGTACACCTTGCCGTCGGCCGAGGGGGTGATGGCGTAGGTGATCTCGGTGTGGAAGCCGTGCGGATCGCTGCCGTCGGGCTCCGGCACGACGCCCACCGGCGCGATCCGGCTGTGCAGCAGATACAGGCAGGGCGCGTGGTACTCGATGTCCTGCCAGCGGGTGATCCGGCCCTCGATGCCGGTCGAACGGGCGTAGAAGGGCGGGCACTCGGCGTCGTCCATGTGCCGGCTGACCCGGACCACGCCCGCGCCCTCGTCCACCTCGGTGGTGATGGGCGTCTCGGCGACCTCGGGCGTGCCGATGAAACCGCCGTGCAGGTACGTCTCGTGGGACAGGTCGAGGAGGTTGTCGACGAGCAGGCCGTAGTCGGCGTCGATCGGCTCCATGCCGCGTACGGTGGTCCAGCCGGGGGAGTCCAGGTGCCGGGCCCGGGGGATCGTCTGCGGGTCGGCCAGCGCCGGGTCGCCGATCCACACCCAGACCAGCGAGTCCTGCTCCACCACCGGGTAGGAGGCGACACGCGCGGTGCGCGGGATGCGCTTCTGCCCCGGCACGTACACGCAGGCGCCGGTGCGGTCGTAGGTGAAGCCGTGGTACCCGCACACGACCCGGTCGCCGTCCAGGCCGCTGGAGGAGAGCGGATACCTGCGGTGGACGCACCGGTCGTGCAGGGCGACCGGGGCGCCGTCCTCCTCGGAGCGGTACAGGACGAGCGGTTCGCCGAGGACCGTCCGGCCGAGCAGCTCGCGCCCGACCTCCTCGCCGTAGGCGGCGACGTACCACTGATTCCTCGCGAAAGCGGTCATGTGCGGCATCTTTGCGGCTCCCGTCTGTGGGTGTGGCCACATCGTCGGGAGGAGCGGCACGGGGCGCAACGCCGACTTCCGTCTGACGGAAGCCTTCGTACGACCGAATCGGCACCGCACGGACCGCCGACTTTCACACGGGCGCCATCGCACCCTTCCCTGACGTTTGCTGCTCTTGGAACACTCGCTCCGCGCAGATTCCGTCAGTTGGACGGCATCACGTACGCCAGGACGAGAGGACCCCCAGACCCATGCCCGAAGTCAACCGGCGCCGCTTCCTCCAACTCGCGGGCGCCACCACGGCGTTCACCGCGCTGTCCAGCAGCATCCAGCGCGCCGCCGCGCTGCCCGCGCACCACCGCACGGGGACGGTCCAGGACGTCGAGCACATCGTCGTCCTGATGCAGGAGAACCGATCCTTCGACCACTACTTCGGCACGCTCCGGGGCGTCCGCGGCTTCGGCGACCCCCGCCCCGTCACGCAGAACGGCAGGTCCGTCTGGAAGCAGTCCGACGGCACCAAGGACCTGCTGCCCTTCCACCCCGACGCCGACGACCTGGGTCTGGCCTTCATCCAGGACCTGCCGCACGGCTGGCAGGACACGCACGCCGCCTTCAACGGGGGCAAGTACGACAAGTGGGTGCCGGCCAAGGGCACCACCACCATGGCGCACCTGACCCGCCAGGACATACCGTTCCACTACGCGCTCGCCGACGCCTTCACCATCTGCGACGCCTACCACTGCTCGTTCATGGGCTCCACCGACCCGAACCGCTACTACATGTGGACGGGTTACGTCGGCAACGACGGCAAGGGCGGCGGCCCGGTCCTCGGCAACGACGAGAAGGGCTACGGCTGGACGACGTACCCCGAGCGCCTGGAGCAGGCCGGGGTCTCCTGGAAGATCTACCAGGACGTCGGCGACGGCCTCGACGCGAACGGCGGCTGGGGCTGGATCGACGACGCCTACCGCGGCAACTACGGCGACAACTCCCTGCTGTACTTCGACCAGTACCGCGACGCGGCGCCCGGCGACCCGCTGTACGACAAGGCCCGCACCGGCACCGACGCCCGCAAGGGCGAGGGCTTCTTCGACCGGCTGAAGGCCGACGTGAAGGCCGGCACGCTGCCGCAGGTCTCCTGGATCGTCGCACCCGAGGCCTTCACCGAGCACCCCAACTGGCCCGCCAACTACGGCGCCTGGTACGTCTCCCAGGCCCTGGACGCCCTCACCTCCAACCCCGAGGTGTGGGGGAAGACCGCGCTGTTCCTCACCTACGACGAGAACGACGGCTTCTTCGACCACGTGATCCCGCCCTTCCCGCCGGCCTCCGGCGCCCAGGGCAAGTCGGCCGTCGACGCCTCCCTCGACCTGTACAAGGGCGACGCGAGCCATGTCGCCGGCCCCTACGGGCTGGGCCAGCGCGTGCCGATGCTGGTCGTCTCGCCGTGGAGCAAGGGCGGTTACGTCTGCTCGGAGACCTTCGACCACACCTCGATCATCCGGTTCATCGAGCGCCGATTCGGCGTGCACGAGCCGAACATCTCGCCCTGGCGCCGTGCCGTCACCGGCGACCTCACCAGCGCCTTCGACTTCTCCCGCAAGGACACCGGGCCCGTCGCGCTGCCGTCCACGGCGGGCTACCAGCCGCCGGACCACGACCGCCACCCCGACTACGTGCCCAAGCCGCCCGCCGACCCAGCCCTGCCGAAGCAGGAGCCCGGCAGCCGGCCCACCCGCCCGCTGAAGTACGCCCCCGCCGTGGACGGTTCCGCGGACACCGCGGCCGGCACCCTGAGGCTCACCTTCGCCTCGGGGACGGACGCGGGCGGCGCCTTCCTGGTGACCTCCGGCAACCGCACCGACGGTCCCTGGACCTACACCACCGCGGCCGGCGCGTCCCTGTCCGACACCTGGAACTCGGCCTACTCCGGCGGCGTCCACGACCTCGCGGTGCACGGCCCCAACGGCTTCCTGCGCGTCTTCAAGGGCAAGGGCAAGGCGGCGGGACCGGAGGCGACCGCCCGGCACGTGGGCGACGACCTGGAACTCACCTTCACCAACAAGGGTTCCGGCACGGTGAAGCTGAAGGTCGTCAACGGATACGGCGGCGGCCCGGTCACCGTCACCGTACGGCCCGGTGCCACCGTCAAGCACACCGTGGACCTCACCGCGAGCAAGCGCTGGTACGACGTGACGGTCACCTGCGAGGCCGACCCGGCGTTCCTGCGCGGCTTCGCCGGCCATGTCGAGAACGGCCTGCCCGGCGTCAGCGACCCGGCGATCGTCACGGAGTGAACGGGCGATGAACACCGCTCCGTGCGGACTGGTCAGGTACCGGTCACATCAGGGTAGTGTGCCCCGGTGACCACGCAATCGAACACTCCTGCAGGCTGGTACCCGGATCCGCACGGAGCACCGCAGACACTGCGCTACTGGGACGGCGCGCAGTGGACCGAGCACACCAACCCGGCGCAGCAGCCCGCCGGTCAGGTGCCGCCGCAGCAGGCCGCGCCCCAGCAGCAGGCGGCCCCCCAGCACCAGCCTGCGCCGCCGCAGTACGGCGCCCCGCAGGCGCAGGGCGCCGACCCCAAGGTGCAGCGCCAGGTGCAGCAGCAGGCCGGGGTCGCGGCCGGCGGCCCCGGCGGCGGCACCCTCTTCACCGAGCCCGTCCTGGTCGTGAACCAGAAGGCCAAGCTGATCGAGCTGACCAACGAGTACAAGGTCATGGACCAGAACGGCCGGGAGATCGGCTCGGTCACCGAGGTCGGGCAGGGCGCGCTGAAGAAGATCCTGCGCTTCGTCTCCAGCCTCGACCAGTTCATGACCCACAAGCTGGAGATCCGCGACGCCTACGGCCAGCCGCAGCTGCTGCTGACCCGGCCCGCGAAGTTCTTCAAGTCCCGGGTGATCGTCTCGCGTCCGGACGGCTCGCAGGTCGGCGAGATCGTCCAGCAGAACATGATCGGGAAGATCAACTTCGCGATGAACGCGAACGGCCGGCAGGTCGGCGCGATCAAGGCGGAGAACTGGCGGGCGTGGAACTTCGCGATCGTCGACCACGCGGACAACGAGGTCGCCCGGATCACCAAGACCTGGGAGGGCCTCGCCAAGACGCTCTTCACGACCGCGGACAACTACGTCCTGCAGATCCACTACCAGCTGCCCGAGCCGCTGCTGAGCCTCGTGGTGGCGACGGCCCTGACCGTCGACACCGCCCTCAAGCAGGACTCGCGGGGCTGGAACTGAGCGGACCCCGTCGTCCCGGGGGACCTCTGAGCAACCTCAAGTCCCTTGCCGCCCGAGGGGCCCGGCGACCAGCATGATCCGCATGGCTGTTTTCACGGGGTTGAACAGGAAGCACGACGTCGTACCGGTCATCCGGGACGCGGACGTGGTCGCCGACGCGCTGCGTGCGGCGCTGGCCGGGGCGCCGCCCGAGGAGCGTTTGGGCCTGGAGCGCGCCGTGGCACTCGTCGAGTCGGCCGCGGCCGCCAGTGAGGGCCGGGTGCGCGCCCGCTGGACCCGGTCCCGCCTGGCCGCCGTGGGCTTCGAGGGGGACCTCGCCTCGGTCGCGGCGGTGAAGGCACTGCGCCAGGCGGAGCCGAGGCTGAGCCTGCTGGCGGCCGTGCAGCTGCAGAAGGAAGCACTGGTCCACGCGGAGTGATCCGGCCCGCCGGCGCGGGACCCGCGTGGCCGGTCGCGCCGGCGCGTCGGGGAGTCCAGGACGTCAGAGCGCCGTGAGGTGTCCGGGCTGTTCCGGCTGCCGCGGTATCAGGGCCGGTTCGGCCGCGGCCGTGTCCGGTTCCAGGGCCAGCACCCGGGCGACGGGGTGGTCCTCCTCGGCGGGCACCGGCTCCGGTGCGCCCTGCGGCGCGACCCGGGTGAGCAGCACCACGCCCCAGGACGCCAGGCCCGCACCGGCCAGGGCCAGCAGGACGCCGGCCGGGCCGCCGTGGAGGCCCTGGCCCAGCAGGGTGAGGCCGATGACCGCGGCGGCCACCGGGTTGGCGAGGGTGACCAGGGCCAGCGGGCCGCCGAGGCCGCCGCGGTAGGCGGTCTGCGACAGCAGCAGCCCGCCGACGGCGAACGCGGCGACGAGCACGGCGACCACGATGACCTCGAGGCTCAGCGCGGGGCCCGTCCGGTCGGTGGCCGCCACGGTCACCGTCTGGGTGAGTGCCGAGGCGACCCCGGAGGCGAAACCGGACGCCGTGGCGTGCCTGAGCCCCGGCCGGGCGCCGGGCCAGGAGAGCATGCCGATCGCGGCAGCGGTCGTACCGGCGACCGCCAGCGCCTCGGTGAGCGACAGCACCCGCGCGGGCGCCGGACCGGAGGCGGTGACGAGCAGCGCGGCGAGCCCGAGCAGCGTCAGCGCCGTACCGCGCCACTCCGCCGCGCTGACCCGGCGCCCGGCCGCCCGCGCGCCGAGCGGCACGGCCGCGACCAGGGTGAGCGCGCCCAGCGGCTGGACCAGCGTGAGCGGACCGTACTTGAGGGCGATGACGTGCAGCAGCGCGGCGGCCGCGTTCAGCCCGACCGCCCACCACCAGGCGCCCGTGCCGAGCAGCCGCAGCAGGCCGGCGCCGGCCGTGCGGGAGGCGAGGCGTTCCTGGGCGACTGCGGCCAGCGCGTAGGCGACCGCGGAGACGAGGGAGAGCGCGACGGCGGCCACGGCGGCGGCGCTCATCGGCCCGCTCCCGCCAGGACGGGCTCGCGCGGCGCGAGCCGGCCGGCACCGCGCCCGGCCGTGGTGGCCGTCCGGTGCGGCGGATGGATCACCGCGAGGGTGACGCCGAGCATGGCGGTGGCGATGATCGCGTCGAGCCAGTAGTGGTTCGCCGTACCCACGATCACCAGCAGGGTGACCAGCGGGTGCAGCAGCCACAGCCAGCGCCACCTGGACCGCATGGCCGCGATCAGGCCGACCGCCACCATCAGCGCCCAGCCGAAGTGCAGCGAGGGCATCGCCGCGAACTGGTTGGACAGATGGTCGCTGGAGGGCGGGCCGTACACGTCCGGGCCGTAGATCCGCGCGGTGTCCACCAGGCCGGTGCCGGTCAGCATCCGCGGCGGGGCCAGCGGGAACGTGAACGGCAGCACCAGCGCGGCTGTGGTGACGACCGCGAGGACCCGGCGGGCCCACACGTAGTGCGCGGGGCGCCTGAGGTACAGCCAGACCAGGAAGGCCAGCGTCGCCGGGAAGTGGACGGTGGCGTAGTAGGTGTTGGCGAGGTGGGCGAGGGTGGTGCCGTGCAGCAGCGGGGACTGCACCGCGTTCTCGTGCGGGAGGTCCAGCGTCCGCTCCAGGTGCCACACGCGGTGGGCGTTGCGCAGGGCCTCGGCGGTGTGCCCCGTGGCCAGCTGCCGGCCGAGCTTGTAGACGAGGAAGAGCCCCGCGACCAGCAGAAGCTCACGTATGAGTGCGGGGCGCGCGGTGGTGTTCCGCGGCTTGGGCGCTGCCTCTGCAGGCGCGGTTCGGGCAGTCATCCCCCGGCCCCTTCGCTGACGGTGGTGCGTGTGGTGGTGCGGACGAACCCCCGCGCTGGGCCGGGGCTCTTCGATACGTCCTCGTACCGATACGGCCATGTACCGATACGCCAGTGTACCGATACGGTCGAGTACCGGTACACTGGCGTATGGGTTGACGTACGACACACTGGAACCGCAGGTTCCAAGGCCCGGCTCGAGCCCGGCTCGAACGACGCTTCAGCGGGGCCGTGCCGAAGTCACCACCGGACACGAGTGAGGGGAAGCAGCGCATGACGTCGCAGGCCGCGGACGGACCGGACACGGTCGTCGCCTCGCGCCGCTCCAAGATCACGCCCGAGCGTGAGCGGGAGTTCTTCGACGCCGTGCTGGACCAGATCCGCGAGTGCGGTTACGAGTCCGTCACCATGGAGGGCGTCGCCGCCACCACCCGGTGCAGCAAGTCCACGCTGTACCGGCAGTGGAAGACCAAGCCCCAGTTCGTCGCCGCCGCGCTGCGCGCCAGCCGCCGGGTGCGGTTCGCCGGCATCGACACCGGATCGCTCGCAGAGGACCTGCGCCAGGCCGCGCGGGCCGCGGGGGACTGGTCCGGCAAGGACACCAAGCTGCTGCAGGCCCTGGGGCCCGCGGTGACCGCCGACCACGAACTGGCCCAGGCGCTGCGCGAGGCGCTGGTGTACCCGGAGATCGCGGCGCTGCAGGAGATCCTCGCGCGGGGCGTCGACCGGGGCGAGATCAGGGCCGGTCATCCGGCGCTGGAGTTCGTCCCGGCCATGATGTTCGGCGTGCTGCGCGTCCGGCCGGTGCTCTGCGGCGAGTACGCCGACTCCGATTATCTGAGCCGGTTCGTCGAGGCCGTCGCCCTGCCCGCGCTCGGACTGGCCGAAGGGCCGCCCGGAGACGAGCGCTGACCCGAGACCAGGCCGCCGTTCAGGGGATGACGGAACGGTGACCTGTCCGCGCCGCACCGTGGGGACGGGGGCGGCGCGCACCACCGGCCGGGTGGGGCACCTCTTGAGCGGAGGGTGCCCCGCCCGGCCGCACACGTACGGGCGCGGCCTTGCCGGGCCGGCGGTCAGACGTCCTGGCCGCTGCCGCCGGAGGACGAGACCTCGATCCCCTTGAGGATCTCGTCGACGACCGACGTCTTCTGCCCGACGTCGATGCCGAAACGCACCACCACGATCTGCTTGGCGTCGTCGGGCGAGGGGAAGGCGACCGACTCCACATAGCCGTCGGCGCCCTTGCTGGTGACCGCCTTCCAGCGCACCATGTACCCCTTCTGCCCGGCCACCGTCACCGCGCCGGAGCCCAGCACCTGGTGCGAGGTGATGCCGCCGTAGACCTTGCCGCCGTACGACTCCTTGGCGTTGGCCGCGATGTCCGCCTTGGCGACCTCCTCGGCCGTGTCGCCCTTCGTGCCCAGCGCCTGCGCCGGAGCCGAGTAGGCGCCGCCCGCGGTGCAGGGCTGCGAGGCGTCGCCCGGGCACTTGTAGGAGTGGTCGGACGTCACCTGCGCGCCGACACTGAGCACCTGCCCGGTCCAGCCCTTCGGCACCGGCAGGCTGATGCCGTTGACCGGGTCCGGCACCCTGCCGCCGCCCGGCACCTTGGGCGCCGCGGACTCGTTCGGCGACGGCGAGGCGCCGCCGGAGCCGCCCTGGCCGCCGGAGCCGCCCGACCCCCCGGAACCCCCCGAGCCGCCGGACCCGCCCTGGCCGCCGAAGCCGCCGCCCGGCCCGCCCTGACCGCCGTCCGGTCCGCCCGCCGCCCCCTGCCGGGACCCGGCCCGGTCGTCGGCGCCGCCGCCGGTGTCCTTGGTGAGGGCCCACACGCCGACCCCGATGCACGCCAGCACAGCGGCCGCCGCCGTCACGGCTATGCCCGTGCGCAGCCCGCGCCGCGGCCCGCCCGGCGGCGGTGCGGGGTAGGGCGGATACGCCGGATAACCGGGCTGCCCGCCGTACGCCGGCGCGGCCGAGGGCGCCGCCGGCTGTGCCGGCTGCGGGGCGCCGGCCCCCGGGGGCTGTGGCGGGGGACCCCATACGGCGGCCGTGCCCGCGGGGCGGGTCCGGTCCGTCCAGGCCTTGCCGTCCCACCAGCGCTCGGTGGGCGGGCCGTCGTTCGTCTGCCCGGGGTCGGGGTACCACCCCGGAGGAGTCACCTGCGTCATGACCCCACCGTATGAGGCGTCGGTGAAAGCGGGATGAGAGGATCCGCCGCCAAACCACCGGACCGGACATTTCGCCCCCGGTTTTTTTCTGCCCACCGCTCCAGACCGTTCCACACCGCCACCGCGCGCCCCCTGGGTCTCGCGGGAGCGCACGGAGAACCGGCTTCCGGGCCGCCCCGGTTGACGCTCTCTGCGCCGCCGAGCAGGCGCGCGGCCCGCGCGAACGTCGCCCACCGGCACCCGCTTTCACCCGCCGGGGCAACACCTGCCCCGTGCGGCCACCACGCGTCCCACCGGACGGCTACGCTCGGGCGTGTACGTCATTCGGGCGACCTGGGGAGGGAACGGGATGACGGAGGGACGGCCGCCGGCGGCTGCCTCGGCTTCCCTGTGGGAGCGGGACGCGGAACTCGCCACCGTCACGCGGGCACTCGACCTCCTGTGCGCCGACCAGTCGTCCGCGGGCGGTCTGCTGGTCTTCCGCGGCGAGGCGGGCATCGGCAAGACCGCCCTGCTGGCCGAGATCCGCCGCATCGCCGAACGCCGCGGCTGCACCGTGTGGTCCGCGCGCGGCGCCGAGACCCTGCGGTCCGTCCCGTTCAACGTCGTACGCCAGCTGCTCCAGCCCGCCCTGCTGTCCTTACTCCCCGAGGAGGCCCGCGAGTACCTCGGCGACTGGTACGACATCGCCGGCCCCGCGCTCGGCATAGCCCACCCGCAGGAGGCCAGCGCCGACCCGCAGTACGTGTGCGACGGCCTCGTGGCCGCCGTACGCCGGCTCGCCCGCCGCGAATGGCCGCTGGTGCTGCTGATCGACGACGCGCACTGGGCCGACCAGGAGACCCTGCGCTGGCTCGCCGCGTTCGCCGAGCGCCTGGACGACCTCTCCGTCCTCGTCGTCGTCGCCCGCCGCCCCGGCGAGACCGGCGGCGACAGCGCCCGCCACCTCGACGCCGTGGCCGCCGCCGCGGGCCGCCCCGTCGGCAACCTCAAGGCCCTCACCCCCGAAGCCGCCGCCGGACTCACCCGCGCCGCCCTCGGCCGGCACGCCGACGACGCCTTCTGCCGCGAGGTCTGGGCCGTCACCGCGGGCAACCCCTACGAGACCACCGAACTCCTCGCCAAGGTGCGCGACAGCGAGGTGCAGCCGGTCGAGGCGAGGGCCGGCGAACTGCGCGCCCTCAACCGCGCCGCACGCGGCGGCGGACTCGTCGACCGGATCAAGCAACTCGGCCTGGAGGCCACGCAGTTCGCCTGGGCGGCCGCCATCCTCGGCACCGGCATCACCGTCGACACGGTCGCCCGCCTCGCCACCATGGACGAGCCCGTCGCCCGGCACTGCGCCGACCTGCTCTGCACCGCCCGCATCCTCACCGCACCCGACCCCGCGGCCGGCGGCGAACGCGAGGAGGGCGAGCTGGAGTTCGTCCACCCGCTCATCGCCAGCGCCGTCTACGACTCCATCCCGTCCGGCGTGTGCACCGCCATGCACGGCGTCGCCGCCCAGCTCATCACCGAGCTGGGACGCGGCGCCGCCCAGGCCGCCCGGCACCTGCTGAAGGTGCACCCCGACGGCGACGAGGAACTCGTCGAGCAGCTGCGCGAGGCCGCCCGCGAACACCTCGCCGTCGGCGCCCCCGACGCCGCCCGCACCTGCCTCGAACGCGCCCTGCGCGAACCCCCGCTCCCCGAGGTCCAGCCGCACGTCCTGTACGAACTGGGCTGCGCCACCCTGCTCACCGCGCCCGCCGTCACCGTCGAACACCTCCGGCACGCCCTCGGCATGCCCGGCCTCGACGCCGAACGCCGGGTCGACGCGGTCGTCCGGCTCTCCCAGGCGCTGCTCCACAACGACCAGCTGGAAGAGGCCGTCCGCACGGTCGAGGCCGAGGCCGCCCGGCACCGACCGGGCCCCGTGCGGATGCGGCTGCAGGCCGTGCAGTTCATGTGGGAGGCCATCCACGGCGAGACCGTCTCCCCGGCCCGCTCCCGGCGCCTCGCCGAACTCGCGAGCACCTGCACCGGCCGCGACAACTCCGAACGCGCCCTGCTCATCCTGCGCGGCTTCGACGCCATGGCCCACGGCGAGAGCGCCGAGGAGGTCCTGGACCTGTGCGACCGCGCCCTCGTCAACGGCCGCCTCGCCCCCGGCCTCGGCTGGACCGACCCCGAGTGGGGCATCGAGCTGCTGATGATGCTCGGCAGCGCGTACGCCTACGCCGACCGGCTCGACCGCGCCGAGAGCCTGTTCGCCGAGGCCCTGCGCGTCTACACCACGGCCGGCTGGCGCGGAGGCCACCTCTCCCTCGCCAACGCCTTCCTCGGGCTCGCCTACCGCAGGCAGGGCCGGCTGCGCGACGCCGAGTCCACCCTGCGCGAGGCCCTCGTCCTCGCCGAACGCGTCGGCCGCCGCCTGCCGCTGTACTGGTCGGCGGCCTGCGGACTGGTCGACACCCTGCTCGCCCGCGGCCGTACCGACGAGGCCTGGTCGATCGCCGAGCAGTACGGCTTCGCACCGCCCTACCCGTCCACGATCGTGCTGCCCGACATCCGCTGTGTGCGCGGCCGGCTGCTGCTCGCCGTCGGCCGCACCGAGGACGGCATACACGAACTCGAGGCAGCGGAGAAGACCGCGGCCTCACGCGGCGGCCACAACCCGGTCCTGTCCCCGTGGTCCATCGACCTCGCCAAGGCCCTCGCCGGACAGAACCCCGAGCGCGCCGCCCACCTCGCGGCCGAGGCCCGCCGGCAGGCCGAACGCTTCGGCACGGACACCGCCCTCGGCGAGGCCCTGCGCTGCGCCGCCGCCCTGGAGACCGGCAGCCGCGCGGCCCAGCTCGCCGCGCAGGCCGTCGCCTACCTGGAATCCTCACCCTGCCAGTACGAACACGCGGCGGCCCGCGTCGAGTACGGCATCTCCGCCCGCTCCGCCACGGAACTGAGCCGGGGACTCGACCTCGCCCGGGCCTGCGGCGCGGAAGGCCTCGCGGCCCGCGCGAGGGAGGTACTGGAGACGGGGCGCGGGCTGCGGTAGGCGGACGACGGTATGCAGACGCCGGTATGCCGCCGTCCTGTGGCTGCATGCGGTGTGCGGTATCCCGCTGGCAGGCGACGGTATGCGGGCGTCCGCATACGATCCGCCGGTTGCTGTATGCAGGCGTCGGTGTACGGGCGCCCGTAGATCGTATGCCGTCGACGCATACCGCAGCCCTCACACCGTCAGCAACTGCTCCGTGACCGCCGCCAGCCGCTTGCGCACCTGCGGGTCGTACGTCTCCTCGTGCGCCCGCGCCCGTCGCGTCCCGTCGTAGTAGCCCCCGCTGCCCACATCCTGCGTAGCCAGCGCAAGGACGCCGGGCGCGCCGTCGGCGACCGAGTTCCACGGGGCGATCCCGCTCTCGCGGACCATCGCGGTGTCCATGAAGGTGGCCGGGTGCAGGACGTTCACCGAGACCCCGCTGCCGGCGAGTTCCTCGGCGAGGGTGAAGGTGTGCGCGGCGAGGGCGAACTTGCTGCGGCAGTACGCCGCCATCCCGGTGTAGCCGCGGCTGAGTTCGGGGTCGGTGAAGTCGAGGGGCTCCTGGCCGGCCGAGCCGACGTTCACGATCCGGGCCGGCGCGTTGGACCGAAGGACCGGCAGCAGGGACCGGGTGAGGACGACGGGCGCGAGATAGTTCACGGCGAGCCGCAGCTCGTGCCCGTCGGCGCTCAGCTCCCGCCCGGAACCGGGCGTGCCGCCGCCCATCCCCGCGTTGTTGATCAGCACGTCGAGGTCCGGACGGGCCTCGGCGACCCGTGCGCCCAGCTCGCGCACCTCGGCCAGCCGCGCCAGGTCGGCGACGAACGCCTCGGCCTCGCCCTCGGTGCGCAGCTCCGCGACCAGCCGCTCGGTGCGGTTCCGGTCCCGGCCGTGGGCGAGCACGACATGGCCGGAACGGACCAGTTCGAAGGCGACGTACCGGCCGAGTCCGGAGGTGGCGCCGGTGATCAGGATGGTGGACATGCTTCCACCCTAGGCACGGCCCGGCGCCGCGAGGGAGGTGCTGGCGAAGCTACGACCGGCAGGGTCACCCTCCTTCGCCGTCCTCCTCGTCGAGCACCCGCTGGGCCGTCGCGAACGCGGAGTTGGCGGCCGGCACCCCGCAGTACACGGCGGTCTGCAGCAGCACCGCGCCGATCTCCTCCGGGGTGAGCCCGTTGCGCCGTGCGGCACGGACGTGCATCGCCAGCTCGTCGTAGTGCCCGTGGGCGACCAGCGCGGTCAGCGTGATCATGCTGCGTTCGCGCCGGGACAGCGTCGGATCGGTCCAGATCTCGCCCCAGGCGTAGCGGGAGATGAAGTCCTGGAACCGGGCGGTGAACGGGGTCTGCCGGGCCTGCGCCCGGTCCACGTGCGCGTCGCCCAGCACCTCACGGCGCACCGCCATCCCGCTCGCCGGCGGCCCGTCGAGCTGGGTGCGCAGCGCCGCCAGCACGGCCCGCGGGCACTCGGCGGGCGCCAGATGGGAGGCGCCGGGCAGCTCCACCAGCGTCGCGCCGGGCACCGCGTCGGCGATCTCCCGCAGGTGCGCGGGCGGTGTCGCGGGATCCTGCTTGCCCGCCACCAGGAGCGTCGGTACGGCGATGGCGCCGAGCCGGTCGCGCAGGTCGAACGCAGCGAGCGCGTCGCAGCAGGCGGCGTACGCCTCCGGATCGGCCTCCCGGTGGTCCCGGACCAGCCCCGGCACGGTGAACCCGGGGGTGAACCAGCGTGCGTCGGCGCTCGTTGCCAGCCACTCCATGCCCTCGCGGCGCACCCGCTGCGCCCGCTCCCGCCAGGGCGTCTCGCCGCCGAAGTGGGCGGAGGTGCAGATGGCCGCCAGGGAGGTCAGCCGGTCGGGGTGGTGCACGGCCAGATGCAGGCCGACCGCGCCGCCGAGGGAGACGCCCGCGTAGGCGAACCGGTCGATGCCGAGCGTGTCGGCGAGGTCCAGCACCAGCGCGGCGAGGTCGGCGACGGTCGCGCCCGGACCGATCAGCTCCGGCGCGGAACCGCCGTGCCCCGGCAGGTCCCAGCGCACCACCCGGTGACGGGCCGACAGTTCGGGCGCGAGCGCGTCCCACAGGGCGTACGAGGTGCCGAGCGAGGGGCCGAGCAGCAGTGCGGGAGCCGAAGCCGGGCCTTCGATCCGGTGGTTGAGGAGTTTCTCGGTCAACGTCGCTCCAGGGCACGGTCGGTGAGGGCACCGGCGAAACCGGTGTAGCGGGCGGGGTCGGTGAGCTCGGCCAGGTCCAGGTCCTTCAACTCGGGCTCTTCGGCGAGGAGTTCGCCGAGCGAGCGGTGCTCGGCGTGGGTGCGGCGGGCGAGCGCGGTGAGCAGCTCCTTGGCCCGGGCGCGGCCGAGCCGGGGCGCCAGGACGGCGGACAGCCGCTCGGAGACGATCAGTCCACGGGTCAGGTCCAGATCGCGGCGCATGGCGTCGGCGTTCACGCTCAGGCCCGCGGCGAGTTCGGCCGCGTCCCGGGCCGCGCCGCCGGTCAGCCGGAGCAGGTCGCGCAGCGGCTCCCACTCGGCGTGCCAGGCCCCGGCCGGGCGTTCGTCCCCGGCGGCGACACAGCCGTACAGGGTGGCCGCGAGCTGCGGGGCGCGTCGGGCAGCGGCCGAAAGGAGGGTGGAGCGCACGGGGTTGGCCTTGTGCGGCATGGCGGACGAGCCGCCGCCGCTGCCCTCGGTCACCTCGCCGATCTCGGTGCGCGACAGGGTCAGCACGTCCTCGCCGATCCTGCCCAGGGCGCCGGCGGTGAACGCCAGACAGCCGGCCAGGTCGGCGACGGGGGTGCGCAGGGTGTGCCAGGGCAACCGCGGTGCGGCCAGCCCGACTTCGCGGGCGTACGCCGCCGTCAGCGCGGCCGGGTCCTGGGCGCCGTACGCCTGGAAGGCCGCCAAGGTCCCGGCGGCGCCGCCGAGTTGGGCGGGCAGTGCCTCGCGCACCGCCGTGACGCGGTCCCGGGCGTCCAGGACGAGTGACCGCCAGCCGGCCGCCTTCAGGCCGAAGGTCGTCGGCACCGCGTGCTGGGTGAGGGTGCGGCCCGGCATCGGCGTGTCCCGGTGTGCGACGGCCAGGTCCGCCAGCGCGCGCCCGGTGCGGCCGAGGTCGGCGAGGAGCAGGTCCAGGGTGCGCGCGGCGACCAGCATCAGCGCGGTGTCCAGGATGTCCTGGCTGGTCGCGCCCCGGTGCACATACGGGCCGTACGGCTCGCCCACGGCGGCGGTGAGGTCGGCGACGAGCGGGATGACCGGATTGCCGCCGGCGCGGGCGCGTTCGGCGAGGGAGCGCACGTCGAAGCGGGCGGGGTCGGCCGCCCCGGTCACCGCCTCGGCGGCCTCGGCCGGGGCGAGGCCGAGCGCGGCCTGGGCCCGGGTCAGGGCGGCCTCGGCATCCAGCAGGGCCCACAGATACGCCCTGTCGCCGGTCGCGTCGGCGGCGGGAGAGCCGGCCCACCCGGGGGCGAGCAGGCCGGTGTCGCCGTCCCTGTGGTCAGGTGTCACTGGTACTCCAGGAAGACCGTCTCGCCTTCGCCCTGAAGGCGGATGTCGAAACGGTAGGCGGCCGGGCCCTCCTCGACGGCGATCAGCGTGTCGCGCCGCTCGCCCACCCGGGTGAGCAGCGGGTCGGCGGCGAGCGCGGCCTCGTCGCCCGGCAGATAGATCCGGGTGAACAGGTGCACGAGCAGACCGCGGGCGAACACGCAGACACTGAGGTACGGCGCGCCCCGGCCGCGGGTCCCGGGGCGGAGGGTGCGGGCGTACCAGTGGCCGTCGGCGTCGGTCTGGATCCGGCCCCAGCCGGTGAACTCCACGCCGTTGCGGCCGAGATAGCCGCCGGTGGCCGGATCGCGCCGGATGGAGCCGTCCACCTGCGGGACCGTGCCGTCGGGGCGCGGACCCCACAGCTCGACGAGCGCGTCCGGCAGCGGCTCGCCCGCGCCGTCGAGGACGTACCCGTGCACGGTGACGGTGTCCGGGTGGCCGAGCGGGGCGATCTCCTCGCCGCCGCGGAAGGGCAGGGCGTAGCCGTAGAAGGGGCCGACCGTGTGGGACGGGGTGGGCAGCACCTGCTCCGGGCTGCTCGTGTCGGTCTTCGTCATGGCGGTCAGCGTCCTTCTTCGATCCAGGTGGCGGCCGGGCCGTCCAGCACGATGTCCCAGTGGTAGCCGAGGGAGAACTCGGGCACCGACAGGCTGTGGTCGTAGGTGGCGACCAGTCGCTGCCGGGCCGCGTCGTCCGTCACCGACTGCAGGATCGGGTCGTACGGGAACAGCGGGTCGTTCGGGAAGTACATCTGCGTCACCAGCCGCTGCGTGAACGCCGTGCCGAACACCGAGAAGTGGATGTGCGCCGGGCGCCAGGCGTTCACGTGGTTGCGCCACGGGTAGGGGCCGGGCTGGATGGTGGTGAAGTGGTAGCGGCCCTCGGCGTCGGTGAGGGTGCGGCCGAAGCCGGTGAAGTTCGGGTCGAGCGGGGCGTCGTGCTGCTCGCGCTGGTGGGCGTAGCGGCCGGCCGAGTTGGCCTGCCAGATCTCGATCAGCTGACCGCGCACCGGTCGCCCGTCGCGGTCGAGCAGCCGCCCGGAGACGGTGATCCGCTCACCGACCGGTTCGCCGCGGTGGTGCCGGGTGAGGTCGTTGTCGATCCCGGTGATGTCGCGCTCCCCGAAGGCGGGGGAGCGCAGCTCCACCATCTCGGGGTCCTGGGCGGTGTCGATGGCGACCAGGGGCTGCTTGGGGTGGCGCAGCACCGAGGAGCGGTACGGCGCGTAGTCGCGGCGCGGGTGGTGCTCGACGGGTGCGCCGTCGGCCACGCGCTTCTCGTACGCCGCGTGCTCGGCGGCGATCTCCTGGTCGATGTCCTGCTGGGTGAGAGTCATGGCAAGTCCTAGGGGTCAGCGTTCGAGGACGAGGGCGAGGCCCTGGCCCACGCCGATGCAGAGGGTGGCCACGCCGGTTCCGGAGCCGCGGCGGGCGAGCTGGTGGGCGACCGTGCCGGCGAGGCGGGCGCCGGAGGCGCCGAGCGGGTGGCCGAGCGCGATGGCGCCGCCCTGGGGGTTGAGGACCGACGGGTCGAACTCGGGCCACTCGGCCAGGCAGCCCAGGACCTGGGCGGCGAAGGCCTCGTTCAGCTCCAGCACGTCCAGGTCGGCGAAGGTCCTGCCCGCCTTGGCGAGGGCGCGGTTGACGGCTTCGACGGGGGCGAGCCCGAAGTAGTGCGGGTCGACGGCGTGGACGCCGGTCGCGGAGATCCGGGCCAGCGGTTCACGGCCGGTGGCCTTCAGGCCTTCCTCGTCGGTGAGGAGCAGGGCGGCGGCGCCGTCATTGAGCGGGGAGGCGTTCCCGGCGGTCACCGTGCCGTTCTCCGTACGGAAGGACGGCTTGAGCCGGGCCATCGCGGCGAGCGAGGCGTCGGGCCGTACGGACTCGTCCTGCGTGAACGGCTCGGGCTCGCCCTTGCGCCGCAGGACGGGCACGGGCACCGACTCGGCGTCGAACAGGCCCTGTTCGCGGGCGGCGGCCGCCTTGCGGTGGGAGGCGAGGGCGAACTCGTCCTGCTGCTCGCGGGTGATCTTGTGCTTGTCGGCGATCAGTTCGGCCGACTCGCCCAGCGGGACGGTCCACTGCGGGTCCATCCGGGGGTTGACCATGCGCCAGCCGAGGGTCGTGGAGTACAGCTCGGTGTGCCCGGCCGGGAACGGGCGGTCGGACTTGGGCAGGACGTAGGGGGCGCGGGTCATGGACTCCACACCGCCCGCCACGGCGATGTGCGCGTCGCCGACGGCGATGGCGCGGGCCGCCTGGACCACCGCTTCCAGACCGGAGGCGCACAGCCGGTTGACGGTGACGCCGGGCGCGGAGGTGGGCAGGCCGGCCAGCAGGGCGGCCATGCGGGCGACGTTGCGATTCTCCTCGCCGGCGCCGTTGGCGTTGCCGAGGTACACGTCCTCGATCCGGGCCGGATCCAGGTCCGGGGTGCGGGCGAGGAGTTCACGGAGGGTGAGGGCGGCGAGGTCGTCGGGGCGTACGGAGGCGAGGGCGCCGTTGTAGCGGCCGATGGGGGTGCGGACGGCGTCGACGACGTACACCGTGTTGATCGCGTTCACAGCAGGTTCTCCGTGATGATGAGTTCGGCGTCGGTGCGGGCGACGACGTCGTCGACGGTGACACCCGGCGCGCACTCGACCAGGGCGAGACCCTGCTCGGTGACGTCCAGCACCGCGAGATCCGTGATGACCCGGTTCACACACGCCTTGCCGGTGAGCGGCAGCGTGCACTCCTTGAGGATCTTCGGGGAACCGTCCTTCGCGGTGTGCGTCATCACCACGATCACCTGCCGGGCGCCGTGGACGAGGTCCATCGCCCCGCCGATCCCCGTGACCAGCTTGCCCGGCACCGCCCAGTTGGCCAGATCGCCGCCGGCGGACACCTGCATCGCGCCGAGCACGGCCACGTCGATGTGCCCGCCCCGGATCATCGCGAAGGACAGCGCCGAGTCGAAGAAGGACGCGCCCGGCAGCACCGTGACGGTCTCCTTGCCCGCATTGATCAGATCCGGGTCGACCTGGTCCTCGGTGGGGTAGGGGCCGGTGCCCAGGATGCCGTTCTCGCTCTCCAGGACGACCTCGACGCCCTCGGGGAGGTGGTTGGGGATCAGTGTGGGCAGCCCGATGCCGAGGTTGACGTACTGGCCGTCCCGCAGCTCCCGCGCCGCCCGCGCGGCCATCTGTTCGCGTGTCCAGGCCATCAGCCGCTCACCGTCCGCCGCTCGATCTTCTTGTCCGCCGCCTGCTCGGGGGCGAGGGCGACCACCCGCTGCACGAAGATGCCCGGCAGATGCACCGCGTCGGGGTCGATCGCGCCGGGCTCGACCAGCTCCTCGACCTCGGCGACGGTGATCCGCCCGGCCATCGCGGCCAGCGGGTTGAAGTTCCGGCTGGACCTGTTGAAGACGAGGTTGCCGTGCCGGTCCCCGCGCGCCGCCCGGACCAGCGCGAAGTCGGTGCGGATGCCGCGCTCCAGGACGTACTCGGCGCCGTCGAACTCCCGCACCTCCTTCGCCGGCGAGGCCAGCGCGACCCCGCCGGAGCCGTCGTACCGCCAGGGCAGCCCGCCCTCGGCGACCTGCGTACCCACTCCGGCCGGCGTGTAGAACGCGGGGATCCCGGCGCCGCCGGCCCGCAGCCGCTCGGCCAGCGTGCCCTGCGGGATCAGCTCGACCTCGAGCTCCCCGGCCAGGTACTGGCGGGCGAACTCCTTGTTGGCGCCGATGTAGGAGCCGGTCACCCGGGCGATCCGGCCCGCTGCCAGCAGCACCGCGAGACCGGTGTCCATGGCCCCGCAGTTGTTGGAGACGACCGAGAGAGAGCCGACTCCGCGCTCGTACAACGCCTGGATCAGCACGTTCGGCACGCCGCTCAGCCCGAACCCGCCGACCGCGAGGGACGCGCCGTCCGGCACGTCGGCCACCGCCTCAGCGGCCGTGGCGACCACCTTGTCCATACGTGAAGCCCCATCTCTTCGCAATTAATCAGGGCACTGAGTATTTCAGCGAGGTGTCCCTCACGCTGCCACCGCCGCGCGAAACCGTCAAGACCTCACCTTTTCTCGGTTTCGGGCGGGCGACATGAGGTCGGGGTGCCGGGTATTGTTCAGTGCACCTACGAATCGATCAGGGGAGTGCACATGGCCGCGGTGGACCTCACCACCCATCCCGGGCACCTGGCGCGGCGGCTGCAGCAGGCGCACTACCTGCTGTGGAACACGATGGTCTCCGAGGAGATCACCTCACCGCAGTTCGCGGTCATGAACGCGCTCGTCGCCGAGCCGGGCCTCGACCAGCGGACCGTGGGGGAGCGGGTGGGGCTGGACCGGTCGACCGTCGCCGAGGTCATCAGCCGGCTCGGCCGCCGCGGCCTGCTGCACAAGGTGCGCGACCCGCAGGACGGCCGGCGCTTCCTGCTCCGGCTCACCGACGAAGGGCTGCGCACCCACCGCAGGCTGACCGTGCGCACCGCCCGGATGAACCAGGTCTTCCTCGCGCCGCTGTCCGCCGAGGAGCAGACCGTGTTCTTCGACCTGATCCGCCGGGTCGCGGACGCGGCGGAGGACCTGCGCAACCCGGCCGAGCCCCTCGCCGCGCAGGGCTGACCGCGCGGGAGCGGCAGTGCCGACGCGGCCACACGTCACGGCGCCGGTCGGCGGAGGGACACGGCCGCCGGGCCGACGCACACGGGCATCTCACAGTGCCGCGGCGGAGCGGTCCGGCCACCGAGCCGACGCACCCCGGCGTCTCACGGCGCCGGCGCGAACACCACCCACACCTGGCCGTCGGCGAAGTTCATCCGGCTGCCGTCCGCCGCCGTGAACGTCGTCCCGTCCGTCGCGGCCGGCCGGGACCAGGAGGCGTCGAAGGACCGGCCGTCGCGCAGCACCTGCGCCCTCCCCGAGCCGACCGTCTCGGTGGACGGCGTGTGGTTGCCGAGCACGTCGTGATAGCGGGAGGCCGTGATCTTCACGTACTGCACGACGACCGTCGCCGCCGCCACCCGCGCGCCGTCCGTGGTCGTCGTGGGCGTGCCGTCCATCGCGACCAGCCAGCGGTGCCGTGCCGGCGACCAGGTGAAGCCGAAGCGGGCCGCCGGGTAGCGGACGGTGCGCGAGGCGGTGGGGGTGCCGCCGGACGGGGCCGGACCGTAGCGGAAGCCGGTCGTCAGCGCCGCCTTGCCCGGGGCGGACGGCAGCAGCTTGCCGGGGTGGACGTAGAGGTTGTGCGGGGCGGCCCTGCCGCTGCCCCGGTAGTAGGCGGCGGGGGCCTCGTCGGGGGACTCCGCCCGCAGCGGCGCCTTGTCGATCAGCGGAAGCAGTTTGTGCTGGGCGCCGGAGAAGGCGAGCGTCGGCCGGTGGAACTGGCGCAGCAGCTCCAGATCCGACGCGCGGGCGCTGCGCACCGGCCCGACCGTCCGGGGGAGCCGGGTCGCGTACACCGCCATCAGCCGGCTCAGGCCGCCCTCCACCTGCTCGGCGTACACCACGTCGGCGGCGTCGAGCCCCGTCTGCGGGCGGGCCGCGGACACGTTGTCGATCTTCACGGCCAGCGGTGACCCGGCCGCCGTGGCCGAGGGAGCCGGGGGCGGGGGCGACGGCGGGGGAGCGGTGGGGGTGTGCCGCGGGGGGCGGGCGTCGCCCGGGCCGTGGTGGGTGCAGCCCGCCAGGAGGGAGAGAGCCAGGCCCAAGGCCAAGACCAGGGCCAGGCTCGGCGAAGCGGTCAGCGCGGCCGCCCGCGGTGTCGCGCGTCCTATGCGCGCTCTGTGTCTTTCGCCCACGATGCCCCCCGTTCGTTTGTCCGATTGTGCGCTCATCGGGTCGTCGCTGGCCATACACGCGCGCGGTGGTGCGGGCCGGCCCGGCCGGGAGGGGGTTCGGCGCAGGTGGCCCCGGGTACCCGGGCGCCACCGCGAAACGCCCACGCGAGCGAGGGAGCGCGACCCCATGAAGGCAGTCACTTGGCAGGGCAGGCGGGACGTCCGGGTCGAGGACGTGCCCGACCCGCGGATCGAGGAGCCCACCGACGCCGTCATCCGGATCACGTCCACCGGACTGTGCGGCTCGGATCTGCACCTGTACGAGGTGCTCACGCCGTTCATGACACCGGGGGACATCCTCGGGCACGAACCGATGGGCATCGTCGAGGAGGTCGGCCCCGCCGTGCCGGACCTCAAGGCCGGCGACCGGGTCGTGGTGCCGTTCCAGATCGCCTGCGGCACCTGCTGGATGTGCCTGACCGGGCTGCCGACCCAGTGCGAGACCACCCAGGTCACCGGCGAGGGTATGGGCGCCGCCCTGTTCGGCTACACCCGCCTGTACGGCTCGGTGCCCGGCGCCCAGGCCGAGTATCTGCGGGTGCCGCAGGCGCAGTTCGGGCCGATGAAGGTGCCCGAGGGCCCGCCGGACGACCGCTTCGTCTACCTCTCCGACGTCCTGCCCACCGCCTGGCAGGCCGTCGAGTACGCCTCCGTACCGCCCGGCGGCACCCTCGCCGTCCTCGGCCTCGGCCCGATCGGCGCCATGGCCTGCCGGATCGCCAGGGTGCGCGGCGCGGAGCGCGTCTTCGGCGTGGACCTGGTGCCGGAACGGCTGGCCCGCGCCCAGCGGGACGGCGTGCAGACCTACGACCTCAGGGCCTTCGACGACGAGAAGACGCTGGTCAACGCCATCCGCGACGAGACCGGCGGCCGGGGCCCGGACGCCGTGATCGACGCCGTCGGCACCGAGGCGCACGGCAGCGCCGCCGCCAAGCTCGCCCAGAGCGCCACCGGGCTGCTGCCCCGCAAGCTCAGCGGGCCCCTCGCGGAACGCTTCAGCGTCGACCGGCTCGGCGCCCTCTACATGGCGATCGACCTGGTCCGGCGCGGCGGCACCATCTCACTGAGCGGCGTGTACGGCGGCATGGCCGACCCGATGCCGATGCTCACCCTGTTCGACAAGCAGATCCAGATGCGCATGGGCCAGGCCAACGTCCGCCGCTGGACCGACGAGATCATGCCGTATCTCATCGACGACGACCCGCTCGGCGTCGACGACTTCGCCACCCACCGGCTGCCGCTCGCCGAGGCGCCGCACGCCTACGACATGTTCCAGCACAAGCAGGAAGGCGCCATCAAGATCCTCATGCAGCCGTGAGCCTCGTGCACTGCTGATCCTCGTGCGCCCCTGAGGCCGGCCGTCAGCCCCGGTCCTTCTCGCCGAGGATCTCCGCGAGGTCGTAGCGCACCGGCTCCTCCAGCTGGGCGTAGGTGCAGCTCTCCGGTGTGCGGTCGGGGCGCCAGCGGCGGAAGCGGGCGGTGTGCCGGAAACGCTGCCCGTTCTCCATGTGGTCGTAGGCCACCTCCGCGACCCGCTCCGGCCGCAGCGGCACCCAGGACAGGTCCTTCTTGCCGGACCAGCGGCTGGGCGCGCCGGGCAGCCGGGCCGTCTCGTGGGCGGCCTCGTCCGACCAGGCCGCCCACGGGTGCCCGGCCACGTCGTCCATGCGCAGCGGCTGAAGCTCCTCGACCAACTCGGCCCGCTTCTTCATGGGGAAAGCGGCCGACACGCCCACGTGCTGGAGAGCGCCCCGGTCGTCGTACAGGCCGAGCAGCAGCGAGCCGACCACCGGGCCGCTCTTGTGGAACCGGTACCCGGCCACGACGACATCCGCCGTCCGCTCGTGCTTCACCTTGAACATGACCCGCTCGTCCTGCCGGTAGCGCAGGTCGAGCGGCTTGGCGACGACGCCGTCGAGTCCCGCGCCCTCGAACTGCTCGAACCAGTGCTGCGCCACCTCGATGTCGGTCGTCGCGGGCGCCACGTGCACCGGCGGTGTCGCGTCGGCGAGCGCCCGTTCCAGCAGGGCCCGGCGGTCGGTCATGGCCACGTCGAGCAGGGACTCGTCGTCCAGGGCGAGCAGGTCGAAGGCGACGAAGGACGCCGGGGTCTTCTGGGCCAGCATCCGCACCCGGGAGTCGGCCGGGTGGATCCGCTCGGTCAGCGCGTCGAAGTCCAGATGGCCCTCGCGCGCGATCACGATCTCCCCGTCCAGCACGCACCGCTCGGGCACCCGCTCCGTCAGCGCCCCGACCAGCTCGGGGAAATACCTCGTCAACGGCTTGCCGGTACGGCTGCCCAGCTCGACCTCGGCCCCGTCCCGGAACACGATCGAACGGAACCCGTCCCACTTGGCCTCGTAGTGCATGCCCGGCGGGATCTTCGCCACCGACTTGGCGAGCATGGGCTTCACGGGCGGCATGACGGGGAGATCCATGACACCGATTCTGCTCGCATCCGTCCCGCGCCGCCCGGTATGCGAGCGGCGCGGGGTGCGCCTACCGTGGCCGCATGGGTGCTGCGGTGGAACTGGAGGTGGACGGCCGGACCGTACGGCTGTCCAGCCCGGACAAGGTCTTCTTCCCGGAGCGGGGCTTCACCAAGCTGGACCTGGCCCGGTACTACATCGCCGTCGGCCCCGGCATCCTGCGCGCCCTGCGCAACCGCCCCACCACCCTGGAGCGCTACCCGGACGGCGTCGGCGGCGAGTGGTTCTTCCAGAAACGGGCCCCGAAGGGCATGCCCGACTGGATCCCGACCGCCCACATCACCTTCCCCAGCGGCCGCAGCGCCGACGAGATGTGCCCCACCGAGCAGGCCGCCGTCGTCTGGGCCGCCCAGTACGGCACGCTCACCTTCCACCCCTGGCCGGTACGCGCCACGGACGTCGACCACCCCGACGAACTGCGCATCGACCTCGACCCGCAGCCCGGCACCGACTACGACGACGCGGCCCGCGCCGCCCACGAACTGCGCGCCGTCCTCGACGAGTTCGGCGGGCTGCGCGGCTGGCCGAAGACCTCCGGCGGCCGGGGCCTGCACGTCTTCGTCCCGATCGAACCGCGCTGGACCTTCACCCAGGTGCGCCGCGCCGCGATCGCCGTCGGCCGGGAGATGGAACGCCGGATGCCCGAGCGGGTGACGATCAAGTGGTGGAAGGAGGAACGGGGCCGCCGTATCTTCCTGGACTACAACCAGACGGCCCGCGACCGCACCATCGCCTCCGCCTACTCCGTGCGCCCCCGCCCGAACGCCACTGTCTCCGCACCCCTGCGCTGGGAGGAGGTCGGCGTCGCCCACCCCGCCGACTTCGACCTCGCCACCATGCCGGCCCGCTTCGCCGAAGTCGGTGACGTCCACGCCGACATGGACGAGCACGCCTACTCCCTCGAGACCCTGCTGGAGCTGGCCCGCCGGGACGAACACGACCACGGGCTGGGCGATCTGCCGTACCCGCCGGAGTATCCGAAGATGCCCGGCGAGCCCAAACGCGTCCAGCCGAGCCGGGCCCGCCAGGAGCCGACGTCGTGACAGCGGCGCGCAGCCGGGAGTGATCCGGGGCGCCATGTGCACGGCGCTGGGAAAGGCCCGGCACGCACGCCGCTTTGTGGTGGGGCCGGCCAAGGCCAGGGCGTCCCTCCCTCGCGGCTCCGTCGGTCCGCCCGCTCGCGGTTATCCTGACCTGCAGCCGCCGATGAGGAGAGTCCCGAAGTGACCGAGGCAGTGTCGCGTCCCACGCTGGAGGCCGTGGCCGCGCGGGCCGGAGTGTCCCGGGCCACGGTGTCGCGGGTGGTCAACGGCGGCGACGGGGTGCGCGAGCCCCTGGCCGAGCGGGTACGGCAGGCCGTCGCCGAGCTGGGTTACGTCCCCAACCAGGCGGCCCGCAGCCTTGTCACCCGGCGGCACGACGCCGTCGCCGTCGTCATCGCCGAGCCCGAGACCCGGGTCTTCGCCGACCCCTTCTTCGCCCTGCAGCTGCGCGGCATCAGCAAGGAACTGACCGCCCACGACAACCAGTTGGTGCTGCTGCTCACCGAGGGCCGGGACGACCACGCGCGCGTGGCCCGGTATCTCGCCGGAGGCCACGTCGACGGCGCGCTGGTCTTCTCCCTGCACCTCGACGACCCGCTGCCCGGCCTCATCCACGACGCCGGGGTGCCCACCGTGTTCGGCGGACGGCCCGGCTGGGGCGACGACGGCCGCGCGGCCGTCGCCGCCCGCTGCACGGGGAAGGTCCCGGACGTAGTGTACGTCGACTGCGACAACCGGGGCGGGGCACGCGCGGCCGTACGGCATCTGGTGGCACTCGGCCGCAGTCGCGTCGCGCACCTCACCGGCGTCCTGGACCAGACGTCGGCGGTGGACCGGCTCGACGGCTACCGCGACGTCATGGGCGAGGTGCCGGGCGGGTACGACCCCCGGCTCGTCGTGGAGAGCGACTTCACCCCGGCCGGCGGCGAACGCGCCATGCGCGAGCTCCTCGACCGCTGCCCGGACGTGGACGCCGTGTTCGCCGCCAACGACCTCACCGCACTCGGCGCCCTGCGGGTGCTGCGCGCGAGCGGCCGCCGGGTGCCCGAGGACGTGGCCGTGATCGGCTTCGACGACATGCTGCCCGTCGCCGAGGAGGCCGACCCACCGCTGACGACGGTCCGTCAGGACATAGAGGGGATGGGCCGCCTCATGGCCCGCCTGCTCCTCCGCGGCCTGTCCGACGGCCGCGAGCGGGGAGACGGCGGCGAGCGCACCGGCGACCGGGACCGGACACGGGCGGCGGCGGACGAAACGCCCGACGGGGGCGTGATCCTGCCGACCACGCTGATACGACGGGCGTCCGCCTAGCCATCGCACGGGGAGGACCGAGCACGCTCGTTCGGGCGTGCGCCCAGCCGGTGGGCTCGGCGAAGTCGGCCGGCCGTCTCACCCCTGCTGCGACTCGCTCTTGATGACCGCGAAGCGGGCGCCATAGGGGTCGGTCAGCTTGGCCATGCGGCCGATGCCCTCCATGGTCGTCGCCGGCATCCGCACCTGTCCGCCGAGCTGCTGCGCCTTCTCCACCACCGAGTCCGTGTCCTCGACCTCGAAGTACGGCAGCCAGTACGGGCTGCTCCCGGCCTCGGACGGGTCGTCGGCCTGCGGCACGATCCCGCCGAACATCGCGTCCTCCCCGCCCGTGGACGGATTGACGCAGGTGTACGTCCCGCCAGGGAAGGGCGCGGCGGAGGTCTCCAGGCCGAGCACCTGGTGGTAGAAGGCGGCGGCCGCCGCGATGTCCGGGGTGTACAGCTCGACCCAGCACAGCGAGCCGGGCTCGCTCGCCACGTCGACGCCCTTGGTCCGGCCCGGCTGCCAGATCCCGAAGGGCACGTGCGCCTGGTCGGCCAGAACGGCCATGTGTCCCTGGCCCATCACGTCCATCGGCTGGACCAGCACGCTGCCGTGGGCCTGCTCGGTCGCCTTGGCGGTGGCCTGCGCGTCCGCGCTCTGGAAGTACACCGTCCAGGACGGCGGTCCCTGTTCGGGGCCGGACTGCATGCCGCCCGCGACGGTCCTGCCGCCCAGCTGGAAGAAGCCGTAGCCGCCGGCTTCCGGCCCGGCCGACTGGAGCTGCCAGCCGAAGAGACCGCCGTAGAAGGAGGCGGCGCCGTCGATGTCGGGAGTGGCGACGTCGATCCAGTTCGGAGCGCCGTCGACGAAACGGGTGGTGAGCATCTTCGCCCTCCTCGAAAGGGGTCCCGTCCTTAGCACTGCCGAGTCTGGCACCCCCCACTGACAATCGCGGCCGGAGCGCCGCGACGCGCCGGGCCGCGTCCGTTCTCTCGGTGGGTGACCGACCGCGCTCGCCGGGTCTTTGTCCCGGGCCCGCGCGCCGCCGTGCGCCGGTGCGGTGCCGGGGAGCATCATCGGGTCGGCCGGAGGCCCTGCCCGGCCGCGTTGACCCGGCGTTGATCGAACGTTTTTCGCCGCACGGCACGATCCTGGCCATGCACTTCGAAGCGATCACCCCGGCCGACGAGGCCTGGCAGGCGCAGGCCCTGTGTGCGCAGACCGGGCCGGAATTCTTCTTCCCCGAGCCCGGCAGCTCGGTGCGCGAGGCGAAGCGCATCTGCGCCATGTGCGAGCTGCGGCCGGCCTGTCTGGACTACGCGCTGGCCAACGACGAGCGGTTCGGCGTCTGGGGCGGCCTGTCCGAGAAGGAGCGCCTCGCCCTGCGCCGCACGTCCCACTGACGCCGACGCCGACGCCGACGCCGACGCCGACGCCGACGCCGGGCCGAGGCAGACGCCGAGCTGAAGCGGACGCCGACGCCGAGCCGAAGCGGATGCCGAACCAAAGCGGACGCCGACGCCGAGTCGAAGCGGATGCCGAACCAAAGCGGACTCCGACGCCGAGTCGAAGCGGATGCCGAGCTACGAAGCGGGCGCCCAGGCCGAGTCTAGGCGGATGCCGAACTGAAGCGGACGCCGGTGTGGAGCCGAGGCAAATCCCCACCGGAGCCGAAGCAGCCGGTGATGCCGACGCCGTCCGGCCACCCACCCGCGGGGAGCGCCCGTCAAGGGCGCAAACGGCGCCCGCCGGGCGACCGGCCGGCGCCGGCGCCTGGCGTCAGACTCCGGCGCGGCCCGCCATCCGGGCCTTGCGGGCGGCCAGCTTCTCGTCGAACTTCGCGGCCTCCGCGTCCAGGCCCCCCAGGAACAGGCCGAGTTCCTCCTGCGCCTGGCGCCCCTCGGGGCCGAGGCCGTCGATCTCCATGACCTTCAGGTGGCGCAGCACGGGCTGCAGCACGTCGTCGTGGTGGATGCGCAGGTTGTAGACCTCGCCGATGGCCATCTGCGCGGCGGCCCGTTCGAAGCCGGGGATGCCGTGGCCGGGCATGCGGAAGTTCACCACGACGTCCCGGACCGCCTGCATGGTCAGGTCGGGGGCCAGCTCGAACGCGGACTTCAGCAGATTCCTGTAGAAGACCATGTGCAGGTTCTCGTCGGTCGCGATGCGGGCCAGCATGCGGTCGCAGACCGGGTCTCCGGACTGGTGCCCGGTGTTGCGGTGCGAGATGCGGGTGGCCAGTTCCTGGAAGGCGACGTAGGCGATCGAGTGGAGCATCGAGTGCCGGTTGTCGGACTCGAAACCCTCACTCATGTGGGACATTCGGAAACGTTCCAGCTTGTCCGGGTCCACCGCGCGCGAGGCGAGCAGATAGTCGCGCATCACGATGCCGTGCCGGCCCTCCTCGGCCGTCCAGCGGTGCACCCAGGTGCCCCACGCGCCGTCGCGGCCGAACAGCGAGGCGATCTCGTGGTGGTAGCTCGGCAGGTTGTCCTCGGTGAGCAGGTTGACCACGAGGGCGATACGCCCGATCTCGGTCACCTTGGACTGTTCCTTGTCCCAGGCCTCGCCGTCCTCGAACAGGCCGGGGAAGTTGCGGCCGTCGCTCCACGGCACGTACTCGTGCGGCATCCAGTCCTTGGCGACCTTCAGATGCCGGTTCAGTTCCTTCTCGACCACTTCCTCCAGCGCGAACAGCAGTCGTGCGTCGGTCCATGCGGACGTGCTGCCGAGGTGAGGGGAAGTGATCGTCACGAGAACTCCAGGGGGACGCCGACAACGGGGGAGAAGGGGGACGGTCCGGCGAGCGGTGCCGGTAACCTACGTGATCGTAGGCTACGAAACCGTAGGTTACGAAGCCGTAGGTTAAGGTCGCTGTAAAGATCGCTGATCAGCGCGGCCGTACTCACCCCGACCGCCGCGTGTCCCCGCGCCGTCGCCGCACGCCCGCGGACCCGCCGGCGGCCCCGGGACCTGCGGATCCCGGGGCCGCCGGAGCGACGAGAGCGCCCGTCAGGCGTACAACTCCCGCAGCCGCACCGAGAGGCACGTCACACAGCCCTCGAGCTTCTCGAACTCGCTGATGTCCACGGTGACCACCTCGTGCCCCAGATCGGTCAGCAGCTCCGCGGTCTTCGGGGCGCTCGCCGCCATCAGCAGCTTGTGCCCGCCGAGCAGCACCACGTGCGCGCCGGACTCCTCCGGCACCGACAGGAAGCCGGGGAACAGCGACGGGCGGTCCACCTTCGGGATGTGCCCGATCACCGTGCCGTCGGGCAGCGCGGTCACCGCCGACTTCAGGTGCAGCACCTTGCTCACCGGCACGGCCACCACGCGCGCGCCCAGCGGCTCGAACGCGGCCCGCAGCTGCTGCACACCGGCCGCGTTGGTGCGCCCGCCGCGGCCGACGTACACCGTGTCGCCGACCTTCAGCACGTCACCGCCGTCCAGCGTGCCCGGCTCCCAGATCCAGTTCACCGAGCAGCCGAGGCGCGCCACCGCCTCCTCCACGCCGACGGTCTCCATGCGCCGGGACTCCGCGCCCGGCCGGGTGATCAACGCCACGTTCTTGTACATGACGACGGTGTCCTCGACGAACACCGAGTCCGGGCAGTCGTCCTCCGGGTCGACCTCGATCGTCTCCCAGCCGTGCGTGCGCAGGGCCTCGACGTAGGCCTCCCACTGCTCGACGGCGAGCCCGACATCGACCTTCTCCCGCTCGATGTGCGTCACCAGGCCTTCGGCGAGGCGGGGGCTGGGGCGGCGGACGAGGGCCTTCTTGCTGGGCACGAGGGGCCTTTCGAATCGGTGGTGCGGTGGTGGTGCCGGTGTAGGCGGCACCGATCCGTCATCATGCAGGCCCCGGTGGCCTGGACAAAACCCTCGTTGTCAGGCTGTGGCCCTCCTGAGATGCGCGACGTCGTCCGGCGTGATTTCCGTCAGTTCCCCCTTCTCCATCAGCAGCCAGCGGGTGATGCCGACCGACTCGAGGAACGGCAGGTCGTGGCTGGCCACCATCAGCGCGCCCTCGTACGACTCCAGCGCCGAGGTCAGCTGTCGCACGCTGGCCATGTCGAGGTTGTTGGTCGGCTCGTCCAGCAGCAGCAGTTGGGGCGCCGGCTCGGCGAGCAGCAGCGCGGCCAGGGCCGCCCGGAACCGCTCGCCGCCCGACAGCGTGGCCGCCTTCTGGTCGGCCCGCGCGCCCCGGAACAGGAAGCGGGCGAGGCGCGCCCGGACCCTGTTGTTGGTGGCGTCCGGCGCGAACCGGGCCACGTTCTCGGCGACCGTCCGGTCCTCGTCCAGCACGTCCAGCCGCTGGGGCAGGAAACGCAGCGGCACGTGCGCGTGTGCCTCGCCGGACACCGGCGCCAGTTCCCCGGCGACGGTCCGCAGCAGCGTCGTCTTCCCGGCGCCGTTGCGGCCGACGAGCGCGATCCGCTCCGGGCCGCGCAGATCGAGGATGCCCCGCACCCGCGCGCCGTAGGCCATGGCCAGGTTCTCCAGGGTGAGCACCTGCCGGCCGGGCGGTACGGCCGTGTACGGCAGGTCGACGCGGATCTCGTCGTCGTCCCGGACCGCCTCGACCGCCTCGTCCAGGCGCTCCCTGGCCTCGGCGAGCCGCTCCTCGTGCATGATGCGGTGCTTGCCCGCGGACTCCTGGGCGGCGCGTTTGCGGGCGCCCATGACGATCTTCGGTTCGCGCTTGGCGTCCCACATCTTCTGCCCGTACCGCTTGCGGCGGGCCAGTTTCATCTGCGCGTCGGACAGTTCGCGCTTCTGCTTGCGCACATCGGCCTCGGCGACGCGGAGCATCCGTTCGGCGGCCTCCTGCTCCACGGCGAGGGCCTCCTGGTACGCCGAGAAGGTGCCGCCGTACCAGGTGACCTCCCCGGAGTGCAGCTCCGCGATCTGGTCGACCAGGTCGAGCAGTTCCCGGTCGTGGCTGACGACGACCAGCACGCCCGGCCATGCGGCGACGGCCTGGTACAGCCGGCGGCGCGCGTACAGGTCGAGGTTGTTGGTGGGTTCGTCCAGCAGCAGCACGTCCGGGCGGCGCAGCAGCAGCGCGGCCAGCCGCAGCAGCACGGACTCGCCTCCGGAGACCTCGCCGACGGTGCGGTCCAGGCCGATGTGGCCGAGGCCCAGCTCGCCGAGGGTGACGAGGGCGCGCTCCTCGACGTCCCAGTCGTCGCCCAGCGTCTCGAAGTGCTCCTCGGCGGTGTCGCCCGCCTCGATGGCGTGCAGTGCGGCCCGCCGGCCGGCGATGCCGAGGACCTCGTCGACGCGGAGCGCGGTGTCGAGGGTGACGTTCTGCGGCAGGTAGCCGATCTCGCCGGAGACCTTGACGGTGCCGTCGGCCGGGGTGAGTTCCCCGGCCAGCAGCTTCAACAGGGTCGATTTCCCCGAACCGTTGCTGCCGACGAGGCCCGTGCGGCCGGGGCCGAAGGCGATGTCGAGGCCGTCGAAGACGGCCGTGCCGTCGGGCCAGGCGAAGGACAGGGACGTAGCGGTGAGGGAAGATGACATGAGGGCCTCGCAGGGGTTCGTGCGGTCGGTGAGCGCATGTCGAGACACCGCGAGGCGGAAACCGAAGGGCCGTGGGGCGAAGAGGCCACGAAAAAAGGCCTGTGCCGGAGGACGGCTCGGACGCCGAGGTCGCAACGCCGCGCGCACACCCGAACGGTGCGACGCGATGTCTCAGGACCTCAGACGAGCAACGTCCTTCTCCAATCGACGGCAACAGGACCGAGACAGACGGTAGAAGGGGCAGCAGAGGGCTGTCAACGCAATTAAAAGCGGCCTCGGCCGGGCTCAGCAGGCGTCGCGCATCAGTTCGGCCAGGTCCTGGTCGAGGTCCAGCTGGAGGTGTTCCAGACCTACGGGCACGAGTTCGCTGCAGGCCTCCAGGAAGCGCCGGATCTCGCCCGAGCGCACGTGCACGATCGCGGTGCCCTCAGGCGCGTGGAACTCCAGCACCGTGCGGTCGTAGCCGTACGGCCGCACCCGCACGTCCCCGTGCCCCTCGGGCCCCTGCAGCCCGGCCGTGAGCAGCTCGCGGGAGAAGGTCCAGCGCACCTCGACGCCTTCGAGGGTGGCCGGGGCCGGGAAGGTCATGACGACGGCGAACGGATCGCTTCGGTCGTAGCGCAGCGTGGCGGGAATGCTCGGCATACGCGGTGCGGCGGCGACGAGCCGCGCCTCTACGGGCTGCTCGATGACGGTGGACAACGCCCTGCTCCCTCGTGACGGCTGGACTGCCCGGGTGTGCGCCACCCGGCACTGGAAGAGACGACGGATCCGGCCGATCCGTGCACACGCACCACGAGTGACCTCGGTCACCGCATTCATGCACCCCTGGGCGCTGGTCGTTTTCGCCCACGCGACGGGCAGTTGACCTCTGGACGGCACCCGCCCGGTGGGCTAGCTTCGCCCGCCATGAGGCGCATGGGGAGCACACGACGCACAGGACGCACGAGCAGACTGGTGGCGGCGGGGGTGGCGTGCGGGGCGGCGCTCGCCGCGCTGACCGTGCCGGCGGCCGAGGCCGCGCCGCTCGGGCAGGGGAGTGTGCACTGGGCGCCGAAGGACCCGGGGACCCCGCAGGTGCGCTTCCGGGGGCTCGCGGCCGTGGACCGGCGCACCGCCTGGCTGGCCGGAACCGGCGGCACGGTGCTGCGCACCACGGACGGCGGAGCGAGCTGGCGGAACGTCTCTCCGCCCGGCGCGCAGGACCTGCAGTTCCGGGACGTCGAGCCGTTCGACGCGCGGCACGCCGTGGTACTGGCCATCGGCGAGGGCGAGGCGTCGCGCGTGTACCGCACCGAGGACGGCGGCGCGACCTGGACGGAGCCCTTCCGCAACACCGACCCCGCCGCGTTCTACGACTGCATGGCCTTCTTCGACCGCCGGCACGGCCTGGCGATGAGCGACCCCGTGGACGGACGGTTCCGCATCCTGTCCACCAGCGACGGCGGCCGCTCCTGGCGGGTGCTGCCCTCGACCGGGATGCCGCCCGCCCTGGACGGCGAGGCGGGCTTCGCCGCCAGTGGACAGTGCCTGGTCACCTCCGGCCCCGAGGACGTGTGGCTGGCCACCGGCGGCGGCGCCCACGCGCGCGTGCTGCACTCCGCCGACCGCGGAGCGACCTGGACGGCCGCAGCCACACCGCTGCCCGCCGGCGATCCCGCCAAGGGCGTCTTCGCGCTCGCCTTCCGCGACCGCGACCACGGCCTCGCCGTCGGCGGCGACTACCGCCCCGACCAGCCCTCGCCCCAGGCCGCCGCCGTCACCGCCGACGGCGGCCGCACCTGGACCCCGGCCGCCACGCCCCCGCCCGCCTACCGCTCCGGAGCCGCCTGGCTCCCGCACAGCCGCACCGCCGCGCTCGCCGTCGGCCCCACCGGCACCGACCTCACCACCGACGCGGGCCGCACCTGGCGCACGATCGACACCGGCTCGTACGACACCGTGGACTGTACGGCCGACCTCGGCTGCTGGGCGGCCGGCGAGCAGGGCAGGGTGGCGCGGCTGGAACGCTGAGGTAGACGCCCGGAACCGGGGGTACTCGTTTCCCGCAGCAAAGGACCGGCGCAAGACCCTTGCGCAGGCCCGCCGCACAGGAAGGGAGCGATCATGCCGGCCGGTTCCAGCGCCAAGCGCGAGCGCCAGTACGAGCACATCAAGAAGAGCGCGCAGGACCGGGGCGAGAGCACCGGACGCGCCAAGGAGATCGCCGCGCGGACGGTCAACAAGGAACGCGCCCGCTCCGGCGAATCGAAGACCGCGAGCCGCAGCTCCACGCAGGACATGTCGTCCGGCAAGCGCGGCGGTCAGCGGTCCGGCAACCGGGTCGGCTCGCACGGCCCGACCCGCGACCAGCTGTACAACGAGGCGAAGCAGCGCGGCATCGAAGGCCGTTCGCACATGAACAAGGACGAGCTGCAGCGCGCGCTGAACGCCAAGAAGGGATAACCGCGACGATCAGTCCGGGGTCCGCCGGTGGCGGGCCAGCTCCGGCGCCGTCTTCGTGGCGGTGAACTCCGTGATGCGGTACGTGCACACGCCGCCGGTGAGGAAGGGGTCGCCCGCCACGACCTCCTCGATGCGTGCGCGGTCCTCGGCGACGGCGAGGATCACCCCGCCGTCCCGGGGGTTCTTGCCCCCCGAGGCGAGGAACAAGCCCTTCTCGTACTGCTCCTCCAGCCAGGCCACATGGTCCGGCAGCAGCGCGTCGACGGCGTCGAGGGGCGCGGTGTAGGTCAGGTCCAGCACGAACATGATCGCGAGCCTACCCCCGGGCTCCGGCAGGGCGCCGCACGACCGTACAGTCGACGTCACCATGACGACCGTAGGCGTACCCGCGGGCTGGCCCGCGACCGAGGAAGAGGCCCGCGCGGTGCAGGACGAACTGCGCGGGCGCGTGGTGCTCGACGAGCCGGGACCCGAGCCCGGGACCGGCCGGGTCACCGGTGTCGACGTCGCCTACGACGACGAGCACGACCTCGTCGCAGCGGCGGCCGTCGTGCTCGACGCCGTCACCCTGGACGTGGTGGCCGAGGCGACGGCCGTCGGCCGGGTCTCGTTCCCGTACGTGCCCGGCCTGCTCGCCTTCCGCGAGATCCCCACCGTCCGGGCCGCCCTGGAGCGGCTGCCCTGCCCGCCCGGGCTCGTCGTGTGCGACGGCTACGGCCTCGCCCATCCGCGCCGCTTCGGCCTCGCGAGCCACCTCGGCGTGCTCACCGGCCTGCCGGTCATCGGCGTCGCCAAGAACCCGTTCACCTTCACCTACGAAGAACCCGGCCCGCGGCGGGGCGGTGCGGCCCCGCTGCGCGCCGGGGACGAGGAGGTCGGGCGCGCGCTGCGCACCCGCGACGGCGTCAAACCGGTCTTCGTCTCCGTCGGCCACCGGGTGAGCCTGGACAACGCCGTCGCCCACACCCTCGCCCTGACCCCGCGCTACCGGCTGCCGGAGACCACCCGCCGGGCGGACGCCCTGTGCCGCCGGGCGCTGCGCGAGGCGGCACGGGGCTGCGGCACGCGCTGAACGCACGGCGAGGGGCCGAGGTGCCCGGTGGCGTCCGCTGCGAGATTCTCGAACAGTCTCAAACGCGTCAGGAGGCACCCGGGTCCGTGGCCGCGACCCGGAAGGTGATCCCGGCGGCGCGCAGCCGCTCGGTCAGGGTGTCGCCCATCGCCTGCGCCGTGGTGACCTGTCCGGCCGTGGGCGGGAGGTCGTCGAAGACCAGGCTGAGGGCCGCCTCGGCGAACATCTTCGCCGTCTCGTCGTATCCGGGGTCGCCGCCCGCCACCTCCGTGAACACGCGCCGGCCGCCGCCCTCGCCGACGAACCGCACCGCGAACCGGCTCCGTGCCCGCCGCTCCACGCGCGGCCCGTCCCCCGGCCGCAGCCGGTTTGACAACCAGCGCCGCGCGGGCGGCAGTTGGGCGGCCGCCAGCACCGCGCCGACGGCGGTGACCCCGCCGAGAGCCACCGGCAGCCGCCGCACCGCCGCGTAGTGCCGGTAGCGGAAGTCGGGGCCGTACCGGTCGAGGGCCCTGGCCGAGCGGCGCACGATCTGCGGGTCGACGGTCGGCAGCGGCAGCGCCCACGCGCCCACCTCCCCGGCGAACTGCGGCGCGCCCGGAGCCGCCGTGATCCGGCGCCCGATCAGCCGCGGCTCGTGCCGGCGCCGCTCGCGCGCCGCGGCCAGCAGCTGCGGGCCGCGGGCGAACTGGTTCAGCGCCGAGGCCAGGGTGCCGCCGGAGAAGGCGGCGTCGACGGTCACATAGCCGTCCACGGTGAGCGGGACACCCTCCGGCAGCTGCCGGACGGTGAAGTACACGCCCAGGTCGTGCGGTACGGAGTCGAAGCCGCAGGCGTGCACCAGACGCGCGCCCGTCTCCCGCGCGCGTGCGTCGTGCCGGACGTACGTCAGGTCCACGAACTCCGGCTCGCCCGTCAGGTCCAGGTAGTCGGTGCCGGTGTCCGCGCACGCGGCGACCAGGTCCTCGCCGTGCAGCACGTACGGCCCGACGGTGGTGGCGACCACGCGCGCGTGCTCGGCGAGGGCACGCAGGGTCGCGGGCTCGCTCACGTCGGCCCGCAGCACGCCGATCTCCTCCGCGCCGGGCAGCCGGTCGCGGAGCCGCTCCAGCCTGCCCTCGTTGCGGCCGGCCACCGCCCAGCGCAGGTCCTTCGGCGCGTGCGCGGCGAGATACTCCGCCGTGAGGGCGCCGACGAAGCCGGTGGCTCCGAAGAGCACGAGGTCGTAAGGACGGTCCGTCCCGTTCAGCCTGCTCATGACACCCCTTGGTCCCGCAGCCCGCGCCGCTGTCGGTGGCTGAGGCTAGCGTGAGGAGTGCGAGTGCCGACGACCAGCCCGGAGGCAGTGGTGGCCGCAGCCAGGAACGCCCTGACAAAACGGGAGACAGTCCGCGCGTCCGCGCTCGGACCGCCGGGCCCCGGCGGGCATGGCCCGTGGCCGGGACCGCCGCCCGGAGGAGCGTCGTCACCGCGCCCTGGCCGCCGCAGAGCCTCGGCCGCGCCGCCCGTGGCCTGACCGGGCATCCCCGGCGCCCCGCCACTGGCCGCGGGCGGCGCGCCGCGGCACTCGAAACCGGTCCCGGCACACGCGCCTCTCACTCTCCCGGGTGATCCGCGCGGCTCCGGGCACTCGACTAAGCGCTTGCTCGTTAGGTCTTGTGTCCGGTGGAACACGTTCTTAGCATCACCGGTGTTACATCGTTTGTGTCACACACGCTGGGGAGCAGAGCATGACGACGGCAGGGACGCCGGCGGCGCCGGGCAGCGGGCCGCTCTCCGGCGTGCGCGTGGTCGAGCTGGCCGGCATCGGGCCGGGCCCGTTCGCCGCCATGCTCCTCGCCGACCTGGGCGCGGACGTGGTCCGGGTGGACCGCCCGGGCGGCCCCGGCCTCGGGATCGACCCCGCCTACGACGTGACCAACCGCAACAAGCGCTCGGTCGTGATCGACCTGAAGGCGCCCGACGGCCCCGCGCGCGTGCTGGACCTCGCCGAGCGCGCCGACGTCCTCCTCGAGGGCTACCGGCCGGGCGTCGCCGAGCGCCTCGGCGTCGGCCCCGAGCAGTGCCACGCCCGCAACCCCCGCCTGGTCTACGGCCGGATGACCGGATGGGGCCAGGACGGCCCGCTCGCCGACCGCGCGGGCCACGACGTGGCCTACATCGCGCTCACCGGCACCCTCGGCATGACCGGCCGCCCGGACGAGCCCCCGGTCTTCCCCGCCAACCTGCTCGGCGACTACGCGGGCGGCGCCCTCTACCTGGTCGTCGGCGTGCTGGCCGCCCTGCACCACGCGCGCGTGAGCGGCGCCGGACAGGTCGTCGACGCCGCCATCGTGGACGGCGCGGCCCACCTGTCGGCGATGATCCACGGCATGCTCGCGGCCGGCGGCTGGCAGGACCGGCGCGGCGCCAACCTCCTCGACGGCGGCTGCCCCTACTACGGCACCTACGAGACCGCCGACGGCGCGTACATGGCGGTGGGCGCCCTGGAAGGGCGGTTCTACGCGGAGTTCCTGCGCCTGCTCGGCCTGGAGGACCTGGCACCGGCCCACACGGACCTCACCCGCTGGGGCGAGCTGCGCGAGCGCGTCGCCGCCCGCTTCAAGTCCCGTACCCGCGACGAGTGGACCCGGGTCTTCGAGGGCACCGACGCCTGCGTCGCCCCCGTGCTGTCGCTGCGCGAGGCGCCGCACCACCCGCACCTGGCCGCCCGCGGCACCTTCACCGACCACGCCGGCATCACCCAGCCGGCCCCCGCCCCCCGCTTCTCCGCCACCCCCACCTCCGTCCGCACCGGCCCCGCCCTGCCCGGCGCCGACACGGACGCGGTGGCGCGCGACTGGGGAATACCCGCACCCGTGAACGACGACCCGGTCACCGACGCCGGCTGACCCCGGCCACCCCGCTCGGCCCACCCTCCCGAAAGGCACACCAGTGAGCACCGAAGCGTACGTGTACGACGCGATCCGCACCCCGCGCGGCCGCGGCAAGGCGAACGGCGCCCTGCACGGCACGAAGCCCATCGACCTGGTGGTCGGGCTGATCCACGAGATCCGCGACCGCTTCCCCGGCCTCGACCCGGCCGCCATCGACGACGTCGTGCTCGGCGTCGTCGGCCCCGTCGGCGACCAGGGCTCCGACATCGCCCGGATCGCGGCGATCGCCGCCGGCCTGCCCGACACGGTCGCGGGCGTGCAGGAGAACCGCTTCTGTGCCTCCGGACTTGAGGCCGTCAACCTGGCCGCGGCGAAGGTCCGCTCCGGCTGGGAGGACCTGGTCCTCGCGGGCGGTGTGGAGTCCATGTCCCGGGTGCCGATGGCCTCCGACGGCGGTGCCTGGTTCAACGACCCGATGACGAACCTCAGCGTCAACTTCGTGCCGCAGGGCATCGGCGCCGACCTGATCGCCACGATCGAGGGCTTCTCCCGCCGCGACGTCGACGAGTACGCGGCCCTGTCCCAGGAGCGCGCCGCCACCGCGTGGAAGGAGGGCCGCTTCGAACGCTCCGTCGTCCCCGTGAAGGACCGCAGCGGCCTGGTCGTCCTCGACCACGACGAGCACCTGCGCCCCGGCACCACCGCCGACTCCCTCGCGAAACTCAAGCCGTCCTTCGCGGACATCGGCGAACTCGGCGGCTTCGACTCCGTAGCGCTGCAGAAGTACCACTGGGTGGAGAAGATCGACCACGTCCACCACGCGGGCAACTCCTCCGGCATCGTGGACGGCGCCTCCCTCGTCGCGATCGGCTCCAGGGAGGTCGGCGAGCGCTACGGCCTCACCCCGCGCGCGCGGATCGTCTCCGCCGCCGTCTCCGGCTCCGAGCCCACCATCATGCTCACCGGCCCCGCCCCCGCCAGCCGCAAGGCCCTGGCCAAGGCCGGCCTCACCGTCGACGACATCGACCTGGTCGAGATCAACGAGGCCTTCGCGGCGGTCGTGCTGCGCTTCGTCAAGGACATGGGCCTCACCCTGGACAAGGTCAACGTCAACGGCGGCGCCATCGCCCTCGGCCACCCGCTCGGCGCGACCGGCGCCATGATCCTCGGCACCCTCGTGGACGAACTGGAGCGCCAGGACAAGCGCTACGGCCTCGCCACCCTCTGCGTCGGCGGCGGCATGGGCATCGCCACCGTCGTCGAGCGCATCTGAACTCCCCGCGGAATCACCGGACCTCAACGAAAGAACACTGTCATGACCGAGAGCACCACGATCCGCTGGGAGCAGGACGGCACCGGTGTCGTCACCCTCGTCCTGGACGACCCCAACCAGTCCGCGAACACCATGAACGAGGCCTTCCGGGCCTCCATCACGGCGATCGCCGCGCGCGCGGAGGCCGAGAAGGACTCCATCCGCGGCATCATCTACACCTCCGCCAAGAAGACCTTCTTCGCGGGCGGCGACCTCAAGGACATGATCAAGGCCCGGCCCGAGGACGCCCAGCGCGTCTTCGACACCGCGACCGCGATCAAGAGCGCGCTGCGCCGCATCGAGGCCCTCGGCAAGCCGGTCGTCGCCGCCGTCAACGGCGCGGCCCTGGGCGGCGGTTACGAGATCGCGCTCGCCTCCCACCACCGCATCGCGCTGGACGCCCCCGGCTCCAAGATCGGGCTGCCCGAGGTCACCCTGGGCCTGCTGCCCGCGGGCGGCGGCGTCACCCGCACCGTGCGCCTGATGGGCATCACCGACGCGCTGCTGAAGGTGCTGCTGCAGGGCACCCAGTACAACCCCCGCCGTGCCCTGGAGAACGGCCTGGTCCACGACCTGGCCGCGACCGAGGAGGAGATGCTCGCCAAGGCCCGCGCCTTCATCGACGCCCACCCCGAGTCGCACCAGCCCTGGGACGTCCCCGGATACAAGATCCCGGGCGGCACCCCCGCGAACCCGAAGTTCGCCGCCAACCTGCCGGCCTTCCCGGCCAACCTGCGCAAGCAGACGAACGGCGCCCCCTACCCGGCCCCGCGCGCCATCATGGCCGCGGCCGTCGAGGGCTCCCAGGTCGACTTCGAGACCGCGAGCACCATCGAGACCCGCTACTTCACCGAGCTGGTCACCGGGCAGACCGCGAAGAACATGATCCAGGCGTTCTTCTTCGACCTCCAGGCGGTCAACTCCGGCGCCAACCGCCCCAAGGGCATCGAGCCCCGCCAGGTCCGCCGGGTCGCCGTGCTCGGCGCGGGCATGATGGGCGCCGGCATCGCCTACTCCTGCGCCCGCGCGGGCATCGACGTCGTGCTGAAGGACGTCTCCCTGGAGGCGGCCGTCAAGGGCAAGGGCTACTCCGAGCAGCTGTGCGCCAAGGCCGTCGCCAAGGGCCGTACCAGCCAGGAGAAGGCGGACGCGCTGCTCGCCCGGATCACGCCCACGGCCGACGCGTCCGACCTCGCCGGCTGCGACGCCGTGATCGAGGCCGTCTTCGAGGACACCGCGCTCAAGCACAAGGTGTTCCAGGAGATCCAGTCCGTCGTCGCGCCCGACGCCCTGCTGTGCTCCAACACCTCCACCCTGCCCATCACCACCCTCGCCGAGGGCGTGGAGCGCCAGGCCGACTTCATCGGGCTGCACTTCTTCTCGCCGGTCGACAGGATGCCGCTGGTCGAGATCATCAAGGGCGAGCGCACCGGCGACGAGGCCCTCGCCCGCGCCTTCGACCTGGTCCGGCAGATCAGCAAGACGCCGATCGTCGTCAACGACTCGCGCGGCTTCTTCACCTCACGGGTGATCGGCCACTTCATCAACGAGGGCGTCGCCATGGTCGGCGAGGGCATCGAACCCGCCTCCGTGGAACAGGCCGCCGCCCAGGCCGGCTACCCGGCCAAGGTCCTGTCCCTGATGGACGAGCTGACCCTCACCCTGCCGCGCAAGATCCGAGGCGAGACCAGGCGGGCGGTTCAGGAGGCGGGCGGCACCTGGACCGCGCACCCGGCGGAGGCGGTCATCGACCGCATGGTCGACGAGTTCGGCCGCACCGGCCGCAGCGGCGGCGCCGGCTTCTACGACTACACCGAGGACGGCAAGCGGGCCGGGCTGTGGCCGGGCCTGCGCGAGCACTTCACCAAGCCGGGCCACGAGATCCCGTTCCGGGACATGCAGGAGCGGATGCTCTTCTCCGAGGCGCTGGACACCGTGCGCCTGATCGAGGAGGGCGTCCTGACCTCCGTCGCCGACGCCAACATCGGGTCCATCTTCGGCATCGGCTTCCCCGGCTGGACCGGCGGTGTGCTCCAGTACATCAACGGCTACGAAGGCGGCCTGCCCGGTTTCGTAGCACGCGCGCGTGAGCTGGCCGAGCGCTACGGCGAGCGGTTCACCCCGCCGGCGCTGCTCGTGGAGAAGGCCGAGAAGGGGGAGGTGTTCGGCGACTCAGCCCGTTCCTGACCGGGTGATCCACTCGCTCAGCTCCTCGCGCAGCGACCGCTGGAACGTCGTCAGCAGCGCCTGCACCACCAAGGGGTGCATGTGCGCCGACAGCGACCTCACGTCCTGGGCGTCACGCTCCGCGACCTCGCCGCGCAGGAGCTGGGAGAGTTCGTGAGCCGCGGCGCGCGAGTGCTCGACGAGCACCTTGCGCGCCGCGAGGATCGCCTCCTGCGACAGGGGGACGTCCAGCAGCTGCACGCCGAGCCGGAGCAGCCCGGAGTCGACCCGGAAGGCGTCGCCCTCCGCCGCGGCGACCACGTTCATCGCCGCGAGCCGCTCCAGGTCCTCGTCCGTGAGCTCCCGCCCCGCCCGCCGCTGCAGTTCCTCCCGGGACACCGTCTCCACCTCGTCCGGCGCCCAGGAGGCGACCACCGCGCGGTGAATGGCCAGGTCGTGCGGGGAGAGGTCCGCGGGCAGCCGGCGCAGGTAGCGCTCGATCGCCGACAGGGTCATGCCCTGCCGCTGCAACTCCTCGATCAGGGCGAGCCGCGCCAGGTGCTCCGGCCCGTAGTGCCCCACCCGGCGCGGGCCGATCACCGGCGGCGGCAGCAGGCCCTTGCTGCCGTAGAAGCGGACGGTGCGCACCGTGACGCCCGCCCGGGCGGCCAGCTCGTCGATGGTGAGGGGCGTGTCCCCGACGTCGGTGGTCATGTGCAGCAGTATCGCTGTCTCACCAAGGGTGTGAAACCTGTGGTGAACGTCGTGTGGACGCTGAGTTGATCGTGTGAGAAGTAACGCTGTGTGACATGGACCACCGCGTGGACAGGCGCTGGTCTGGGAAGCTGCTGTCTCGGTCTGTGCCCCGACTCACCAGGGTGGTGCGGACCGAGCCCTGCACGTCCCCCGGGCCCACGAGGACCGGGCGCACCAGGAAGTGAACCACCCGTGAGCAAGGACGCCGTGGAATCGGCACAGGCCACCGCCCGCACCCAGGCGGCGCAGGCGGCCCAGACGCCCGCGGACGCGGGCGACGCCGGTTACAGCAAGGACCTCAAGGCCCGCCACATCAACATGATCGCCATCGGCGGCGCCATCGGCACCGGCCTCCTCCTGGGCGCCGGCGGCCGCCTGCACAACGCCGGCCCGGCACTCGCCCTGGCCTACCTGGTCTGCGGCGTGTTCGCCTTCTTCGTCGTGCGGGCCCTGGGCGAGCTGGTCCTGTACCGGCCGTCCTCCGGCTCCTTCGTGTCGTACGCGCGCGAGTTCCTCGGCGAGAAGGGCGCCTACGTCGCCGGCTGGATGTACTTCCTGAACTGGTCGACCACCGGTATCGCCGACATCACGGCGATCGCGCTCTACACGCACTACTGGAGCTTCTTCACCTCCATCCCGCAGTGGGTGCTGGCGCTGATCGCCCTCGCGGTGGTCCTCGCCGTGAACCTGATCTCGGTGAAGATCTTCGGCGAGATGGAGTTCTGGTTCTCCATCATCAAGGTCGCCACCATCGTAGGCTTCATGCTGATCAGCATTTTCCTGCTCGCCACCCATCACAAGGTCGGCGGCCACACCCCCGGCCTGAGCGTGATCACCGGCCACGGCGGCGTCTTCCCGCACGGCGTGATGCCGGTCGTCCTGGTCATGCAGGGCGTGATCTTCGCCTACGCGGCCCTCGAGCTGGTGGGTGTCGCGGCCGGCGAGACCGCCGAGCCGGAGAAGGTCGTGCCGCGCGCGGTCAACTCGATCATGTGGCGCGTGGGCCTGTTCTACGTCGGCTCGGTCGTGCTGCTGGCCCTGCTGCTGCCGGGCTCGGTGTACTCCGCCGACGAGAGCCCCTTCGTCACGGTCCTGTCGAAGATCGGCGTCCCGGCGGCCGGCGACGTGATGAACCTGGTCGTGCTGACCGCCGCCATGTCCTCGCTGAACTCCGGCCTGTACTCCACCGGCCGCATCCTGCGCTCGATGGCCATGGCGGGCTCCGCGCCCAAGTTCACCGCGCGGATGAGCCGCAGCCAGGTGCCCTACGGCGGCATCCTGCTGACCTGCGCGGTCTGCGTCCTCGGCGTCGGCCTGAACTACCTGATGCCGAGCCAGGCCTTCGAGATCGTGCTGAACGTCGCCTCCCTCGGCATCGTCAGCACCTGGGTGATCATCATGGTCTGCCACATGGTCTTCGTGCGCCGCGCCCGCGCGGGCCTGGTGAGCCGTCCGCACTTCCAGCTCAAGTTCAGCCCCCTCACCGAGATCGCCACGATCGCCTTCCTGCTGGCCTGCCTCGGCATGATGTGGAACGACCCCGAGGTCGGCCGCAAGACGGTCCTGCTCATCCCGGTGATCGCCGTCCTGCTGGTCGCCGGCTGGTTCGGGGTGCGCCGCCGGGTGGACCGCCGCACCGACGACGAACTCTCGCAGCTGACGAAGTAGCAGCTCAGCGCCACTGTCAGTGGCATCGCCCACGGTGGCGTCATGTCGGAGATCAAGTACATCCGAGGTGACGCCACCGTGCCGTCGGCCAAGGGCGGTTCGGGTACGGTCCGGTGCCTCGCCGTGTACGGTCAGGGGCGCGGAGAACTGCGCGACCAGCCACGTACGGCCTCCCGGCCCGCCCGGCAGAGCGCGCGGTGACGGTGTACGACCACGAAGAGGGCGGCGGATGAGCACTCACCCCCCGACGGACGTCCTGGTGCTGGGCGGGGCCGGCGTCGACACGATCATCCATGTCCCCGAGCTGCCCCTGCCGTACGCCGACAGCTACATGATCGACTCCGGGATCCGCACCCGGGCCGGGCAGACCGGCGACTTCGTCGCACTGGGCCTCGCCGCGCTGGACCTGCGCACCCACCACCTCGACCTGCTCGGCGACGACCCGGAGGGCGACCTCGTGCGCGCCCTGCACCGCGAGCACGGCATCGGACTGACCGCGCTCCCGCAGCCGGCGGGCACCAAACGGGCGGTCAACCTGGTCGGCCCGGACGGCCGCCGCCTGTCCCTGTACGACACCAGCCGCGCCCGCCCCGGCGACCGCTTCCCCCCGGAGCTGCTGCGCATGCTCGCCGGGGCGAGCCGGCACGTGCACGTGACGATCACCCAGCCCTGCGCCGAGGCCCTGCCGGCGCTGATCCCCACGGGCGTGAGCCTGTCCACGGATCTGCACGACTGGGACGGCGAGAGTCCGTACCACGAGCCGTTCGCCCACGCCGCCGACATCGTCTTCCTCTCGGCCGCCGCGCTGCCCGACCCCGAGCGCACCATGCGGCGCATCGCCGAGCGGGGCCGGGCCGAGGTGGTCGTCGCCACCGCCGGAGCCGAGGGCGCGTATCTGCTGGCCGACGGCGAGCTGTCCCGGGTGCCCGCGGTGGCGCCGCCCGCACCGGTGGTGGACTCCAACGGCGCGGGTGACGCCTTCGCCGCCGCGTTCCTCTACGGCCGCCTCGCCGGCGAGCCTCCCGAGACCTGCGCCCGCTATGGCGCGGTCGCGGGCGCTCACGCCTGCACGGTCCCGGCCTCCCGGGTGGAGTCGATAGGCCGGGCCGAGCTGCTCGAGCGGGCGGCGCAAGGCAGAGAAGGCAGACCTTGAGCCGGCCTGCGGTCAGTGCCCGCGGTGGTGGACTCCAACGGCGCGGGTGACGCCTTCGCCGCCGCGTTCCTCTACGGCCGCCTCGCCGGCGAGCCTCCCGAGACCTGCGCCCGCTACGGCGCGGTCGCGGGCGCTCACGCCTGCACGGTCCCGGCCTCCCGGGCGGAGTCGATAGGCCGGGCCGAGCTGCTCGAGCGGGCGGCGGAAGGCAGAGAAGGCAGACCTTGAGCCGGCCTCCGGTCAGTGCCCGCGCGCGTCGTGGAGGCCGTTCGTCGCCTGGATCTTCTTCCACGACTTCGGCTGGGCCGCCTTCGTGTCCGCCGTCGCCAGGGACGCGGCGCGCGCCGCGGGCGCGGCCGGCTTCGACGGCTGGTACAGCCAGGTGTCGAACAGCGAGGCGAGCGGCTTGCCGGAGACCTGCTCGGCGTAGCGCTCGAAGTCGGCCACCGAGGCGTTGCCGTAGGCGTGCTCCTTCGGCCAGCCCTTCAGGATGCGGAAGAACGCCTCGTCCCCGACCGCGTTGCGCAGTGCCTGGATGGCGAGCGCCCCGCGGTCGTAGACGGCGATGTCGAACTGGTCGTCCGGGCCGGGGTCGCCGGGCTTGACCGTCCAGAACGCGTCGTCGGCCGGGTGGGAGGCGTACACGTAGTCGGCGAGTTCCTGCGTGGTGCCCTCGCCCTCGTGCTCCGACCACAGCCACTGCGCGTACCGGGCGAAGCCCTCGTTGATCCAGATGTCCTTCCAGCCCTTGAGCGACACGTCGTCGCCGTACCACTGGTGGGCCAGCTCGTGTACGACCACCGAGGTGTTGGAGCCGTTCGCGAACTGCTTGGGGCTGTAGTAGACCCGGGTCTGGGTCTCCAGCGCGTAGCCGGTGGTGGTGTTCGGGACGTATCCGCCGGCCGTGCTGAACGGATACGGCCCGAAGTAGCCGCTCAGCCAGTCCACGATCTCCCCGGTGCGCTCCACGCTCGCCCGCGCGGCCCCGTCGTCGTCGCCGAGGTCCTTGCTGTAGGCGTTGACGACCGGCACCCCGCCCTCGGAGGTGCTCGTGGTGATGTCGAACTTCCCGAGGGCGAGAGTGGCCAGATAGGTCGCCTGCGGCTTGTTCTGCCGCCAGGTGTAGCGGGTCCAGCCCAGCTTCGAACTCGTCGACTGGAGCGTGCCGTTGGAGAGGGCCTGCGTGCCGTCGGGCACGGCCACCGACACATCGTAGGTGGCCTTGTCGCTCGGGTGGTCGTTGCTCGGGAACCACCACCACGCGGCCTCGGGCTCGTCGGCCGCGACCGCGCCGTCCGGGGTGCGGTGCCAGGTGGTGAAGCCGTAGGCGCTCTTCGTCGACGGCACCCCGCTGTAGCGGACCACCACCGTGATCGGCGTGCCCTTGGCCAGCGGCGTCTTCGGCGTGACCACCAGCTCGTGCTGCTGGGCGTGCGTGAAGGCGGCCTTCGCGCCGTTGACCCGCACCTCGCTCACGTCCAGCAGGAAGTCCAGGTCGAAGCTGGACAGGTCCTGCGTGGTCCGCGCCAGGATCGTCGCCGTGCCCTGCAACTCGTCCGTCTCCGGCTGGTACTGGAGCCTCAGGTCGTAGTGCGAGACGTCGTAGCCGCCGTTGCCGTAGTACGGGTAGTAGGGGTCGCCGATGCCCGGCGCGCCGGGGGAGTAGCTCGCGGCCGATGCCGGGATCGCCAGCAGGAGGGAGGCCGCCGCCAGTGCGCCGGGCGCGATGATTCTGCGGTGCACGTCAGCTCCAAGTCGTCGGGACGAAAGGTCCGTTCGGAAGATTCTTCGAGAACCTGTCCGGAGCCTATTCAGTCCCTGTGGCCGCCGGCCTGTCCATGGCACCTGCTGTCACACGATCGCCATTCAGCCGTCACGAGCCCACGGATCGCCGCGAGTCCCTCTTCTGTACGGGAGTTGACCGCAGTACCGTCCGCGCATGCCGACACGCATCCTCCTCCGCACGCGCTCCACGATCTGGAGAGCGCTCGCGACCGCGGTCGTCGCCGTCCTGACGGCCGCGTTCCTCACCCCGACCGCCGCCCGGGCCGCCACCGCCACGAGCCCTGCCCCACGGGAGAGCCGGCCCGTCTACTCCTACGCCCACGCCATCCGCGAGTCCGTATGGGTGGACACCGGTCTCGACGAGGACGGCGACGGCAGGACCGACCGCGTCGCCGCCGACATCGTCCGGCCGTCCGAGCTCGCCCGCCAGGGTCACCAGGTGCCCGTCATCATGGACGCGAGCCCCTACTACTCCTGCTGCGGACGCGGCAACGAGAGCCAGGTCAAGACGTACGACGCGCACGGCCGCGTCGTCCAGATGCCGCTGTTCTACGACAACTACTTCGTGCCCCGCGGCTACGCCTTCGTCGGCGTCGACCTCGCCGGCACCAACCGCTCCGACGGCTGCGTCGACGTCGGCGGCCGCTCCGACGTCCAGTCCGCGAAGGCCGTCGTCGACTGGCTGAACGGCCGCGCCACGGCGTACACCAGCCGGACCGGGACGAAGACCGTCCGGGCCGGCTGGACCAACGGACGGACCGGCATGATCGGCAAGAGCTGGGACGGCACGATCGCCAACGGCGTGGCCGCCACCGGCGTCAAGGGCCTGAGGACCATCGTCCCCATCAGCGCCATCTCCTCCTGGTACGACTACTACGTCGCGCAGGGCGCCCCGCTGTACGACGGCGGCCCCGACGAGCTGGCCGGATACGTCGAGAGCGACGCGGCGCACACCCACTGCGCGGCCGTACAGAAGAGACTCGCCGACGGCAGCCCGCGCAGCGGCGACTGGACCCCGCTGTGGACCGAGCGGGACTACGTCAAGGACGCGGCCAAGGTGCGCGCCAGCGTGTTCCTGGTGCACGGGATGCAGGACCTCAACGTCCGCACCAAGCATGTCGGGCAGTGGTGGGACGCCCTCGCCCGGCACGGCGTCGCGCGCAAGATCTGGCTGTCGCAGACCGGGCACGTCGACCCCTTCGACTACCGGCGCGGCGCCTGGGTGGACACCCTCCACCACTGGTTCGACCACGAACTCCTCGGCTACGACAACGGCGTCGACCGCGAGCCGATGGCCGACATCGAACGCCACCCCGACCAGTGGGTCACCTCCCGGGTCTGGCCCCCGCGGACCACCAGCACCGCTGTCCTCCACCCGGCCCCGGGTAACCAGGCGGGCGTCGGCACGCTCGGCCTGCGCCCGGCCGGCGGCACGGAGACCTTCACCGACGACCCGAAGCTGAGCGAGACCGACTGGGCGTCCCGCCTCACCACGCCGACCCCGGAGAAGGCGGGCTTCCTCACCGCACCGCTCACCCACGACCTGCGCCTGTCCGGCTCGGCCACGGTCACGGTGACCGCGACCCCGACCACCGGCTCGGCCCACCTGTCCGCCGTCCTGGTCGACCTCGGCCCGGACACCATCCGCGACTACGCCGACTCCGGGGAGGGCATCACCACGCTCACCTCCCGCAGCTGCTGGGGTGGGAGCACGGCCGGGGACAGCGCCTGCTTCAAGAAGACGGCGGCCAAGACGACCAAGGTCGACTACACCGTGTTCAGCCGGGGCTGGGCCGACCTCGGCCACTACGCCTCCCTCGGCAAGAGCGCTCCCCTCACCCCGGGCCGGGCGTACACGATGACCCTGCGGTTGGCGGCCACGGACCATGTCGTGCCCAAGGGGCACCGGCTGGCGCTGATCGTCGCCGGCACGGACAGGGACCTGATCGACCCGCCGTCCACGAAGCCGACCCTGACGGTGTCCCTGCCGGGTACGACGGCGAGCCTGCCACTGGCCGGCGGCGCGGCGGCGTTCGCCCGCGCCACGGCGGACAGCGCGGTGGCGCAACCGGGGCCGACGGTTCTGAAGGGAGTCCGCGCAACGAAACCGGCTCGGCACGTCCCGCTGGGCTGACCGGGGGTGCGTCGTGGGGGTGCGCGACCATCGCCGGCTTCGGGTCCGCTGTGGCTGGTCGCGCCCGCGCGGCGGAGCCGCATATCGACACAGCCCCGCGCTCCTTGGGGAGTTGCAGTGCCGTCGCTTCCTTCAAGCACCCGGGAACGCCAACCCCGCCGCCTCCCGGGCGCACCCCCACGCCACCGTCACCCCGGCGCCGCCGTGGCCGTAGTTGTGGACCAGCACGCGTCCGTCGGGCAGCGGCTGCCGTTCCAGGCGTACCGCGTCCCGGGCCGGGCGGAGCCCCACGCGATGGTCCAGCACCCTGGCCTGGGCGATCTCCGGTCGGATCTGTGCGCAGCGGGCGATGATCGCCGCAGCGGTGGCCGGGTCCGGGGCCAGGGACCAGTCGTCCTCCTCCGCCGTGCCGCCGAGCAGCAGCCCGCCCGGCTGCGGGATGAAGTACGTGGACGCGGCGGAGGAGTGGTCGACGGAGGTGAGCCAGCTGGTGATCCCCGGGTTCTCCACGACGACCAGCTGCCCGCGCACCGGACGCACCGCCGGGTCCGGCACCAGCGAACGCGCGCCCAGGCCCGTGCAGTTGACGACGACGGGCGCCGGCACCGCGGCGAGGTCGGTCACCTCGCGCGCCTCCACCACGCCTCCCGCCTTCGCGAGCCGCTCCCGCAGCCACGCCAGATGCACCGGCATGTCGATCACCGGCAGCCGTGCGGCCAGGCCGTCGGGCACCGCCCGCAGGCCCGGCACCCGGCCCGCCCAGGTGCCCAGTTCGTCCAGCCGGGACCCCCGGTGTACGCCGTCGACCAGGCGTACGCCCGTCTCCTCAGGCCGGTCCGCCCCCTCCTCGTACACGGCGAGGGACTCAAGCGCCCAGGCGCCCACCAGCGGCTCCGGTTCGATGCGGTACGGCCACCACAGCCCGCCGGCGACCGCCGAGGTCGTACGCTCGGCCGGCTCACGCGCCCACACTCGTACCCGGCGCCCGGACTCGGCCAGCACCACGGCCGTCGTCAGCCCGGCGACCCCGCTTCCGACCACGATCACTTCGTCATTCGGCTCGCTGTCCACGCCAGGACGATAGATCCTGTCCGGCCGACTCTGACATGCCGCGCTCACATCGCTGTCCGTGTGGGGATACTCACAGCATGTCTGCCGCATACGCCACCTTCGGCCTGGCACCGGCGATCCGCGCCGGCGGTGTGCTCGCCGACGGCGGCTACCAGCTCCACCGTGACTTCGTGGACTTCGTCGTGGACGGCCGTCCGCTGCTGTACCGGCTGTCCGACCTGGACGCCGTCTCCCCGCTCGCCTCGGACGTCCCGCCCGCCATCTTCGCCGCACACGTGCGCGCCCTGCTGCTGGAGGCCGAACCGCCGCTCCCCGGCGGACGGTTCGTCCTCTACGGCTGCCCCGAGTGCGCGGACCTGGCCTGCGGAGCGGTCACCGCCGTCATCCGGCGCGACGGCGAGGACTACATCTGGCGGGACTTCGCCTGGCAGACGGACGAGCACGCCGACCTGGAGCTCAACGGCTACCACGGCATAGGGCCCTACCGGTTCCGGGGCGCCGAGTACCGGGCGGCGCTCGGCGCCCTGATGGACGGGGCCGCCGCGCCCCGCCGCCGGGTCCTGCTGATCGGCGCCCGGGTCGCCGTGCTCGCCAGGCTGGCCGCCGCGCTGCGCACCATCGGCATCGGCGCCGACATCACGGACGATGCCCGGGCCGTCCCCGCCGAGGAACTGCGCGGCTACGGCGCCGTCGCCTTCGGCCGCGCGGTCGGCGAGGCCGAACGGGCCGCCGTACTGGAGGCGTTCGAGCGGGCCGGGGCCGAGGTCGCCCGGGTCGACGGCCTGGCGCCGATCGTGCCGCTGCTGGTGGCCCAGATCGAGCACGCCCTGGACCGCGGCCCGCTCGCGCGGCGCCGGCTCACCGAGTTCGCCGCCGCCGACGGCTGCGCGGACGTCGAGGTGACCTCGGCCTGCCGGGTGCGGATCACCGCCTACCGCCTCGACCGGCTGCACCGCACCCGCAGCCGCGAGGTGTTCGACGGCGTCCTGGAGCCCGGCCGGCACCGCCTCCCGCTGGACCCGCGGGCGGTCAGGGGAGAGGCGTACCTCGTGGCGCGCACGGCGGGAGGCGTGCTCACGGCACCGGTCACCGGGGGACAACGCGGCTGAGCCGCGGACGCCCGGCCCATTAGGATCGGCGTCCTGATGACTGCCACACTCGTCGTGAAGAACCTCGCCGCCGGGCACGGCGACCGCTCCCTCTTCTCCGGGCTCGACCTCGTCGTCGCCCCCGGTGACGTGATCGGTCTCGTCGGCGCCAACGGCGCGGGCAAGTCCACCCTGCTCAGGCTGCTCGCCGGGCTCGCCCCGCCCGAGCAGGGCGAGCTGCGGCTGTCCCCGCCGGCCGCGACCGTCGGCCATCTGCCGCAGGAGCCGGAGCGCAGGCCGGGCGAGAGCGTCCGGGAGTTCCTGGCCCGGCGCACGGGGGTCGCCGAGGCCCAGCGCGTCATGGACGAGGCCACGCAGGCGCTCGTGGACGGGCTGCCCGGCGCCGACGACGCCTATGCCACCGCCCTGGAGCGCTGGCTGGGTCTCGGCGGCGCCGATCTGGACGAGCGCGCGGAGGAGGTCGCCGACTCCCTCGGCCTCGCCGTCGGCCTGGACCAGCCGATGACCTCGCTGTCCGGCGGCCAGGCGGCCCGGGCCGGCCTCGCCTCGCTCCTGCTGTCCCGCTACGACGTGTTCCTCCTGGACGAGCCCACCAACGACCTCGACCTGGACGGCCTGGAGCGCCTGGAACGCTTCGTCACCGGGCTGCGCGCGGGCACGGTCGTCGTCAGCCACGACCGCGAGTTCCTCGCCCGCACGGTCACCAAGGTCCTCGAACTCGACCTGGCCCAGCGGCGGATCAACCTCTACGGCGGCGGCTACGAGGCCTACCTGGAGGAGCGTGAGGTGGCCCGCCGGCATGCGCGGGAGGAGTACGAGGAGTTCGCCGACAAGAGGACCGCGCTCCAGGACCGCGCGCAGATGCAGCGGGCCTGGATGGACAAGGGCGTGAAGAACGCCCGGCGCAAGGCGGGCAGCGACAACGACAAGATCGGCCGCAAGTTCCGCAGCGAGGCCAGCGAGAAGCAGGCCGCCAAGGCGCGGCAGACCCAGCGCATGATCGAGCGCCTGGAGGTGGTCGAGGAGCCGCGCAAGGAGTGGGAGCTGCGCATGGAGATCGCCTCCGCCCCGCGCTCCGGCGCGGTCGTGGCCACCCTGCGGGACGCCGAGGTGCGGCGCGGCGACTTCACCTTCGGCCCGGTGTCCCTGCAGATCGACTGGGCGGACCGGGTCGCGGTGACCGGGGCCAACGGCGCCGGCAAGTCCACCCTGCTCGGCGCCCTGCTGGGCCGGGTCGCGCTGGACTCCGGGCACGCCGCGCTGGGCTCGGGCGTCCTGGTCGGGGAGGTCGACCAGGCCCGGGGGCTCTTCCACGGCCCCGAGACCCTGCTGGACGCGTTCTGCGCGGCCGTGCCCGACACCGAGCCGGCCGAGGTGCGCACCCTGCTCGCCAAGTTCGGCCTGAAGTCCGGCCACGTGCTGCGCCCGGCCGCGACCCTCTCGCCGGGCGAGCGCACCCGCGCGGCCCTGGCGCTGCTCCAGGGCCGGGGCGTCAACCTCCTGGTCCTGGACGAGCCGACGAACCATCTCGACCTGCCCGCGATCGAGCAACTGGAGTCGGCCCTCGACTCCTACGAGGGCACCCTGCTCCTGGTCACCCACGACCGGCGCATGCTGGACGCGGTCCGGGTGACCAGGCGCCTGGAGGTCGCCGGCGGCAAGGTGACGGAGCGGTAATCCCCGCCCCCCCGAAGGGGCGCGGGGCTGTGCCGATATGCGGCTCCGCCGCACGGGCGCGACCGGCCCACCACCGGTCGGCCGGCGGACACGGCACTCTCCGCATGGAAGGGCGCCTTGTCAGCCGACCGAGGCGGGTGGCCGGGTGGGACGACCGCCTCCGAAGCCCCGCAGGGTCACCGCTTCTTCGGATCCAGCAGGCCCGCCCGGCGCAGTGCGTCCGCCATCGCGCTGTTGGCCGGCGCCGGCGCCTGGCGGCCGCCGCGGTCGCCGCCGCGGCCCTCCCGCCGGCCCTGCCCGCCGCCCTGCCGCTGCTGGGGCGGCCGGGCGCCGCGCTGCTGCCGGCCGCCGCCCTGCCCTGTCTGCGCGGCGGCCTCGTCGTCCAGGCGCAGGGTCAGCGCGATCCGCTTGCGCGGGATGTCCACGTCGAGGACCTTCACCTTGACGATGTCACCGGGTTTGACGACATCGCGCGGGTCCTTGACGAACGTCTTCGACATCGCCGAGACGTGCACCAAACCGTCCTGGTGGACGCCGACGTCGACGAACGCGCCGAACGCGGCCACGTTCGTCACCACGCCCTCCAGGATCATCCCGGCCGACAGGTCGGAGATCTTCTCCACGCCCTCCTTGAACGTGGCCGTCCGGAACGCCGGACGCGGGTCGCGGCCCGGCTTCTCCAGCTCCTTCAGGATGTCCGTCACGGTCGGCAGACCGAACGTGTCGTCCACGAAGTCGGCGGGCTTCAGCGAGCGCAGCACGCCCGTGTTGCCGACGAGGGAGGCCACCTCCTGGCCGGTCGTCTTCACCATGCGGCGCACCACCGGGTAGGCCTCGGGGTGCACGCTGGAGGCGTCCAGCGGGTCGACGCCGCCGCGGATGCGCAGGAAGCCCGCGCACTGCTCGTACGCCTTCGGGCCGAGCCGCGCCACCTTCTTCAGCTCCGCGCGGGACTTGAAGGGGCCGTGGGCGTCCCGGTGCGCCACGATGTTCTCGGCGAGGCCGGAGGAGATGCCCGACACCCGCGCGAGCAGCGGCACGGACGCCGTGTTGACGTCCACGCCGACGCCGTTCACACAGTCCTCCACGACCGCGTCCAGCGAGCGGGACAGCTTCACCTCCGACAGGTCGTGCTGGTACTGGCCGACGCCGATGGACTTCGGGTCGATCTTCACCAGCTCGGCCAGCGGGTCCTGCAGGCGCCGGGCGATGGAGACGGCGCCGCGCAGCGACACGTCCATGTCCGGCAGCTCCTGCGAGGCGTACTGCGAGGCCGAGTACACCGACGCGCCCGCCTCGGACACCATCACCTTGGTGAGCTTCAGCTCCGGGTGCTTGGCGATCAGTTCACCGGCGAGCTTGTCGGTCTCGCGGGAGGCCGTGCCGTTGCCGATCGCGATCAGCTCGACCGCGTGCTCCTTGGCGAGCCGGGCCAGCTTGGCGAGGGCCTCGTCCCACTTGTTCGCCGGGACGTGCGGGTAGATCACGTCGGTGGCGACGACCTTGCCGGTCGCGTCGACGACGGCGACCTTCACGCCCGTACGGAAACCGGGGTCCAGGCCCAGCGTCGCGCGTGTGCCGGCCGGGGCGGCCAGCAGCAGGTCGCGCAGGTTCGCCGCGAACACGTTCACCGCCTCGTCCTCGGCGGCCGTACGCAGCCGAAGCCGCAGGTCGATGCCGAGGTGGACGAGGATCCGGGTGCGCCAGGCCCAGCGGACCGTGTCCGTCAGCCACTTGTCGGCGGGACGGCCCCGGTCGGCGATCCCGAACCGGTGCGCGACGATGCCCTCGTACGACGACGGGCCCTGTGTGGGCTCCTCGGGCTCCAGGACGAGGTCGAGGACCTCCTCCTTCTCGCCGCGCAGCATCGCCAGGATCCGGTGCGAGGGCAGCTCGGTGAACGGCTCGGCGAAGTCGAAGTAGTCGGCGAACTTCGCGCCCGCCTCCTCCTTGCCCTCGCGCACCTTGGCGGCCAGCCGCCCGCGCACCCACATGCGCTCGCGCAGCTCGCCGATCAGGTCGGCGTCCTCCGAGAACCGCTCGGTGAGGATCGCCCGCGCGCCCTCCAGCGCGGCCTGCGGGTCGGCGACGCCCTTGCCGGCGTCCACGAACGCGGCGGCGGCCGCCAGTGGCTCCACGCTCGGGTCGCTGAGCAGGCCCTCCGCCAGCGGCTCCAGGCCGGCCTCGCGCGCGATCTGGGCCTTGGTGCGCCGCTTGGGCTTGTACGGGAGGTAGATGTCCTCCAGGCGCGCCTTGGTCTCGGCGCCCCGGATCCTCGCCTCCAGCTCGTCGGTGAGCTTGCCCTGCTCGCGCACCGACTCCAGGATCGCGGTGCGCCGCTCCTCCAGCTCCCGCAGATAGCGCAGCCGCTCCTCGATCGTGCGCAGCTGCGCATCGTCGAGCATCTCGGTCGCTTCCTTGCGGTAGCGGGCGATGAAGGGCACGGTCGAACCGCCGTCGAGCAGTTCCACCGCGGCCCTCACCTGCCGCTCCCGTACGCCGAGTTCCTCGGCGATCCTGCCTTCGATGGATCCTGCTTCGATGGATCCGGGTGTCGTCACGATCCCGTACCGCCTTCTCCACTGAGGTTGCGCGGCAATTGTGGCAGGTGACACCGACAACCGGGGATCAGGGCGGCGCGTGGCGCACGCCGGGGCAGGACTCAGGCACGGCCCCCGTGCGCGGACGACGAGGCCCCGCCGAACAGCCGGGCGACGGCGCGGAACGGCAGCGTGACCACCGTGGCGATGGCGCCGCCCACCTGGCGCAGGACGTCTGCGATGGCAGCGAACACGAAAATCCTCCTCCTGTAGGTCGACTGGCCCCCGGGTACCGCACCGGCCGCCCCTTCATGCCCGGCCGCCCCTGCTCCCTCGCCATGGCAGGAAAGGTGGGAAACGCGTCATTGCGGCCATCCGCGGGGCGGCGAAGAATCGGGGACATGCCGCAGCGAACGCTTCTCCTCGTCCTCTTCGACGGCGTCCAGAGCCTCGACGTCACCGGGCCGCTCGAGGTGTTCGCGGGCGCGGAGAAGCACACGCCGGGCAGCTACCGGATCCGTACGGCCTCCCTGGACGGCGGCCCGGTGCGCGCCTCCAGCGGCCTGACCCTCGTACCGGACGAGGCGCTGCGCACCGCGGCCGACCCGCACACCCTGCTGGTGCCGGGCGGCGAGGGCACCCGCCGCCCCGACCCGCGGCTGATCGACTGGCTGCGGGAGCGCGGACCGCGCGCACGGCGCCTGGTCTCGGTGTGCACGGGCGCCATCCTGGTCGCCGCCGCCGGACTCCTCGACGGCCGCCGGGCCACGACCCACTGGGCGTACTGCGACACACTCGCCCGCGACCACCCGGCCGTCGCCGTGGAACCGGAGCCCATCTACGTCCGGGACGGGCACGTCGCCACCTCGGCCGGGGTGACCTCGGGCATCGACCTCGCCCTCGCGCTGGTCGAGGAGGACCTGGACCGGGACGTCGCGCTCGCGGTCGCCCGGCACCTCGTGGTCTTCCTGCGCCGGCCCGGCAACCAGGCGCAGTTCAGCGCCCAGCTCGCCGCGCAGACCGCCCAGCGCGCGCCGCTGCGGGAGGTCCAGCGCTGGATCACCGAGCATCCCGCGGGCGATCTGACGGTCGACGCGCTCGCCGCCCGCGCCCGCCTGTCACCGCGCCACTTCGCCCGCGCCTTCCGCGAGGAGACCGGCATGACACCCGGCCGCTACGTCGACCGGGTCCGCCTGGAACACGCCCGCCGGCTGCTGGAGGACAGCCCGGCCGGCATCGAGGAGGTCGCCCGCGCCGGCGGCTACGGCACCCCCGAGGCCATGCGCCGCGCCTTCGTCAAGGCGTTCGGCACGTCCCCGGCGGAGTACCGCCGCCGCTTCCGCCCCGCCCCGGCCCGCTGAGGCGGGACCGGCCACCACCGAACCACCACCGTTCGCTTCCTCGGCGTGCCCCGCCGAGGCGGGCCGGCGCCGCCGTCGGCCCTCACCGCACCGAAGGGACCCCCCTCATGCAGATCGCCGTTGTCGTCTACGACCGCTTCACCGCCCTCGACGCCGTCGGCCCCTACGAGATCCTCTCCCGGCTCCCCGGCGCCGACATCGTCTTCGTCGCCGAGCGCACCGGCGCTGTGCGCACCGACACCGGCGCCCTCGCGGTCGTCGCGGACCGATCGCTGGGGGAGGTCACGCGGCCGGACGTCGTGGTGGTGCCGGGCGGGCCCGGACAGAGCGACCTGATGGAGCACCGGCCGCTGCTGGACTGGCTGCGCCAAGCCGACGCGGGCAGCACCTGGACGACCTCGGTGTGCACGGGCTCCCTGCTGCTGGCCGCCGCCGGACTCCTGGAGGGGCGCCGCGCGACCTCGCACTGGCTGGCCCTCGACCAGCTGACCCGGTTCGGCGCCGAGCCGACCGGGGAGCGGGTGGTGACCGACGGCAAGTACGTCACCGCCGCCGGGGTCTCCGCCGGCATCGACATGGCGCTCACCCTGGCCGGGCGGATCGCGGGCGACGAACACGCCCAGGCCCTGCAGCTCGCCACCGAGTACGACCCGCGCCCGCCCTATGCCGCCGGGTCCCCGGACAAGGCCCCCGCCCATCTCGTCGAGCGGCTGCGCGCCCGGAGCCGGTTCATCCTGACGCAGCCACGTTCCACGTGAAGTACGGCTGCCGCCGCTCCAGGAACGCGGCGACCCCTTCCGCGGTGTCGGGGTTGCCGCGGGCCCGCTCGGCCCAGTGGGCGTCCCGGTCGGTACGGCCGGCCGCGAACTCCTTCGCCGCGGCCTGGGTGAGCTGCGAGCGCGAGACCAGCACCCGGGTCAACTCCGCAACCCGCTTGTCCAGTTCGCCCTCCGGCAGCACCTCGTCGACGAGCCCGCTGCGCAGCGCCCGCCCCGCGTCGATCAACTCGGCCGAGAACAGCAGGTACTTGGCGGTGGCCGGACCCACCAGCGACACCAGGCGCCGGGTGGAGGAGGCCGGGTAGACGATCCCCAGCTTCGCCGGAGTCACCCCGAACAGCGCGCCCTCCTCCGCCAGCCGCAGGTCGCAGGCGGCGGCGAGCTGCGCCCCGCCGCCGACACAGTGCCCGCGCACCGCGGCCACCGTCGGCTTGGGGAACGCGGCGAGCGCCTCCTCGGCCGCCACGGCGAGTTTCTGCGCCTCCTCCGGCGAACCCCGGAGCGTGCTGATGTCCGCCCCCGCGCAGAAGGCCCCGCCCGCGCCGGTGAGCACCAGCGCCCGCACCCCGGGGTCCTGCGCGAGCGCGTCCAGCAGCTCCGGGAGCCGCCGCCACATCGCGGCGGTCATGGCGTTGCGCTTGGCCGGATGGTCGATGACGACGGTGGCGACGGCGCCGGTGACATGGTGGGAAAGCTGGGGCTCCATGGGCCGGATGCTATGCGCGCCCTCCGCCCCCACCAAGGACGGGGCCCACGGCCCTCGGGTGTCACAGGTCTCACCCAGCCGAACCGCCGCCGAGGCCACTGCAGCTCGGCGGCTTCGAGCGGCCGGGAGCAGCCCAAACCCGTACGACCCGATTAGTTCGCGAACCGGCGTCCGGGCGACCGGAACCAGTCCTCCACGTGACCGTGTCATACGCACTCGGTCAGAAACCGCTCGATACCCGCTGACTTGTGTTCAGGTCCGCAGAGCCGAGCGGATCGTTACCAACACTCGACGTGTGGTGACAATCGAGCGCGAGGGTGGCGACCGGACGATGGACAACCACGGGCGCGGGGACGGCCCACGCCCAGCGGGGGGCGCCGAGCGGCCGCCCGATCCACTGCCGTACGAGGGCGTCTGGCGGTTCACCGCGCCCGCGGTGGACGCCTCGGTCCCGCAGGCGCGGCACGCCGTACGGGACCTGCTGCTGCGCCAGGGCGTGCCGGTCTCCGACGACCTGGTGCACGGCCTGCTGCTGATCGTCTCCGAGCTGGTCACCAACGCGGTCCGGCACGCGGCGCTGCTGTCGCCGATGCTGGCCGTGGAGGTCGCCGTCGGAGCCGAGTGGGTGCGGGTGTCCGTGGAGGACAACCACCCGTACCGCCCGACCGCGCTGGAGGCCGACCACGGCCAGACCGGCGGCCGGGGCCTGCTGCTCGTCCGCGAGGTGGCGCGGGAGGCGGGCGGGACGGTCGACGTGGAGCACACCGCGAGCGGCGGCAAGGTCATCTGGGCCGCCCTGCCGCTCAAGCCCGCGACGGTGCCGTAGCGGCGCGGGCCCGTGCCCTCGCCCGGAGGCGTCGAGGCACAGGCCCGCGGCAACGCTGTCGTGGACGGTGGTGCTCACCAGCCCGCGGACGGGCCCGTCAGCTCCCTGATCGCCGGACGGGCCGCGTCCAGCACGGTCATGAACCAGGCCGAGAACGGATCCCGGGCGTGCCGCTCCGCCAGCTCGGCCGCCGTCACGAACGCGGTCCGGGCGACCTCGTCGGCGTCGGGCGCGAGCGGCGCCTGCACCAGGCCGACGAACAGGTGGTTGTACTCCTGCTCGACCAGGCCCGAGGCCGGATCAGGGTGGTTGTAGCGGACCGTGCCCGCCTCCGCCAGCAGCGAGGGCGACACGCCCAGCTCCTCGAAGGTGCGCCGGGCCGCGGCGGCGAACGGCGCCTCGCCCGGGTACGGGTGGCCGCAGCAGGTGTTGGACCACACACCGGGGGAGTGGTACTTGCCGAGCGCCCGCTGCTGGAGCAGCAGCCGGCCGTGGTCGTCGAAGAGGAACACCGAGAACGCGCGGTGCAACTGCCCCGGCGGCTGATGGGCGGCGAGCTTCTCCGCCGTACCGATCGTCACACCCTTCTCGTCGACCAGTTCCAGCAAAATCGCCTGTGCGGTGCCATTGGACGAGCTGTGCGTCGCGGTGGCAGGTGTGATCGGCATACCCATCCTTCGCCTCGGTCTTCGCACCCCAAGTCTGCCGTACGAATCCGGCACTCCCGGCACTTACCGGCACCTCCGCGCGCGGCGCGCGCCGGAAGGCGGACCCGGTAGATCATCGTGCCCGGACGGCGGAGCCCGGAACCTCCCCCCACCCCGGAACACCCGACCGGGGCGTCAGTGGCACAGCCGTGCCTCGTGCTCCGCGTGCCCGCCCGGCTCCAGCTGGAAGGTGCAGTGCTCGACGTCGAAGTGGTCGCCGAGGCAGCCCTGCAGCTCGTGCAGCAGCTTCTCGTGGCCCACGGCGCTCAGCACGTCCGAGCTCACCACCACATGGGCCGAGACCACCGGCATGCCGGAGGTGATCGTCCAGGCGTGCAGGTCGTGGACGTCCTCCACGCCGTCCAGCGCCAGGATGTGGGCCCGGACCTCGGCCATGTCCACGCCCTTCGGGGCCGCCTCCAGCAGCACGTCCAGCGTCTCGCGCAGCAGCTTCACCGTCCTCGGCACGATCATCAGGCCGATGGCCAGCGAGGCGACCGGGTCCGCGCGCTGCCAGCCGGTGGTCAGGATCACCACCGCCGAGACCAGCACCGCGCACGAGCCGAGCGCGTCCGCCGCGACCTCCAGGAAGGCGCCGCGCACGTTCAGGCTCTCCTTCTGCCCGCGCATCAGCAGGGTCAGCGAGACCGAGTTCGCGACCAGGCCGATCAGGCCGAACACGACCATCAGACCGCCGCGGGTCTCCGCGGGCGTCACGAACCGCTGGGCGGCCTCGTACAGGACGTATCCGCCGACCCCGAGCAGCAGCAGGCAGTTGGCCAGGGCGGCGAGGATCTCCGCGCGGGCGTAGCCGAAGGTGCGGTTCGCGCTCGGCGGGCGATTGGCGAAGTGGATCGCGAGCAGCGCCATGCCGAGGCCCACCGCGTCGGTGGCCATGTGGGCCGCGTCCGCGATCAGCGCGAGCGAGTCGGCCAGCACACCGCCGACGAGCTCCACCACCATGATCGTGAGCGTGATGCCCAGCGCGATCCGCAGCCGGCCCCGGTACGCGGCCGCGGCCGTACCCGTGGCCGGGGCATGGCTGTGCGCGTGCCCGTGGTCGTGCCCTGCCCCCATGGAAACCGCCCTTCCGTGCTCCGTCCGGCACCCAGTGAACTACGGGTGGGGGGTATGGGGCAACGCGGCATTGAACACCGTTGTCATGTGCCCTGACCTGCGGAAACGTTCCGCAGGTCACGACGGGTGCGGTTCCTGTCCGCGGCCGCTCCGCTGCGGCTCGAGCGCGGGCTCACCCGCCCTGGTGCACTTGCCAGCCCCGCCAGGCCGACTCCACCATCTCGCGTACCCCGCGCCCGGCCCGCCAGCCCAGCCGCTCGGCGGCCCGCTCGGCCGAGGCGACCGCGCGCGGCGCGTCGCCCGGCCTGCGCGGCTCCACCACCGGCTCCCGGCGGTCGCCGGTCACCTCCCCGACGACCGTGATCAGCTCGCGCACCGACACGCCCTCGCCCCGCCCGATGTTCAGCGTGAGATCACCGGGCACGTCGCCTCCGGCGAGCCGCCGCGCCGCCGCGAGGTGGGCCTCGGCCAGGTCGCTCACGTGGATGTAGTCCCGGACACAGGTGCCGTCCGGGGTCGGATAGTCGTCGCCGAAGATCCGCGGGGCCTCGTCGCGGGTGAGCCGGTCGAACACCATCGGCACGATGTTGAACACGCCCGTGTCCGCGAGCTCCGGCGCCGCCGCGCCCGCCACGTTGAAATACCGCAGGCACACCGTGGAGATCCCGTGCGCCTTCCCGGCCGCCCGTACCAGCCACTCGCCGGCCAGCTTGGTCTCGCCGTAGGGGTTCACCGGCGCGCACGGGGTGTCCTCGGTGATCAGCTCCACGTCCGGGTTGCCGTACACCGCCGCCGACGAGGAGAACACCAGCCGGCGGATGCCGGCCTCCGCGACCGCGTCCAGCAGCGTGGCCAGCCCGCCGACGTTCTCCCGGTAGTAGCGGGTCGGCCGCGCCACCGACTCGGCGACCTGCTTGCGCGCCGCCAGATGTACGACGCCGGTCACGCCGTACTCCCCGAGGACCCGCTTGAGCCGGTCCCCGTCCAGCGTCGAGCCCTCGACCAGCGGCACGTCCGCGGGCAGCCGTGCGGGCACCGCCGCCGACAGGTCGTCCAGCGCCACGACGCGCTCCCCGGCGCCGGCCATGGCCCGCGCCACATGCGCCCCGATGTATCCGGCTCCGCCGGTGATCAGCCAGGTCATGGTCGTCCACCTTATGCGGGCCCCTCGCCTGTCCCGGTTGCCCCGGTCTGCGCCGACGGGTTTGTGAGGCGGGCCCCGGATCCCCGATGATGATCGCGGCAAAGGCCGGGGCAGCCGCCGTGGGCCTGGCCGTGAACGGCCGGTGAACACGGGCCTGCGGCCATCCGATAGCCTCTGCCGACATGCCGCCCGGGTGCCGCCGGCAGGGCGCCCCACCATGCGAGACAGCCGGTGCCCACGCGCCGGCACCCAGGGAGTGAGTTCGGTTGTCGACCGCCATCGTCACCGGTCAGCCGGTCCCCGGATCGACCCTCGAGAACGATCTGCGGTCCCTCGGCTTCGACGTCCGGGTGGCAGCGGACGCCGCCGAGGCCGAGACCCTGCTCGCCGCCGCCCCGGCCGGTGACCGCGTGGCCCTGGTCGACGCCCGCTTCGTCGGCCACCGGCACGCCCTGCGCCTCGGCCTGACCGACCCGCGCTTCCCGCTCGCCGCGGTCCCCGGCGCCGTCACCGCCCAGGGGGCCGCCCGGCAGGCGCTGACCCGGGCCGTGGCCCGCGAGACCACCGCCGGCGGCGGCACCGCAGTGGCCGTGGACAGCCTCGCCGACCGGGTCGTCACCGCCCTCGGCGCCGACGGCTGCGAGGTGCACCGGCCGGAGCTGGGCAGCCTGGTCGCCGCCGTCCCCGCCGACCCGCAGGCCCGCAACGAGGCACGGCAGGCCGTCGCCGCCGTCGACGACGAGGCCGTACGCCTGAAGTCCGCCGTGAAGTCCCGCGACGGCTTCTTCACCACCTTCTTCATCAGCCCTTACTCCCGCTACCTCGCCCGCTGGTGCGCCCGCCGGGGCCTGACCCCCAACCAGGTCACCACGGCCTCGCTGCTCACCGCCCTCATCGCGGCCGGCTGCGCGGCGACGGGCACGCGCGCGGGGTTCGTCGCGGCCGGCGTGCTGCTGATCGCGTCCTTCGTGCTGGACTGCACCGACGGCCAGCTCGCCCGCTACGCCCTGAAGTACTCCACGCTCGGCGCCTGGCTGGACGCCACCTTCGACCGGGCCAAGGAGTACGCCTACTACGCCGGTCTCGCCCTCGGCGCGGCCCGCGGCGGCGACGACGTGTGGGCCCTCGCCCTCGGCGCGATGGTCCTGCAGACCTGCCGGCACGTGGTCGACTTCTCCTTCAACGAGGCCAACCACGACGCCACCGCCAACACCAGCCCCACCGCAACCCTCTCCGACAAGCTCGACAGCGTCGGCTGGACGGTCTGGCTGCGCCGGATGATCGTCCTGCCCATCGGCGAGCGGTGGGCGCTGATAGCGGTCCTGACGGCGGTGACGACCCCCCGGATCACCTTCTGGGTCCTGCTCGCCGGCTGCGCGTTCGCGGCCGCCTACACCACGGCGGGCCGCGTCCTGCGCTCCCTGACCCGCACGGCGCGGCGCACCGACCGGGCCGCGCGGGCGCTGGCGGACCTCGCCGACTCCGGTCCCCTCGCCGAGGCCGTACGACGCGTGGCACGGCGGGGCCTGCCCGGCCTCGCGGTGCCCGCGGCCGCCTTCGCGGGCGGTGCCGTCGTCACCGCCTGCTCGGCCCTGACCGGCTACGGCTCGGTGCTGCCGGTGATCGGCGCCCTGGTGTACGTCCTGACCTCGGCCCTCGCCGTCGCCCGCCCCCTCAAGGGCGCCCTCGACTGGCTGGTCCCGCCCTTCTTCCGCGCCGCCGAATACGGCACCGTCCTGATCCTCGCGGGCAAAGCCGGGGTGAACGGCGCCCTCCCGGCGGCTTTCGGCCTGGTGGCGGCCGTCGCCTACCATCACTACGACACGGTGTACCGCATCCGCGGCAACGCCGGAGCGCCCCCGGCCTGGCTGGTGCGCTGCATCGGGGGGCACGAGGGGCGCACGCTCCTCGTCACCGTCCTGGCCGCGGTGCTCACCGCCGCGCAGTTCACGGTCGCGCTCACGGTCCTCGCCGTGGCCGTCGCCCTCGTGGTGCTCGCCGAGAGCATCCGCTTCTGGGTCTCCGCCGGGGCCCCAGCCGTACACGACGAAGGAGAACCCGCATGATCGGCCTCGTGCTCGCGGCCGGCGCCGGACGGCGTCTGCGCCCCTACACCGACACCCTGCCCAAGGCGCTGGTGCCGGTGGGGCCCGCGGGCATAGAGGGCGAACCAACGGTTCTGGACCTCACCCTCGCCAACTTCGCCGAGGTCGGCCTGACCGAGGCCGCGATCATCGTCGGCTACCGCAAGGAGGCCGTGTACGAGCGCAGGGCGGCCCTGGAGCAGAAGTACGGCCTCAGGCTCACCCTCATCGACAACGACAAGGCCGAGGAGTGGAACAACGCCTACTCCCTGTGGTGCGGCCGTGACGCCCTCAAGGACGGCGTGATCCTCGCCAACGGCGACACCGTGCACCCGGTCTCCGTCGAGAAGACGCTGCTCGCGGCCCGTGGTGAGGGCAAGAAGATCATCCTCGCGCTGGACACCGTGAAGTCCCTCGCGGACGAGGAGATGAAGGTCGTCGTCGACCCCGAGAAGGGCATGACGAAGATCACCAAGCTGATGGACCCCGCCGAGGCCACCGGCGAGTACATCGGCGTCACCCTGATCGAGGGCGACGCCGCCCCCGAACTGGCCGACGCGCTGAAGACGGTCTGGGAGACCGACCCGCAGCAGTTCTACGAGCACGGCTACCAGGAGCTGGTCAACCGGGGCTTCCGGATCGACGTGGCGCCGATCGGCGACGTGGACTGGGTCGAGATCGACAACCACGACGACCTGGCCAGGGGACGGGAGATCGCGTGCCGCTACTGACCCGGCTGATTCCCTCGCCGGTCGTCGTGGACATCCGCCCGGGTGCCCTGGACGACCTGGCCTGCGTCCTCGCCGACGAGCGCATCGCGCAGTCCGGCCGGCTCGCCGTCGCCGTCAGCGGCGGCTCCGGCGCCAGGCTCCGCGAGCGGATCGCCCCCTCGCTGCCGGGCGCCACCTGGTACGAGGTCGGCGGCGGCACCCTCGACGACGCGATCCGGCTGGCCGGCGAGATGAAGTCCGGCCACTACGACGCGGTCGTCGGGCTCGGCGGCGGCAAGATCATCGACTGCGCCAAGTTCGCCGCGGCCCGCGTCGGCCTGCCCCTGGTCGCCGTACCGACGAACCTCGCGCACGACGGCCTGTGCTCGCCGGTCGCCACGCTCGACAACGACGCCGGACGCGGCTCCTACGGTGTGCCGAACCCCATCGCGGTCGTCATCGACCTGGACGTGATCCGCGAGGCCCCGGCCCGCTTCGTGCGCGCCGGCATCGGCGACGCGGTGTCCAACATCAACGCGGTCAAGGACTGGGAACTGTCCAACCGGGTCAACGGCGAGAAGATCGACGGTCTCGCCGCTGCCATGGCCCGCCAGGCCGGCGAGGCGGTGCTGCGCCACCCCGGCGGCATCGGCGACAACGACTTCCTCCAGGTGCTCGCCGAGGCGCTGGTGCTCAGCGGCATCTCGATGTCGATCTCCGGCGACTCCCGCCCGTCCTCCGGCTCCTGCCACGAGATCAACCACGCCTTCGACCTGCTCTTCCCCAAGCGGGCGGCCGCCCACGGCGAGCAGTGCGGACTCGGCGCGGCCTTCGCGATGTACCTGCGCGGGGCGCACGAGGAGGCGGTCCACACGGCCGGGGTGCTGCGCCGGCACGGGCTTCCGGTGCTGCCGGAGGAGATCGGCTTCACCGTGGACGAGTTCGTCCGCGTCGTGGAGTTCGCCCCGGAGACCCGCCCCGGCCGCTACACGATCCTCGAACACCTCGACCTCAAGACGAACCAGATCAAGGACATCTACGCCGACTATGTCAAGGCCATCGGTAGCTGAACTCCGTCCGGTCGTCCACCCCGCGGGGGTGAAGGACCGGCGCAGCGGTGAGCACTGGATGGGACGCCTCTACATGCGTGAGGTGTCCCTGCGGGTCGACCGCTACCTGGTGAACACCAGGGTCACGCCCAACCAGCTCACGTACCTGATGACCGTCTTCGGCGTGCTCGCCGCCCCGGCACTGCTCGTGCCGGGGATCTGGGGCGCCGTGCTCGGCGTGGTCTGCGTGCAGATGTACCTGCTGCTGGACTGCGTCGACGGCGAGATCGCGCGCTGGAAGAAGCAGTACTCGCTGAACGGCGTCTACCTGGACCGGGTCGGCGCCTACCTCACGGACGCCGCGGTGCTCACGGGCTTCGGCCTGCGCGCCGCCGACCTGTGGGGCAGCGGCCGTATCGACTGGCTGTGGGCCTTCCTCGGCACCCTGGCCGCGCTCGGCGCCATCCTCATCAAGGCGGAGACCGACCTGGTCGGCGTCGCCCGGCACCAGGCCGGCAAGCCGCCGGTCAAGGAGGCCGCCGCCGAGATGCGCTCCTCCGGGATGGCGCTGGCCCGCCGGGCGGCCGCCGCCCTGAAGTTCCACCGGCTGATCCTCGGCATCGAGGCGTCCCTGCTGATCCTGGTCCTCGCCATCGTCGACCAGGCGCGCGGCGACCTGTTCTTCTCCCGGCTGGGGGTGGCGGTGCTGGCCGGCATCGCCCTGCTGCAGACGCTGCTGCACCTGGTGTCCATCCTCGCCTCCAGCAGGCTGAAGTGAGCGCGGCGATGCGGGTCGGCGCCGTCGTCATCACCATGGGCAACCGGCCCGAGGAGCTGCGGGCCCTGCTCGACTCGGTCGCCAAGCAGGACGGCGACCCGGTCGAGGTGGTCGTCGTCGGCAACGGCTCGCCGGTCCCGGACGTCCCCGAGGGCGTGCGGACGATCGAGCTGCCCGAGAACCTGGGCATCCCCGGCGGCCGCAACGTCGGCATAGAGGCCTTCGGGCCCGGCGGCCGCGATGTCGACATATTGCTCTTCCTCGACGACGACGGCCTGCTCGCCCGGCACGACACCGCCCAGCTGTGCCGTGAGGCGTTCGAGGCCGACCCGAGGCTCGGCATCATCAGCTTCCGCATCGCCGACCCGGAGACCGGCGAGACCCAGCGCCGCCATGTGCCCCGGCTGCGGGCCTCCGATCCGCTGCGCTCCTCGCGGGTCACCACCTTCCTCGGCGGCGCCAACGCGGTGCGCACCCGCGTCTTCGCCGAGGTGGGCGGGCTGCCCGACGCCTTCTTCTACGCCCACGAGGAGACCGACCTGGCCTGGCGGGCCCTGGACGCCGGCTGGATGATCGACTACCGCTCCGACATGGTGCTGTACCACCCGACGACCGCGCCCTCGCGGCACGCGGTCTACCACCGCATGGTCGCCCGCAACCGCGTGTGGCTGGCCCGCCGCAACCTCCCCGCGCCTCTGGTGCCCGTCTACCTCGGCGTGTGGCTGCTGCTCACCCTCGTCCGCCGTCCCTCCCGCCCGGCGCTGCGGGCGTGGTTCGGCGGCTTCCGGGAGGGCTGGACCACGCCGTGCGGTCCGCGCCGCCCGATGAGGTGGCGTACGGTGTGGCGGCTGACCCGGCTGGGCCGGCCGCCGGTGATCTGACCGACCCGGCTGGGCCGGCCCCCGGCGATCTGAGAAGCTTCTCTTACCCGAAGAGACCAAGCTTCTTACCCAAGAGAGTCCGGATTTCCACTCGTGAGTCACACAACGCATGACGGCGGGGTCGCGGTGAGCGCGATAGCGTCGCCCGACGAGGGGCTGACGGCGGCGCAGCTGGCCGCCAAGTACGGGCTCGCCGTGAGCGGCGCCCGCCCCTCCCTGCCCAGTTACGTCCGCCAGCTGTGGGGGCGGCGCCACTTCATCCTCGCCTTCTCGCAGGCGAAGCTGACGGCGCAGTACAGCCAGGCCAAGCTCGGCCAGCTGTGGCAGGTGGCGACGCCGCTGCTGAACGCGGGCGTGTACTACTTCATCTTCGGCGTGATCCTGCACGCGAGCCGCGGCCTGCCCCAGGACGTCTACATCCCGTTCCTGGTCACCGGCGTGTTCGTGTTCACGTTCACGCAGAGCTCGGTGATGTCCGGGGTCCGCGCGATCTCCGGCAACCTGGGGCTGGTGCGGGCCCTGCACTTCCCGCGCGCCTCGCTGCCCATCTCGTTCTCGCTGCAGCAGCTCCAGCAGCTGCTGTTCTCGATGATCGTGATGTTCGTCGTGGCGATCGGCTTCGGCAGCTACCCCACCCCCGCCTGGCTGCTGATCGTGCCGGTGCTGCTGCTGCAGTTCCTGTTCAACACCGGGCTCGCGCTGATCGTGGCCCGGATGGGCGCCAAGACCCCGGACCTCGCGCAGCTGATGCCGTTCATCCTGCGCACCTGGATGTACACCTCGGGCGTCATGTTCTCCATCAACAAGATGATGGAGGGCCGCTCCGAGATCGCGGTCCGGCTGCTCCAGGTCAACCCGGCCGCGGTCTACATGGACCTGATGCGCTACGCCCTGATCGACGGCTACGGCGCCTCGAACCTGCCGCCGCACGTGTGGGCCATCGCGCTGTTCTGGGCCGTCGTCGTCTTCGCCGGCGGGTTCGTGTACTTCTGGAAGGCGGAGGAGCGGTACGGCCGTGGCTGAGCAGTACACCGGGGAGCGCCGCCCCACCGTCATCGCGGACGACCTGCACATCGTCTACCGCGTCAACGGCGCCAGGACCGGCAAGGGCAGCGCGACGGCGGCCCTCAGCCGCATCGTCAGGCGGAGCTCCGACGACGCGGCGCGGGGGGTGCGCAAGGTGCACGCCGTGCGCGGCGTGTCCTTCGTCGCCTACCGCGGCGAGGCCATCGGCCTGATCGGCTCCAACGGCTCCGGCAAGTCCACGCTGCTGCGGGCCATCGCCGGGCTGCTGCCCGCCGAGCGGGGCAAGGTCTACACCGACGGCCAGCCCTCGCTGCTCGGTGTGAACGCGGCCCTGATGAACGACCTCACCGGCGAGCGCAACGTCATCCTGGGCGGGCTCGCCATGGGGATGTCCCGGGAGGAGATCAAGGAGCGCTACCAGGACGTCGTGGACTTCTCGGGCATCAACGAGAAGGGCGACTTCATCACCCTGCCGATGCGCACGTACTCCTCCGGCATGGCCGCCCGGCTGCGGTTCTCCATCGCCGCCGCCAAGGACCACGACGTCCTCATGATCGACGAGGCGCTGGCCACCGGTGACCGCAAGTTCCAGAAGCGCTCGGAGGAACGCATCCGGGAACTGCGCAAGGAGGCCGGCACGGTCTTTCTGGTCAGCCACAACAACAAGTCCATCCGGGACACCTGCGACCGCGTCCTGTGGCTGGAGCGCGGCGAACTTCGCATGGACGGGCCGACCGAAGAGGTTCTGAAGGAGTACGAGAAGTTCACCGGCAAGTGACGCGTTTCGGCCAGGGCCCCGCCGGAATCCGTCCGGCGGGGCCCGGCGTCTATAACGGAATCGTCAACTCCGTTTGGTCTCAGGAATCTTGGAGCCAATCGGTGTGTTGTTGTGATGTGCAGGACACCCCGACGAACCTCGCTGCGTTGTACAACGTAAGCTGTACCGGCGCCGGAAAGCGGCAAGTGGGGCGATAATGCGCGACACCCCGAGCCGGGGCGACCTCGCGAATTGCTGGGCGGCGTGTCCGAAATAGTGTGTATTGGGTCGGCAGTGTAGAACGGGAGATGTGACGGCGATGGCTACGGAAACTCCCCAGCTCAACGCAGCATGCGCCGTCCCCGCGCCGGGCAGCGCCCGATGACGGCGACCGAGACGGCGCAAGACCCGGAGCGCGCCACCCTCGACAAGGCCACGAGCGAGAACTTTCCCGTGGCCCCGTTCTTCCTGCCCAGGGCCTGGCGCGCCGACCTCATGGCCGTCTACGGCTTCGCCCGCCTGGTCGACGACATCGGCGACGGCGACCTCGCCCCCGGCGGCGCCGACGCCCGTCTCCTCGGCGTGTCGGCCACCGAGGCCGAGGACCGCCTCGCCCTCCTCGACGCCTTCGAGACCGACCTGCGCCGCGTCTTCGACGGCACCCCGCGCCATCCGCTGCTGCGCCGGCTGCAGCCCACCGTCCGCCGCCGCTCCCTCACCCCCGAGCCCTTCCTCGGCCTGATCGCCGCCAACCGCCAGGACCAGCTCGTCTCCCGCTACGAGACCTACGACGACCTCCTCGCCTACTGCGACCTGTCCGCCAACCCCGTCGGCCGCCTCGTCCTCGCCGTCACCGGGACCTCCACCCCCGAGCGGGTCCGGCTCTCCGACGCGATCTGCACCGCGCTGCAGATCGTGGAGCACCTCCAGGACGTCGCCGAGGACCTCCGCCGGGACCGGATCTACCTCCCGGCCGCGGACATGAAGCGCTTTCACGTGCAGGAATCCGATCTTGGCGCGAAAACCGCGGGCGCATCGGTGCGCGCCCTGGTTGCATACGAGGCACAACGCGCCCGTGATCTGCTGAATGAAGGCGCTCCCCTGGTGGGTAGCGTCCACGGCAGGTTGAAGCTGCTGCTCGCAGGGTTCGTGGCGGGGGGAAGGGCGGCGATCCGCGCGATCGCCGCCGCCGATTACGACGTACTTCCCGGCCCGCCCCGACCCGGCAAGGTCCAGTTGCTGCGTGAGGCGGGCGTGATCCTGCGAGGAGAGGGGTGATCCGGACCGTGGATTCTCCGTCGCACGTGTCCGCACCGGTACTCGCCGCCTACAGCTACTGCGAGACCGTCACCGGGCAGCAGGCGCGCAACTTCGCCTATGGCATCCGCTTGCTGCCCACGCCCAAGCGCCGCGCCATGTCGGCGCTGTACGCGTTCTCCCGGCGCGTGGACGACATCGGCGACGGCGACCTGGCCGACGAGGTGAAGCTGAAGCGGCTCGAGGACACCAGGGCACTGCTCGCCCGGGTCCGCGCGGACGAGGTCGAGGAGGACGACACCGATCCGGTCGCCGTCGCCCTCGCCCATGCCGCGCGCGCCTTCCCGATCCCGCTCGGCGGCCTCGACGAGCTGATCGACGGCGTGCAGATGGACGTGCGCGGCGAGACCTACGAGACCTGGGACGACCTGAAGGTGTACTGCCGGTGCGTCGCCGGCGCCATCGGCCGGCTCTCGCTCGGCGTCTTCGGCACCGAACCGGGAGCGCGCGGCGCCGAGCGCGCACCCGAGTACGCCGACACCCTCGGCCTCGCCCTGCAGCTGACCAACATCCTGAGAGACGTCCGCGAGGACGCGGCCGGCGGCCGTACCTATCTGCCCGCCGACGACCTCGCCAAGTTCGGCTGTTCCGCCGGGTTCGACGGGCCGACCCCGCCGGAGGGCTCCGACTTCGCGGGCCTCGTGCACTTCGAAGTGCGACGGGCCCGCGCCCTTTTCGCCGAGGGCTACCAGCTGCTCCCCATGCTCGACCGGCGCAGCGGCGCCTGTGTGGCCGCCATGGCCGGCATCTACCGCAGGCTGCTGGACCGCATCGAGCGCGACCCCGAGGCCGTGCTGCGCGGCCGGGTCTCGCTGCCCGGACGCGAGAAGGCGTATGTCGCCGTACGCGGTCTGTCCGGTCTGGACACCCGGCATGTGACCCGCCATGTCTCCCCCCGTTCCCTCAGGAGGCGCGCCTGATGGAACGCGCCGAACCAGGAGACATGCGGCAGGCAACCCTCCACTGCGGCGTGGCGTCCCTGACTGCGACGGCGGAGCGTGCACCGTTCAACCTGCACGCTCGGCACGTACGGAAGGACGCACCATGAGCGACGGCTCCCGCCCCGCACAGGCGCACGGCACCGCCGGAGAAGAGGGCGCCGCGGGCCGCCGTGCCGTCGTGGTCGGCGGCGGGCTCGCCGGGATCACCGCGGCGCTCGCGCTCGCCGACGCGGGCGTCCGCGTCACCCTGCTCGAAGGCAGGCCCCGGCTGGGCGGCCTCGCCTTCTCCTTCCAGCGCGGCGACCTGACCGTCGACAACGGCCAGCACGTGTACCTGCGCTGCTGCACCGCCTACCGCTGGTTCCTCCAGCGGATCGAGGGCGCGGCGCTGGCACCGCTGCAGGACCGTTTGGACGTGCCCGTCGTCGACGTCGCCAAGCCCGAGGGCAGACGGCTCGGCCGGCTGCGGCGCGACCCGCTGCCCGTGCCCCTCCATCTGGGGCGCAGCCTGGCCGCCTATCCGCACCTCTCGCTCGCCGAGCGCGCCGCGGTCGGGCGGGCCGCGCTCGCGCTGAAGGGGCTCGACCTCGCCGATCCGGCCCTGGACACCCAGGACTTCGGCAGCTGGCTGGCCGCGCACGGCCAGTCGGCGCGCGCCGTCGAGGCCCTGTGGGACCTGGTCGGGGTCGCCACCCTCAACGCGGTCGCCTCCGACGCCTCGCTGGGGCTCGCCGCGATGGTGTTCAAGACCGGTCTGCTGTCCGACCCGGGCGCGGCCGACATCGGCTGGGCCCGCGTCCCGCTGGGCGAACTGCACGACCGGCTGGCCCGCAAGGCGCTCGACTCCGCGGGCGTGCGTACCGAAGTCCGTACACGCGTCACCTCCGTCTCTACCAACGGAAACGGCACCTGGAGCGTTCAGGTTCCCGGAGAGAGCCTGGAAACGGACGCCGTCGTCCTCGCCGTACCCCAGCGCGAGGCCCACGGCCTGCTGCCGCCCGGCGCCCTCGACGCCCCCGAGCGGCTGCTCGCGATCGGCACCGCGCCGATCCTCAACGTCCATGTCGTCTACGACCGCAAGGTGCTCGCGCGGCCCTTCTTCGCGGCCCTGGGCACCCCCGTGCAGTGGGTCTTCGACCGCACCGACGCCTCCGGACTGACCGAGGGGCAGTACCTGGCGCTGTCCCAGTCGGCCGCGCAGGCCGAGATCGACCTGCCGGTCTCCGACCTCCGCGAGCGCTACCTGCCCGAGCTGGAACGACTGATTCCGGGTACCCGCGGCGCCGTGGTGAAGGACTTCTTCGTGACCCGGGAGCGCACGGCCACGTTCGCCCCCGCCCCCGGCGTCGGGCGGCTGCGGCCCGGCGCCCGCACCAAGGCCCCCGGCCTGTACCTGGCCGGAGCGTGGACCGCCACCGGGTGGCCCGCGACCATGGAGAGTGCGGTCCGCAGCGGAGTGAGCGCGGCCGACGCCGCCCTCAGCGCCCTGGGCCGGCCCCGCCCCCGCCACCTCTTCGAGTTCGAGGAGGCGGCCTGATGCCCGATCAGCCGCCCGCGGCAGGCCCCCGCACCCCCGGTACCGCAACAAGAGGAGAGACTGTGCCCACTGTGCCCCCGGCCTCGACGCCCGCCCCACGGGCCGCGGTGGACGTGACCGCGCTGCTGGAGCGCGGCCGGACCCTGGCCACTCCGGTCCTGCGTGCGGCCGTCGACCGGCTGGCGCCTCCGATGGACACCGTCGCCGCCTACCACTTCGGCTGGATCGACGCCGCGGGCAACCCGGCCGACGGCGACGGCGGCAAGGCCGTGCGCCCCGCGCTCGCCGTGCTCTCCGCCGAGGTCACCGGCGCCGCACCCGAGGTGGGCATCCCGGGCGCCGTGGCCGTCGAACTCGTCCACAACTTCTCGCTGCTGCACGACGACCTGATGGACGGCGACGAGCAGCGCCGGCACCGCGACACCGTGTGGAAGGTGCACGGCCCCGCGCAGGCCATCCTGGTCGGCGACGCCCTGTTCGCCCTGGCCAACGAGGTCCTGCTGGAGCTCGGCACCGTCGAGGCGGGCCGCGCCACCCGCCGGCTCACCACCGCCAGCCGTGCCCTGATCGACGGTCAGGCCCAGGACATCTCCTACGAGCACCGCGACCGCGTCAGCGTGGAGGAGTGCCTGGAGATGGAGGGCAACAAGACCGGCGCGCTGCTCGCCGCGTCCAGCTCCATCGGCGCGGTCCTCGGCGGCGCGGACGACGCCACCGCCGACGCGCTGGAACGCTACGGCCACCACCTGGGCCTCGCCTTCCAGGCCGTCGACGACCTGCTCGGCATCTGGGGCGACCCGGAGGCCACCGGCAAGCAGACCTGGAGCGACCTGCGCCAGCGCAAGAAGTCCCTGCCGGTCGTCGCCGCCCTCGCGGCCGGCGGCCCCGCCTCCGAGCAGCTCGGCGAGATCCTCGCCGCGGACGCCAAGAGCAGCGACTTCGAGAACTTCTCCGAGGAGGAGTTCGCGGCCCGCGCGGCCCTCATCGAGCAGGCCGGCGGCCGCGACTGGACGGCCGAGGAAGCGCGCCGTCAGCACACCATCGCCATCGAAGCCCTCGACGCCGTCGACATGCCCGACCGGGTGCGGGAGTCCTTCACGGCGCTCGCCGACTTCGTCGTCGTACGAAAGAGATGATCACTATCGGCCGAACACGCCTCGCGTAGTCGCCGGCCGGTGTCCGAGGATCGAGACGAGGACACCGGCCGACGGCGGACCCACAGCAGCACGACTCGCACGACTGCACGAAGGGGAAGCCATGACAGCGACGACCGACGGAAGCACCGGGGCGACTGTGCCGTCCCGCGCTGCCGCGGCCAGCGACACCACCCTCACCACCCCCGAGACGGCCGGGGTACAAGAAGCCGCCGCACGCGCCGCACGGCGCGCCACCGACTTCCTGCTCGCCCGGCAGGACGCCCAGGGCTGGTGGAAGGGCGACCTGGAGACCAACGTCACCATGGACGCCGAGGACCTGCTGCTGCGGCAGTTCCTGGGGATCCGCGACGAGCGGACCACGCAGGCCGCCGCGAAGTTCATCCGCGGCGAGCAGCGCGAGGACGGCACCTGGGCCACCTTCCACGGCGGACCCGGCGAGCTGTCCACCACCGTCGAGGCGTACGTCGCCCTGCGCCTGGCCGGCGACGCGCCCGACGCGCCGCACATGGCGAAGGCGTCCGCCTGGATCCGCGAGCGCGGCGGCATCGCCGCCTCCCGCGTCTTCACCCGGATCTGGCTCGCCCTGTTCGGCTGGTGGAAGTGGGAGGACCTGCCCGAACTCCCGCCGGAGCTCATCTACTTCCCCACCTGGTTCCCGCTCAACATCTACGACTTCGGCTGCTGGGCGCGGCAGACGATCGTGCCGCTGACCATCGTCTCCGCCAAGCGCCCGGTGCGCCCGGCGCCGTTCGCGCTGGACGAGCTGCACACCGACCCGGCGAACCCCAACCCGCCCCAGCCGCTTGCCCGGATGGCCAGCTGGGACGGGCTGTTCCAGCGGCTCGACAAGGTGGTCCGCGGCTACCGCAAGGTGGCCGTGCGCAGACTCCGCAGAGCGGCGATGAACTCCGCCGCCCGCTGGATCATCGAGCGGCAGGAGAACGACGGCTGCTGGGGCGGCATCCAGCCCCCGGCCGTCTACTCGGTCATCGCCCTGCACCTGCTCGGCTACGACCTTCAGCATCCGGTGCTGCGCGAGGGCCTCGCCTCGCTGGACCGTTTCGCCGTCTGGCGCGAGGACGGCGCCCGGATGATCGAGGCCTGCCAGTCCCCGGTCTGGGACACCTGCCTCGCCACCATCGCGCTCGCCGACGCGGGGCTGCCCGCCGACCATCCGCAGCTGGTCAAGGCGGCCGACTGGATGCTCGGCGAGGAGATCGTCCGCCCCGGCGACTGGGCGGTGCGCCGTCCCCAGCTCCCGCCGGGCGGCTGGGCGTTCGAGTTCCACAACGACAACTACCCCGACATCGACGACACCGCCGAGGTCTCCCTCGCGCTGCGCCGGGTCAGGCACCACGACCCCGAGCGCGTGGACAAGGCCATCGGGCGGGCGGTGCGCTGGAACCTGGGGATGCAGTCGAAGAACGGCGCGTGGGGCGCCTTCGACGCCGACAACACCAGCCCGTTCCCCAACCGGCTGCCGTTCTGCGACTTCGGCGAGGTCATCGACCCGCCGTCCGCCGACGTCACCGCGCACGTGGTGGAGATGCTCGCCGCCGAGGGGCTCGCCCACGATCCGCGCACCCGGCGCGGCATCGACTGGCTGCTGTCCGAACAGGAGCCGGACGGCTCGTGGTTCGGGCGCTGGGGCGTCAACTACGTCTACGGCACCGGCTCGGTGGTCCCGGCGCTCACCGCGGCCGGGCTGCCCGGCTCGCACCCGGCGATCCGGCGCGCCGTGGCCTGGCTGGAGAGCGTGCAGAACGACGACGGCGGCTGGGGCGAGGACCTGCGCTCCTACAAGTACGTCAAGGAGTGGAGCGGCCGGGGCGCCTCCACCGCCTCGCAGACCGCGTGGGCGCTGATGGCGCTGCTCGCGGCGGGGGAGAAGGACTCCAAGGCCGTCGAGCGCGGCATCCAGTGGCTGGCCGACACGCAGCGCGAGGACGGCAGCTGGGACGAGCCGTACTTCACCGGGACCGGCTTCCCCTGGGACTTCTCCATCAACTACCACCTGTACCGGCAGGTCTTCCCGCTCACCGCGCTCGGCCGCTACCTGCACGGCGACCCCTTCGAACGCGGGCTCCTCGCCCGCACGCCCCTGCCCGGGGCGAAGGGGAGCTGACATGACCCCCCGGCCCGCCCCCGTCCCGCTGCTGGTCGCCTGCGCGCTCGGCATCGAGCACCTCGCCCTGCGCAGCGGGGACAGGAGCGGGGCGGACGGGCCGGTCACCTTCCTCCGCACGGGCATGGGCCCCCGGGCGGCGGAACGCTCCGTCGTCCGGCGGCTCGCGGACCCGGCGCTCGCCGACGCGGCCGTGCTGGCCACCGGTTTCTGCGCCGGGCTCGCCCCCGGCATGCACCCCGGCGACCTGGTGGTCGCCGAGCAGACCCGGGACCCGCGCGGCAGCGTCGCCTGCGTGGGCACCGAACTGCTGGTCAAGGAACTCGTGCGCATCCTGCCCGGACGCACGGTCCACACCGGCCCGCTCACCGGCTCCGACCACGTCGTGCGGGGCCATGAGCGGTCCGACCTGCTCGCGACCGGTGCGATCGCGGTCGACATGGAGTCGGCGGCCACGCTTCTGACGGCCGTCCGCGACGGGGAGCGCCCCGTCGCCGCCGTACGGGTGGTCGTGGACGCTCCCGAACACGAACTCGTCCGGATCGGCACCCTACGCGGCGGAATATCGGCTTTCCGCGTTCTTCGTTCTGTTCTTCCCGCATTTTTCGAATGGCACCGTTCTTTGCCGCTCCCCCGGAGGTGAGCCAGATGGCCATGCCGTTGCGTCAGTCCATCAAGGTCGCTACATACCTGGCCGAACAGAAGCTGCGCAGGCGGGACAAGTTTCCGCTCATTGTCGAGCTGGAACCGCTCTTCGCCTGCAACCTCAAGTGCGAGGGCTGCGGCAAGATCCAGCACCCGGCGGGCGTGCTCAAGCAGCGCATGCCGGTCGCCCAGGCCGTGGGCGCGGTGCTGGAGTCCGGTGCGCCGATGGTCTCCATCGCCGGCGGCGAACCGTTGATGCACCCTCAGATCGACGAGATCGTGCGCCAGTTGGTGGCCAAGCGGAAGTACGTCTTCCTGTGCACCAACGCGATGCTGCTGCGCAAGAAGATCGACCAATTCAAGCCCTCTCCCTACTTCGCCTTCGCCGTGCACATCGACGGGCTGCGCGAGCGGCACGACGAGTCCGTTGCGAAGGAGGGCGTGTTCGACGAGGCCGTGGAGGCCATCAAGGAGGCCAAGCGGCGCGGCTTCCGGGTGACCACCAACTCGACCTTCTTCAACACCGACACCCCGCAGACCGTCATCGAGGTGCTCAACTTCCTCAACGACGACCTCAAGGTCGACGAGATGATGATCTCGCCCGCCTACGCCTACGAGAAGGCCCCCGACCAGGAGCACTTCCTCGGTGTGGAGCAGACCCGCGAGCTGTTCAAGAAGGCCTTCGCGGGCGGCAACCGCAGGAAGTGGCGGCTCAACCACTCCCCGCTCTTCCTGGACTTCCTCGAGGGCAAGGTCGACTTCCCGTGCACCGCGTGGGCGATCCCGAACTACTCGCTCTTCGGCTGGCAGCGCCCCTGCTACCTGATGAGCGACGGGTACGTGCCGACGTACCGCGAACTCGTCGAGGACACCGACTGGGACAAGTACGGCCGCGGCAAGGACCCGCGCTGCGCCAACTGCATGGCGCACTGCGGTTACGAGCCCACCGCCGTCCTCGCCACGATGGGCTCGCTGAAGGAGTCGCTGCGGGCCATGCGCGAGACCGTCTCCGGAAACCGGGAGTGACGCGATGACCGCCGTACCCCTGGGCGTCCCCGAGGTACCGGCCCGGCCGGTCGCACCGCGCCGGCGGTCGCGGCAGATCCACGTCGGGCCGGTGCCGGTCGGGGGCGGGGCTCCCGTGTCGGTGCAGTCGATGACGACGACCCGGACGTCGGACATCGGCGCCACCCTGCAGCAGATCGCGGAACTCACCGCGTCCGGCTGCCAGATAGTCCGCGTCGCCTGCCCCACGCAGGACGACGCGGACGCGCTCGCGACCATCGCGAAGAAGTCGCAGATCCCGGTGATCGCGGACATCCACTTCCAGCCGAAGTACGTGTTCGCGGCGATCGAGGCCGGCTGTGCGGCCGTACGCGTCAATCCCGGCAACATCAAGAAGTTCGACGACCAGGTGAAGGAGATCGCGCGGGCCGCCAAGGACCACGGCACGCCGATCCGGATCGGGGTCAACGCGGGCTCGCTGGACAAGCGCCTGCTGCAGAAGTACGGCAAGGCGACGCCGGAGGCGCTGGTCGAGTCCGCGCTGTGGGAGGCGTCCCTCTTCGAGGAGCACGACTTCCGGGACATCAAGATCTCCGTCAAGCACAACGACCCGGTCGTGATGATCGAGGCCTACCGTCAGCTCGCCGAGCAGTGCGAGTACCCGCTGCACCTGGGCGTGACGGAGGCGGGCCCGGCGTTCCAGGGCACGATCAAGTCGGCGGTGGCCTTCGGCGCGCTGCTGAGCCAGGGCATCGGCGACACGATCCGTGTGTCCCTGTCGGCCCCGCCCGTCGAGGAGGTCAAGGTAGGCATCCAGATCCTGCAGGCCCTGGGCCTCAGGCAGCGGCGCCTGGAGATCGTCTCCTGCCCGTCCTGCGGCCGCGCCCAGGTCGACGTCTACAAGCTCGCCGAGGAGGTCACCGCGGGCCTCGACGGGATGGAAGTGCCGCTCAGGGTCGCGGTGATGGGGTGTGTGGTGAACGGTCCGGGCGAGGCCCGCGAGGCCGACCTCGGAGTTGCCTCAGGCAACGGAAAGGGGCAGATCTTCGTCAAGGGCGAGGTCATCAAGACCGTCCCCGAATCGAAGATCGTGGAGACCCTCATCGAGGAGGCCATGAAGCTCGCCGAGTCGACGAGCCCCGCAGACGAGTGAATCGAGACAGCACGGCACGGACCGAGAGGGGGCCCAGCGTGACCATTCTGGAGAACATCCGGGGACCACGCGACCTGAAGGCGCTGTCGGAGGCGCAACTCGGCGAACTGTCCGAGGAGATACGCGAGTTCCTGGTGCAAGCGGTGTCGAGGACCGGCGGTCACCTCGGGCCCAACCTGGGAGTGGTGGAACTGTCCATCGCCCTGCACCGGGTCTTCGAGTCGCCGGTCGACCGCATCCTGTGGGACACCGGCCATCAGTCCTATGTACACAAGCTTCTGACGGGTCGTCAGGACTTCTCCAAGCTGCGCGGCAAGGGCGGACTGTCCGGCTACCCCTCGCGCGAGGAGTCCGAGCACGACGTCATCGAGAACAGCCACGCCTCCACCTCGCTCGGCTGGGCCGACGGCCTGGCCAAGGCCAACCAGGTGCTCGGGGAGAAGGGCCACGTGGTCGCGGTCATCGGCGACGGCGCGCTGACCGGCGGCATGGCCTGGGAGGCGCTGAACAACATCGCGGCCGCCAAGGACCGCCCGCTGATCATCGTCGTCAACGACAACGAACGCTCCTACGCCCCGACCATCGGCGGCCTCGCCAACCACCTGGCCACCCTGCGCACCACCGACAGCTACGAGAAGATCCTCGCCTGGGGCAAGGACGTACTGCTGCGCACCCCGATCGTCGGGAACACCCTGTACGAGTCCCTGCACGGTGCGAAGAAGGGCTTCAAGGACGCCTTCGCGCCGCAGGGCATGTTCGAGGACCTGGGCCTGAAGTACGTCGGCCCGATCGACGGCCACGACATCAAGGCCGTCGAGTCCGCGCTGCGCCGCGCCAAGCGCTTCCACGGCCCGGTCCTGGTCCACTGCCTCACCGTCAAGGGCCGCGGCTACGAACCCGCCCTCGCCCACGAGGAGGACCACTTCCACACCGTCGGCGTGATGGACCCGCGCACCTGCGAGCCCCTGGCGCCCGCCAACGGGCCCTCGTGGACCTCGGTGTTCGGCGACGAGATGGTGAAGATCGGCGAGGAACGGGACGACGTCGTCGCCATCACGGCGGCCATGCTGCATCCGGTGGGCCTGGGCGGGTTCGCCGAGCGCTTCCCCCACCGGGTGTGGGACGTCGGCATCGCCGAACAGCACGCGGCGGTGTCGGCGGCCGGCCTCGCCACCGGCGGGCTGCACCCGGTCGTCGCCGTCTACGCCACCTTCCTCAACCGCGCCTTCGACCAGCTGCTCATGGACGTCGCCCTGCACCGCTGCGGGGTCACCTTCGTGCTCGACCGGGCCGGCGTCACCGGCTCCGACGGGCCCTCCCACAACGGCATGTGGGACATGTCGGTCCTCCAGGTCGTGCCCGGCCTGAGAATCGCCGCACCGCGCGACGCGGGCCAGCTGCGCGCCCAGTTGCGCGAGGCCGTCGCCGTCGACGACGCGCCCACCCTGGTCCGCTTTCCGAAGGAGTCGGCCGGCCCGGACATCCCGGCGGTCGGCAGGGTCGGCGGGATGGACGTGCTGCACCGCGCCGAGCACCCCGAGGTGCTGCTGGTCGCCGTCGGCGTGATGGCCCCGGTGTGCCTCCAGGCGGCCGACCTGCTGCAGGCCCGCGGCATCGACTGCACGGTGGTGGACCCGCGGTGGGTCAAGCCCGTCGACCCCGCGCTGCCGGGCCTCGCCGCCGAGCACCGGCTGGTGGCCGTGGTGGAGGACAACAGCCGCTCCGCGGGCGTCGGTTCGGCCGTGGCCCTCGCCCTCGGCGACGCCGACGTGGACGTGCCGGTACGGCGCTTCGGCATCCCGGAGCAGTTCCTCGCGCACGCCAAACGCAGCGAGGTGCTCGCCGACATCGGCCTCACGCCCGTCGAGATCGCCGGGCGGATCAGTGGGAGCCTGGCCGTCAGGGACGCGGACGGCACAGCCAAGGAGAGTGAATGAGCACGGAGTTCGACCTCGGCGCACTGCTCGCCGAGCGCGGAGCCGAACGCTACGAGCTGCACACCAAGTACCTCAACCCGCAGCTCGCGCGCATGCTGCACACCATCGGCTTCGACAAGGTCTACGAGCGGGCCGAGGGGGCCCACTTCTTCGACGCGGACGGCAACGACTACCTGGACATGCTCGCCGGGTTCGGGGTGATGGGCCTGGGCCGCCACCACCCGGTCGTCCGCAAGGCGCTGCACGACGTGCTCGACCTGGACCTCGCCGACCTCACCCGGTTCGACTGCCAGCCGCTGCCCGGACTGCTCGCCGAGCGCCTGCTCACCCACAGCCCGCACCTGGACCGGGTGTTCTTCGGCAACAGCGGCACCGAGGCCGTCGAGACGGCCCTGAAGTTCGCCCGGTACGCCACCGGCAAGCCCCGCGTCCTGTACTGCGACCACGCCTTCCACGGCCTGACCACCGGCTCCCTGTCGGTCAACGGCGAGCGCGGCTTCCGCGACGGCTTCGCCCCGCTGCTGCCCGACACCGCCGTACCCCTCGGCGATCTCGACGCCCTGGCCCGGGAGCTGAGGAAGGGCGACGTGGCCGCGCTGATCGTGGAGCCGATCCAGGGCAAGGGTGTGCACGAGGCCCCGCCCGGCTATCTGCGCGCCGCCCAGGACCTCCTGCACCGGCACAAGGCGCTGCTCATCGCCGACGAGGTGCAGACCGGCCTCGGCCGCACCGGCGACTTCTACGCCTACCAGCACGAGGACGGCGTCGAACCCGACCTGGTGTGCGTGGCCAAGGCGCTGTCCGGCGGATACGTCCCGGTCGGCGCCACGCTCGGCAAGGACTGGATCTTCAAGAAGGTCTACTCGTCCATGGACCGGGTCCTCGTCCACTCGGCGAGCTTCGGCTCCAACGCCCAGGCCATGGCATGCGGCCTCGCGGTGCTGTCCGTCATGGAGAACGAGCAGATCGTGGCGGGCGTGCGCAGGACGGGCGAGCTGCTGAAGTCCCGGCTGACGGCACTGATCGACACGTACGAGCTGCTGGCGGACGTCCGCGGCCGGGGCCTGATGATCGGCATCGAGTTCGGCCGGCCCACCTCGCTGAAGCTGCGCAGCCGCTGGACCATGCTCCAGGCGGCCCGCAAGGGCCTGTTCGCGCAGATGGTGGTCGTGCCGCTGCTGCAGCGGCACCGGATCCTCACCCAGGTCTCCGGCGACCACCTGGAGGTGATCAAGCTGATCCCGCCGCTGATCATCGACGAGGCGGACGTCGACCGCTTCGTGGACGCGTTCACGGCCGTGATGGACGACGCGCACAGCGGCGGCGGCCTGATGTGGGACTTCGGCAAGACCCTGATCAAGCAGGCCGTGGCCAACCGCTGACCGGCCCACCTCGGCCTTTGCCCGTGAGGCAAGAAAATTGCCCTGCGGGCAAGGCTGGGGCTCAATGGAGGCATGAACGCCTCAGACTCCGGGCCACCGGCGGGCCCGGGCGACGAGCTGCCCGCCGTCGCACCTCAGCTGCGCGGACTGCGCCGGCGCGCCGGTCTCACCCTGGAGGCCGCCGCCCGCGCCGCCGGGCTCTCCCCGGCGCATCTGTCCCGGCTGGAGACCGGACAGCGGCAGCCCTCCCTGCCGATGCTGCTGGCCCTCGCCCGCATCTACGGTACGACCGTCTCCGGACTGCTCGGCGAGAGGGCCGCCGACCCGGACGCGATCGTGCGGGCCGGGGACATGGAGCCGGCCCGGGCCGGCGGCTGGACGTACGTCCAGGCCGGTGCTCCCGGCCGCGCCATGCAGGCGCTGCGCGTGCGCGTGCCGTACGGCTCGCAGGGCGACATCGTGCGCGTCCACCCCGGCGAGGAGTGGCTCCACGTCCTGCGGGGGCGGCTGCGGCTGCGGCTCGGTGACACCGCGCACCTGCTCGCGCCCGGCGACAGCGCCCACTTCGACTCGCTCACCCCGCACCGGCTCGCCGCCGAGGACCACGACGGGGTCGAGCTGCTGTTCGTCCACACCCTGCTGCAGAGCCCCACGGCCACGCTGTGCCTGGGGCCGTTGACCGGAGACCTGCCGTGAGCGACTTCGAGACCAAGTTCCCCCGTTCCCTGTGGATCCGCCTGATCATCTACATCGCCGCCGGCCATGTCCTGGCCGCGTTCCTCTTCCTGCTGTTCGCCCTGGGGGCGAAGAACTGACACGGGCGGGTGATGTTCACCGCAGTGGGCGGCGCCGCCCGTGGTCAGTCCAGCAGGCGCTCGCGCAGGCGGTCGCGGGACGCCGGGGTGAGGCCGAGGCCCCGCTCCAGGTAGGCGTCGACCCCGCCCCAGGTCTCCTCGATGGTCTCGAACGCCGCTTCCAGGTACTCGGCGCGGGCGTCGAAGAGGGGGCTGAGCAGCTCCATGACCTCCGGGGTGTACGCGGACTCCGCGCTGCCGCTGCGGCGGACCTTGTAGCGCCGGTGCTTGGCGTTGGACTCCAGATAGTCGGCGACGATCGCCTCGCGCTCCACTCCGAGGGCGAGGAGCGTCACGGCTATGGAGATGCCCGCGCGGTCCTTGCCCGCCGCACAGTGCATCAGGGCGGGCACGCTGTCCTCGGCGAGCGCACGCAGCACCCGGGAGTGCTCGGCGGTGCGCTCCTTGACGATCGTCCGGTAGGAGGCGATCATCCGGGCCGCCCCCTTGCCGCCGGCCAGGATCCCGCGCAGTTGCTCCAGGTCGCCGTCGCGGACCATCTTCCAGAACTCGGCGCCGTCCGCCGGGTCGCTCAGCGGCAGGTTCACATTGCGCACACCGGGCAGCTCGACGTCCGGGCCTTCCAGCTTGTGGTCGGCCGCGTTGCGGAAGTCGAAGACCGTGTGCAGGCCCAGGGAGGCGAGGAAGGCCGCGTCCTCCTCGGTGGCGTGCGCCAGGTGGCCGCTGCGGAACAGCACGCCGTACCGCACCCGGCGCCCGTCGACGGTCGGCAGTCCGCCCACGTCGCGGAAATTACGCACTCCGGCCCGCTCCGGCTCGGTCGACGGGACCTGCTGCGTCACGGGGGCTCCTCCCGGCTCGGGGCCCGCCGCCGCGTCTCGCCGGCGGGCGCTCTGACGACCATACGACATCGGTTTCCTGGGGCAAGGAGTTGTCCACAGGCATTGTCACCAGGGCTCCGGGGCCCAATGATGTTGGCACTTGAGCGGATCTGTTGACACCTGTGAGGTCATACGTGGTGGACATCGCCGACGACGGTCGTACCTGGCTCCTTACGGGGCCCACCAGCAGCTACGCCTTGCATCTCACCGATGCGGACGAGCTGCTCCACCTGCACTGGGGGCCGCGCATCGCGCTCGCGGACGCCGAGGCCCTCGCCGCGGACCCGCTGCCCGGCTACCGGCCCTTCGAGTCCCCGCTCGACGGCCGCGAGGAGTACCCCGTCGAGGGCGGCCCGCGCTTCGTCCGCCCCGCCCTGTCCGTGCGCACCGGCGAACGCCGCGGCACCGAGTGGCGTTTCGTGGCGTACGACACGGAGGGCGACGAGCTGCGGCTGCGCTTCGACGACGACGGCCTCGCGATCACGCTGCACTACCGGATGCGCGGCGACGTCGTCGAGCGATGGGTCACCGTGGGCAACGGCACGCGCGCGCGCGTGGAGCTGCTGCGCGCCGACGCCGCCACCTGGACCCTGCCCGACCGCGACGGCTGGCGGCTCTCCCAGCTGCACGGCCGCTGGGCCGCCGAGTCCCTCCTCACCAGCGCGCCCCTCACGTACGGCGAGAAGATCATCGGCAGCCGCCGCGGCCACACCGGCCACCAGCACCTGCCCTGGGTGGCGCTCGACACCGACGCCACCGAGGAGCACGGCGAGGTCTACGGCTGCGCGCTGGGCTGGTCCGGCTCCTGGCGCATCACGGTCGCCCAACTCCCCGACACGCGCGTGCAGATCACCGGCGGCGCCGGTTACGACGACTCGGGGCTGCTGCTCCTGGAGCCGGGGGAGTCGTACACCACGCCCGTCTTCGCGGGCCTGTGGAGCGACGGCGGCTTCGGCGGCGCGAGCCGCACCTGGCACGCCTACCAGCGCGCGTACGTCATCCCGGACGCCGGGCGGGACCGGCCGGTGCTGTTCAACTCCTGGGAGGCGACGTACTTCGACATCTCCGAGGAGCAGCAGCTCGCGCTCGCCCGGCGGGCCGCCGAGATCGGGGTCGAGCTGTTCGTCGTGGACGACGGCTGGTTCGGCGCCCGCACCAGCGACCGCGCGGGCCTCGGCGACTGGACACCCAACCCCGACCGCTTCCCGCACGGCCTGAAGCCTCTCGCCGACCAGGTGCACGGCCTCGGCATGCAGTTCGGCATCTGGGTCGAACCCGAGATGGTCAACCCGGACAGCGAGCTGTACCGCGCCCATCCCGACTGGGTGCAGTACCAACCGGGGCGAAAGCGGACGGAACTGCGCAACCAGCTCGTCCTCAACCTCGCCCGTGAGGACGTCCAGGAGTACCTGTGGGAGCAGCTCGACACCCTGCTCTCCAGCGCGCCGATCGACTATGTGAAGTGGGACTTCAACCGCTGCTTCACCGACGCCGGCTGGCCCGGCGAGCCGTACCCGCAGCGTCTGTGGGTGGACCACGTCCGCGCGCTGTACGCCCTGTTGGACCGGCTGCGCGCGGCTCACCCGCGGGTCGCCTTCGAGTCCTGCTCGGGCGGCGGCGGCCGGATCGACCTCGGGGTGCTGAGCCGCACCGACCAGGTGTGGACCTCCGACAACACCGACCCGCTCGACCGCCTGGCCATCCAGCACGGCTTCAGCCAGATCCATCCCGCCCGGGTGATGGCCGCCTGGGTCACCGACAGCCCGAACACCCAGCTCAACGGCCGGGTCAGCTCCCTGCGCTTCCGCTTCGTCAGCGCCATGGCGGGCGTCCTCGGTGTCGGCGGCGACCTGACCGAGTGGACGCCCGAGGAACTGGCCGAGGCCCGGCGCTGGGTGGAGCTCTACAAGGAGATCCGCCCGGTCGTCCAGCAGGGCGACCTGTACCGGCTGCGGCCTCCGGCCGGCGGTCTGAGCGCCGTCCAGTACGTCCTCGGGGAGGAGACGGTGGTCCTCGCCTGGCTCCAGGCGCAGAGCTACGGCGAGCCGGTGCCGGCGCTGCGGCTGCGCGGACTCGACCCGACCGCGTCGTACGAATGCCGCGAAACGGGCGAGGTCCACCGGGGTGCCGTGCTGCTGCACCACGGGCTGCGCACGGGGCTCAAGGGCGACCTGGACGCCACGGTTCTCCGGCTGCGCCGCATCTGACCTTTCTGCCCGGCCGTATTCCCGAATCGCACACGATTTAAGGGTGTCTCATCTCACGGGTAGTCAACCCTTCCTTACGGTCGCGTAGGTCACATCCGAAGGTGAATCATGGTCCGATGTGGCAGACGATTCGAAGAGTGACAACAGATCAGTGATCGGGTCGTACGTGGCGGTGGGGGACAGCTTCACCGAGGGCGTCGGCGACCCCGGGCCCGACGGGGCGTTCGTGGGCTGGGCCGACCGGTTCGCGGTACTGCTCGCCGACCGGCGGCCCGAGGGCGACTTCACCTACACCAATCTCGCGGTGCGCGGGAAACTCCTCGACCAGATCGTGCGGGACCAGGTCCCCAAGGCCGTCGAACTGGCCCCGGACCTGGTCTCCTTCTGCGCCGGCGGCAACGACATCATCCGTCCCGGCACCGACCCGGACGAGGTGGCCGAGCGCTTCGAACGCGCCGTGGCCCGGCTGGCCGAGGCGGCCGGCACGGTCATGGTGACGACCGGGTTCGACACCCGCGGCGTCCCCGTGCTCAAGCATCTGCGCGGCAAGATCGCCACCTACAACGGGCATGTGCGCGCCATCGCCGACCGGTACGGCTGCCCCGTGCTCGACCTGTGGTCCCTGAAGTCCGTGCAGGACCGCAGGGCCTGGGACAGCGACCGGCTGCACCTCTCGCCCGAGGGGCACACGCGCGTGGCGCTGCGCGCCGGCCAGGTCCTCGGCCTGGAGATCCCGGCCGACCCGGAGCAGCCGTGGCCTCCGCTGCCGCCCCGGGGCACCCTGGAGGTCCGCCGCGACGACGTCCACTGGGCCCGCGAGTACCTCGTCCCCTGGATCGGCCGCCGCCTGCGCGGCGAGTCCTCCGGCGACCACGTCACCGCGAAGGGCACCCTGTCGCCCGACGACATCAAGATGCGTATCGCCTCGGTGGCGTGACCGACACCGGCCGCCCCGCACCGTACGCCTCGCGGCGCGGGGCGGGGCCGGTCGCCGAAGGGGTCCCCAGCGTTCCGCCAACGCCGCCCGCTCCGGGCCTGCTTCGCGCGCGAGTGCGTCGTCCGCCCACTCCTGTGCGCGCGTTCGCGGACCGCAAGGGCGGCGCCGCGCGGGATCACACCGAGCGCCGCGGCCACGGCGGCGATCCTGGCCGCCGCCACACGCCGTGCCTCGATCTGCCCGAGGGCGCCGGGGGCAGGGGCACCCGGCGCGGCCGGGTTTGTTACAGGGGCCGACCATAATGGGGAGCCTCACCCACTTCACCGGGAGGTACCGTGACCGGACTGCGTTCCCCGAGCTCCGCGCTCCGTGCGCTGCGGCCCGCGGCCTTCGGCGCGGACCCGGGTGGTGAGCGCATGGCACGCATCCGCCGCTCCCCCCACTTCAAGGACGGCGTCTTCCAGAACCCGGGCGGCGCCGCACGCACCCGGCCCTCCGGTTCCGCGCTGGACTTCGCGAAGGTCTTCTTCGACAAGGAGACCCGGCCGCTGCGCGCCCCGAAGGGCACCGTCCCGGTGCACCCCACCACCTTCGCCGACCTGGCCGGACCGCCCGCCACGGGACTGCGGCTGACCTGGATGGGCCACTCCAGCGTGCTCGCGGAGATCGACGGCCACCGGGTGCTGTTCGACCCGGTCTGGGGCGAGCGCTGCTCCCCGTTCCCCTTCGCCGGACCCAAGCGGCTGCACCCCGTGCCCCTGCCGCTGGCCGCGCTCGGCGAGGTCGACGTGGTCGTCATCTCCCACGACCACTACGACCACCTGGACCTGCCCACCATCAAGGCGCTGGCCGGCACGGACACCCTGTTCGCCGTGCCGCTCGGCGTCGGCGCCCATCTGGAGCACTGGGGCGTCTCCCCGGACCGGCTGCGCGAGCTGGACTGGCACGAGTCGACGCGGGTCGGCGGCCTCACCCTCACCGCGACCCCCGCCCGCCACTTCTGCGGCCGCGGCCTGCGCAACACCCAGCACACCCTGTGGGCGTCCTGGGCCGTCGCCGGCGAGGAGCACCGGATCTACCACAGCGGCGACACGGGCTATTTCGAGGGCTTCGAGGACATCGGCGCGGCCCACGGCCCGTTCGACGCCACGATGATCCAGATCGGCGCCTACAGCGCGTTCTGGCCCGACATCCACATGACTCCCGAGGAGGGCCTGCGCGCCCACCTCGACCTCCAGGGCGGAGCGCCGCACGGCGTGCTGCTGCCGATCCACTGGGGCACCTTCAACCTGGCCCCGCACCCGTGGGCGGAGCCCGGCGAGTGGACGAAGGAGGCGGCCGAGGAGAGCGGCCAGGCGGTGGCCCTGCCCCGGCCGGGCGAGCCCTTCGAGCCGGCGGGCAAGCTTCCGGCGGAGGCGTGGTGGCGCGGTGTGTCGGGAGAGCTCCGGCGCACCTGGCGCTCGGTCGGCGCGTTCGTGGCGGAGCCGCCGGCACGGGCCTGAGACATCCGGCCGGCCAGGGCCAAGGCTGCAACGCTCCGTTACCTCGGTGGCGGTGGCCATGGGCGCTCGGAATCGCTTCTCCGGAGCGGCGGGTGGGTGGCCGGCCGAGAGTGGGCGCCTGAAGGGGTGGTGGACCGACGAGGTCCACCACCCCTCGTCTTTTCCTTCCCGACCGCTTTTGATCAGGTCTTATCGCTCCCTTTCGGCTTCAGGAGAGGCGTGCGGCCGGGTTATCGGTCTGTCGTACGAGGCTTCATACCAGAGCGGGACGCTCCTCGGGTGACTTTGTCAACTGCCCACCGCACATGATGCTGAGGCAACTACTGTGAGTGTCCGTCGCGTCGCGAGGCCGGATCCGCCGGCCCGCGGGCCGACACCGCGATGACCCATGCCCGCCTCGCGCACCGCGCGAGGAACAGGCCCGACGGACCAGTACGAGGACGCAGATGTCTGACCTGCGAGCACCGGCCACCCCTGCCGACCGCCGAGAGGGCGGCCGGCACGGGCGACCGGTCGCCCGGCCCGCTCCCGCACTGCCCGAGACGCCGATACGGCCCCAGCTCATGCGGCTCGCCGTGCTGCCGCCCCTCGCGGTGGCGCTCAGCGCCACCGCCGCGGTCCTCGTCAGCATCCGATCCGCAGGCGCCCGCACCGGCCCCACCCTCTGGGCCGTGCTCGCCGGGGCGGCCACCGTGGCCGTCGCCGGAATCCTCATCGCCGCCGTCGCCGCCGACCGGGCCGCCCGCTCGGTCTCCGACCGCGTCGACGCGCTGCGCCGCACCGCCGCACGCGGCGAGGCCGACCTGCACGCCCTGGTCGACGCGCTGCGCCAGGGCGAGGCCCCGCCCCCGCGCGCACCGCGCCGCCGGCCGCCCGCGGACGCCGACGACTTCGACCTGCTCGCCGCCGACCTGGCCCGCGCGCACGACGGCGCCGTCACCGCCGTCGTACGCGCCGCCCAGCTCTCCAGCCAGGCGGGCAGCGAGCAGAAGCTGGAGGTGTTCGTCAACCTCGCGCGCCGGCTGCAGTCCCTCGTGCACCGGGAGATCTCGATCCTCGACGAACTCGAGAACGAGATCGAGGACCCCAACCTGCTCAAGGGCCTCTTCCACGTGGACCACCTGGCCACCCGCATCCGGCGGCACGCCGAGAACCTCGCCGTGCTCGGCGGCGCCGTCTCCCGGCGCCAGTGGAGCAACCCGGTCAGCATGACCGAGGTGCTGCGCTCCGCCATCGCCGAGGTCGAGCAGTACTCCCGGGCCAAGCTGGTGCCCCCCATCGACGGCGAACTGCGCGGCCACGCCGTCGCCGACGTCATCCATCTGCTCGCCGAACTCATCGAGAACGCCTCGGTGTTCTCCGCGCCGCACACACAAGTGCTGCTCCGCGCGGGCCTCGTCACCTCCGGGCTCGCCGTGGAGGTCGAGGACCGCGGCCTCGGCATGCCCGTCGGCGAGCAGAACCGGATGAACGCCCTGCTCGCCGATCCCGACCAGGTCAACGTCGCCAGCCTGCTGGCCGACGGGCGCATCGGCCTCTACGTCGTCTCCCAGCTCGCCCGGCGGCACGGCATCCACGTCCGGCTCCAGACCAACATCTACGGCGGCGTGCAGGCCGTACTCGTCGTCCCGCAGGTGTTGCTGGGCACGGCGCCCGGTCCGAACGGCACGGTCGCCGGGGCGGGCGCGGGGACGGGCGTACACCGGCCGCAGGGGCCGGCGGACATCTGGCACGGGGCGGGGCAGGCGCGGGGGTCCGTGCCGGAGTCGCCTTCCGCGCCCGCCACGGGAGTGCGGGCGGGAGAGGTGAGCTCGGCGTACGGCGGTACCGGGCCCGGTGCCGAGATCCCGGCGGAACCGGGGCCCGAGGCCGGGGGAGGGGCCGTGGTGGCGTCATGGCATGCGGCCGGCCCCGGCGGCGAGGCCGGCGCCGGTGGCGGGCAGGCACGGGCGACCGGGCGCCGGCGGCACGCCCAGCGGGGCAGCGCACGCCACGGCGTCGAGAGCGGGACCGGGCAGCACGGTGAGAGTGGCGCCGGTCAGCATGGCGAAAACGACCCCGGGCGGCACGGTGCGGAGAGCGGTGACGGCGGTCGGAGCGGAGGCGAGCTCGCGCCGCTTCCCGTGCGCGGCGCCCGGCAGGACCGGCCCACCCCCGCCGAGGCCCTGCCCGGCATCGGCGCCGAGGACCGGGCGGCGGTCGAGGCGCACGCGGGCATCCTGCCCACGCCGCGCTCCGGCACCATGGGCAAGCCCCGGCTGCCCCGCCGCCGTGCCCAGGAGCACATCGTCCCCCAGCTGCGCGGCGGCCCCCTGCCCCGCCAGGACGGCGACACCGTACCGGGCCACGACCCCGGACTGATGGCGGCGTTCCAGCGCGGGATCGGACTCGCCGAGACGCAGCAGCACTTGGAGAGCGAGGAGCAGCCCGCCGCCCACCGGTACGCCGGCCAGCCGGAATCGGGCCACTCATGGCAGCCCGCACAGCCGGACACCACCCACACCACCACCTTCATGACGGGCCATCAGCTCCAGCCAGCTGCCCGGGAATTCACCGAGCCACAGCGCGTACAGCCGGACCACACGGGTTCGGAGCACATGGACCGCACCTCCATATCCCCAGGGCGCCGCCATGCGCCCGCCTCCGACGGTGCCCGTGGCGCCGGCCGGCCCGACGGGAGCGCCCCGGCCGGCTGACGCCCGCACCGTACCCACCCCCACCCCCGACCACGTGCCCCCCATCCCAGCGCTCCCGCAGACCTTCGTACCCCAAGGAGTCGATCCACCATGGCGAGCGATGCGCCGACCACCGCCCACGCCGACCTCGACTGGCTGCTGAGCGGCCTTGTGCAGCGCGTACCGCACACGTCCAGCGCGGTGCTGCTGTCCTGCGACGGGCTGGTGAAGTCCGTGCACGGCCTGGACATCGACAGCGCCGACCACATGGCGGCCCTGGCCTCGGGCCTGTACTCCCTCGGCCGCAGCGCGGGCGTCCGGTTCGGCGACGGCGGGGACGTCCGCCAGGTCGTCGTCGAACTCGACTCGACCCTGCTGTTCGTCACCACCGCCGGCTCCGGCACCTGTCTCGCCGTGCTCGCCGGACGTGAGGCCGACGCCGCCGTGCTCGGCTACGAGATGGCGATGCTCGTCAAGAGCGTCCGGCCGTACCTGGTGACCGCCCCCCGGCAGCACGCCGTCGAACCCACGGCGACGAGGCCTTGAGCGTGGCCGCAGCCGGCGACGGGCCCTGGCTGGACGACGCGGCCGGACGGCTGGTGCGCCCGTTCACGGTCAGCAACGGACGCACCGAGCCCAGCGTCGCCCTGGACCTGATGTCGCAGGTGATGGCCACCGGCGTCACCCCGCTCGGCTATCTCGGCCCCGAGCACGCCCAGGCGCTCGAGCTGTGCCGGGCGCCCGTCTCGGTCGCCGAGATCGCCGCGCATCTCAAACTGCCCGCCGTGGTCACCAAGGTGCTCCTCTCGGACCTCGTCGACTGCGGGGCGCTGACCACCAAACCCCCCGCCTTCCACCACACACCCACTGACCGGTCTCTGCTGGAGGCAGTGCTCGATGGACTACGACGACAGCTCTGACCCGTTCCCGACCGCGCTGAAGATCCTGGTGGCGGGCGGGTTCGGGGTCGGCAAGACGACCTTCGTGGGCGCGGTCAGCGAGATCGCGCCGCTCAGCACGGAGGAGCTGCTCACCACGGTCAGCGTCGGCACGGACAGTCTCGACGGCGTCGAGAACAAGATGGAGACGACGGTCGCCATGGACTTCGGCCGGATCACCCTCGATCCGGACCATGTGCTGTACCTGTTCGGCACGCCGGGGCAGGAGCGGTTCTGGTTCATGTGGGACGAGCTGTCCGAGGGCGCGCTCGGCGCGGTGATCCTGGCCGACACCCGGCGGCTGCAGGACTGCTTCGCGGCCGTGGACTTCTTCGAGGAACGCGGACTCGGCTTCATCGTCGCCGTCAACGAGTTCGACGGCGGATACCGGTACGAGACCGAGGAGGTGCGCGCCGCCATCGACCTCGACCCCGAGGTCCCCGTGGTCCGCTGCGACGCCCGGATCTCCAGCTCCGGGGTCCAGACCCTGCTCACCCTCGTACGCCATCTGCTCGCCCACGCCCCGGCGCCCGCGCCGAGCCACGGCGCCCACAGGTGACATCGCCCTACCGCCCACGGAGTTCCCCTATGAGGTACGCCCACAGCGACGCAGCCCGGCCAGGAGCACGGCCATGACCTACGAGCCGCCCCGGCCGGTCCGGGGTCTGCTGCTCACCCCCGAGGACAAGGAGGCCCCCGCCCGCGTCCACCGGCTGCGCCTGCTCGGCCTGGCCGACCGCCCCGACCCGGCGCTGGACGCCTTCGCGGAGCATCTCGCCCACCTCACCGGCGCGCCGTACGCCATGGTCAACTTCGTCGGCGAGGAGCACCAGTTCTTCGCGGGCCTGTGCGCCCCCGCCGTACCGCCGTTCCTGAGGGACGACGGCACCCGGCCGGAGTTCGGCCGGGTCCTGTCGCGCCGGCACGGGTTCTGCCCCCATGTGGTGGTGCGCCGCAAGGCACTCGTGCTGGAGGACGTCCGCGACTATCCGCGGTTCGCCGGGAATCCGGTCGTGGACGAGTACGGCATCCACTCCTACCTCGGCGCCCCGCTCATCGACAGCTCCGGCATGGCGCTCGGCACCGTGTGCGCGGCCGGCACCGAGCCGCGCGCCTGGGGCCGCTCGGGCCTGGAGACCATCAAGGCGTTCGCCGCCGACCTCGTCGTACGCCTCGAACGGAGCGCCGAGGACGGGTTGCCCCTGTGACGTGCCGGGCATGCCCGCGCCCGCGGCACCTGCGGCGTGAAGGAAAGCTGAGGCGGCGGTTAAGAAAAGCTCGATGGACCCGTGACCCGCGCGTACGGCAGATTGCAGGGTGATTCCACCCCTCTGACCCGGTGCGGGCTCCGTACGTCTGCCCGCGGGCCGGGACTCACCCACAGGAGCCGCACGCGTGAAGGCGCTGGTCAAGGAGAAGGCGGAGCCGGGACTCCGGCTGACGGACGTCCCGGAGCCCGAGATCGGTCCGGGCGACGTGCTGATCAAGGTCATGCGCACCGGTATCTGCGGCACCGACCTGCACATCCGGGCGTGGGACGGCTGGGCGCAGCAGGCGATCCGCACGCCGCTCGTGCTCGGGCACGAGTTCGTCGGGCAGGTCGTCGAGACGGGCCGGGACGTGACCGAGATCCGCATCGGGGACCGGGTCAGCGGCGAGGGGCATCTGGTGTGCGGCAAGTGCCGCAACTGCCTGGCAGGGCGCCGCCATCTGTGCCGGGCCACCGTCGGCCTCGGCGTCGGCCGGGACGGCGCGTTCGCCGAGTACGTCGCCCTTCCCGCGACCAATGTGTGGGTCCACCGGGTGCCCGTCGACCTGGACGTCGCCGCGATCTTCGACCCGTTCGGCAACGCCGTGCACACCGCGCTGTCCTTCCCGCTGGTCGGCGAGGACGTGCTGATCACCGGCGCCGGACCGATCGGCCTGATGGCCGCCGCCGTCGCCCGGCACGCCGGCGCCCGCAACGTCGTCATCACCGACGTCAGCGAGGAGCGCCTGGAACTGGCCCGCAAGATCGGCGTGAGCCGCGCCCTGAACGTCGCCGAGACCACCATCGCCGAGGGACAGCGCGAACTGGGACTGCGCGAGGGCTTCGACATCGGCCTGGAGATGTCCGGCCGCCCCGAGGCCATGCGGGACATGATCGCCAACATGACGCACGGCGGCCGAATCGCCATGCTCGGCCTGCCCGCGCAGGAGTTCCCGGTCGACTGGGCCCGGATCGTCACCTCGATGATCACCATCAAGGGCATCTACGGCCGCGAGATGTTCGAGACCTGGTACGCGATGTCGGTGCTGCTGGAGGGCGGCCTCGACCTCGCGCCCGTGATCACCGGCCGGTACGGCTACCGCGACTTCGAGGCCGCGTTCGAGGACGCGGCGAGCGGCAGGGGCGGCAAGGTCATCCTCGACTGGACCGCGTAACTCCCGTCATCCGCAAGCACCTTCAGGAGAGCACCCCCATGTTCGACACCGTCCGCGACGACCTGCGCGCCACCCTCGACGAGATCCGCGCCGCCGGCCTGCACAAGCCCGAGCGGGTCATCGGCACCCCGCAGTCCGCGACCGTCAACGTCACCGCCGGCGGCCGCCCCGGCGAGGTCCTCAACTTCTGCGCCAACAACTACCTGGGCCTCGCCGACCACCCCGAGGTGATCGCCGCCGCCCACGCCGCGCTGGACCGCTGGGGCTACGGCATGGCCTCCGTCCGCTTCATCTGCGGCACCCAGGAGGTCCACAAGGAACTGGAGGCGCGCCTTTCGGCGTTCCTCGGCCAGGAGGACACGATCCTGTACTCCTCCTGCTTCGACGCCAACGGCGGTGTCTTCGAGACGCTGCTCGGCGAGGAGGACGCGGTGATCTCCGACGCCCTCAACCACGCCTCCATCATCGACGGCATCCGCCTGTCCAAGGCCCGCCGTTACCGCTACGCCAACCGGGACCTCGCCGACCTGGAGGCGAAGCTGAAGGAGGCGTCCGACGCCCGGCGCCGGCTGATCGTCACCGACGGCGTCTTCTCCATGGACGGCTATGTGGCGCCGCTGCGCGAGATCTGCGACCTCGCCGACCGCTACGACGCGATGGTCATGGTCGACGACTCGCACGCCGTCGGCTTCGTCGGCCCCACCGGCCGCGGCACCCCCGAACTGCACGGCGTCATGGACCGCGTCGACATCATCACCGGCACCCTCGGCAAGGCCCTCGGCGGCGCCTCCGGCGGCTATGTCGCCGCCCGCGCCGAGATCGTCGCCCTGCTGCGCCAGCGCTCCCGCCCGTACCTGTTCTCCAACACCCTCGCCCCGGTGATCGCCGCCGCCTCCCTGAAGGTCCTCGACCTGCTGGAGTCCGCCGACGACCTTCGGGTCCGGCTGAACGAGAACACCGCCCTCTTCCGCCGCCGGATGTCCGAGGAGGGCTTCGACGTCCTGCCCGGCGAGCACGCCATCGCGCCGGTGATGATCGGCGACGCGGCCACGGCGGGCCGCATGGCCGAGCTGCTGCTGGAGCGCGGCGTGTACGTGATCGGCTTCTCCTACCCGGTCGTCCCGCAGGGCCAGGCCCGCATCCGCGTCCAGCTGTCCGCCGCGCACTCCACCGAGGACGTGAACCGCGTGGTGGACGCGTTCGTCGCCGCCCGCGCCGAGCTGGAGGGCTGAGCAGCGCGGATCCCCGGGGATAATGGAGGACATGATCGAGGCACGGCGGCTCCACATCCTCCGTGCGGTGGCCGACCACCGCACGGTCACCGCGGCGGCCGCCGCGCTCTACCTCACCCCCTCGGCCGTCTCCCAGCAGCTGACGGCCCTGGAGCAGGAGACCGGCCACCGGCTGGTCGAGCGCAGCGCCAAGGGCGTACGGCTCACCCCGGCCGGCGAGATCCTGCTCAGCCACACCAACGCCGTCCTCGCCCAGCTGGAGCGGGCCGAGGCCGAGCTGGCCGCCTACAGCTCGGGCGAGGCGGGCACGGTCACCGTGGCCGCCTTCGCCACCGGCATCGCCCAGGTCGTGGCGCCCGCCGTGGCCCGGCTGGCCCACACCGCGCCCGGCATCCGGATCCGCGTCCAGGACGCCGAGGGCGACGCGAGCCTGCCCATGGTGCTGGACCGGCAGGTCGACGTGGCCGTCGCCGTGGAGTACCGGGGCGCCCCGCCCGCCGACGACCCCCGGCTCACGCATGTCCCGCTCTACGCCGAGCCGTTCGACGCCGTCGTCCCCGTCGGGCACCGCCTCGCGGACACCGCCGAGGTCCCCCTCGCCGAGCTGGCCAAGGACCCCTGGATCGGCCCCTACCCCGGCAACCCCTGCCACGACGTGGTCGTCCTCGCCTGCGAGAGCGCCGGTTTCCAGCCCCGCCTGGAGCACTCCTCCGACGACTTCCGCGCCGTCGTCGCCCTCGCCTCGGCCGACGCGGGTGTGGCGCTCGTACCGCGCTCGGCGCTGAGCGGCATGGACCTCACCGGCGTCGTCGTACGCCCCGTCGACGGCGTGGCCCCCACCCGCCGCGTCTTCGCCGCCGTGCGGCGCGGCGCCGAGGCGCATCCGCTGATCCGCCCGGTGCTGGAGGCGTTGGGACGGGCCGCGCAGGAGGCGTGAGCTTTCCGTAACGCGCTCGTCTCGAATCAGGGATAACGTCCCGGATGTGAGAAGCGACGAGGAAGCCCTCGACACGCGGCTCGGCGCCCGGCTCGCCGAACTGCGCGCCCGGCACGGCTGGTCCCTGGGCGAGCTGGCCGAACGCAGCGGAGTGAGCCGGTCGACCCTGTCCCGGGCCGAACGCGCCGAGGTCAGCCCCACCGCCGCCCAGCTGAACCGGCTCTGCCAGGTCTACGGGCGCACCATGTCCCAGCTGCTCAGCGAGGTCGAGGCGGCGCCCGCGGCGCTGGTCAGGGCCGCCGACCAGCGGACCTGGCAGGACCCGGGCTCCGGGTTCGTCCGCCGGTCGGTGTCCCCGCCGCACGCCGGGCTGCGCGGCGAACTGGTGGAAGGCCGTCTGGCGCCCGGCGCCGACATCGCCTACGACCGCCCTCCGGTGGCCGGTCTGGAACAGCATCTGTGGGTGCTCGACGGCGCCCTGGAGGTGACCGACGCCGACCAGGTGCACCACCTGGACACCGGCGACTGCCTGCGGATGCGGGTCTTCGGCCCGACCCGGTTCCGCTGCGCCGGCCCGGTCGAGACGCGGTACGCGCTGGCGGTGGTACGACCGTGAGGATCGAGCGCTGGAACGGGGCGCGGGTACGGCAGCGGGCGGGGGAGCTGGCGGAGCTGCTGGCCGACACGGTGGCCGGCGGCGCCTCGGTCGGCTTCCTCGCCCCGCTCGGCCACGAGGAGGCCGCCGCCTGGTGGCGGGAGCGGGCGGAGGCGGCCGCGGCGGGCCGGCTCGCGGTCTGGGCGGCCCTCGACGACACCGGGCGGCCGGCCGGCACGGTGAGCCTGGCCCACCCCGACAAGCCGAACAGCCGCCACCGCGCGGAACTGGTCAAGCTGATGGTGCACCGCTCCGCGCGCGGGCGGGGACTCGGCCGCCGCCTGCTCACCACCGCCGAGGACGCCGCCGCTGCCGCCGGCATCACCCTGCTCCACCTCGACACCGAGACCGGCAGCCCCGCCGAGCGTCTGTACCGCTCGGCCGGCTGGACCCGGGCCGGCGTCATCCCCGACTACGCGGCGTCCCCCACGGGCGAGTTGCGGCCGACGACGCTGTACTTCAAGCGGCTCGGCGGGTGACTGTCAGTGGCAGCAGCTACGGTGCGTGGCATGCCGGACGCCGAAGACGTACGCCGTATCGCCCTGTCCCTGCCGGACACCACGGAGAAGACCGCCTGGAGCATGCCCACGTTCCGGGTGGCCGGGAAGATGTTCGCGACGCTGCCCGAGGACGAGACGTCCATCGCCGTGCGCTGCCCCAAGGAGGAGCGCGACGAACTGGTGCTGGCCGAACCGGAGAAGTTCTGGATCGCCGGCCACGAAGCCCAGTTCGCCTGGGTGAGAGCGAGACTCGCCGCCCTGGACGACGAGGCGGAACTGCGGGACATCCTCACCGACTCCTGGCGGCAGGCCGCCCCGCCCCGACTCCTCGACGCCCACCCCGAGTTGGGGCTGCCGCCCGGGGAGTGAAAATGCCCCGTGCGCGGGGGCCGGGCGTGGCATGATCCCGCGCGGCGCAGACCGGGGTACGGCGACGGGGAGGGAGCATCCGATGACGGGAACGGACGCACGGCACGACATCACCACGCGCGGGGCGAGCGGCGCCGGGGCCGGCGGCCGGGCCGTGTGGTCCCGGGACTTCGCCCTCTTCTTCGTCGCCCGTGCCGTCGCCCGCCTCGGCGACACCATGCTGCCCGTGGCCCTCGCCGCCGGCCTGCTGGAACACGGGTACGGCGCGGGCGCGGTCGGCCTCGCCATGGCCTCGACGGCGGCCGCGTTCGCCGGGCTCGTCGTCTTCGGCGGGGTCATCGCCGACCGGTTCAGCACCCGCAGGCTGATGATCGGCGCCGATCTCGTCCGGCTCGTCACCCAGTCCCTCGCCGCGGGCCTGTTCTTCGCCGGGCACGTGGTGCTGTGGCAGATCTGCGCGATCGGGTTCGTCAACGGCGTGGCGGGCGCGGTGTTCCAGCCGGGCGTGGCCAGTACGGTGCCCCGGCTGGCCGCCGACATCCAGGGCGCGAACGGCGCCATCCGCATCGCCGAGTCCGCCGCCCAGCTCGCCGGCCCGGCCGTCGCCGGTGTGCTCGTCGGCCTCGCCTCGCCCGGCGGGGTGTTCGCCGCGCACGCCGGCACCTACGCGACCAGCGCGCTGTGCCTGCTGCTGCTCCGGCTGCCCCCGCTGCCCGAGGGCGCCCGCGCCGCGACCGGCCGCGGGATGCGGGCCTTCAGGGCCGATCTGGTCCAGGGCTGGCGGGAGTTCAGGGCCCGGACCTGGCTGTGGGGCGTGATCGCCGTCTGGTGCCTCTACATGATCGCCGTCTGGGGTCCGACCGTCCCGCTGGTGGCCACCGAGGTCGTCCAGCGGCACGGTCCCGGCGCCTACGGCCTGGTCAACTCCGCCCTCGGCGCGGGCACCGTCGTCGGCGGCGTGCTCGCCCTGCGGCTGCGGCCCCGCCGCATGCTCCGCGCCGGTGCGCTGTCCCTGTTCGCCTTCTTCGGCTTCCCCGCGGCCGTCGGCGCCGGTCTCGGGGTGCCGGCGATGTCGGCCGGGGCGGCCGTGGCGGGCGCCGGGATGTCGTTCTGGGGCGTGATGTGGGCGACCAGCGTGCAGACCCAGGTGCCGCCCGACGTCCTCAACCGCATCCACGCCTACGACGTGGCCGGCTCCCTCGCCATGATGCCGGTCGGCCAGGCCCTCGCGGGCCCGGCCGCGGGTGCGCTCGGCGCCGGGCACGTGCTGCTGATCTCCGCCGTGACCAGCGTGGGGGTGGCGGTGGCGCTGCTCGCGGTTCCGGCGATACGGGACTTGGTGCGAGCGGATGCGGGTGCGCGGTGACTGGGGGCGCGCCCCGAAGGGGCGCGGGGAACTGCGCGACCAGCCCCACACCCGCAGTCGCGTGTGACGCTCAACCGGCCCGGCGGGCAGGCGCCACGAACCGCCCGATCCGTTCCCGCAAGCCCGCCGGGTCCAGCCCGTGCGCGGCCACGTGCTCCTCGATCGTGCCGTAGCGGCGCAGCTCGCGGCGGCCCACGCCGAGGCCCAGGATCCGGTGCGGCACGTCCGCGAGGGCCTCGCTCACCGCGCGCGTCGACGTGCCCGCGAGATACGGCTCGACCAGGACGACGTCGGTGCCGGCCGTCTCCGTGGCCCGGCGCAGACCGGCCGCGTCGAAGGGCCGTACGGTCGTGGCGTACAGGACGGTCACGTCCAGCCCCTCCGTCGCGGCGAGGACCGAGTCCAGCACCGGTCCCACGGCGACGACGACGCCCCCGCGGCCCTCGCGGACCGTGACGAGGTGCTCGCCGTCGATCGGCCGGCCCTGCCGGTTGGCCTGCACGGACAGCCGTACGTACACCTTGTCGTCACCCGCGGCGACGGCGTGGCGCAGCAGTGTCTCGGCCTCGTCCGGATGCCCCGGCACCTGCACGGTCCAGCCGTCCAGCGTGTCGAGGAGCGCCACATCGCCGGGGGCCATGTGCGTGTAGCCGCCGGCCGGCCAGTCGAAGGAGGCCGCCGCGCTCACCAGCACGGCCCCGGTGTCCTGGTGCCCGAGGTCCAGTTTGACCTGCTCGAACGGCCGCTCCACGAGGAAGCTGGCGAAGGTGTGCACCACGGGCCGCAGCCCGGTCAGCGCCAGCCCCGCCGCCGCCCCGACGAGCAGTTGCTCGCGGATGCCGACGTTGATCACCCGGTCCGGATGCCGGGCCATGGCCTCGCGGAAGGCGTCCTTGCCGATCTCGGCGAGGACCACCGCGACGCGCGGGTCCTCGTCCAGCAGCCGGGAGACGACGGGGGCGAAACGGTCACGCATGGTGTCCATGAAGGTGTGCCCTTTCCGATGAGCGGGGAGAGTCAGGCGTTCTTCGGTTCGACGCGGGCCACGACCACGTGCGGCCGCCCGGGATGCGCCACGGTGAACGCGGCGTACAGCGCGTCGTGATCGCGTCCGTCGACGCTCACCGCCGACCAGCCGGCCGCCTCGAAGCGAGCGGTGATCCCGCCGGGCCGGGAGTGGCTGGCGGAGGAGTTGTCGACCACCACCGTGTGCAGCCGCTCCAGCCCCGCGGGCCCGGCGAAGGCGATCGCCTCGTGGTTGCTGCCCTCGTCCAGCTCGGCGTCCCCGATCAGCACCCAGACCGCCGGATCGTGCAGCCCCTGCGCCCGCAGCCCCAGCGCGCTGCCCACCGCGATCGGCAGCCCGTGCCCGAGCGAGCCGCTGCCGATCTCGGCGCCGGGCACCAGCAGCCGGTCCGGGTGATGCCCGAGCGGGGAGTCGTACGAGCCGAAGCCGGGCAGCCAGTCCACCGGCACGAAGCCCTTCGCGGCCAGCACCGCGTAGTACGCCATGGGCCCGTGCCCCTTGCTCAGCAGGAACCGGTCCCGGGCCGGATCGTCCTGCCGCTCCGGTGTCACCCGGAGCACCCGGTCGTAGAGCACCCACAGCACGTCGAGGGTGGAGGTGGCCGCCGGCCCGTGCTTCTCGTCGCCGGTCATCAGGCTCATCAGGCCGGGCAGGTCGTCGTAGCCGTGTGCGTGGCGTGCGTCGCTTGCGATCTTCATGTCCCCGAGCGTGCAACCTCAACCAAACTTGAGGTCAAGCCGAGAAAGTGATGCGCGGCCACGGAGCCGAGTGCGGTATTGTTTCCCTGCGCGTTTCGACCGGGGAAACCCCAGGTCAAACGGCACCGGGACGTGGCGCAGCTTGGTAGCGCACTTGACTGGGGGTCAAGGGGTCGCAGGTTCAAATCCTGTCGTCCCGACCAGCTTCACAGCGGTCGGAGGCCGTCTTCTCGGGATGAGGAGACGGCCTTTTCGCATCTCCGGCCGGGTCAGAGCGCGGGCTCGGTGTCCCGTCGCGACACCGCCAGGAACGCCACGAACCCGACGATCGCCACCGTCCAGGACAGGGTCACCGGGCCCAGGCCCCAGCCGAGGCCGCCGCGCCTGCCCGGCAGGGCCATCCAGTCCGCGAGGGACGCGCCGAGCGGGCGCGTGATGACGTAGGCCGTCCAGAACGCGGTCACCGCGCCCAGCAGGCCGGCGCGGTGGGCGACGGCCGGAACGCAGATCGCCACGGCGAACAGGACGACCGAGCCCAGGTAGCCGAGGCCGACCGTCGCGGTGAGGTCGCCCGCGGCGGTGCCCAGCGCGAAGGTGGCGAGGACGGCGGCCCAGTAGAAGAACTCACGGCGCCGGGTGCGGATGGAGTGGATGGACAGCGTGCGCTCGGCGGCGTACCAGAGGGCGAAGACGGCGGCCAGGACGATCAGGAACAGCGGGGTGGACAGGGTGTACGGAACGCCGAGGCCCACATGCAGCACGTCCGCGGCCATCGTGCCGAAGACGCTGACCATGACGATCGCCGTCCAGTAGATCCAGGCCACGTACCGGCGGACCGCGAACTGGAGCACGAGTGCCCCCGCGAACGCCAGGCCGCCGAGGCCGACCGCCGGTATCGGACCCAGCAGACGGGCGAGGAAGTCCGAGGCGGTCTCGCCCATGCCGGTGGTGAGGACCTTGATGATCCAGAAGTAGACGGTGACCTCCGGCACCTTGTTCGCGCTCTCGCGTATGCGCGCGCGTGCGTGACCGCTCGGCCGGTGGTCGAGGACGTGCTCTGTGCTCATGGCCCGCACCCTCGCACGCCCAAATGCCGTCGTCCCAGACCCCTTTGCCAGAGTTTTGGGGCCTCTGGTGCTGCTGTTGCCACGAGCGCCGGGGAACCTGAACACAACCTGAACGCCTCGGCGGAACCCCTGGTCGGCGGCCTGACCGGCCTGGTAGACAGGCGGGTCGGGCGCCGCCCGCGTCAGTACGCCAGACCCACGTGCGCGAGCGCCTGCTTCAGCAGTACCCCGTGCCCGCCCGGCATCTCGCTCTGCAGGGCCGGGGAGGCCGCCTCCTGCGGGCTGAACCAGACGAGGTCCAGCGCGTCCTGCCGGGGGCGGCAGTCGCCGGTGACCGGGACGATGTAGGCGAGGGACACCGCGTGCTGGCGCGGGTCGTGGTACGGCGTGATGCCCGCCGTCGGGAAGTACTCGGCGACGGTGAAGGGCTGCAGCGAGGTGGGGATGCGGGGCAGCGCGACCGGGCCGAGGTCCTTCTCCAGGTGGCGCAGCAGGGCGTCGCGGACCCGCTCGTGGTGCAGCACGCGGCCGGAGACCAGGGCCCGGCTGACCGTCCCGTCCGGGCCGATCCGCAGCAGCAGCCCGATGCTGGTGACTTCGCCGCTGTCGTCCACGCGCACGGGCACGGCCTCGACGTACAGGATCGGCATCCGGGCCCTGGCCATCTCCAGCTCGTCCGTGGTCAGCCAGCCGGGCGTCGTCTCGGTCATGTCAGACATTGCTTGATCATACTTTCCGGGTGGGGAGCCCGCTGGGATCGCGGGACGGATCGGATACGGGCGGTCCGTACAGACGCAGGGCGTTGTCGCGGCCGGTCCAGGCCGCGATCCGCAGGGCGTCGGGCAGGCTGAGCTCGTCGGCGTCGACACGGGCCTGGAGCAGACCGGCGAGCCCCTGCCGGAAGCACAGCGCGCCCAGGTGGTGGAATTCGGCCACCCCGTACGCGTCGGAGCTGTACAGCAGCTTCCGGAACGGGGTGATCTCCAGCGCCTCCTCCAGCACCGCGCGGCACCGGGCCGGGCCCGTGTGGTGCAGGGCGAGACCGACGTCCAGGTACACCTGCTCGAACACCGCGGCCAGATAGGCGGCCTGACGGTGGTACGGCCAGCAGTGCAGCAGCAGTACCGGGACGGCGCCGCCGACCAGGCGCAGCCAGTCGGTCAGCAGGGCCGGGTCGGCGTGGTGCAGCCGCAGGTCGGCGTCCCCGAAACCGGTGTGCAGCTGCAGCGGCAGCCCCAGGTCCACGGCGGTCCACAGCAGGTGCCGTACCAGGACCGGGTCGGTGAGCCGCCCGCCCTGCGGAAGCCACCGCCGGGCGGCCTCGGTCACCTCCGCGTCCGCCGGGCGCGCCGGGTCCAGGGCGAAGCCGGTGCGGTAGGCGGCCACCGACTTCACCGCCACCACGCCCGGCCGGCGCACGGCCTCCTCGGCGGCCGCGCGGAAGCGGGCGGCGTACTCGCCCGGCTCCACACCCCGCGCGGCCACCGACTCCGCCACCTGCTCCAGCCGTACGACCTCGTACGCGGCGGCGCCGGCGGCCTGGGCCAGCTCGGCGGGGGAGGTGAGCGGGTGCGCGGCGTAGCCGGTGTCCACGAGGAACGCCCCGGCGTGCGCGGCGCGCAGGAAACGCCGGTTGACCTCCCGCCAGCCCAGGGCCGCGCGGCGGGCCGCGTAGTCGGCCGGGGGAGCGTGCCGGGGCAGGTCCAGCAGCGGCGCGCAGTGCCGGCGTACGGCCACGCCGGCGGGAGTGTCGAAGGGGGAGACGCCGGGCCAGGCCTCGCCCTCGGTGAGCAGCGCGGCGAACTCCTGCGGCGCGAGGTCGGCCGTCACCGCGCCGTGGCAGTGGTGGTCCACCAACTCCAGCGCGGCGAGGGCCTCGTGGACCGGTCCCGGCGCGGACACGGTCAGTACACCCAGCGGTAGGCCGCCGCCACCCGCGCGTCGTCCAGTTCCCGGACGGCCGCCGCCTCGCCGAGCCGTACGGCGGTCACCGCGTCCGCGAGGACCGGGCCCAGCGCGTCCCGCAGCACCCGGTCCGCGCGGAACGCCTCGACGGCCTCGGTCGGCGACTGCGGCAGCCGCCGCACCCCGAGGGCCGCCGCCTCGTCCGGGCCGTACCGGGCGGGGTCGCCGGTGATCTCCTCCGGCAGGGGCAGAGCGGAGCCGATCCCGTCGAGCCCTGCGGCGATGACGCAGCCGAGGGCGAGATAGGGGTTGGCGGCCAGGTCGACCGGTTTCACCTCGAGGTTGGCCTCCTGCTCCCGGCGGCCCGCCGAGCCGGTGATCACCCGCAGCGCGGCCTCGCGGGTCTCCCGGCCCCACGCGGTGAACACCCCGGCCCACCGGGAGGGCCGCAGCCGCAGGTAGCTGGCCGGGCTCGGCGCGGTGACCGCCGTCAGTGCGGGCAGGCGGGCCAGGATCCCGGCCGCGAAGGACTCCGCCTCGGCGGTCATGCCGTGGCGGCGCTCGCCGCCCGCGTGCAGGTTCGCGCCGTCGCGCCAGCAGGACAGGTGGAGGTGGCCGCCGTTGCCGACGCCCTCGGCGGACACCGCGGGCGAGAACGACACCCTCAGCCCGTGCCGCTGCGCGACCGCCCGGATCGTCTGCCGCACCAGCACGCTGCGGTCGGCCGCCGCCACCGGGTCCACCGAGCCCGTGGAGATCTCGAACTGCCCGGCCGCGTACTCGGGGTGGAGCTGGTCGACGGGGACGCCCTGGGCGTCGAACGCGGCCAGCAGATCGGCGGTGTAGTCGCTCAGCTCCACCTGCCGGATCGCGCCGTACGCCGGACCGGTGGCCGCGGGCACGAACTCCCCGGGCGGCGCCGAGTCCAGCCCCACCGCCCACTCGATCTCGATCGCGGCCTTGAAGGCGAGGCCGTGGTGCCGGGCCGCGCCGGCGACGGTCCGGCGCAGAAAGGTCCGGGCGCAGCCGGGGTGGCTCTCTCCCTCCTGGGTGATCCGGTCCACCGGCGCCCACGCCCAGCCGGGCTGCCCGGCCAGCGCCACCAGGTGGTCCAGGTCGGGGTAGAGCCTGAGGTCGCCGTCGGGGGAGCCGAGGACGTCGGTGGTGACGATCGAGTCGTCGGCGAGGAAGGTGTCGAACACCGGGGACATGCCGACCCCCCAGGACACGGCCGCTTCCAGCCGGGCCGTCGGGACCGTCTTCACCCGGCACACCCCCGCGGTGTCCACATAGGCCAGCACGATTCCGCGCACGCCCCGCGCGGCGAGGTCGGCGGTGAGCCCGGCGACCCGGCGCAGATCCTCCGGTCGCCCGCCGGGCACGGGATCGGCAAGGGTGGTCATACGTCCTCCTCGGCTCACGCCGTCCTCCGGTCCGCCCGGCGCCGGCGTCAGGGTTTCACGGCCACGGCGCCGTACTGCGGCACCGCGGCGGACTCCGTCCCGGCACGCCACTGGGAGCAGGGCACCAGGCCCGGCTCGACCAGCTCCAGGCCGTCGAGGAAACCGGCGATCTCCGCGCGGCTGCGGGCGGTGATCGGCGGGGTGGCGTTGGCGTTCCAGAACTCCATCGCGGCCCGGTTGCCCTCGCCGCCCACCTCCGGGTCGTGGGTCGGGTGGGTGAGCACCAGGTGGCTGCCCGGCGGCAGGGGCGCCAGGAGCCGCCGCACGATGTCCCGGGCCTCGTCGGTGTCCAGGACGAAGTTCAGGATGCCGAGCATCATCAGCGCGACCGGCCGGGTCAGGTCCAGGGTCTCGGCGGCGCGCCGCACGATGCCGTCGGGGTCGTGCACATCGGCGTCGATGTAGTCGGTGACGCCCTCGGGTGAGCTGGTGAGCAGCGAACGGGCGTGCACCAGCACGATCGGGTCGTTGTCGACGTACACGATCCGGGACTCGGGGGCGATGCGCTGCGCGATCTCGTGGGTGTTCTCGACGGTCGGCAGGCCGGTGCCGACGTCCAGGAACTGCCGTATCCCGCGCTCGCCGGCCAGGAACCGCACCGCCCGGGACAGGAACTCCCGGTCCGCGCGGGCCACGGTCCGGATCACCGGGAACATCCCGGCGACATGCTCGCCGACCCGCTGGTCGACCTCGTAGTTGTCCTTGCCGCCGATCCAGTAGTTCCACACCCGCGCGTTGTGCGCCACAGAGGTGTTCAGCTGTGCCGGTCCGGCCGTCGGGGAGTGCCCCTCGGTCACGTCGCCGCCCTTCTCCGCTCGCGGTTCTCCGCCGTCATTGTGCCGTCCGTTGATCGCGCTGTCCCGGGAACAGCGCAGCGCGGGCGGTTCAGGACCGCTTCGGGACGTTTCGGGAGGTTCCGGGGCATGAGGAGCGGCGGACCGGTGCGCCCGGAACGCCGTTGCGGCCATGAGGAACACTGGACCGGTACGCCGTCCCCGACCGGAAACAGGACATGCCCGCCCTCCCCACGCCCCTCGCCGACACCCTGCCCCTCCCCGCGGGCCCCGCCGACATCCGGCTGATCGTCACCGACATGGACGGCACCCTGCTCGACGACGCCAAGCGGATCCCCGGCGAGCTGTGGCCGGCGCTCGCCGAACTGCGCCGCAGGGGCGTGCTGTTCAGCCCCGCGAGCGGCCGCCAGTACGCGACGCTGGCCCGGCAGTTCGCCCGGGTCGCCGAGGGCATGGTGTTCATCGCGGAGAACGGCACGTACGTGGTCCGCGACGGCGTGGAACTCAGCTCCGACCCGATGGACGGGTCCGTCGCCGCCGAGCTGGTGCGTACGGTACGGCGGCTGGCCGCGGACGGCGTGGACGTCGGCACCGTGGTGTGCGGCAAGCGGGCGGCGTACGTCGAGCGGACCGACGAGGCGTTCCTCGCGGAGGTGCGCAGGTACTACGTCGAGCACCGGATCGTGGCGGACGCCACCGCCGTCGAGGACGACGTGATCAAGGTGGCCCTGTTCGACTTCGGGTCCGCCGAGCGCTCCACCGCCCCGGCCCTCGCCGGCTTCGCCGGCACCCACCAGGTCGTGGTCTCCGGCGAGCACTGGGTGGACGTCATGAACCGCACCGCCAACAAGGGCGCCGCGCTGCGCGGCCTGCAGCGGGCGCTCGGCATCACACCGGCGCAGACCATGGTCTTCGGGGACCACCTCAACGACCTGGAGATGCTCGACGCCGCCCACTGGTCCTTCGCGATGGCCAACGCCCACCCGGAGGTCGTCCGCCGCGCCCGCCACCTCGCCCCGTCCAACAACGACAACGGCGTGCTGCGCACCATCTCCCGCGTCCTGGGCCTGTAACCGGGTCCGGGCCGGCACAGGCGCCGGGCGGCCACCGGCTCATGCCGCGCGGCGCAGGCAGTCCTCGGCGACCTCCTTGTCGAGGGCGGCGCGCACCAACGCGGCGGCCAGGACGGCCGGTTCGGTGTTCTTGGCCAGTTTGGTCAGCTTCTCCGGGTCCTTCGGCAGGCCGAGCCGCTGCGCCCCGGACAGCGCCTTGCCGTCCAGATACGGCCCGACCTCCGGCCACACGCGCTGCGCCTCGCGCAGGAAGATGTCCGCGCCGGCCGGGCCGACGCCCGGCTCCTCCTGGAGCAGCCGCTTGAGTTCACCGGTGTCGCCGTGCGCCTCCTCGTGCAGCCGGCGCAGATCCCCGGCCCAGCGGTCCAGCAACAGCTCGGCGCCGTCCCCGAGTTGGGTGGCGGTCCGCTCGTCGTAGCGCCGGTAGCCGCCGCGGCCGAGGGCGTCCACCCGTTGCTGCCAGTCGGCGCCGGCCATGCGGCGCGGGCTGTCGAGGTGGTCCTTGTGCAGTTCCCGCGCGGCGGCCACCGCGACCGAGGCGCGGATCCGGGCGCTGAGCAGCAGGGCCAGCACGAGCAGCCGGTACAGCGGCTGCGGGGTGTCCTGCAGCCTGATGCCCGCTTCCTCGGCGTACGTCTGCCCGTACTCCGACAGCAGCGCGCGTACGACGCGTTCGTCGCGGTTCATGCCGGCGCTCCCGGCTAGGGCTTGAGCGGGTCGTGGCCCATCGACATCAGCTCGTGCCGACGGCGGGTGTCCTCCGCCTCCGGCTCGTCCTCCACGTCCACCAGCTCACCGACGGTGTCCACGACCTCCCGCATCACGCGGACGTCGTCGTCGGTGAGGTCCGTACGGCGCTTGGCGAGGATCGCCAGGACATGCTGTCCGAGCGGCGGGCCCGCCTGCTCGGGCAGCGGCTCGGTCGCCTGGCCGGAGTCCCGGACCCTCAGCCAGTCGGCGAGTTCCGCCGAGGTCATGTTCACCACGCGGTGGAAGTCGTCCCACAGCGTGTCGAGTTCGGGGGAGTCGGCCATGGGTTTCCCCTTCCGTGTACGGTTCCGCCGCCGCTGGTCAGCCGGCGTCCCGCGGCTGGTTCTCGGCCTCGAACATCCAGTGCTGCTTCTCCAGGTCGGCGGTGATGGAGATCAACAGGTCCTGGGTGACCGGGTCGGCCTTCTCGGTGGCGGCGATCCGCTCGCGCAGCCGCCCGATCGCCTCCCGAAGCGCCGAGACCATCAACTCGACGACCTCCGTGTCGCGCAGCCAGCCGTCCTTGGCGCCGGGCAGCGCGAAGGTCGCGGCGATGGTCTCCGGCCGGCCGTCCGGAGGGACGCCCAGCGCGGCGGCACGCTCGGCGACCGTGTCCGCGTGGGCCCGCGCCGTCGCCACCACCTCGTCCAGCTGGAGGTGGATCGAGCGGAACCGCGGTCCCACGATGTTCCAGTGCGCCTGCTTGCCGATCAGCGACAACCCGAGCAGATCCACCAGGGTGTCCTGCAGCGCGGTGCCGGTGACCCCGAGCGCGCTCTCGGGCAGGGTGCTCCTCACGACGGTCAAGACCTCGCCCCTTTCGTGGTCCGTCATAGTTCCTTCGGGTCTCGGGGCGCGGGTATCCACGGGGCCGGGGCGCAAACGTGCCTGATCAGCGGGGCAGCACCCGGTCCAGGAAGCCGGTCACCTCCGCGAAGACCTCCTTCTTGCAGGTCTCGTGGAAGACCTCGTGCCGCGCCCCGGCGAAGATCCGCTCGGTCGCGCGGGAGCCCGAAAGCCGCTCCACGCCGATCCGGCTGCCGGGCAGCGGCACCAACCGGTCGTCGTCCCCGTGCAGCCACAGCAGCGGCAGACCGCCCACGTCGCCGCCCTGGGCGACGGTCTGAAGGGTCCGCGCGAACGCCTCCACCGTCGGCCGCTTCATCGGCCCGTGCCACACCAGCGGATCGGCCGCGTAGGCGGCGCCGACGGCCGGGTCCCGGGAGAGGGCCGCCGGGCTGATCGGGGTGTCCGGGATCTCCGGCAGGGCCAGCAGCCGCCCGGGCAGCTCCCAGGCGCCGATCACCGGCCCGGACAGGATCAGCGCGCTCAGCCCGGCGCCGTACCGCTGGGCGTAGCGGGCCGCGATCAGCCCGCCCATCGAGTGGCCGATCAGCACCAGCGGGAGGCCGGGGTGCGCGGTCCGGGCCCGCTCCGCGACGCGGTGCACATCGGTGACCACGTCCTCGAAGTCCTCGATCAGCACCCGCTCGCCGGCCGACCGGCCGTGGCCGGCGTGGTCGGGGGCGTACACGGCCGCCCCGTGCGCGGTGAGGACCGCGGCCAGCTCGCCGTACCGGCCCGCGTGCTCGCCGTAGCCGTGCGCCAGCAGCGCCAGGTACCTCGGCGCGGGGTGCGGCCACTCGTGTACGGCGAGCGGGCCGTGGGTGCCGTCGAGGGTGTGCTCGCGGACGTGGCGCATGTCTCCTCCGGTGAGTCGGTGAAGCTCCGGGGGGATCTTCCCAGTGGGCCGGTCGGCGGTCTATAGTCCAAAACTAGCAGTGCTAATTAAGTCCCGTGTGGTCCGCCGGGCGACAGTGTCGTCGGCCGGTCGTAGGTCAGGAGTCGAAGCCGTGCGCCCCGTCCACTTCGCGGCCGCCCGCCGCACCCCCATCGGCAAGCTGCGCGGAGCCCTGTCCGCCGTCCGGCCCGACGATCTGGCGGCGACCGTCATCCGCCACCTGGTGGCCGAGGTGCCCGCCCTGGACCCCGCCCGGATCGACGACGTCTACTGGGGCGCGGCCAACCAGGCCGGCGAGGACAACCGCAACGTGGCCCGCATGGCCGCCCTGCTCGCCGGGCTCCCGGAGTCCGTGCCCGGCGCCACCGTCAACCGGCTGTGCGCCTCCGGGCTCGAGGCGGTCACCACCGCCGCCCGCACCATCGCCGCCGGTGAGGCCGACATCGTGATCGCGGGCGGCTCCGAGTCCATGAGCCGCGCCCCCTTCGTGCTGCCCCGCCCCGACGAGGCCCTGCCGCAGCGCATCGAGACCCACGACACCCGCCTCGGCTGGCGCCTGGTCAACCCGGCGATGAAGGAACTGCACGGCCTGCTGCCCATGGGCGAGACCGCGGAGGAGGTCGCCGCGCGCTACGGCGTCTCCCGCGAGCGCCAGGACGAGTTCGCCCTGCGCAGCCACCGGCTCGCCGCCGCCGCGCGCAAGAACGGGCACTTCGACGACGAACTCCTGCCCGTGGAGCGCCCGGACGGCATCGTCGTCGAGCAGGACGAGTGCGTGCGCGAGGACACCTCGCTGGAGAAGCTGTCGAGGTTGAAGCCGGTCTTCCGCCAGGGCGGCACGGTCACCGCGGGCAACTCCTCGCCGATGAACGACGGCGCGGCCGGGCTGCTCCTGGTCAGCGAGGAGGCCCTGAACGAGCTGGGCCTTGAGTCCCTGGGCCGCTATGTCGCGGGCGCCTCCGCCGGGGTCCATCCCGACGTGATGGGCATCGGCCCGGTCCCCGCCACCCGCAAGGCGCTGGCGCGGGCCGGCTGGGACATCGCCGACCTCGACGAGGCCGAGTTCAACGAGGCGTTCGCCGCGCAGGCCCTCGCCTGCGTCGACCAGCTGGGCATCGACCCGGACCTGGTCAACCCGACCGGCGGCGCCATCGCCCTCGGCCACCCGCTCGGCTGCTCGGGCGCCCGCATCCTGACGACGCTGCTGCACCGCATGCGGCGCACCGGCGCCGAGCGCGGCCTCGCGACCATGTGCGTCGGAGTGGGGCAGGGCAGCGCGGTGCTGGTCGAGCGGCACTAGCGCACATCCAACGGGGGGACCGGTCAGCCGAGCCGCAGCAACGAAACGGAGCAGCACCCCATGGCAACCCTGTCCGTCGCAGCCATCCTCGCCGAGAACGCCCGGCGCCGCCCCGAGAAGACGGCCCTGGTCGAAGGCGATCTGCGGCTCACCTTCGCCGACGTGTGGCGCAGGGCCCTGGCCCAGGCGGGCGCGCTCACCGGTCTCGGGATACGGCCGGGCGACCGGGTGGCCCTGATGGCCCCCAACACCGCCGAGTTCCCCGTCGCCTACTACGCCGTCGTCGCGGCGGGCGGAGTCGTCGTCCCCGTCCACCTGCTGCTGTCGGCCGGCGAGGTCGAGCACGTGCTGAAGGACAGCGGCGCCACCCTGCTGCTCGTCCACCCGGCCCAGGCGGCGACCGGCCGGGCCGCCGCCGAGGCCACCGGCGTCCGCGTCGCCGTCCTGGGCGAGGAGTTCGACAAGCTCGCGGCCGGCGCCGAGCCGCTGCGCTCGTACGTCACCCGCGCCGCCGACGACCCGGCGGTCGTCTTCTACACGAGCGGCACGACCGGCGTCCCGAAGGGCGCCGTGCTCAGCCACTTCAACCTCGTGATGAACGCGACCGTCAACGCCTTCGACGCCAACGACATCCGCGCCGACGACATCGCCCTCGGCGCGCTGCCGCTGTTCCACGCCTTCGGGCAGACGGTGTCGCTCAACTCCACCTGGCGGGCGGGCGCCACGCTCGTGCTGCTGCCCCGCTTCGACGCGGCCCGCGCCATCGAGCTGATGGTCAAGGAGGGCGTGAACACCTTCCACGGCGTGCCCACCATGTTCGTCGCGCTCGCCGCGGCGGCCCAGGACGCCGACGCGCTGCCCGCCCTGCGCGTGTGCATCTCCGGCGGGGCCTCGCTCCCGGTCGCCGTGCTGGAGCGGTTCGAAAAGGCCTTCGGTGCCAAGATCTACGAGGGGTACGGGCTGTCGGAGACCTCGCCGACGGCCACCGTCAACCAGCCCGTGTTCGGCACCCGCCCCGGCACCATCGGCCACCCGCTGTGGGGCATCGACGTGGAGATCGCCCGCGCCGAGGCCGAGGGCCGCATCGAAGTGCTGCCGCCGGGCGAGCTGGGCGAGGTCGTCATCCGCGGCCACAACGTCTTCTCCGGCTACCTCGGCCGGCCCGAGGCCACCGCCGAGGCCGTGGTCGACGGCTGGTTCCGCACCGGCGACCTCGGCACCAAGGACGAGGACGGCTTCCTCAGGATCGTCGACCGCAAGAAGGACGTCATCATCCGCGGCGGCTACAACGTCTACCCGAGGGAGGTCGAGGAGGTGCTGATGCGCCACCCCGGCATCGCCCAGGTCGCGGTCATCGGGCTGCCCGACGAACTGCACGGCGAGGAGGTGTGCGCCGTCGTCGTACCGGCGCCGGGCGCGGCGCCCGACGCCGCCGCGATCACCGAGTGGTCCAAGGAGCACCTGGGCCGGCACAAGTACCCGCGGCGCGTGGAGTTCACCGACGCGATGCCGCTCGGGCCCAGCATGAAGGTGCTGAAGCGGGAACTGCGGGCGCAGTACGCCGAGCAGGCGTAAAGGCGCCCCCAGCGGGCGGCGGGGGCCGCGGCAGGGGCCACCTGGCGAGACGGTCCTTACGCCGGAGGCTTGTCCGGACATAGCATCGGTCCCCGCATGAACACGATGACGCTCTGGCACATATCCGGCTGGGGGTTCGCGGCGCTCGCCTTCGCGGCCCTCCTCGTCGGCTTCTCCAAGACCGCGGTGAGCGGGGCCAACACGGTGAGCCTCGCGATCTTCGCGGCGGTCCTCCCGGCCCGCGCCTCCACCGGCATCCTGCTGCCCGTCCTGATCGCCGGCGACGTGCTCGCCGTCCTCACCTACCGGCGGCACGCCCACTGGCCCACCCTGTGGCGGCTGTTCCCGGCCGTCGCGGCCGGGGTGGTGGCCGGCACGCTGTTCCTGGTGTGGGCCGACGACGGGATCGTCCGGACCTCGATCGGCGCGATCCTGCTGCTGATGGCCGGGGTGACGCTGTGGCGGCGGCGTACGGCGGACGCGGCGCAGGCGCCGGAGGCGGTGACCACGCGCACCGGCCGCGCCAAGGCCCGCTCGTACGGCGTGCTCGGCGGGTTCACCACGATGGTCGCCAACGCGGGCGGCCCGGTGATGTCGATGTACCTGCTGTCGGCCGGCTTCCGGAAGCTGGGCTTCCTCGGCACCTCGGCGTTCTTCTTCCTGATCGTGAACGTCTCCAAGGTGCCGTTCAGCGCCGGCCTCGGACTGATCGACGGGCGCTCGCTGCTCCTTGACGCGGCGCTGGCCGTGTTCGTCGTGCCCGGCGCGTTGTTCGGCAAGTGGGCTGTGAACAGGATCAACCAGCGACTCTTCGAACAACTCGTGATCGCGGCGACCATCGTGGGCGGAGTGCAACTCCTACTGCGCTAGCCCCAGCAGCGCAGGAAGGTCCGCGAAGGAGTCCAGCACGTGGTCGGGGGTGCCGCTCGCCCGCTCCAAGGTCTCCGGGAGGAACTTGCCCGTGCGGACCAACACGCCCGTGATGCCCAGACGTTGTGCCGCCAGCACGTCGTGCTCGACATCGTCCCCGATCATCAACGCCTCGTCCGCGCCGACCCCGAGGCGCCCGAGGGCCGCCTCGAAGAACGCCCGCGACGGCTTCCCCGTGACCTCCGCCTCGACCCCGGCGGCCGCCTCCAGGCCCGCCAGAAAGGCTCCCGCGTCGAGCTGAAGGCCGTCGTCCGTCCGCCAGTACAGGTTCCGGTGCATGGCGACCAGCCGCGCGCCGCGCTGGAGCCGCCCGAAGGCGCGGTTGAGCGCCTCGTATCCGAACTCCGGCCCGGCGCCGCCCAGCAGGACGACGTCCGGTGCCTCCTCGTCGGCGTCGCCGACCAGGGTGACCCCGTCCAGGTCCTCCCCGATGTCCCCGCTGTTCAGCAGCGCCACGCGGGCCCCGGCCAGATGGACGGCGGTGGCCGCGGGGGCCGTGAGGATGTCCTCGGCGCCCACCGGGAACCCCGCGTCCGCCAGCGACCCCGCGATGGACGCCCGGGACCGCGAGGTGGTGTTGGTCACCAGCACCACCCCCAGTCCCGCGTCCCGGACCGCCCGCAGCGCCTCCACCGCACCCGGCAGCGGCTTCCAGGACACGGTGAGCACACCGTCGACGTCGATCAGCAGGGCACGCACGGATGCCACGGATTCCATGGCTCCGACCGTACCGACCCGGCTCCCGGACCGGCCCGAACCACCTCGTACGCTCACCCCTATGCCCGCGCACGTCCTCATCCTCGGCGGCACCACCGAGGCCCGCCGCCTCGCCGCCGACCTCGCCGCCCGGCCCGGCGTCCGGGTCACCACGTCCCTGGCCGGCCGGGTCGCACGGCCGGCAGCGGTGGCGGGCGAGGTACGGACCGGCGGCTTCGGCGGCGCGGAGGGGCTGGCCGGCTGGCTGCGCACCCACCACGTCGACGCCCTGGTCGACGCCACCCACCCCTTCGCCGAGACCATCACGGCGGGCGCGGCCCGCGCGGCGGCGGCCACGGGCGTTCTGCTCGTCGTCCTGCGCCGCCCCGGCTGGCGCCCCGGCCCCGGCGACCGCTGGTACGACGTCCCGTCCCTGTCCGGGGCCGCCGAGGCCCTCCCCGGTCTCGGCCGCCGGGTGTTCCTCAGCACCGGACGTCTGGGCCTCGCCGCCTTCGCCCACCTGACGGACCTGCACTTCGTCGTACGGTCGGTGGACCCGCCCGAGCCGCCCATGCCGCCGGACACCGAAGTGATCCTCGCACGCGGCCCGTTCACCGTCGCCGACGAGACGGAGCTGCTGCGCACCCACCGCATCCAGGTGCTGGTCACCAAGGACAGCGGCGGGGAGGCGACGGCGGCGAAACTGACGGCCGCGCGCGAACTCGCCCTGCCCGTGGTCGTCGTACGCCGCCCGCCGCTGCCGCAGGGGGTGACGGCGGTGCCCGACGTGGCGGGCGCACTGGAGCGGCTCGGGCTCAGCCCGGGGTGAGGACCGACGCCCGGATCCGGTCGACGGTACGCAGGACCTCGTCCCGGTGCTTCGCGCTCTTGATCCAGGCCGGGAGCCGGGCGACCAGGGAATGCCTCGGCCCGTTGGCGTCCCGGCCGGCGCGCTCGCGCAGCCCCGCGTCGACATGGCGCCGGATCAGATCCAGGTGCCGCAGGTCGTACGCCCAGAGCCAGCCGTGCCGGGTCTCCCGCTGCAGCCACAGACGGGCGCGGAAGTACGGATCCTCGGCGGGGCCCCTCGTGCCGGCCCACACGCCGATGCCCCGGCCCGCCCACGACCGCGACAGCCCGCAGGACCGGCACACCAGCCGCCGCGGCGCGAACAGCGGCCACTCCTCGGCGTGCGGCCGGCGTTGCACGCGGGCCGGGCGGTCACCTCCCGGCACCGCCCCTACTGCTCCCCGGGGTTTCTGCGCAGCAGGTACGTGTCCATGATCCACCCCTTGCGCGTCCGTGCCTCGGCCCGGACCCGCTCGATGCGCGGAGCGGCCTCGGCGATGGGACCGGAGACCAGGATCTCGTCCGGAGTGCCTATGTAGGCCCCCCAGTAGATGTCGATGTCGTCGTCGGCGTACCGCCGGAAGGCCTGGTGCGCGTCCAGCATCACCACCACGTCGTCCACGCCCTCGGGGAAGCCCTCGGCCAGCCGCCGCCCGGTGGTGATCTGCACCGGGCGGGCCACCCGGTTCAGGCCCGTGCGGTGGCGGGCGACCAGCGCGGAGACGCTGCTGATGCCGGGGATGACCTCGTACTCGAACGCGACCGCCCCGCGCGCCAGCACCTCCTGGAGAATCCCCAGCGTGCTGTCGTACAAGGAGGGATCGCCCCACACCAGGAACGCGCCGGTGCCGTCCTCGCCCAACTCCTCGGCGATCAGCCGCTCGTAGATCCCGGCGCGGGCGCTGCGCCAGTCCTCCACCGCCGGCGAGTACGCCGCCCCGCCCGCCTTCCGGTCCCGCTCCGGGTCACGGGCCTGGACCACCCGGTACGCCCCCTCGGGCAGATGCGCGTCCAGTATGTCCCGGCGGAGCTGGGTGAGATCGCTCTTCACCTCGCCCTTGTCGAGCAGGAAGAACACGTCCGTGCTCCGCAGCGCCTTGACCGCCTGCAGGGTCAGCTGGTCGGGGTCGCCCGCGCCGATACCGATGACATGAATCTTTCGCACGCCCCCGAGTCTGCCGTACGCCACTGACAGCGGGCGCACCGCCCGCACCACCGGCGACCGCCGCGGATCCGTCAGGACCGCAGCCGGGGCGCCTCGTCCGCCGCGTCCACGGGCAGATCCCCGCTCTCCACCCGGTCCGCCAGCTCCCGCGCCCACCGGGCGAGCCCGGCGAGATCGATCCCGTACGGCCGGTCCTCGCCCTCGCCGGTCTCCCACTCCGCCAGCGCCTGCGGGCCGCGCCGCAGCAACCGGGCCCCGCCGACGGCGTTCCCGCGCGCCGCGTGCGTCAGCCCCACCGCCAGCTGGGCCAGCCCCCGCCACAGCGTGCGCTCCGCCTCGGGCCCCGACTTCCAGGCGTCCTCGAACACCTCGTGCGCGTGGAACGGCTTCCCGGCGTCCAGCAGCGCCTGTGCCTCGGCGACCGTCTCCGCCGGCGCCCGTACGACACCCTCCGGCTGCCGCGGGACGCCCTCCGTGCCGTAGGGCAGCGGCCGGCCGAGCCCGTCCCGGGGCCGCGCACTGCGCGCCCGCCCCTCCGTGTCCCGGTCCCTGGCATCCCATGCGCCCGCGTTCGTCATACGACCGATTGTCCCCGGCTCACCCCGGGCCCTCTTCGGCCCACCCCCGGAGGTGGGGTAAAGTGCTGTTCGCGCGATCACACGGGTCACCGTGGGTGAGTGCATCGGGACGTGGCGCAGCTTGGTAGCGCACTTGACTGGGGGTCAAGGGGTCGCAGGTTCAAATCCTGTCGTCCCGACGTGCGGAAAACGCAGGTCAGGGGTGGTGCCGGAACAATCCGGCACCACCCCTAGATCATTTTCGGCGTCGTTCTCTTTCGCGTGCGGGGCCTCTCAGCCCTTGTTGGAGCCCAGGGTCAGGCCGCTGACGAACTGGCGTTGGAGGGCGAAGTACACGATCAGGGTGGGGATCGCGGTCAGCAGGGAGCCGGCGGCGACCAGGTTCGGGTCGGTGAAGTACTGGCCGGAGAGGTTGTTCAGGGCCGAGGTGATCGGCATGTTCTGGCCGGTCGAGATCAGTACCAGCGCCCAGAAGAAGTCGTTGTAGATCCAGATCGACAGCAGGGTCGCCAGGGCCGCCATCGCCGGCTTGCACAGCGGCAGCGTGATCTGCCAGAACAGCCGCCACACCGAGGCGCCGTCGACCAGCGCGGCCTCCGTCAGCTCGTGCGGCAGCGAGCGCATGTAGTTGCTGAGCACGAACGCGCAGAACCCGGACTGGAACGCCACATGGATGAGGACCAGGCCGAGCGCGGAGTCGTACAGCTTGCCGCTCTGGGTGATGCCCGGCAGGTTCGTCAGCAGGTACAGCCGGTACAGCGGGGTGATGATGACCTGCTGCGGCAGCAGGTTGCCGGCCGTGAAGACCAGCAGCAGCGCCAGGTTGAGCCGGAAGTCGAAGCGGGCGACGTAGAAGGCGACGCAGGAGGACAGGAACAGGGTGAGCAGCACGGCCGGCACCGCGATGATCAGCGTGTTGCCGAAGTAGTGCAGCATGTCCGACTGCTGGAACGCGTGCGTGAAGTTGTCGAACGTCAGCTTGTCCGGCCAGGAGACGTAGCCTTTGGCGCTGGTCTCGCTGTACGGCCGCAGGGCCGAGAAGATCGCCCACAGCAGCGGCGCCAGCCACGCCAGCGCCGTACCGGCGAGGAAGACGTGCAGCAGGACGCGGGCCGGGCGGATCGGGGCGCGCCGCTTCAGCGGCGCTGCGACGGTGGTGCTGCTCATGCGCGCCGCTCCTTCCGGAAGGTGGCGATCAGGTACGGGATGATCACCGCGAGGGAGATCACCAGCAGGACGACGGCGATGGCGGAGCCGTAACCGATGCGGCTGGACTCGCCGATGATGTTGTTGGTGACCAGGATCGACAGCAACTCGGTGCCCTGGGCGCCTTTGTTGAAGACGAAGACCAGGTCGAAGGCGCGCAGCGCCTCGATGATGGTGACGACCAGCACGACCGTGTTGGTCGGGCGCAGGGTGGGGAAGATGACGCTCTTGAACGTCTGCCACTCGCCCGCGCCGTCGAGCGCGGCGGCCTCCCTGAGCGAGGGGTCGACGCTCTTCAGGCCGGCCAGGTACAGGATCATCATGTAGCCGGTGTGCCGCCAGGACGCGGCGATGAGGACCGCCCACAGGTTGAGGTGCGGGTCGCCGATCCAGTCGATGTAGTGACCGGGCTTGTTCGCCCCGATGATGCTGTTGATCAGGCCGGTGTCCGGGTTGTAGACGAGCTGCCAGACGAAGCCGATGCAGGCCATCGAGATGACGACCGGCAGGAAGAACGCCGTCTGGTAGACCCGGCTGAACCGGATCCGCTTGTCCAGCTGCACGGCCAGGAACAGGCCGAACGGCGTCGGGATCAGGATCAGCACGACGAACCAGATCACGTTGTGCTGGACGGCCGGCCAGAACTGCGGGTTGTCGCTGAAGAGCTGCTTGAAGTTGTCCAGGCCCACCCACTTGATCGAGTCGAACCCGATGCCGTCCCAGGTGGTGAAGGCCAGGAAGATCGAGGCGATCGCGGTGACCCACACCAGGAGCACGTGCAGGATCGTCGGCACGCCCGCCATCAGGGCGAGCGTGACGCGGTCACGGCGGGTCAGCAGACGGCGGTGGCCGTGTGTGGCCCGCGTGCGCGCGGGCGAGGCGCCCGGAGGCGGCGCGGCGGCCGCCTCCGGGGTCGTCGTGGTCGTATCGGTCGTCATCGGGCCGCTCACTGGGACGCGAAGATCGTCTTCTTCTGGCGCTCGATGGACGACAGCAGGCTGTCCACGCCCTTGGGGTTCTGGAGGAACTTCTGCAGGCCCGGCTGCATCACCGTGGAGGTGAAGTCGGGGCGGGAGTCGCGGTCCATGAACTGGGTGAGGCTCTTGGCGCCGCTGATCATCGTGTACGCCTTCTTCTGCAGCGCGGTGTACGAGGAGGTGTCCGCCTTGCTGGAGGCGGCCACCACGCTGGAGTCGGCCTTGAGATAGGTCGCCTCGGCCTCGGGGGTGCCGAGGAACTCCATGAGCTTGACGACGCCGTCGTGGTTCTTCGGCGACTTGCTGACCATGAACCCGTCGGTGGGCGCCTCGACCGTGTCCTGGCCGTACGCGGAGTTGATCTCAGGGAAGGCGAAGAAGTCGAGGTCGTCCAGGTCGGCCTTGTTGGTGAACTGCTGGCCCACGAACGAGCCGAGGAGGTACATGCCGGCCTTCTTGGACACGAGGCTCTGCGCGGCGTCCTGCCAGGTGCGGCCCATGAAGCCGTCCTGGTGGTAGGGCAGCAGCTCGGCCCAGTGGTCGAAGACGGCCTTCACCTTGGGGTCCGTCCACGACTCCTTGCCCGCCATCAGGGACTTGTGGAAGTCGTAGCCGTTGAGACGGAAGTTGATCTGGTCGAAGGTGCCCATCGCCGGCCAGGCGTCCTTGTCGCCGAACGCGATCGGGACCAGGCCGTCCTTCTTCATCTGCTTGCACAGCGCGACGAGTTCGTCCCAGGTGGCGGGGATCTTGTAGCCGTGCTGCTGGAAGACGCTCTTGCGGTAGAACAGCGCCCACGGGTACGTGTACAGCGGAACGAAGTAGTACTTGCCGTCCGCCCCCTTGCTCAGCTGCTTCATCGCGTCGGGGAAGTTGTCCCCGATCTTCGCCCACACGTCGTCGATGGGCGAGGCCAGGTTCTTCGCCGCGAAGAACTGCATGCGGTAGCCGGCGAACCAGGTGAACACGTCGTCCGGCGTGCCCTGGAGATAGGAGTTGATCTGCTCCTGGAAGGTGTTGTGGTCCTTCGTGTTGACATCGACCTTGATGCCGGACTGCTTCGTGAAGGCGGCGTAGATCTGGGCGAAGGCCTTCTTCGGCACCGCGTCCGAGGCGTTGGAGCCGAGGGTGACGGTCTTCGGGTCCGAGGAGGAACCGCTGCCTCCGCAGGCGGACAGCAGGGGTATGCCGGCGCCGGCCAGCAGGGCGGCGCTGCCTGCTCCTCGCAGGACCGAACGGCGGCTGGGGCCCGGGACGGAGAGACCGGAGGGGGAGAGGCGCATGGCGGCTCCTGAGGAATGCAGGGCTCGGTCAAGGGGATGAGTTGATCACCGAAAGGTTGTCGAAACCGCTCAGAAACCAACTCGACCGAACATCGTGGCCGTAATAACAGCCCCATGTCCGCTCATGAGTCAATAGGCCGGGTCGCGCTGGGGTGTCTCTTGCCCGAAACGTAATCGTCACCGTCACCTGCAACTTTGTTGAAGATAAGGAGGGGTGGTTCCGTTTCAGCTCCTGACCAGCAGCTGGAAGTCGAAGGCGTAGCGGGACGCCCGGTACACATGGCTGCCGTACTCCACCGGCCGGCCCGTGACGTCGTACGCGGTGCGCCGCATGGTGAGCAGGGCGGCGCCCTCCCGCTCGTCCAGCAGGGCGCCCTCCTCGGCCGTCGCGCTGCGCGCGCCGATGGACTGGCGGGCGCTGTGCAGGACGATCCCGGCCGACCGCATCAGGCGGTACAGGCCCGTCGACTCCAGCTGGCCGGTGGGCACTTCGAGCAGGGAGGCCGGGAGGAAGTTGCACAGGAAGGCCACCGGCCGGTCGTGGGTGCCGCGCAGCCGCTCCATGGCGACGACCTCGGCGCCCTCCGCGATCCCGAGGGCGGCGGCCACCTCGGCGCTCGCGGGGATCCGCTCGTTGCGCAGCACGCGGGTGCTCGGGGCCTGTCCGGCCGTCTCCAGGTCGTCGTAGAGGCTGCTGAGCTCCAGTGGTCGCCTGACCTCGCTGTGCACGACCTGGGTGCCCACCCCGCGCCGGCGTACCAGCAGACCCTTGTCGACCAGCGACTGGATCGCCTGGCGCACGGTGGGCCGGGACAGGCCGAGGCGTACGGAGAGGTCGATCTCGTTGCCGAGGAGGTTGCCCGGGGCCAGCGTGCCGTGTTCGATGGCGGCCTCGAGCTGCTGCGCGAGCTGGTAGTACAGCGGTACCGGGCTGGTGCGGTCGAGGGCGAAGCTCAGGGAGTCGACCGCGCGCTCGCCCGGTGCCGTTCGCTGCGGGGTGCGGTGTACTGGGCTCATGCCTGACAGGTGTAGGGCGCGGAGGCGAGGGTGTCAATGATTTGTACTAACATTCGGACCTGCTTGTGAAATGATGTCTTAACAAAGTATTGACAGCAGGCTCGCCAGGGACTTGGATCCCGTGCCAACGCATCAGCGTCCCTTCCCCCGTCGCACGCACAGTGAGGTGCAGGAAAGATGGACCGCTCTTCTCCCTCCCGCTCCCGGAGACTGGCCCCGGTGGTCGCGGTGGCCGCCGCGGCGGCCCTGACCCTCGCCGGCTGCGCCAGCAGCCACGGCGGCAAGAAGGCCGAGGAGGCGGCGCAGAACGCCTCGGCGGGCAAGGCCGACACCCCGCGCATGACCGTCGCCCTGGTCACGCACCAGGCGCCCGGCGACACCTTCTGGGACACCGTCCGCAAGGGCGCCGAGGCCGCCGCCGCCAAGGACAACATCAAGCTCGTGTACTCCGCCGACCCCAACGCCGGCAACCAGGCGAACCTGGTGCAGAACGCGGTCGACCAGAAGGTCGACGGCATCGCGATCACCCTGGCCAAGCCCGACGCGATGAGGAGCGTCGTCGGCAAGGCGCGGCAGGCCGGCATACCGGTGGTGGGCCTGAACTCGGGCCTGAGCGACTGGAAGAAGCTCGGCCTGCTGGAGTTCTTCGGGCAGGACGAGAGCGTGGCGGGCGAGGCGTTCGGCGACAAGCTGAACAGCACCGGCGCCAAGAAGGTCGTCTGTGTGATCCAGGAACAGGGCAACGTGGGTCTGACCCAGCGCTGCGACGGCGTGAAGAAGACGTTCAAGGGCACGACTGAGACGCTGTACGTGAACGGCACGGACATGCCGTCCGTGAAGTCGACCATCACGGCCAAGCTGAAGCAGGACTCCTCCATCGACACGGTCGTCACCCTCGGCGCGCCGTTCGCGCTGACCGCCGTGCAGTCGGTGTCCGACGCGGGCAGCAAGGCCAAGGTCACGACCTTCGACCTGAACAAGGACCTGGTCAAGGGCGTCCAGAACGGCTCGATCGAGTTCGCGGTCGACCAGCAGCCCTATCTGCAGGGTTACCTCGCCGTGGACGCCCTGTGGCTCTACAAGTACAACGGCAACTACAGCGGCGGAGGGGTCCAGCCGGTGCTGACCGGTCCGGCCTTCGTCGACAAGTCCAACGTCGACAAGGTCGCCCAGTTCGCCGCGAAGGGCACCCGGTGATGAGCATGGCGCAGCAGGCTGAGCCGGCGGTGAGCACCCCGCCGGGCTCCGGAGGAGGCAGGGACGGCCGTACCGCACGGCGTCCGCTGGCCCTGCGGATGCTGGCCCGCCCCGAGGTGGGCGTCTTCCTCGGCGCCGCCGCCGTACTGGTCTTCTTCCTGATCGCCGCGCCCACGGTCCGCCAGGGCAGCTCGATGGCGACCATCCTGTACCAGTCCTCGACCATCGGGATCATGGCCCTGCCGGTCGCGCTGCTGATGATCGGCGGCGAGTTCGACCTCTCCTCCGGCGTCGCCGTGATCTCCTCGGCGCTGACCGCGAGCATGCTCAGCTACCAGCTCACCCTGAACGTGTGGACCGGCGTGATCGTCGCGCTGCTGGTGTCGCTGGCGATCGGGTTCTTCAACGGCTGGATGGTGGTGAAGACCGGCCTGCCCAGCTTCCTGATCACCCTGGGCACCTTCCTGATCCTGCAGGGCGTGAACCTGGCCGTGACCAAGCTGGTCACCGGCAACGTCGCCACCGACGACATCAGCGACATGGACGGCTTCGACCAGGCCAGGAAGGTCTTCGCATCGAGCTTCGACGTCGACGGGGTCCAGGTGAAGATCACCGTGGTGTGGTGGCTGGTCTTCGCGGCGCTGGCCACCTGGGTGCTGCTGCGCACCAAGTACGGCAACTGGATCTTCGCCGTCGGCGGCAACAAGGAATCCGCCCGCGCCGTCGGCGTGCCGGTGACGTTCACGAAGATCTCGCTGTTCATGCTGGTCGGCTTCGGCGCCTGGTTCGTCGGCATGCACCAGCTGTTCTCCTTCAACACCGTGCAGTCCGGCGAGGGCGTCGGACAGGAGCTGATCTACATCGCCGCCGCGGTCATCGGCGGCTGTCTGCTGACCGGCGGCGCCGGCTCGGCGATCGGCCCGGTCTTCGGGGCGTTCATGTTCGGCATGGTCAACCAGGGCATCGTCTACGCCGGCTGGAACCCGGACTGGTTCAAGGCCTTCCTGGGCGTGATGCTGCTCGGCGCCGTCCTGATCAATCTGTGGGTCCAGCGCACGGCGACCCGGAGGTAAGCGATGACATCCAACGGAACGGGCACCCACGGCGCGATCGTCAAGGACGCCGGACCCCGGCGGGACGGCCTGCTGGTCGAGCTGCGCGGGGCGGGCAAGTCGTACGGCAACATCCGCGCGCTGCACGGCGTCGACCTGACGGTGCACGCCGGCCAGGTGACGTGTGTGCTGGGTGACAACGGCGCCGGCAAGTCCACCCTCATCAAGATCATCTCCGGGTTGCACCAGCACACCGAGGGCGAGTTCCTCGTGGACGGCGAGCCGGTGCGCTTCTCCACCCCGCGTGAGGCCCTGGACAAGGGCATCGCCGCCGTCTACCAGGACCTGGCGACCGTGCCGCTTATGCCGGTGTGGCGCAACTTCTTCCTCGGCTCGGAGATGACCAAGGGGCCCTGGCCCGTCCGGCGTCTGGACATCGAGCGGATGAAGAAGACCGCCGACGAGGAACTGCGCAACATGGGCATCGTCCTGGACGACCTGGAGCAGCCCATCGGCACCCTCTCCGGCGGCCAGCGCCAGTGCGTGGCCATCGCCCGCGCCGTCTACTTCGGCGCCCGCGTGCTGATCCTGGACGAGCCCACCGCGGCCCTGGGCGTGAAGCAGTCGGGCGTGGTGCTGAAGTACATCGCCGCCGCCCGCGACCGCGGCCTGGGCGTCATCTTCATCACCCACAACCCCCATCACGCCTACATGGTCGGCGACCACTTCAGCGTCCTGCGCCTGGGCACCCTGGAGCTGTCCGCCTCGCGCAGCGAGATCACCCTGGAGGAGCTGACCAACCACATGGCCGGCGGCGCCGAACTCGCCGCCCTCAAACACGAACTGGCCCAGGTACGCGGCGTCGACACCGAGGGACTCCCCGAGGCCGAGGACCTCACCGCACCCGTCGCGCCCTCCGCGGAAGGAACACCCTGACCATGGCCACCCCCACCCCCCTCGACCGCATCCGGGTCGGCTCGGCACCCGACTCCTGGGGCGTCTGGTTCCCCGACGACCCCCGGCAGGTGCCCTGGGACCGCTTCCTCGACGAGGTGTCCGAGGCCGGCTACGAGTGGATCGAACTCGGCCCCTACGGCTACCTGCCCACCGATCCCGCGCGGCTCGGGGACGAGGTGGCCCGGCGGAACCTGAAGGTCTCGGCGGGCACGGTGTTCACCGGCATGCACCGGGGCCCGTCCGTCTGGGAGGAGACCTGGGCCCATGTCAGCCAGGTCGCCGCGCTCACCCAGGCGATGGGCGCGCGGCACCTCGTGGTCATCCCCTCCTTCTGGCGGGACGACAAGACGGCCGAGATCCTGGAGCCGCCGGAGCTGACCGCCGAGCAGTGGGCGCACCTGACCAAGGGCATGGAGCGGCTCGGTCACGAGGTCAAGGAGACGTACGGCCTCGACATCGTGGTCCACCCGCACGCCGACACCCACATCGACACCGAGGACCACGTCGAGCGCTTCCTGGACTCCACCGACGGCGAACTGGTCAACCTGTGCCTGGACACCGGGCACTACGCCTACTGCGGCGGGGACAGCGTCAAGCTGATCGAGACCTACGGCGAGCGCATCGGCTATCTGCACCTCAAGCAGGTCGACCCGGACATCCTCGCCGAGGTGGTCGCGAACGAGGTGCCGTTCGGGCCGGCCGTGCAGCGCGGGGTGATGTGCGAACCGCCGTCCGGGGTGCCCGAGCTGGGGCCCGTCCTGGAGGCGGCCCAGCGGCTGGGCGTGGAGCTGTTCGCGATCGTCGAGCAGGACATGTATCCGTGCGAGCCGGACAGGCCCCTGCCGATCGCCGTACGGACGCGGCGGTTCCTGCGGTCCTGCGGGGCCTGAGCGCATCGCCGAAGGAACCGGGCCTCCTTCGTGGGGCCCGGTTCCTTCGTGTCCGCTGCCCGGTTCCTCTGCGACTGCTGCGGATTCGGCCGGGGCACGGGCGGGAACTACCGAGGGCACGCGGGCGTTGAGCCGATGACGGGGGATGCCCGCGCAGACGGGAGGACGAGATGACGCAGCGCACCGAACCCGGGGGCGACACCCAGGACCTGAGCGAGGCGGCGGAGCGCCGCCGCAGCCGTTTCGGCACCCTGCCCGAGCGGATACGCCCGCAGGACATGGTCGAGACCAGCCCGGCGACCCTTCCCGACCCGGCGCGGAACGCCTACAACCCGGACGAGTGGCTGATCCGGTACTGCGGCTGATGACAAGGGTGCGGCGCCGGGCGGACCCGCCCGGCGCCGCACCCACGACGTCTCAGGCCTGGCGCACCTCGGCGAGGGTCACCGGCCGGTGCTCGTGGAGGGACAGGGTGCAGGCCTCGGCGATCCAGCCCGCCTCCAGGGCGTCCTCGACGGTGCAGGGGGAGGGGCGGGCGCCGGCCACGACCTCGGTGAACGCGGCGAGTTCGGCGCGGTAGGCGGCCGTGAAGCGGTCCATGAAGAAGTCGTGCGGGGTGCCGGACGGGAAGGTCACACCGGGCTCGACCGAGCGCAGCGGGAGCTTGTCGTCCAGACCGACCGCGATCGAGTCCCGGAAGCCGTGGAGCTCCATGCGGACGTCGTAACCGCGCGCGTTGTGGCGGGAGTTGGACACCACCGCGAGGGTGCCGTCGTCCAGGGTGAGGACGGCACCGGTGGTGTCGGCGTCGCCCGCCTCCCTGATGTAGTCCGCGCCCCGGTTGCCGCCGACCGCGTAGACCTCGGTGACCTCGCGGCCCGTCACCCAGCGGATGATGTCGAAGTCGTGCACGGAACAGTCGCGGAAGATGCCGCCGGACGCGGCGATGTACGCGGCGGGCGGCGGCGCCGGGTCCAGGGTCGTGGAGCGGACGGTGTGCAGCGTGCCCAGCTCGCCGGCCGATACGGCGGCCCGCGCGGCGGTGAAGCCCGCGTCGAAGCGGCGGTTGTAGCCGATCTGGACCGGCACCCCGCCGTCCCGTACGGCCTTCAGCACCTCGACGCCCTCGGCCATGGTGCGGGCGACCGGCTTCTCGCAGAAGACGGGGACGCCGGCCTCGACGCCGGCCCGGATCAGCGCCGGATGGGCGTCGGTGGCCGCGGCGACGACCAGGCCGTCCACCCCGGCCGCCAGCAGCGCCTCCGGCGAGTCCGCGACCTCGGCGCCGAACCGCTCGGCGGCCGCCTTGGCGGCGTCCGCGAGCGGGTCGGCGACGACGAGCGACTCGACGGCGTCCAGTCCATGGAGGGTCTCGGCGTGGAAGGCGCCGATGCGGCCGAGGCCGAGGATTCCGATGCGCATGTGCTCCGCTGCTCCTTGTGTGTGGTTGCTGCCCGTTGCCGGGGCTTTGCCCCGGACCCCGATCGAGCTTCGGGTTCGTCCCCGATCGCCGGACGGGCCGGTTTCCTTCAGTCCAGCCCGCCGAGCACGTTCTGGTCCCAGTCGATCACCGACCCCGTGACCACCCCGGACCGGTCGGACAGCAGGAACACCACGAAGTCGGCGATCTCGTCCGGTTGGCCCAGCCTGCCCATCGGCAGCCTCGCCGCGGCCTGCTCCCGCCAGTCGTCGCCGGCGCCGTGGAAGGCGCGCTGGGTGGCGTCCTCGCCCTCCGTCGCCGTCCAGCCGATGTTCAGGCCGTTGATCCGGATCCGGTCCCAGCGGTGGGCGTGCGCCGCGTTGCGCGTCAGGCCGGCGAGGCCCGCCTTGGCGGCGACGTACGGCGCGAGGAACGGCTGCCCGCCGTGCGCCGACGAGGTGATGATGTTGACGATCGTGCCGGGCGCCTTGCGGGCCACCATGTCGGCGACCGCCGCCTGCATCGCGAAGAACGGCCCCTTGAGGTTGACCGCGATGTGCGCGTCGAACAGCTCCGGCGTGGTGTCCAGCAGCGTGCCCCGGGAGGTCAGCCCCGCCGAGTTCACCAGGCAGTCGATCCGCCCGCAGGCGTCCACCACCTCGGCGACCGCCGCCTTGGCCTGGCCGGCGTCCGCCAGGTCGGCGCGCACGAACATCGCCTTGCCCCCGGCCGCGGCCAGCTCGGCGACCAGCGCCTCACCCGGCTGCGTACGACGGCCGGTGACCGTCACGACCGCGCCTTCCCGGACCGCCGCCCGCGCGATCGCCGCGCCGACCCCCTGACTGCCGCCGTTCACCAGCACGATCTTGTCGTCGAGAAGTCCCATGACTGTGCGTGTCCCTTCCTCTCCTCAGCTCTTCCGGCGTTCCGCGCCGGCCCGCAGCTCCGCCCGGAGCCGCTCGGGGTCCCACGCCTCACGCACCGCCCGCCGCAGCACGTCCGCCTGGGACGGCGGGGCCAGCCCGTCGACCGGCGGGTCGCTGTCGAGGTTGGTCGGGAAGGGGTAGCCCTCGGCGCTCGCCGCGATCACGTTCTCCAGCCACCGCTCGTCCGCGCCCTCGGCGGCGCGCCGCAGCAGCACTGGGAACACCGCGTTCGCCACCGCCTCGCGGTCCACCGTCTCCATCGCGCGCCCGAACGCGGAGGACACCTGGAGCAGATTGGCCGTGCGCCGCACGTCCGCCGTGCGGTTGGTGCCGGCGGCGTGGAAGAGCGCCGGGTTGAAGAAGGCCGCGTCGCCCTTGGCGAGCGGGAGCTGGACGTGGTGCCGCTCGAAGTACGCCCGGAACTCCGGCAGCCGCCAGGCCAGGTAGCCCGGCTCGTACAGCTGTGAGTACGGCAGATACAGCGTCGGGCCCGACGCCACCGGCATGTCGCAGTGGGCGACCGCGCCCTGGAGGGTGAGCACCGGGGAGAGGCGGTGCACATGGGCCGGGTAGGCGGCCGCGGCCGCATTGCTCAGGAAGCCGAGGTGGTAGTCCCGGTGCGGACTCTGCCCGGCGCCGCCCGGGTTGACCACGTTGACCTGCGAGGTCACCTGGTAGCCGGGGCCCAGCCAGGCCGAGCAGACCAGGGCCAGGACGTCGTTCGCGTAGTAGTCGGCGAACGCCTCGGCGTCGTACCGGGCGGCCTTCTCCAGCGCGTTCCACACCCGGTCGTTGGCGCCCGGCTTGGCGAAGTGGTCGCCGGCCGTGGCCCCGGACGCCCGCTGCCCGGCGATCAGCGCCTCGAACACGGCCGTCAGCCGGTCCACGGCCGGCAGGTCGGGCCAGGCGCCCTTGACCACGACGATCCCGGGGCCCTCGGCGAACGCCCGCACCAGCTCGGCCCGCAGGGCGCCGGGGTCCTCAGGGTCGCGCAGCCGCTCACCCTCGTACACCAGGACGTTCTCGGCCACCGAGGCGGCGTGCGGATAGTCCGTGAGGCGGGTCGTGCGGTCGGTCAGGGCGCGGAAGGCGTCCAGGTCGCAGTCCTGCTCGGACAGCCAGGCATGGCCCGGCACGGAGACGACGGACATCGGTGTCCTTTCGGCCGGCTACGGCTTTCGGCCACGGCGGCGACGCGGCCCTGTCATTCTTGTCAGTACAAACCCCTCGAACAACCAGCAGCAGGCCATCAAAAACCCCTCAAGGAGCAGGCCCATGGGCCATCCGTTCCCGATCCGCGAGATCGCACGTCAGGCGGGCCTCAGCGAGGCCACCGTGGACCGCGTCCTCAACGGCAGGGGAGGGGTGCGCGAGAGCACCGCGCGGGAGGTGCACCGGGCCATCGCCGACCTCGACCGGCAGCGCACCCAGGTGCGGCTGGTCGGCCGCACGTTCATGGTCGACATCGTGGTGCAGGCGCCCGAGCGGTTCAGCACCGCCGTACGCGCCGCCCTGGAGGCCGAACTGCCCTCCCTGCACCCGGCCGTCGTCCGCTCCCGCTTCCACTTCCGCGAGACCGGCCCGGCCGCCGAGCAGGTCAGGACGCTGGACCGGATCGCCCGGCGCGGCTCCCAGGGCGTGATCCTCAAGGCGCCGGACGTCCCCGAGGTGACCGCCGCCGTCGGCCGGCTCACCGCGGCCGGCATCCCGGTCGTCACCCTGGTCACCGACCTGCCCGCGAGCGGCCGGGTCGGCTACGTCGGCAGCGACAACCGGGCCGCCGGCGCCACCGCCGCCTATCTGACGGGCCAGTGGCTCGGCGACCGGCCCGGCAATGTCCTCACCAGCCTGAGCAGCGGCTTCTTCCGCAACGAGGAGGAGCGCGAGATGGGCTTCCGCAGCGTGATGCGGGCCCGGCATCCGCAGCGCGCCCTGGTGGAGATCGCCGAGGGCCAGGGGCTGGACGCCACCCAGTACGACCTGGTCCGCGCCGCCCTGGAACGGGACCCGGAGATCCGCGCCGTCTACTCGATCGGCGGCGGCAACAACGCCACCCTGCGCGCCTTCGCCGACGCAGGCCGGGAGTGCGCGGTGTTCATCGCCCACGACCTCGACCACGACAACACGCGGCTGCTGCGCGAGCACCGGCTGTCCGCCGTGCTCCACCACGACCTGCGCCAGGACATGCGGGAGGCCTGCCATCTCGTGATGCGGGCGCACGGCGCGCTGCCCCCGGCCGGGCCGGCGCTACCGTCCGCGATCCAGGTGGTCACGCCGTACAACATGCCCGCGCCGACGGAGGGTTGAGGGGAAGCGATGACACATACCGAACAGGTGGAGATCGAGGGCGTCCCCATGGTCGCGACCCTCGTGCCCGGCGACGGGGTCGGGCTGCTGGCGCTGCACGGCAGCAACGAGGGCGGCACCGCCGCACTCGCCCGGACCGTGGCGCGCCGCTGCGGCGCCACCAGCCTCGTCTTCACCCAGCCGGGAGCACGACAGCCCGTGCACGTCACCTCCCCGCGGATGGCCGCCGACCACTGCGCGCTGCTGAGGGAGTTCCTCGAGAGGGTTTCCCTCACGGTCTCCCTGCACGGCCACATGCGGCCCGGGGCGCCGCACACGGTCTTCCTCGGCGGCGGCAACCGGGCGGCGGCCCGCGTCCTCGCCGAGGCGCTCGCCGCCCACGTCCCGCACTTCCCGGCGGTCACCGACCTGGCCGCGATCCCGAGCGCCCTGCGCGGCGTGCATCCCCGCAACCCCGTCAACCTGACCCGCCTCGGCGGGGTCCAGGTGGAACTGCCGCTCCTGGCCCGGACGAGCGGGGGCGCCAACCTGCCACCGGGGGAGGTGATCGAGGCGTTGGTCGCGGGGGTGAAGGAGCTGAGCGGTGCGACAGACCCCGGCTCGGGGCTCACATGGTGATCGCGTACGCCTTGCGCAGCGTCTCGTGCACGGTCCACGTCGTACGGTCGCCCGCGCCCAGCACCGCCATGTCGCCCGGCCCCACCGTCAGCGTCGGCCCGTCCTCGACCTCGATGGTCGCCGAGCCGCTGATCACCACGAACAGTTCGTCCGCCTCCGTGTCGGTGACCACGCCCGGAGTGATCTGCCAGATGCCACGGACCTGCCGGCCGTCCGGCGACTCCCAGACCACCTTCCCGGTGACCTCCGGGTTCCCGGAGACGATCTGCTCCGGGTCGAGGGGCTCGGGTTCGAGGCCGGCGTCGGGGATGTGGAGCGCGAAGCTGTGCGTCATACGGCGACCCTAGCCAGTGCCGGGACCGTGCCACGGACGACAGTGTGTGCGGCATCGGGGCTGGTGGCAGGACACTTCGTCGGGCCGCCTTGACTGGCGGGGCGGCGTGGCGCGGGTGATCGTGGTGAGCATGGCTGACTCTCCGGCGGTCGGCACGGCACCGCCCCGGCGGCACGACACCCGCGAGGCCGTCCTGTTCGGCGGGGTGTACGGCGCCGTCCTCGCCAGCTCGATGGTGGCGGCGCTCAGCCAGTACGGCCGTACGACCGCCGCAGGCCGCCGCTACGACGCCGTGTGGCTGCTGGTGACCGCCCTCGCCTCCGCCCTCGCGCACGGCTACGCCCACTACATCGCCGAACGCACCCCGCACCACCGGTGGGACGTAGTGCGCACGCTGCGGGACGAGTGGCCGCTGGTCATGGCCGCGCTACCCACGGTCTTCCTGCTCGCGGGCGCCGGCTGGGACTGGTGGCCGCCCAACGGCATCCAGTACCCGGTGTTCGCCCTCAACATCGTGATCCTCTTCACCCTCGGCCTGATCACCGCCCGCTGGTCGGCCCGGAGTTGGCCCATGGCGGTCCTCATGGGCGCCGGGGACGCGCTGCTCGGGGTGATCGTGGTGGTGGCGAACGCGCTCATCAAGTAGGAACGCGCTCCTCACGCAGGCGGTGCCCCGGGTCTCAGCGTCCGGCGCGCACCCCGTCCAGGGCGATCGCCAGGACCCGGTCGCGCTGGGCGTCGTCGTCGAACGCCGTGGCCGTGATGCCGGCGACCATCCGCAGCAGGTCGGTGAAGTCCATGTCCGCACGGGCCACGCCCGCCCGCTGGGCGCGCTCCAGCAGCGGGCCCCCGGCGGCGTACATGGAGTCGCGGCAGGTCTGGAAGATCTCCGACTCGTCGTTCAGCGCCTCGCGCACCGCGCGCTTGGTGACCATGTAGCCGGAGAACCGGTCCAGCCAGGCCGTCAGCGCCTCCCACGGCTGAAGGCCCGCGACCTCCTCGGCGGCCCGGCACAGGGCGTTGACCTCGTCGGCGTACACGCTCTCGAACAGGTCGCGGCGCGTGGGGAAGTTCCGGTACAGCGTGCCGATGCCGACCCCGGCGCGGCGGGCGATGTCCTCGAGCGAGGCGTCGGAGCCGTGCTCCGCGAACGCCTCGCGGGCGGCGGCGAGCAGGGCGTCGTAGTTGCGGGCGGCGTCCTTGCGGTGCGGCCGGCGGGCCGCCACGATCTCGCCGACGGGGAACGGCGTGGCCGTCACTGCTGCCTCCCAGAGGGAATCGATGAACCGGAGGAACGCATCCGCTTCGGTTGAACCGGATGCTCACCTCCGTTAGAGTGGAGGGGTACCTCCACTTTACCAGTGCGGAGGCGGCGCCGCCCTGGCCGGACGCGCCCGGCGGCCCTCGCACCCCTCGCCCATCCCCAGCGCTCCCTTCCGGAGAGGCTCCCTCATGCCCCGCAAGTCCACCCGCCTCACCTTCGCCGTCCTCGCGACCGGTGCGGGCGTGTTCTCCATGCTGCAGTCGCTGATCGCGCCGGCCCTGCCGACCGTCCAGCACGCCCTGCACACCTCCCAGGCCGGCGCGACCTGGGTGATGACGGCGTATCTGCTGTCCGCCTCGGTCTTCACCCCGATCCTCGGCCGGGTCGGCGACCTCGCCGGCCGCAAACGCACGCTCGTCGGCGTCCTGCTCGCCGTCCTCGCCGGCTGCCTCGTCGCCGCGCTCGCGCCGAACATCGGCGTCCTCGTCCTCGCCCGGATCGTGCAGGGCGTCGGCGGCGCCCTGTTCCCGCTGTCCTTCGGCATCATCCGCGACGAGTTCGCGCCGGCCGAGGTCAGCGGCAGCATCAGCAACCTCTCCGCGGTGATCGCCGCGGGCGGCGGCGTCGGCATGGTGGCCGCCGGGCCGATCGTCTCGGCGCTCGACTACCGCTGGCTCTTCTGGATCCCCGTGGTCATCGTCGCCGCGACGGTCCTGATCGCCGTGGCCTGCGTCCCCGAGTCCCCCAAGAGGGCCGAGGGGAAGGTGGGCTGGATGGGCGCCGGGCTGCTCTCCGCCTGGCTGGTGGCCCTGCTGCTGCCGCTGAGCCAGGCCGGGCAGTGGGGCTGGGGCTCGCCGAAGGTGCTCGGCCTGTTCGCCGCCGCCGTCGTGCTGTTCGCCGCGTGGCTCACGGCCGAGACCCGCTCCCGCACCCCGCTGATCGACCTGCGCGTGATGCGGCTGCCCGCCGTGTGGACCACCAACGCCGCCGCCCTGCTCTTCGGCGCGGGCATGTACGCGATCTGGTCCTTCCTGCCGGGCTTCGTCCAGACGCCGTCCACGGCCGGCTACGGCTTCGGCGCGAGCGTGACCGCCTCCGGCCTGCTCATGCTGCCGATGCTGCTGGCGATGTTCCTCTCCGGCGTGCTGTCGGGCCGGCTGGAGCCCCGCGTGGGCGCCAAGGCGCTCCTCACCACCGGCGCCGCACTCGGCGCGCTGGCCTGTGGGTTCCTCACCCTCTGGCACGACGCCCAGTGGCAGATCGCCGTCGTCGCCGGCCTGTTCGGCCTCGGTATCGGACTGGCCTTCGCCTCCATGGCCAACCTCGTCGTCGGCAGCGTCCCGCCCGAGCAGACCGGCGCCGCGACCGGCATGAACGCCAACATCCGCACCATCGGCGGCTCCATCGGCGCCGCGGTCACCAGCGTCCTGGTCACCGGCCGCCTCCAGCCCTCCGGCCTGCCCTACGCCTCCGGCTACACCCACGGCTGGGCCCTGCTCGCCCTCCTCTGCCTGGCCGCGGCCGGCGCCGCCCTCCTCGTCCCGGCCCGCCGCCCCGCCCGTACGACGCACTCCGCCACCCCAGGGGCGGCACGGGAACCCGCACAGGTGCGATAAGGTTGACCTGCGTGATCACGCGGGACGCCCCGCGTGGGAGCGCGACGGGACGTGGCGCAGCTTGGTAGCGCACTTGACTGGGGGTCAAGGGGTCGCAGGTTCAAATCCTGTCGTCCCGACGTACGAAGAAGCGGACGGGCGGCCGCTCCGGAGGCATCCGGTGCGGCCGCCCGTCCGCGTGTGAGGGTGCTCAGCCGGCCGCGCCCGCCGGGGTCGTGGTCGTGGTGAAGCCCTCCTTCTTGTTGGCCTTGAGGGCGAAGTCGTTGGTGAACGTGGTGCCCAGGTCGACCTTCGAGGTCGCGTGGCCCACCAGCTCCTCCGTGGCCAGGACGTTCTTCGGGCCGCCGGCCGGCATGATGCCGTCCGGGAGGAACTGCCCCTTGTCCTGGGTCAGCGCCGAGATGTAGTCGGCCTTTGTCACCAGCTGGTTCTGCACGAACGACTGCGGCAGCTTGCCGGCGATGTCGGCCGCGCTGTGCTTGTCGATCCAGTGCATGGTGGCCACCAGCGCGTCGACCACCCTCTGCACCGCGTCCTTGTGCGCGTTCACCCAGTCGGTACGGGCGATGACACCCGCGGCCGGCCAGGCGCCGCCGGTCGCCGCCTTGGCGCCGGAGGTGGTGGCGACGTCGACCGCCGAGTAGCCGACGCCCTTCTTCTCGATCGCGGCGACCGTCGGCTGCGTCGTCATCACGCAGGCCACCTTGCCGTTCTGCAGCGCGGCGATGGCGGTGGAGCCCGCGCCGACGCCGATCCGGTGGAAGTCGCTGGTCTTGACGCCCTTCTTGGCGGCCAGGAACTGGGTGAGGGTGTCGGTGCCCGAGCCGAGATCGGTGACGCCCAGCGTCTTGCCCTTGAAGTCCGCGGCCGAGTGCACCCCGCTCTTGGCGCCGCACATCTCCCGCTCGCCCGGCGCGCCGGACAGCTGGACGACGTCCTCCACCGCCTTGCCCTTCACCTGGAAGTCGATCGTGTGGTTGTACCAGGCGCCCGCCATGTCCACCTGCCCCGACGCCATCGCGTCCTCGGCGCCGGTGCCGCCGTCCTGCTCGGTGCTCAGGACGACGTTGACGCCGTACTTCTTGTAGAAGCCGAGATTCTGGGCGAGCTGGTACGGCAGGTAGATCTGCTTGTCGATGCCGCCGACCATCAGCCGGACGGTCGGCGTGCCGCCGGAGCCGCCCGAAGCGGAGGCGGCGGAGCCGCTGCCGGAGCAGGCGGTGGCCGCGCCGAGGGCGAGCACGGTCACGAGGGACGCGGTGAGGGTTCTCTTGGACATGGCGGCTCGATTCATCTCGTGGGACTCAGGTGAAGGGGGAGGGGGATCAGAGGGAGTTGGCCTCGGTGGGGGCCGGCGGGCGCCAGGAGAGCAGCCGGTGCTCGAGCTTGCCGATCAGCCACTCGGCGCCGAGCACGATCACCGCGATGACGAGCATCGTGGCGAACACCCCGTTGGGGTCGAAGTTGTTCTGCGCGGTCTTGATGACGAGGCCGAGGCCGCTCTGCGCGCCGAGCACCTCGCCGACGAGCGCGCCGACGATGGCGAAGCCGAACGCGCTGTGCAGGCTGGCGATGATCCAGGTCAGCGCGGACGGCACGATGACGTGCCGGATGATCTGCAGCTGCGAGGCGCCGAGCACCCGTGCGTTGGCCAGGATGTTGCGGTCGACCTCGCGCACGCCCTGGAAGGCGTTGAAGAAGACGATGAAGAACACCAGCACGGCGGCGAGCAGGATCTTCGGAGTGACGCCGATGCCGAAGGCGACGATGAAGATCGAACCGAGCACGATGCGCGGGATCGCGTTCACCATCTTGATGTAGGGGCCGAGGACGTCGGACAGATAGCGGCTCTGCCCGAGCGCGACACCGAACACGACCCCGGTGACCGCGCCGAGGGCGAAGCCGGCCAGGGCCTCCTGGATGGTGGTCCAGATGTTGGCGTAGAAGGACCCGAACTCGGTGCCGTTCTGGAAGAGGTCGACCAGCCGCCGGGCGATCCCGGACGGCTGCCCGAAGAAGAACGGGTCGACGACGCCCCAGGCGGTGAACGCCTGCCAGCCGCCGACGACGAAGGCGGCGAGGCCGATGCGGCCCGCCCACACCAGGGCGACCCGTCGTCGTGCGGCCCGTCTGGCGGCGGCCGCGGCCGAGGCCTGGCCGCCGTCGGCTACCGGGACGGCGGAAGCGGTGGACGTCGTGCTCATGCCTTTCCTCCTGCGGTGCGTGCGTAGGCGCGCTCCACCTCTTCGCGCAGCGTGTCCCAGATCTGGTGCTGGAGTTCGATGAAGCGGGGCTGGTAGCGGATCTCCTGCACCGAGCCGCGCGGCCGCGGCAGGTCGATGTCGAAGACGGCCTTGACCGATCCGGGGCTGGACGTCATGACCACCACCCGGTCGGCGAGGGCCACGGCCTCGTCCAGGTCGTGGGTGATGAAGATGACCGAGGGACGGATCTGCTCCCACAGGTCCAGCAACTCGGTCGACATGATCGCCTTGGTCTGCACGTCCAGGGCGCCGAACGGCTCGTCCATGATCAGGATCTTGGGTTCGTTGATCAGCGCCGCGGCCATCGCCACGCGCTTGCGCATGCCGCCGGACAGCTGGTGCGGATAGCGGTCCTCGAACCCCGCCAGGCCCACCCGGCGCAGCCAGTCCCGCGCCGAGGCCTGCGCCTGCTGCTTGGGCACGCCGCGGAAGACCGGGCCCATCAGCACATTGCCGAGGACCGTCTTCCACGGCAGCAGCGCGTCCGCCTGGAACATGAAGCTGACGCCGTCGGTGATGCCGTCCACCGCACGGCCGCCGACCTTCACCGAGCCCTCGCTGGGCCGGTCGAGCCCGGAGACCATGCTCAGCGTGGTCGACTTGCCGCAGCCGGTGGGACCGACCACGGCGCAGAACTGGCCCGGCTCGACGGTGAACGAGACGCCTTGGAGCGCCGTGAACACCTCACCGGCAGGGGTCAGGAATCGCTTGGTGAGCCCGGAGATCTCGATGCGCGCGTCCCCGCGCTCTGCTGCACCGGCGATCGGGCTCTTCGCGACGTCGTTGCGCGAAGCCATGTGAGGCCGTCTCCTTCCACACCTCGTGGGGTCGAGGAAGGCAGACGCTAGAGGTCACCCGGTGTTACGTCGCTGTTTCCCAGGTATCTCGCGAAACCCGCGTTAGCCGGGGTTCTGCTCATTCTGCTCAGTGGAACGGGGGTGGGCACGGTTTCGGCCATCAGGCACAATCACGCCACCACGGGTCCGGTGCAGGGCCGGCCCGGCACCACGCGCGACAGAGACGAAGAGGCACCTGTGACACCCATCCGTCAGTGGATCGGGCGCGGCGGGAGGAGGAGACTCTCCGCGCGGATCCTCGCCAGCCAGCTCGCCATCCTGGCGCTCACGGGCGCCATCGGATTCGTCCTGTTCGCCTTCGCGCAGCGCTCCGCGCTCGACCGCACCTACGAGGAGCGGGCCGTGGCCATCGCCCAGACCGCCGCCGCCGACCCGCAGATCCGGCGGGCCATGGAATACGGCGACGAAGGCGACACGGTGCAGCGGGCCGCCGAGCGGATCCGCCGGGCGTCCGGCGCGTCGTACGTGGTGGTGATCGACCTGCACGGCGTCCGCCACTCGCACCCCATGCCCCAGCTGGTCGGCTCGCCCGTGGCCGAGCCGCTGGTGGCGCTGGACGGCCGGCCGCACGTCGGCACCGACCAGGGCGCGACCGGACGCTCCGCCAACGGCAAGGCCCCGCTGTACGGGCCGACGCACAAGCTGGTCGGCGAGGTATCGGTGGGCATCCCGGAACGGCATGTGCTCAGCGAGCTGTGGCGCGAGCTGCCCACCTTCGGGCTGTACGCCGCGATCGCCACCGCACTGGGCGCCGCGGCCGCGTACCTGCTGGCCAGGCGGCTGAAGCGGACCACGTTCGGGCTGGAGCTGGAGGAGATCGCCGGACTGCTGCAGGACCGCGAGGCGATGCTGCACGGCATCCGAGAGGGCGTGGTCGCCTTCGACCCCGACGGCCGGATCACCGTGGTGAACGACGAGGCCCGCCGCCTGCTCGGCCTCGGCACCGCGCTCGGCCGCACCGTCGAGGAGGTGCTGCCCGACGGCCGGCTGCGCCGCGCCCTGGACGGCACCCTTGCCGGCGCCGACGTCAGCGTCCTGACCGACGAGCACTGCCTCGTCGTCAACCGGATGCCGGTGACCCTGCACGGCCGGGAACTCGGCGCCGTCGTCACCGTGCGGGACCGCACCGAGCTGGTCGGGCTGCTGCGCGAACTGGACTCCGTGCGGGGCCTGACCGACGCGCTGCGCGCCCAGCAGCACGAGTTCACCAACCGCATGCACACCCTGGCCGGCCTGCTCGACATCGGGGAGTACGACGACGCCTACGAGTTCGCCGTCGGCGCGGCCGGCGCCGGGCAGGCCCTGTCCGAGTCCGTGCGCAAGCGGATCGGGAACTCCCTGATGGTCGGACTGATCGTGGCCAAGACCACGGTCGCCGCCGAACGCGGGGTCCGGATCGAGCTGACCGGCGACTCGGCCCTCGGCCAGGACCCGCCGCACCTGCACCGGTTGCTGACCATCGTCGGCAACCTGCTGGACAACGCGGTCGACGCGGCCGGCGAGGGGCCGCGCCCGGCTGGCGGCCGCGAGGTGCGGCTCACGCTGAGCGAGACCTCGGGCGAGGTGCGGGTGCGGGTCGCGGACACCGGTCCGGGCGTCCCGCCGGACGCGGTGGAGTCGATCTTCGAGGACGGCTGGTCCACCCGGCCGGACCGGGGCACCGCCCGGCGCGGTCTGGGACTGGCCCTGGTCCACCGGCTGGTGCAGCGCCACGGCGGCGCCGTCACGGTCAGCGAGGGACCCGGCGCGGTCTTCACCGTCGTACTGCCCCAGGCGGAGGCGGCCACCGCACCGCGGGAGGCACTGTTCACCACGGCGTTGCCGGTGGGAGGCGAGCGCTGATGATCCGGACGCTGGTCGTGGACGACGACTTCCGGGTGAGCCACATCCACAGCGAGTACGTGAGCCGTGTCGCGGGCTTCCACGTGGTCGGCGAGGCGGCGACCGTCGCCGAGGCGCTGGAGGCGGTCCGGACCCTGCGCCCCGACCTGCTGCTGCTCGACGTCTTCCTGCCGGACGGCAACGGGCTCGACGTGCTCCGCCGGCTGTCGGGGGACGAGGGCGGAGCCCGCCCCGACGTCCTGATGATCACGGCGGACCGGGACATCGAGTCGGTGCGCGGCGCCATGAAGCTCGGCGCCGTGGGCTACCTGGTCAAGCCGTTCGGCTCGCCCGACCTGTGCGAGCGGCTCACCGCCTACCGCGAGCTCCAGCACCGTGTGGAGGTGCTCGGCCCGGCCGCCGAGACCCAGCAGGCCGACGTGGACGCGCTGTTCAGCGCCGCCCGGCCGCCCGCCGTTCCGCGGGTGCCGGCCAAGGGGCACTCGGCGCCCACCCTGACGCTGGTCCACCAGGCGCTGCGCGCCGCGCCGGGACCGGTGTCGGCGGCCGAGGCGGCCGAACTCACCGGAGTCTCCCGCGCCACGGCCCAGCGCTACCTGTCCTACCTCGTCAAGGAGGGCATGGTCCGCCTGGAACTGCGCTACGGCGCGACCGGGCGCCCGGAGCACCTGTACCGGATCGTCTCGTGACCCGGCGCCGGGGCCCCGCCCCCGGCGGGGCGGACGCACGGCCGGCGGCTCACGGCGTGTCCGTCTCCACGAGCCTGCGCTGCCGGCGTGCCGCCATCACCGCGTAGACCAGGATGCCGACGAACAGGAACAGCACCCCCTGGTACACCGCCGCATAGCCGGCGCCCGCCATCAGCCAGACCGAGAACACAGCCGCGATCACGGTGACCACCGAGTCGCGCACCAGCCGCCCGCGGTCCACCGACCTGCCGGAGACCAGGTGGAAGAGCTGCGCCGCCGTCGCCAGCAGGTACGGCACGGTCGCGGTGAACGTGGTCACGAGGACCAGGACGTCGAACACCTTCGCCGAGCCCGACAGGTAGTTGTAGGCGGTGAGCACGGAGGACAGGACGACCGTGACGGCGACGCCGACCGTCGGCACGCCCCGGCGGCGGCGCGCGAAGGCCGCCGGGAACAGGCCGTCCTTGGCCGCCGCGTACGGGGTCTGGGCGCTCAGCAGGGTCCAGCCGTTGAGGCAGCCGGTCATGGACACGAGCGCCGCCAGCGCCACCGCCGTACCGCCCCAGCCGCCGCCGAACATGGTGTTCACCGCGTCGGAGAAGGGGGCCGTGGAGGCCACCAGCCGGTTGTGCGCGACCGTGCCGAAGACGGCCAGCGTGCCCAGCAGATAGACCAGCGCGGCGCCCGCGGTGCCGATCACGGTGGCCCGCCCCACGTTGCGGCGGGCGTCCCTGACCTCGCCCGCGCTCACGGCGGCCGACTCCACCCCGAGGTAGGAGAAGAGCAGCAGGGCGGCGGAGGCGGAGATCGCGCCGACTGCGCTGTGCCCGCCGGCATTGAACGGCCCGAGCCGGGACGGGTCGAAGAAGAACAGCCCGCCGACCGCGACGAGCAGCAGCGGCAGGAACTTCAGCACCGTCGACACCAGCTGGACCGCGCCCACGTACCGGGTGCCGGCGAAGTTGGCGAGGGCCGGCAGCCACTGCAGGGCCAGGGCGGCCAGGCACGCGGACCACTTGTGGTGGCCGACCGGGATCAGCACGTCCAGGTAGCCGACGGCGGCGACGGCGAGCGCCGCGTTCGACACCCAGGTGGTGATCCAGTACGCCCAGGCGGCGAGGAACCCGGCGAAGTCGCCGAAGGCCTCGCGGGCGTAGACATAGGGGCCGCCGGTACGGGGGTCGCGCGCGGCGAGCCGGCCGAAGACCAGGGCGAGCGCGATGGCGCCCACGGTCAGCACCCCGAAGGCGACCAGGCTGACCGTGCCGTACGGGGCGATGGAGGCGGGGAGCAGGAAGATGCCGCCGCCGATGATGTTGCCCATGACCAGCGCGGTGGCGACCGGCAGGCCGAAGCGGCGGGCATGCTTGCCGGGGTCGGTGTGGTGCGGGACCTCGACGACGGCCCTACGGGTCTCGGAGGTGGCCGGAGCCGGCTGCGGGGCGGTTCCGGTGACGTGCATGGGTGGTGCGCCTCTCATCGAACAGACGTCCCAGGATCGCCGGGACGCTGTCATGGTCCGGGACACCCCCGCCCACCGCAAAATCGCCGTCTCTTGTGCCGTCCGGGACGGCCGATCACGGAAAAAGTGCGCTGGTGCGGCCTTTGCGCCGCGAGATGTTCAGCGTGCCGGTTCTAGTCCTCGCCGTCGGCCCACAGGCTGCGCACATGGCCCAGATGCCGGGTCATGATCGCGTGGACGGCCCTCTCGTCCCGCTCCAGCAGGGCGTCGAGCAGTTCCAGGTGCTCCTCGGCCGAGGCGAGCAGCCGGCCGGCCTCCACCAGGGCCGTCAGGCCGTAGAGACGGGAGCGTTTGCGCAGGTCGGCGACCACCTCGACCAGGTGGGCGTTGCCCGCGAGGGCGAGCAGGCCGAGGTGGAAGCGGGTGTCGGCCTCGACGTAGGCGATCAGGTCGCCCGCCACCGCGGCGGTGACGATCTCGCGGGCCGCCGGGCGCAGCGCCTCCAGCGAGACCCGGTCGGCGGTGCGGGCCAGGGCGACCACCGTCGGGATCTCGATCAGGGCGCGGATGTGCGTGTACTCGTCCAGCTGCTTGTCGGAGACGGCGGTGACCCGGAAGCCCTTGTTCGGCACGGTGTCGACCAGGCCCTCCTTGGCCAGGTCCAGCATCGCCTCCCGCACCGGCGTCGCCGAGACGCCGAAACGGGCGGCGAGCGAGGGCGCGGAGTAGACCTCGCCCGGCCGCAGCTCGCCGGCGATCAGTGCGGCGCGCAGCGCGTCGGCGACCCGCTCGCGGTAGCTGCTGCGCCGGCCGCCCAGCCGGGGGAGGGCGGGCACCCGAGTGCCTTCCGTGTCCGGTGCCATGTCACGCATCACCCGGTGAGTCTAGAGCACGGTCTAGAGGACGAAACCTTCCGGGAAGGGGTCGGTGGGGTCGAGCAGGTACTGCGCGGTGCCGGTGATCCACGCGCGGCCCGTGAAGCTGGGCAGGACCGCCGGGAGCCCCGCGACCCGCGTCGTGCCGAGGAGCCGTCCGGTGAAGCGGGTGCCGATGAACGACTCGTTCACGAACTCGGTGTGCAACGGCAGTTCGCCGCGCGTGTGCAGCTGGGCCATGCGCGCGCTCGTGCCCGTGCCGCACGGGGAGCGGTCGAACCAGCCCGGGTGGATGACCATCGCATGCCGCGAGCGGCGGGCGGTGGCGCCGGGCGCGTAGAGGTGGACGTGGTGGCAGCCGCGGATGGACGGGTCCTCGGGATGCACCGGTTCCGCCTCGGAGTTGATCGCCGCCATCAGCGACAGACCGGCCGCCAGGATGTCGTCCTTGCGGGCCCGGTCGAAGGGCAGCCCGAACGCGTCCAGCGGCAGGATCGCGTAGAAGTTGCCGCCGTAGGCGAGGTCGTAGGTGACCGTGCGGCCGCCGGGCAGGGTGATCGTACGGTCCAGGGCGACGGCGAACGACGGCACGTTCCGCAGGGTGACATCGCGCGCGGCGCCGTTCTCCACCGCCACCTCGGCCACCACGAGCCCCGCCGGGGTGTCGAGCCGGATGGTGGTCACCGGCTCCACCACCTCCACCATGCCGGTCTCCACCAGCACGGTCGCCACCCCGATGGTGCCGTGCCCGCACATCGGCAGATAACCGGAGACCTCGATGTAGATGACGCCCCAGTCGCAGTCCGGGCGGGTCGGCGGCTGCAGGATCGCGCCGCTCATCGCGGAGTGGCCGCGCGGCTCGTTCATCAGCAGCCGCTTGATGGGGTCGCGGTGTTCACGGAAGTACAACCGCCGCTCGTTCATCGTCGCACCCGGCACGGTGCCGATCCCGCCGGTGATCACCCGGGTCGGCATGCCCTCGGTGTGCGAGTCGACGGCGTGCAGGACGAGCTTGCTGCGCATGTTCCGGCTCCCTCGTACGGGCGCGGGCCTATGCGAGGCCCGCGGCGACGGCCTTCTCGGTGGCGGCCCGGACCCGCGCCTCCTGCTCGGGCAGCAGCGGCACGCGCGGCGGGCGCACCGGGCCGCCGTACCGGCCGACGACGTCCATGGACAGCTTGATCGCCTGCACGAACTCCACCCGGGAGTCCCAGCGCAGCAGCGGGTGGAGCCGGCGGTACAGGGGGAGCGCGGTGGTGAGGTCCCGGGCCAGCGCGGCGCGGTACAGTCGCACCGAGGCCCCGGGCAGGGCGTTCGGGTAACCGGCCACCCAGCCCTTGGCACCGGCCACCGCCAGCTCCAGCAGGACGTCGTCCGCGCCGGCCAACAGGTCCAGTTCGGGGGCGAGTTCGGCGATCCGGTAGGCGCGCCGGACGTCACCGGAGAACTCCTTGACGCCGTGGATGTGCCCCTCGCCGTGCAGCCGGGCGAGGAGTTCGGGCACCAGGTCGACCTTGGTGTCGACCGGGTTGTTGTACGCCACCACGGGCAGGCCCGCGCGGGCGACCTCCGCGTAGTGGGCGAGGACGGAACGCTCGTCGGCGCGGTAGGCGTTGGGCGGCAGCAGCATCACCGACGCGCAGCCGGCCTCGCCCGCCTGCTCGGCCCAGCGCCGCGCCTCGGCCGCGCCGTACGCGGCGACGCCCGGCATCACGCGCTCCCCGCCGATCGCCGCGACGGCCGTCTCCACCACCCGGGCGCGCTCGGCGGGCGTCAGCACCTGGTACTCGCCGAGCGAGCCGTTCGGTACGACGCCGTCACAGCCTTCCGCGACCAGCCAGGCGCAGTGCTCGGCGTAGCGGTCGTAGTCGATGGAGAGGTCCTCGCGCAGGGGGAGGGCGGTGGCGACGAGAACGCCCCGCCAGGGGCGGCGCTGCGGGTGGGTCATCTGCGGTCCCCAATCGGGTGGTGTGTGACATGGTACTGAGTGGGGCGATCTGCGGACAGGCTTCGGGTCGGGGGAGTGCGGTCGGGGCGGTGGCCGAGCGGGGTTGGTGGGGTCGTCGAGCCCGGTCGGCAGGGGTGCGGAGTGCGGTCGGTGGGGTCGCGGGCGGAGGCGCCGGGCTGCGTCAGTCGTCAGCGAGGTCTGCGGGGTGCCGCGCGGTACGGGCCGGGCGGACGGCCGGTGTCGGTCGCGTGCGGTCGGTGGGGTCGCGGGTGAATGGCGGTCGGGTGGTCAGTCGTCCGGGAGGTCGGCGGGGTGCCGGGCGGATGGTCGGTGTTGGCCGCGTGCGGTGGGTCGGGTGTGGGTGGATGGCGGTGGGCTGGTCAGTGGGCGGGGATGCTGGGCGCGGGTGGGGCGGATGGTCGGTGTCGGTCGCGTGCGGGGGGTCGGGTTCCGGGTGGATGGCGGTGGGCTGGTCAGTGGGCGGGGATGCCGGGCGCGGGCGGGGCGGACGGCCGGTGTCGGTCGCGTGCGGTTGGTGGGGTCGCGGGTGAATGGCGGTCGGGTGGTCAGTCGTCCGGGAGGTCGGCGAGGATGCCGAGGGGTACCGGGCGGGCGAACGGTCGGCGTCCGGGGTTTGGTGGGCAGCCGGTCAGGCCGGCCACCGCGGGGGTGCACATCCGGCCCTGGCACCAGCCCATCCCGGCCCGCGTGAGCAGCTTCACCGTGCGCAGATCACCCGCGCCGAGGGTGCCGGAGGCCGTGCGGACCTGGCCGGCGGTGACCTCCTCGCAGCGGCACACCACCGTGTCGTCCGTGATCCGGTCCGCCCAGCCCGGGGGAGGGGCGTACACCCTCTCCAGGGCCGCGAAGAACGCCCGCCCGCGGTCCCTCGCCCGTGCCGCCGCCGCCCAGGAGCGCGGGTCGGGGGCGGTGCCGTGCAGGCGGGCGGCGATCGAGCGGCCCGCGATGTGCCCCTCGGCGAGGGCGAGGCCCGCGCCGCCGATGCCGGTGGTCTCCCCGGCGGCCCAGACGCCGGGCACGTCGGTGCGCTGCTCGTCGTCGACGCGTACGGCCGTACCGGCCAGGGTGCAGCCGAGGGTCTCGGCGAGGTCGGTGTGCGGCAGCATGCCGTGGCCGACGGCGAGGGCGTCGCAGGGGATGCGGCGCGCGCTGCCGGGCCGGACCCGTCCGTCCCGGCCCAGCGCGGCGACGGCCACCGCCTCCAGCCGGCCGGCGCCGTGCGCCTCCAGCACGGTGTGCCGGGCCAGCGTGCGCACCCGGTACCGCAGCAACTGCCCCGCGTACCAGGCGGCTTCGGCGAGCTTGACGGGCTCCGCGGCGAGGGCCGGAGTACGGCGCGCCACGGCGCCGGGGCCGGCGGACTCGACCAGCGCCGCCACCCGGGCGCCCGCCGCGGCGAGCCCCGTGGCCACCGGCAGCAGCAGCGGTCCGGTGCCGGCCACCACGACCGTGCGGCCGGGCAGCACCAGGCCGCCCTTGAGCATGGCCTGCGCCCCGCCCGCGGTGACCACGCCGGGCAGCGTCCAGCCGGGGAAGGGCAGCACGCGTTCGTAGCCGCCGGTGGCGAGCAGCAGGGCGTCGGCGCGGACGGTGGCTCCCTCCTCCTGCGCGGGGCCGCGCAGGGCGTGCACCGCAAAAGAGCCCGGCTCTCGCGCGGAGGAGCCCGGCTTCCGTTCGGCACACCAGACGTGATGACCCGTCAGGTGGATGATCCGTCCGGCGGCGAGGTGCGCCTCCAGGCCGTCCCGCAGCCGTTCCCAGGTGCGCCACTGGTGGTGCAGGGCCTGGGGGCGGCGGGCGCCGAAGGCTCGGGCGGGCTGCCGGTAGAACTGGCCGCCCGCCTGCCCGTCCGCGTCGACGAGGGTGACCCGCACGCCCCGGGCGGCCGCCGCCAGCGCTGCCGCGAGCCCCGCCGGGCCCGCCCCGACGACGGCGAGATGCGCGCGCTCAGTCATCGTCCCGTCCCGTCCCCTCCTGCGTGCGGATCACATCGCCCGGCCGCACGGGCACCAGGCAAGCCCGTTGGTTCGCCCGGCCGTTGACCGTCACCAGGCAGTCGAAGCACACCCCGATACCGCAGAACACCCCGCGCGGCCGGCCGCCGCCGCGGGTGCTGCGCCAGGACGTCACGCCCGCCGCCCACAGCGCCGCCGCCACCGTCTGGCCGGGCAGGGCGGCCAGGGCACGGCCGTCGAAGGTGACGGTGAAGGCCGCGCCCGGCCGGGCCTCGGCCAACTCCAAAGGGCCGGCCGCGCGTTGCCGCCGCCGGGCACGAGCGGCCTGTCGCGCCCGACGGGACCGGGACGGCTCCTCGGGATTCACGGCGTGTCCCCTCCGTCGGTGTCGAACCGCTCCGGCCGGAACGGCGTGAGATCCAGCTCCGGTGACCTCCCGGTGAGGGCCTGCGCGATCAACTGCCCGGTGCCGGCGGCCAGTCCGATGCCGGCGCCCTCGTGCCCGCAGGCGTGGAACAGCCCCGGCGCGCGCGGGTCGGGGCCGATCGCCGGGAGGTGGTCCGGCAGATACGGCCGGAACCCGGCGTACGCCCGCAGCGCGCGCACCCGCTGCAGGAACGGGAACAGCCCGATCGCCCCGGCCGCGAGCGCCCGTACGGCCGGCAGCGACAGCGAGCGGTCGAAGCCGACCCGTTCCCGGCTCGCGCCGATCAGCACCGGGCCGGCGGCCGTGCCCTCCACCACCGGCGAGGTGCGCAAGCCCGCCGAGTCGCTGGCGACGTCCGCCACGTAGTCCGCGGCGTACACCTTGTGCCGGACCGTCCGCGGCAGCGGCTCGGTGACCAGGACGAAGCCGCGCCGGGGGAGCACCGGCAGCCGGACGCCCGCGAGCGCCGCGAGGTCGCCGCCCCAGGTGCCGGCGGCGTTCACCACCGCGGGTGCGTGCAGGTCGCCGCGGTCGGTGCGGACGCCGGTCACCGCGCCGTCGGCCGTGCGCAGCATCCCGGTCACCGTCCACCCCGTGTGCAGGCGGGCGCCGGAGGCGCGCAGCAGGTGGGCGGCGGCCAGGGCGGGCATGACCTGGGCGTCCTGCGGATAGTGCACCCCGCCGGCCATGTCAGGGGCCAAGTGCGGCTCCAGCCCGGTGAGTTGGTCCGCGGCGACCGGGCCGGCCGTGACTCCGGCCGCCCGCTGGCCGTCGGCGAACGCGTGCAGCGCCGCGAGCGCCTCGGGACCGGCGGCGACCACCAGGCCGCCTTTGGGCTCGTACTCGACCGCCGTACCCAGCTCGTCGCCCAGCCCCGCCCACAACCGGGCCGACAGCAGGGCGAGATCGAGTTCCGGGCCCGGTTCCTTGTCGGAGACGAGCAGGTTGCCCTCGCCCGCGCCGGTGGTGCCGCCGGCCACCGGACCCCGGTCCACCACCCGCACGTCGAGGCCCGCCCGCGCGGCGTACAGGGCGCAGGCCGCGCCGACCATGCCGGCGCCGACCACCACGACATCGCAGGTCAGTCCCTTCGCCACGCCAGTACTATGTCACATGGTCCCGCTCCTGAGGAGGCTTTCGGCGGGCGTGGAGGGGCCGTATCGCCTCGGCCGGGTGTCCCAGGCGTGGACGCCCCCTTGACGGCGCCGGACGCCGGATCGACACTCCAGGACGGGAACCCTAGTGAACAGGTAGGGAATCATGACGCGCCTCGACACCGGCACCGGCCACACGGGCCGTACGCCGCTGTGCGCACCCCTGCTCACCTCCCGCCGGCACATCGACCTGCTGCGCGTCTGCAGCGCCATCAGCCGCGGCCGCTGAGCCGGCCCCTCGCGCCCACCGGCAGGCCCGAGCCGGTCCCTCGCGCGCACCGGCCGGCGCCGGCCCTCGACGCGCACGTCCGTACGCCCATCACCCGGGGAGACGCATGTCCATCGCTCCGCTCGCCGCCGTCCCGTCCGTCCACCGCGCCGCCCCCGTCTTCCGGGGCCGGATCGGCCAGGACCCGCGCAGTGGCCACTACGCCGTGCCGCACCGCTACCGGCTCCATCTGTCCACCGCCTGCCCCGACGGGCTGCGCCTCGCCGTCGCGCACAGCCTCCTCGGCCTGGACGGCAGTTGTCCGGTGACGCTGCTGCCCGCCGTGCCCGACTGTCCCGGCGGCGGCCACTCGGCGCTGCGCCCGCTGTACGAGGCGAGCGCCCACCACTACACCGGCCCCGCCCTCGCGCCCGTGCTCAGCGACGACTGGTCCGGGCGGATCGTCAGCACCCACGCCGGTGACATCCTGCGGGACCTCGACCGGTTCCCGCGCGAGGGCGCAGCCGCCCTGTACCCGTGCGGCCAGGAGTCCGTGATCGAGGCCGTCGAGCGGATGTGCGCCGAGGGCATCGAAGGGGCCGCGCAGCGAGCCGGCCGGGCCGGCGCCGCCCCGGCCGAGCGGGACGCCGCCCTCGGCGTGCTCCTCGACACCCTGGGCCGGCTGGAGCGGCGGCTGGCCGGCGAGGAGTACCTGGTCGACGGCCGGCTCACCGCCGCCGACGTCGAACTGTGGGCCGCACTGGTGCAGCTGGACACCGTCCACCGCTGCCACCTCGACGCCTCCGCCGTGCACCGCATCGCCGGACACCGCGCCCTGTGGGCCTACGCGCGCCGCCTGGCCGCCCACCCGGCGTTCGGCCGCCACCTCGACCTCGACGGCATCTGCCGCCGCCACCACGGCCGCTGCCAGGGGCTGGAGGCCGCCGGAGCCGCCGTCCAGATCCTGGACTGGGCGGGCCACGCCGCCGACGCCGAGGACGCTTTCCGCAGGTGACGGCGGCACCGCCGGTGTCCACTGAGCGGACGGCCGTTGACATTCGAACGGCCAACTGCCTTACTTACGGCTCAGAACGGTCATGAGCGTCAGCGCCAAGCCCTGGCTCGCTGACCGGCAACCCTCGCATCGCGGTGGGGTGCCCCAGGTGACGACCGGACCGGAACGACGTTCTCGGTAAGCGCGAGGGCCCCGCGGGGCCGGAACAGTGACAGGTGACGCCATGGACGCAGCTCTCAGGACGGCCGCGAGCCGCCCCCAGGGCCGCGTACGGCCGTACGCCGGGCTCCTCGTCGCCGACCGCGCCGTCGACCTGCTCCGCGTCAACAGCGCACTGTGTACCGTGCCGGGCCGTGCCCGCTGCCGGGGCTGACGCCTTCTTCCAGCCCCGCCCGCCCTCCTCGCGTTCCTGACGCACACCGCCGCCCGTGCGGTGTGCCGTCGTCCGCGGGCCCCCGGTTCCCCCGCGCCGCCGTGCGCCGCCCCGTGCCGTAGTGCCGCGGCGGCCTGCACCCGCGCGCCGCGATCCGGGCGCCCGACTCACGCCGACTCAAGCCGGAGCCCGCCATGAGCGAACCCCCAGGCGCCGTCGTCTCCCTCGCCGAGGCGCCGTCCGCCGACACATCGTCAAAGCCACTGACAGCACAGCGCGTCCAGCCGTTGCGGCGTCCGGGACGGTGGATCGTCACCGCCGTCGTGCTCGTGCTCGTCGCGCAGATCCTGCACGGGCTGGCCACCAACCCGTTCTACCAGTGGGACCGCTTCCGCTACTGGTTCCTGCGCCCCACCGTCCTCGACGGCCTGCTGGTCACCCTCGAAGCCACCGCGCTCAGCGCCGTGTTCGGGCTCCTCGGCGGCATCCTGCTGGCCCTCGGCCGGCAGTCCGGCAGCCCCGTGCTGCGCGCCGTGAGCTGGACCTACACCTGGCTCTTCCGCTCGGTGCCGCTCATCGTCGTCCTCATCTTCCTCTACAACTTCTCCGCCCTGTACAAGACCCTGAGCCTCGGCATCCCCTTCGGCCCCGCCTTCGTCACCTTCGACGAGTCCAGGCTCGCCACCGACATGACGGTCGCCGTGGTCGGGCTCAGCCTCAACGAAGCGGCGTACGCGGCCGAGGTCGTCCGCGGCGGCATCCTCTCCGTCGACCAGGGCCAGCACGAGGCGGCGGCCGCGCTCGGCCTGCCGAAGGGCTACCAGTTCCGCAGGATCGTCTTCCCGCAGGCCCTGAGGTCCATCACGCCGAACTACGTCAACCAGCTCATCGGCCTGATCAAGAGCACCTCGCTGGTGTTCTACGTCTCGCTGCTCGACCTCTTCGGCTCCGTGCAGACCATGGGCAGCACCTACCCCGGCGACATCGTGCCGCTGCTGCTGGTCGCCACCGTCTGGTACCTGATCCTCACCAGCGCCGTGTCCGTCGTCCAGTTCTACGTCGAGCGGTACTTCGCGCGGGGCGCCACCCGCAGCCTGCCGCCGACCCCGCTGCAGAAGGCGCGCGCGGGCCTCGACGGGTTCCGGGCCCGGCTGCGCAGGGAGGCCGCCGTATGACCACCGCCGACACCCTTCAGACGACCCCGGCCGCGCTGGAGGTCCACGACGTCCACAAGTGGTACGGCGCCCACCGCGTGCTGGACGGCATCGACCTGACCGTCCGCCCCGGCGAGGTGGTGGCCGTCATCGGCCCCTCCGGCTCCGGCAAGTCCACGCTGCTCAGGGTCGTCAACCACCTGGAGAAGCCCGAGATCGGCCAGGTCAGCGTCGGCGGCGAGCTGATCGGCGTCAAGCGGGCGGGCGGCGGACGGCTGAAGGAGCTGAGCGAGCGCGCCATCCTGGCCCAGCGCAGCCGGATCGGCTTCGTCTTCCAGAACTTCAACCTCTTCCCGCATCTGACCGTCCTCGACAACGTGGCCGCCGCGCCCGTCGCCACCGGCCGGCTCACCAGGCCCCAGGCCCGGGAGCTGGCCCGCGAACTGCTCACCCGGGTCGGCCTCGGCGACCGCGGCGGCGCCTACCCGCGTCAGCTCTCCGGCGGCCAGCAGCAACGCGTCGCCATCGCCCGGGCGCTCGCCCTGCGCCCCGGCATCATCCTGTTCGACGAGCCCACCTCCGCGCTCGACCCCGAACTGGTCGGCGAGGTGCTCTCCGTCATCAAGGACCTCGCCACCAGCGGCACCACCCTGGTCATCGTCACCCACGAGATCGGCTTCGCCCGCGAGGTCGCCGACCGGATCGTGTTCCTCGACGGCGGCCGGATCGTCGAACAGGGCCCGCCGCAGCAGGTCCTGGACCGGCCCCGGCACGAGCGGACCCGGGCCTTCCTCGCCAAGGTCCTGTGACCCTCCGCCTGGCCCCGGCACCCCCGAACACCACCGAACGCACCGAACTCCACGGAACGACAAGGAAACAGCCATGCCCAGCCACCTTCCCCGACGCAGCCTGATACGCGGCCTCACCGCGGCGACCGCCGTCGCCGCCCTCGCCACCACCCTCGCCGCCTGCGGTGGCGACAGCGACGCGGCCACCACCGACAGCGTCGCGTCCGGTGAGGTGGTCATCGGACAGGTCTCCAACGGCGCCGCCCGGCCGGTCACCCTCAAGGTGCCGGAAGTGAAGTCCATCAGCGCCGAACTGCCCGCCTCGATCCGCAAGAGCGGCCGGCTCGTCATCGGCGAGGGCGCCCTGCCGTCCGGGTTCCCGCCGCTGGCGTACGTCGGCTCGGACCAGAAGACCCTCACCGGCTCCGAACCCGACCTCGGCCGCCTGGTCGCCGCCGTCCTCGGTCTCAAGCCCGAGCTGAGGAACTTCACCTGGGAGAACCTCTTCGTCGGCATCGACAGCGGAAAGGTCGACGTCGCCTTCTCCAACGTCACCGACACCGAAGAGCGCAAGCGGAAGTACGAGTTCGCCTCCTACCGGCAGGACAACCTCGCCTTCGAGGTGCCGAAGAAGAGCACCTGGAACTTCGACGGCACCTACGAGAACCTCGCCGGCAAGACCGTCTCCGTCGGCTCCGGCACCAACCAGGAGCGGATCCTGCTGGAGTGGAAGGCCAAGCTCGCCAAGGAGGGCAAGAAGCTCACCGTCAAGTACTACCCGGACCGCAACGGCACCTATCTCGCCCTCGCCAGCGGCAGGATCGACGCCTATTTCGGCCCGAACCCCGGCATCGCGTACCACATCACGCAGGTCGCGAACACGCCGAACGCGACGCGCAACGCGGGCGAGTTCTCCGGCGCGGGGGAGCACCTGCAGGGCCTGATCGCGGCGACCGCGAAGAAGGACAGCGGCCTCGCCAAGCCGGTCGCCGACGCCGTCAACTACCTGATCAAGCACGGCCAGTACGCCACGTGGCTCAAGGCCTACCACCTCTCCAATGAGGCCGTCGCCACGTCCCAGGTCAACCCGCCCGGACTGCCGCTGGACAACTCCTGACGGCGGGCCGCCCGGGGACCGGACCCGAGCCGGGAGCGGGCCGGTCCCGGGGCGCGGGAACAACCCGAGGCGGCCGCGCGTTGTGCATCATGACGAGATCCGCGAGGCGGCTGCCCACCCGGCCCGCCGAGCCCGACGGACGGAGGTGACGGCCGTGCCCCGCGCACTCCCGCCGCGCGCCCCGCGCCCGTACCGCTCCGTCCGCCTGATCACCCGGCCGCACATAGACCTCCAGCGCGTGTCCGCCGCGCTCTGTCGCCGCTGACCTCTTCTCCCGGCCCGCCCAGCCCCGAAGACCCGGGTTACCCCTGCCGCGCTCGCCCGTGCCGACGCCTGCCCCGCGAGCCGGTGTTCTCCTCCGGACGTCAAGGAAGGCACCGACGTGTCCTCAACCTCCTCGTCAACACCCTCCGCCCCGCTGCACCTCGCCGTCGCCCTGGACGGCACCGGCTGGCACCCCGCGTCCTGGCGCGAGCCGGTCGCCCGCCCCGGTGAGCTGTTCACCGCCCGGTACTGGGCCGACCTGGTCGCCGAGGCCGAGCGCGGTCTCCTCGACTTCGTCACCATCGAGGACGGCCTCGGCCCGCAGTCCTCGCACCCCTTCGACCCCGACGAGCGCACCGACCAGGTGCGCGGCCGGCTCGACGCGGTCCTCATCGCCTCCCGCATCGCCCCGCTCACCCGGCACATAGGCCTGGTCCCGACCGTGGTGGTCACGCACACCGAGCCGTTCCACATCTCCAAGGCCATCGCCACCCTGGACTACGTGAGCACCGGCCGCGCCGGTGTGCGGGTGCAGATCAGCGCCCGGCCGCACGAGGCCGCCCACTTCGGCCGCCGTACCGTCCGCCGGATCGAGGCCTACGACAGCCTGGCCGCACAGGACGTGCTCACCGAACTGTTCGACGAGGCCGCCGACTACGTGGAAGTGGTGCGCCGGCTCTGGGACAGCTGGGAGGACGACGCCGAGATCCGGGACGCGGCGACGGGACGCTTCATCGACCGGGACAAGCTGCACTACATCGACTTCGAGGGCCGCCACTTCAGCGTCAAGGGCCCCTCGATCACACCCCGCCCGCCCCAGGGCCAGCCCCCGGTGACCGCCCTCGCCCACCAGACGGTGCCGTACCGGCTGGTCGCCCGCCAGGCCGACATCGGCTACGTCACCCCGCACGACACGGACCATGCCCGGGCGATCGTCGCCGAGATCCGCGCCGAGCAGGAGGCCGCCGGCCGGGCCGCCGAGCCGCTGCACATCTTCGGCGACCTCGTCGTCTTCCTCGACGACAGCCGGGCCGAGGCCGAGGCCCGCCGGGAGCGGCTGGACGCGCTCGGGGGGGAGCCGTACACGAGCGACGCCCGCGTCTTCACCGGCACGGCCGCCCAACTCGCCGACGAACTGGAGGAGCTGGCCGAGCAGGGGCTGACCGGGTTCCGGCTGCGGCCCGCCGTCGCCGGGCACGACCTGCCCCGCGTCAGCCGGGACCTGGTGCCCGAACTCCAGCGCCGGGGCCGCTTCCGGCACGCCTACGAGGCGGACACCCTGCGCGGCCTGCTCGGCCTGGCCCGACCCGCCAACCGCTACGCAGCAGCCTGAGCCGGAGAGGACGACCCCACCCCATGAGCAAGCCGCTGAAGCAGATCCACCTGGCCGCCCACTTCCCCGGCGTCAACAACACCACCGTGTGGAGCGACCCGGCCGCCGGCAGCCACATCGAGTTCAGCTCCTTCGTGCACTTCGCGCAGACCGCCGAACGCGCCAAGTTCGACTTCCTGTTCCTCGCCGAAGGGCTCAGGCTGCGCGAACAGGGCGGCAAGATCTACGACCTGGACGTCGTCGGCCGCCCGGACACCTTCACCGTGCTGGCCGCGCTCGCCGCCGTCACCGAACGGCTCGGCCTGACCGGCACCATCAACTCCACCTTCAACGAGCCCTACGAAGTCGCCCGCCAGTTCGCGAGCCTGGACCACCTCTCCGGCGGCCGCTCCGCCTGGAACGTCGTCACCTCCTGGGACGCGTTCACCGGCGAGAACTTCCGCCGCGGCGGCTTCCTGCCGCAGGAGGAGCGCTACTCCCGCGCCAAGGAGTTCCTCGCCACCGCCCATGAACTCTTCGACTCCTGGCGCGGCGACGAGATCCTCGCCGACCGGGCCACCGGCGCCTTCCTGCGGGACGCCAAGGCCGGCGCCTTCGTCCACCAGGGGCAGCACTTCGACATCCACGGACGGTTCAACGTCCCGCGCTCCCCGCAGGGCCGCCCGGTGATCTTCCAGGCCGGAGACTCCGAAGAGGGCCGCGAGTTCGCCGCGTCCGGCGCCGACGCCATCTTCAGCCGGCACGCGACCCTGAAGGAGGGCCAGGCCTTCTACACCGACGTCAAGTCCCGGCTCGCGAAGTACGGGCGCCGCCCCGACCAGCTGCTCATCCTGCCCGCCGCGACCTTCGTCCTCGGCGACACCGACCAGGAGGCCGCCGAACGCGCCCGCGAGGTGCGCCGGCAGCAGGTCAGCGGGGCCACCGCCATCAAGCACCTGGAGTTCGTGTGGAACCGTGACCTGTCGGCGTACGACCCGGAGGGCCCGCTGCCCGACGTCGACCCCGTGGTGAGCGAGGAGCACATATCCCGGGGCCGCGCCCAGGTGCGGATGTACCGGGACCCGATCGCCGTCGCCCGCGAGTGGCGGCAGCTCGCCGAGGCCAACAAGTGGTCCATCCGCGACCTGGTCATCAACACCGGCAACCGGCAGACCTTCGTCGGCTCCCCGGACACCGTCGCACAGACCATCGACGACTTCGTGCAGGCCGACGCCGCCGACGGCTTCATCCTCGTCCCGCACATCACGCCCGGCGGCCTCGACCCCTTCGCCGACAAGGTAGTCCCCCTGCTCCAGGAGCGGGGCGTGTTCCGCACCGACTACGAGGGCACGACCCTGCGCGACCACCTCGGCCTCGCCCACCCCGACGCCGCCGCGTACGCCCCGGCCGAGCGGGCCGCGTCCTGAACGGGCGGCCGCACACCGGCGCGGCCGCGGTCGTCACCTCCCCCGTAGGTGACGACCGCGACCGCTTCCCCGCTCCCCCGGCGCCGGACCGTGGCCGCTGCCGTCCCTGTGCCGTCACCGGCACACGACCGCCGTCGCTCCGGGCCCCCACCCGGAGCGCGAACAGACGCGGACGGCGAAACGGCGGCCCCTGACGAGCCGGACCCGGGCGGCGGCGTCGTCCGGCGCGCCGCCGTCGTCTGCCGCGCAAGCGAGCAGAGGCGTCGGGTCATGCGCCCAGCCTGCCCGCCCGCCGGCGCCGGGCGCCTGAGTCGGGGGCTACTCAAGTCGCCCTGTATCAAACCTGAGTACTCGCGCTCTGCATGAGGTGAGGACTTACGAGCAGGACGCCAAGACGCTTCAGCTGCCCTGGCCGTTCACCGGCCGGGAGGAGGAACTGGAACTGGTCCGCGGGTCGTCGGCCGCCGGTCGGCCCGGCCTCGTGGTCACCGGACCGGCCGGCCACGGCAAGACCCGGCTGATCACCGAGGCGGTCCGGGGCACCGAGCACGCCCTGGTCACCGGCACCCCCGAGGCCCAGACCCTGCCCTTCGCGGCCTTCGCCCACCTGCTGCCCGACACCGTCTCACTGCACCACGCGGTACGGACGCTGTCCGGCGTACGGCTCCTCGTCGTGGACGACGCCCATCTGCTGGACGAGGCCTCCGCCGCCCTCGTGCACCAGCTCGCCGTGCACGGCCGGACCCGGCTCGTCGTGGCCGCGGTGGACGGCGTGCCCGCGCCCGCCGCGGTGTCCCGGCTGTGGACCGGCGAGCTGCTGCCCCGGCTGGCCCTCAGGCCGCTGCCCTGCGACGACATCGCCCGGCTGCTCGGCGCGGCCGGCCTCGAACCGCTCACCGTGCGCCGGCTGCACCGGATGTGCCGGGGCGATCTGCGGCTGCTGCGCGCCCTGGTCGCCGCGCTCGGCCCGGCCGGGCGACTGCATCCCGTCGCCGGTACCGAGGAGCGGGCCTGGCGGGGCGCGCTGCCGGTCACCGCGGCGGTACGGGAGCGGCTCGCGCCCGTGCTCGACCGCTCCCACCCCGGGGAACGGGACGTGCTCGAGCGCCTCGCGTTCGCCGAGCCGCTGCCGTTGCCGCTGGACGACCTCGATCCGGCGGCCCTCGACCTCCTGGAGTCTCTCGAGGCGGACGGCCTGATTCACGTCGACGACGAGACCGGCGACGTCACCCTCGCCCACCCCCTGCACGGGCCGGCCCTGCGCGCCACGACCGGCAGGCTGCGCGCCCGGCGGCTGGCCGGCACCCCCGCCTCGTACGGCCCGCCCCTGGAGGCCGAACGGCGGCTGCTGGTAGGGCGGATGGAGCAGCTCGACGTCCGCCCGGCGCCGGCACCGGTGGGGGAGTGGCTGGTCGCGGAGGGCACGGGGCTGCCCGCCGGGTACGCCGCCGTCCGCGCCCGGTTCGCACGGCTGCGCGGCGAGCTGCGGGACGCCGCCGCGTGGGCCCGGGAGGGCCTGCGGGAAGCGCCGGGGGACGCGGCCTGCCTTGCGGAACTCCAATTGGCCGACGGCGAGTTGGGTGACGGCAGCGGTGACGATGTGTACGGCCGGTACGACGCCGTACGCCTCGGCGCGCCCGAGCGGGTCCTCGGGCGGCTGCCGGCGGGCAGCGTGTTCGCGCGGCACGCGGAGGCCTTGGCGCGGGGAGACGGAGCCGGTCTTGACCGGGTCGCCGAGGAGCTGGAGGAGCGGGGGTTCCTGCTGTTCGCGGCCGAGGCGCGGGCGCAGGCCGTGCGGGCGCACCGGGATCCGCGGGCCGCGCGGGTCTCCCGCACCCGGGCGGTCGCGCTCGCGCGGCGCTGCCAGGGCGCCCGCACACCGGCGTTGGCGGGACTCGTCCTCGGTGAACTCACCGCGCGGCAGCGGCAGATCGTGACGCTGGCGGCGTCCGGGCTGAGCAACCGGGAGATCGCCGAGCGGCTGACGCTGTCCGTGCGGACGGTGGGCAATCATCTGTACAGCGCCTACAGCCGGCTCGGGACCGGTGACCGGGGTGCCCTGCCCTGGCTGGTGGACTCGCCGGAGCGTGCGTCGGCGTGACCCTCACGCCGCCCCGAACGCCGCGAACGCCCACCCCGTGGCCTGGTGGACGGAATCGCCCGGGAGGGCCGTACGGGCGTCGCGCAGGGCCTCGGCCAGGGACAGTCCGGTGTCGAGGCCCTTGTGGAGGGCCAGCATCAGCGGCACCACCGCAGCGTCGTTGACCGGCGCGCTGCTGGCCACCACCCCGGCCGTGCCCAGCGGCAGCAACGCGGTGACCAGGCCGAGGAGTTCGTCGGCGCCGACGGAGGCGAGGCGGGCGGTGTCGCAGCTGGAGAGGATGATCCGGTACGGGCTGCGGGCGAGCCGTTCGAAGTCGTGCACGATCAGCGGGCCGTCGGCCATGCGCAGGGCGGAGAACAGCGGGCTGTCGGCGCGGAACGTGCCGTGCGCCGCCAGATGCGCGAGCGCCGCGCCGTCGAGGTGCTCCAGGACGCGTGGGACCTGGGCTTCGTCGCCTTCCAGGACCGTCGCGGCGCCGTACCGGCCGGCCAGTTCCGGTACCTCCGCTCCGCCGGTCGCCAGGCCCGGCCCGCGCACCAGCACCTGCCGGCCGCCCGGCGGCGGCTCGGTCTCGCGGGCCCGCAGCCAGCTGCCCGCCGACGGCGAGACGCTGAGCACCCGGTCCCGCAGCGCGGGCAGCAGCGCCCAGGGCACCCGGTGCAGCGCCCCCGGCGGCACGATCACCACGGGTCCCGAGCCGAGGTGGGCCGCCGCCCCGCCCAGCAGCAGCTCCTGCAGCCGCAGCCCGGCGGCCTCCACCAGCGGCAGCCGGGCCTCGGCGCCGGGGTGCGCCAGGCGCCGCAGCCCGGCCTGGACGTACTCGGCCTCGGCGACCGCCTGGGCGAGCGGGCCGCCGGTGAACCGCCGGACCCGGCCCTGCCCGCACAGCAGGACGTGCACCCGCCCGTCGACCACGGCGAGTTCCACCAGCCGCGCCTCGCCGAGCCGGTCCAGCAGCCGGGCCACGCCGAAGCCGTCGCCCGCGTGCGGGGCCGAGCCGCGCATGCGGTGGATGCGGGAGCGGATCTCCCGTTCCAGGCGCCGCTGTTCGCGCTCCAGCGCCGGCACCGGACGGCCCTCCATCCGGGCCTCCTCGGCGCGGGCCGCGATCTCCCGGTAGGCGGTCAGCACGCTGAGCAGCGCCGGGTCGGCGGGCGGCCGGGTGGGCGGCGTGGACAGCACGGTCGCCCGCCAGCGCTCGCTCCACTGCAGCAGCCGGCGCGGTGAGCCGTGGGCGAGGCTCACCTCCTGGGCGAGCGCGGCCAGTTCGGCGCCCTGCGCGGTGGCGTGGGCGCGCAGCTCCGAGGCGCCGAGCGTCATCCGGTGGTCGTCCAGCACGCCCAGACCGCGCCGGCACGCCTCCAGCACGCCCCGCCGGGACCCGGCCGCGCGCGCCCTGAGTGCCTGTGCCGCCCAGCCCGTCACCCGGGCCGGCGGCGGCCCGCCGTACCGGCTGCGCGCGGCCACCGCCAGATGCCGTTCGGCGTCGGCCGGCCGGCCCAGCGCGAGCGCGATCCGGCCCGCGAGCAGGGACGCCTCCGGTGCGGCCGGCGAGCCGAACGAGGCCAGCTTCTCCGCGACCGCCGCCGCGTCCGCGACCAGCCGCCCCGAGCGGCGCCCGGCCGCCGCCCGCGCCTCGAGCAGCACCAGCCGGGCATGCGTCTCCCACCACGGCCTGCGCTGCGCCGCGAACAGCCGTACGGCGACGGCGGCGCGGGCCGCGGCGGTGTCCGGGTCCTGGGCCGAGCGGGCGGCCCGCGCGGCGGCCAGCAGCAGCTCGGCCTTCCGGGTGGACTGGCCGCCGATCCGGTCCAGCAGCGCGATCGTCGCGTCCGCCTCGGCCAGCGCCTCCGGGGCGAGCCCGGCCGCCATCAGCACCTCGCAGCGGCGCAGCGACAGCATGTAGGTGGGGGTACCGAGTTTCGCGTACCGTTCCTCGGCCTCGTCCAGCAGCCGCAGCGCCGCCGGGATGTCACCGGAGCGGAACGCGGCGAGCCCGCGGCTCTCCACCGCGTCGGCCTTGTCGTGCTCCTGGCCGGTGGTGTCCCACAGCCGTTCCGCCGCCGTGAAGTCGGCGACCGCCCGGTCCACCGCGCCGAGCGCGAGATGGACGGTGGCCCGCAGGGTCAGCGCCCGCGCGGTCCAGATGTCGTCGCCGATGTGCCGCAGCACGGGCAGCGCCCGGCGCACGTCCTCCAGCGCCTCCCGGTGACGCCCCAGCACCCACCACACGTACGCCCGCCGGAACAGCACCCGGGCCCGGGTGTGCCCGCTGCCCCGCGCCACCCCGCGCTCGAAGGAGGTGAGCCCCTGCCGCGTGCGCCCCGCGTGCACCAGTGCGACTCCGAGCGTGGCGAGCACATCCGCCTCGCGGTCGGCCGATTCGGCGCGCGCGGCCAGGTCCCGGGCCCGCCGCAGATGCCGCAGCGCGATCCGCAGATCGCCGAAGTCCCGCTGCCAGATGCCGAGGACCTGGTGGGCGACGCTGGCGTGCAGCGGCGGCGGAGCGGCCCGCAGCACCTGCTCAGCGCGGGACCGGGCCGCGCCCGGGTCGGCGAACACCAGGGGCAGCAGTTCGAGGACCGAGTCGCTTCCCGCCGTCACGTGTCGCATCGTAGTGGCCACCTGTATCAGACGGCGGCCCCGCGGCTCTCTCTGTCGAACGCCGTCGTCAGGGGGAGGACAGGTCATGGCACCACAGCGGTTCCACGAGCAGTTCCAGCACATCCAGCGCTCGATGCCGGACGTCTCCCTGGCCATGGGCCCGGACGAGGACGCCCACTTCCTGTACGAGAAGGGCGTCGTCCTGGCCCGGGACGGCGAGGAGGCCCGCGTCGTCGAGGACGCCGTGCGCGCCCACTTCACCGCGACCGACGGCCTGGTCCCCGACCACGTCCGGCGCGACGGACCCGAGGCCGGCCGCACCGGTGTCACCCGCATCCGCGTCGGCGACCCGGCCGCCGGCGACGACGCCGTGCCGCACGCGCTGCGCGCCCTGCGCGAGGCCGAGGACCGACGGGGCCGCCGGCTGGTGAGCCGCAACCACGTGGTGCACATCGCGGTCAACGCCTGCCCCGGCGACGAGCCGGTGCCGGTCGCACGCACTCAGCCCGCCAACCCGGCCGCCGCCGAGGGCGGTTGCGACGCGGACAGCGCCGCCCGCGTTCTCGTGATCGACACCGGACTGGTCCGCGACCACGGCTCCTACCCGCTGCTCGCCCGCACCACGGGCGACCCCGAGGCGGCCGAGACCGACGCCGACGGGGTGCTGCGCCCGTACGCCGGCCACGGCACGTTCATCGCCGGGATCCTCGCGGCCGTCGCGCCGGGCACCGCGATCACCGTGCGCGGCACGCTGAACGACGCCGGGGCCATCCTGGAGTCCGAGTTCGGCGCCCGGCTCTTCGAAGCGGTCGACCAGGGCGGCTGGCCCGACATCATCAGCCTCTCCGCGGGCACCACCACCGAGGGCGGCGACGGCCTCATCGGCCTGGACGCGTTCCTGCGCGAACTGCGCGAGCAGCGCACCCTGCTGGTGGCCGCGGCCGGCAACAACGCCAGTGACACGCCGTTCTGGCCCGCCGCGTACGCCGCCCTGCCCGAGTACGCCGGCAGCGTGCTGTCGGTCGGCGCGCTGCGCGCGGACGGCGACGGCGAGGCCTGCTTCAGCAACCACGGGCCCTGGGTGCGGGTCTTCGCCCCCGGCGAGCGTCTCACCAGCGCCCTCACCGGCTTCGGCACGCCCGTGCCGTACGTCTACCAGCACTCCACCTACGACGCCTGCCGGTTCGGCTACGACTATCCGTGCACCTGCCGGTTCCCGCGCCACACCGGCGTGCTGAGCGAGGACCGGGAGAGCACCGGCGCCAAGCCGGACCAGGTGATGTTCGACGGGCTCGCGCAGTGGAGCGGGACCTCCTTCGCCACGCCGGTCGCCGCCGGTCTCGTCGCCGCCCGCATGACGGCGCACGCGGAGCCCGATCCGCGCACGGCGCTCACCCGGCTGCTCGCGGACACCACCGACACCGCAGAGGTGCGCGGGGCGCGCGTCCCGGCGCTCCGGCCGGCCACCTGGCGTCCGGTTCCGGTCGTGGCCCCGGCCGTGCCCGCATGAGGCCGGGAACCCTCCACCCCACGGCGTACGATGACGTGCCGTACATGAGGGGTGGAGCCGTGGACCGAACAGAGGTCGGCGCGCTCGTCCGGTCCGCCGTCGACGGGGACGCCGCGGCCTGGAAGGCGCTGGTGGAAGGGATGAGTCCGCTGGTGTGGTCGGTGGTGCGCGCACACCGGCTCTCCGAGGCCGACGGGCACGAGGTCTACCAGACCGTGTGGTTCCGCTTCGCCCAGCACCTGGGCCGTATCCGGGAACCCGACAAGGCCGGTTCCTGGCTGGCCAGTACGGCCCGCCACGAGTGCCTGAAGGTGCTCAAGAGCCTGACCCGGCTGACCCTGACCGACGACCCGCGGGTGCTGGACCGGGCCAGCGACGACCGGACCCCCGAGGAGTCGCTGATCGAGTCGGAGGACGAGGCGGACCGGGCCGAGCGGGTCCGCCGCCTCTGGCAGGAGCTGGACGGACTGGGGGAGCGCTGCCGGCAGTTGCTGCGCGTGCTCGTGTCCTCCCCGCCGCCCAGCTACGGGGAGATCTCGGCCGCGCTCGGCATCGCGGTCGGCAGCATCGGCCCCTTGCGCCAGCGCTGTCTGCGCCGGCTGCGGGCCCGGATGGACGCACGGGGTGCGGCGTGAACGAGGACGAACGGTTCCCGGAGGCGGGCCCGGTGGACGACGAGCGGGCGGACGCCCTGCTGGAGCGGGAGCTGCGCCAGGCGGCCGCGGTCCTCGACCCGGTTCCGGAGGCCCTGCGCCAACTGGCGCTCGACGCCTACGCGTTGCACGACCTGGACGCGCGGATCGCCGAGCTGACCTTCGACTCGCTGGTGGACGCGCTGCCGGTGCGGGGGGTGACGGACGCGCCGCGGATGCTGACGTTCAGCGCGGGCGAGGTGACCGTGGACGTCGAGGTCACCGAGGACGGGCTGATCGGCCAGGTGCTGCCGCCGCGGTCCGTGCACATCGAGGTGCTCGGGGGCCCGCGGACCGCCCGCCCGGTCCCGGTCGACAGTCTCGGCCGCTTCACCAGCGACACACCGCCGGCCGGCCCGTTCGCCCTCAGACTGCGGACCGGCACGGAGGTGATCGTCACGGAGTGGCTGCGGGCGTAGCCGTCAGCGGACCGAGGTGTCAGCGGCCCAGGTCAGCGGACCCACGTCACCGGCAGTGTCCGCGGGCCGCGGATCATCGTCCGGTGCCGCCAGCGCACCTCTTCGGCCGGTACCGCGAGCCGCAGCCCCGGCAGCCGGTCCAGCAGGGTGTCCACCAGCAGCTCGGTCTGCAGCCGGGCCAGCAGCGTGCCGGTGCAGAAGTGCGGGCCGTTGCCGAAGGCCACGTGCGGGTTCGGCTCGCGGTCGGGGTCGATGCGGTCCGGGTCGGGGAAGACGGCCGGGTCGCGGTTGGCGGCGAGATAGGAGACGTACACCGGCTCGCCCGCGGCGATCCGCTGCCCGGCGATCTCCACGTCCTCCAGCGCGATCCGGGCGAGCCCGACCGAGCTGCGGTGCGGGATCCACCGCAGCAGCTCGTCCAGCACCACACCGCGCGCCTCGGGATGCGTCAGCATCCGCTCCATCAGCTCCGGCCGGGTCAGCATCAGGTACAGCATCTGCCCGCAGTTGTGCGTGACGGCCTCGCCGCCGATCTGCAGCGGACCGGCCAGCCCGACGGCCTCCTCCTCGCTGATCTCGCCGCGCGCCACGGCCCCGCCGAGCATCGAGTAGACGTCCTCGCCCCGCCCGTCGGAACGGGCCCGGACGATCGTCCTGATCCATCCGTACAGGCCGTCCTTGGCGCGGCCGGCCGCCTCGGCCCCGTTGGTGGAGATGATCTCCCGGGTCCAGGCGTGCACCTGCGTCCGGTCGGCGGCGGGCACGCCCATCACCTCGCTGACGACGCTGAGCGGGAACGGCTCCAGCACCCGCTCGACCAGATCGGCCGGCGGCCCGCCGCGTACGACGTCGTCCACCAGCTCGTCCAGGATCTCCTGCGCGCGGGGCCGCAGCCGCTTCATGGCGCTCACCGTGAAGGCGCCGGCGACCGGCTTGCGCAGCCGGTTGTGGTCGGGCTGGTCGGCCCAGGCGAGCGAGCCCGGGCGGGGCGCGAAGTTCGGCGCCATCCGGGTCACCTGACGCTGTGTCACCTCGGCGCGGCTGAACCGCGGGTCGTTGGTGATCCGTTTCACGTCGTCGTAGCGGGTCGCCAGCCACGCCCAGCCCTCGCCGAACGGCAGCCGGATCCGGGTCAGCGGACCCTCGCGCATCAGGCCGGCGAGCACCGGGTCGAAGTCCGTCCCGTCCAGGTCGGGTGTGGGCCAGTCCCGTACGGGCGGGGCCTGGCCGGTGAGCGTGATCTCCTCGGTCATGCGCACCACCTTGGTACGGGCGCCTCCGGCTGTCCTGCGGGCGTAGGCCAGGCGGAGGGCCGGTGTGCGCCTACCGGGGGGCCGCGTCGACCAGTGCGGCCAGTGCGGTGGCCAGGCGGTGAAGGCCCGGGCCGGGAGCCCCGCCCGGCTCGGTCATGTAGGCGTCCCGCCTGATCTCCACCATCACGGCGGCGACCCGGGCGTCGGCGCCGTAGAACTCCAGCGGCACGTACGTCCCGGCGAACGGGCTGTTCAGGCCGGTCCTGCCCATGTCCGCGAACGCCGTGCGGGCCGCTTCGGTGAGCCACGCCGGGGTGTGGAAGGCGTCCGTGCCCAGGCACACCGGCGGGCGCGGGCCGGTGCCGTGCAGTTCGTAGGGCAGCGGCTCGGTGGGATAGGAGTGCACGTCGATAATCACGGCCCGGCCGGTCGCGGCCAGCCGTCCGGCGACCGCCTCGGTCATGGCGCGCGCGTACGGCCGGAAGTACCGGGCCAGCAGCGGCTCCGGGTCGGTGTCCGCGGGCCGCAGCTCGCCCCGGTGCGTGGTCCGCGTGTACACGGCGCCCATGCCGACGGCCGCCATCTCCTCCCGCTCGTCCGGGAACCGCTCGGGATCCACGACGAGCCGGGACAGCCGGTTCACGAACCGCCAGGGCCTGACCTGCGCCAGTACGGCGGCCCGCGCGGCGAGTTCGGCGGTGTGCGCGTCGGTGATGTGGTCCAGCTCCCGGTCCAGGGCGGTGTCGTCCAGCACGATCCCGGCCCGCACGTCTGCCGGGACGGCCCGCGCGGAGTGCGGCACGTGCAGCAGCACGGGCGAGCCGGGATCACCCGGCAGCAGTTCGAAGGAGGGCATGGGCGGCTCCGGGACGTGGTCGGCGGTGTTGGATACGGCTCCGCCCCGGCCGGTGACCCCGGCCGGGGCGGAGCGCGCTCACGAGGGCGGCTCGGGCGCCGCGGGCACTAGCTCAGCGAGGCCAGGGCCTCGTTCCAGGTGGCCGACGGGCGCATGACCGCGTCCGCCTTGGCCTTGTCGACCTGGTAGTAGCCGCCGATGTCGGCCGGCTTGCCCTGGACGGCGATCAGCTCGTCCACGATCTTCTGCTCGTTCGCGGCGAGGGTCTCGGCGAGCGGCGCGAAGGCCTTCGCCAGGTCCGCGTCGTCGGTCTGCCGGGCCAGCTCCTGCGCCCAGTACAGGGACAGGTAGAAGTGGCTGCCGCGGTTGTCGATGCCGCCGACGCGCCGGGTCGGGGACTTGTCCTCGTTGAGGAAGGTCGCCGTGGCGCGGTCCAGGGTGTCGGCGAGGACCTTGGCGCGGGTGTTGCCGGTGGCCGCCGCGTACTGCTCGAAGGACGGGACGAGCGCGAAGAACTCGCCGAGGGAGTCCCAGCGCAGGTAGTTCTCCTTGACCAGCTGCTGGACGTGCTTGGGCGCGGAGCCGCCGGCGCCCGTCTCGAACAGGCCGCCGCCGGCCATCAGCGGGACGACCGACAGCATCTTGGCGCTGGTGCCCAGCTCCAGGATGGGGAAGAGGTCGGTCAGGTAGTCGCGCAGCACGTTGCCGGTCACCGAGATGGTGTTCTCGCCGCGGCGGATGCGCTCCACCGACAGCTTGGTGGCCTCGACCGGGGGCAGGATCCGGATGTCCAGGCCCTCGATGTCGTGCTCCGGCAGGTACTGCTTGACCTTCGCGATGAGCTGCGCGTCGTGGGCGCGGGTCTCGTCCAGCCAGAACACGGCCGGGTCGCCGGTGGCGCGGGCGCGGGTGACGGCCAGCTTGACCCAGTCGCGGATCGGGGCGTCCTTGGTCTGGCAGGCGCGGAAGATGTCGCCGGCCGAGACGGCCTGCTCGATCACGACGTTGCCGGCCTGGTCGACGAGGCGGACCGTGCCCGTGGTGGGGATCTCGAAGGTCTTGTCGTGGCTGCCGTACTCCTCGGCCTTCTGCGCCATGAGGCCGACGTTCGGGACCGAGCCCATGGTGGACGGGTCGTAGGCGCCGTTGGCGCGGCAGTCCTCGATCACGGCCTGGTAGACACCGGCGTAGGAGGAGTCCGGCAGCACCGCGAGGGTGTCGTGCTCCTGGCCGTCCGGGCCCCACATGTGGCCGGAGGTGCGGATCATGGCCGGCATCGAGGCGTCCACGATCACGTCGGAGGGCACGTGCAGGTTGGTGATGCCCTTGTCGGAGTCGACCATCGCGAGGGCCGGGCCCTCGGCCAGCTCGGCGTCGAAGGAGGCCTTGATCTCGGCGCCCTCGGGCAGGGACTCGATGCCCTTGAGGATGCCGCCCAGACCGTCGTTCGGGGTCAGACCGGCGGCGGCGAAGGTCTCGCCGTACTTCGCGAACGTCTTCGGGAAGAAAGTGCGCACCACGTGACCGAAGATGATCGGGTCGGAGACCTTCATCATCGTGGCCTTCAGGTGCACGGAGAACAGCACGTCCTCCTGCTTGGCGCGGGCGACCTGCGCGCCGAGGAACTCGCGCAGCGCGGCGACGCGCATCACGGAGGCGTCGACGACCTCGCCCTCGAGGACCGGCACGGACTCGCGCAGCACGGTCGTCGAGCCGTCGTCGCCCTTGAGCTCGATGCGCAGCGTGCCGGGCTCGGAGATCACCACGGACTTCTCCGTGGAGCGGAAGTCGTCCACGCCCATGGTCGCCACGTCGGTCTTGGACTCGGCGGTCCAGGCGCCCATGCGGTGCGGGTGGGTCTTGGCGTAGTTCTTCACCGAGGCCGGGGCGCGGCGGTCGGAGTTGCCCTCGCGCAGGACCGGGTTGACGGCGGAGCCCTTGATCTTGTCGTAGCGCGCGCGGATCTCGCGCTCCTCGTCGGTCTTCGGGTCGTCCGGGTAGTCCGGCAGCGCGTAGCCCTTGCCCTGCAGCTCGGCGATGGCGGCCTTCAGCTGCGGGATGGACGCCGAGATGTTCGGCAGCTTGATGATGTTGGCCGCGGGCGTCTTGGCCAGCTCGCCCAGCTCGCTCAGCGCGTCCGGGATGCGCTGGTCCTCGTTCAGGTACTCCGGGAAGACGGCGATGATGCGCCCGGCCAGCGAGATGTCACGCGTCTCCACGGGCACACCGGCCTGCGAGGCGTACGCCTGGATCACCGGCAGGAACGAATGCGTCGCCAGGGCCGGGGCCTCGTCTGTGTAGGTGTAGATGATGGTCGAGTCAGTCACCGGGTGCTCCGCTCCACGTCTGCAACATTGCTCGACATCAAGATATCTCGTGACGGGGCCCGGTTCGACAGGGGTCCCGGCCGGACAGCGCGGCGCGCCGCTCCGGCCGCGCGCCGCCGCGGGACGCGATGACAAGCGATCACCCGCCGACCACGGGCGGTCATCACGGAACCGGGCGTCCGGCCTCTTCCGGCCTCGGAAATATGGGAAACAACGGCTGCCGCGTGTTGCGCACCACCTCGGCGTGGCGGCACCGGCACGGGAACTTTCCGCGCCTGTCCGATCAGCCGCGACGAGGGGGACCGCTCCCGGTCCCGCCCCTCATCTCCCGTTCGATCCAGCGGCAGATCACGTCCACCACGTACACGTGCTCGGCCCGGGTCAGCTCGCGGCCCTTGGGGATTCCGTGCCGGCGTTCCAGACAGCTGCGGCAGCAGGTGGCGGTCGCGTGCTGGGCGACGAAGACCGGATGACCCCGGTACGGCGTCTGCTTGCCGTCCTTGTACGGCGCGGCCGGCGCGAGCCGCCTGGCGATCAGGTCGTACGCGTGCCGGCGGATCGTCGCCGGGCCCTTCAGCTCGGCGGTCGCCCGGTCCCGGCCGCGCAGGTGGAACCTCGCCCGGAACGGCTCCCGGGCGAGGGCGTCGAGCCGCTGGTCGAGCCAGGCGGGATCGGAGGAATCGGCCATACCGCTTCGAGCGTAGCGTGCGGCTACGGGGCCGGCGTGGCCCCCGGCGCCCGCTCCTGACCGCCGCGCTGCTGCGGGATCACCACCGCGCCCTGCTGCAGCGCCACCGTGCGGGTGGGGGCCGGGATGGAGATGCCCTCCTCGCGGTAGCGGCGGTGGAGGCGCTTGATGAACTCGTGCTTGATGCGGTACTGGTCGCTGAACTCGCCGACGCCGAGGATCACCGTGAAGCCGATGCGGGAGTCGCCGAAGGTGTGGAAGCGGATGGCGGGTTCGTGGTCGGGGACGGCGCCCTCGACCTCCCGCATGGTCTGCGCGACGACCTCCGCCGTGACCCTCTCCACGTGCTCCAGGTCGGCGTCGTAACCCACCCCCACCTGCACCAGCACGGTCAACCGCTGCTCGGGGTGCGTGTAGTTGGTCATGTTGGCCTTGGCGAGCTGGCCGTTGGGGATGACCACCAGGTTGTTGGACAGCTGGCGGACCGTCGTCTGGCGCCAGTTGATGTCGACGACGTATCCCTCCTCGCCGGTGCCGAGGCGGATGTAGTCGCCCGGCTGGACGGTCTTGGAGGCGAGGATGTGGATACCCGCGAACAGGTTGGCGAGGGTGTCCTGGAGGGCCAGGGCGACCGCCAGACCGCCGACGCCCAGGGCGGTCAGCAGGGGCGCGATGGAGATGCCCAGGGTCTGCAGGACCACCAGGAAGCCGATCGCCAGGACCAGCACCCGGGTGATGTTCACGAAGATGGTCGCCGAGCCCGCCACGCCCGAGCGGGACTGGGTGACCGTGCGGACCAGACCGGCGATCACCCGGGCCGCGGACAGGGTCACCACGAAGATCAGCCACACCTGAAGGATCTGGTCGACGTGGTGCTGCACGGTGCGGGTCAGCGGCAGCACCACCGCGGCCGCCGCCGCGCCGCCCGCGATCGCCGCCCAGGGGACGACCGAGCGCAGCGCGTCCACGATGACGTCGTCCCCGCTCCAGCGGGTCCGCTTGGCGTGTTTCGCGAGCCAGCGCAGCAGGGTGCGGGACATGAAGGCGAGCAGCAGTCCCGCCGCGAGCAAGATGCCGGCGACGACGAGGTCGTCCAGGGTCAGCGCGCGGTTCACCGGTCACCTCCGGGGCGGGCCGCAGCTGCGGAGTTGTGAAGTCTCGTCACGGTGTCACCTGCTCGATGTGCGGAATGTGCGATCGCGCCGGGCCGGAGAACTCCGGTGACCGGCGCGATCGTTCATCCTGCCGTATCCGGAACACCGGTTCGTACCCGGACCGGTGTCCTTCGGACAGCCGGCTCAGACGATGCCCTCGGCGAGTTCGGCCTGGTCGCGGTCGCTGCCGTACGCGGCGGCGGTCGGGGTGCCGTAGGAGCGGCGGGCGACGTACCACCAGACGCTCGCCAGGAGGAGGACGACGGCGAGCGCCACCGACGCGTAGTTCATGGTGCCGGCGGTGACCGGCGAGGCCTGCGGCAGGCAGAACAGCACGGTCACACAGGCCACCCAGACCACCGCGATCCAGCCGACCGGCCGGCTCCAGCGGCCCAGGCTCCACGGCCCCGGCCGGAACCGGTCGCCCGCGCGCAGCCGCAGCAGCACGGGGATCGCGTAGGCGGGGGTGATGCCGATGACGTTGATCGCGGTGACCGCGTTGTACGCCGTCGCCGAGTACAGGGAGGGCAGGGCGAGGACGCCGGCCACGGTCACGGACAGCCAGACGGCGGCCACCGGGGTCTGGGTGCGGGCGCTCACCGTGCGCCACAGCCGCGAGCCGGGCAGCGCGCCGTCCCGGCTGAACGCGAACACCATCCGGCTGGCCGCGGCGACCTCGGCGTTGCCGCAGAACAGCTGGGCGACGATCACCACCAGGAGCAGCGCGCTGGCGCCGCCGGTGCCCAGGCCGTCGAGGAGGATCTGCGCGGGCGGCACACCCGTGGCGGTGGTGCGGGTGGCGTCGTAGTCCTGGATCGCGAAGGTCAGACCGGCCAGCAGCACGAAGCCGGCGATCCAGGACACCCAGATGGACCGCACGATGCCGCGCGCGGCGGACACCGAGGCCTGCGAGGTCTCCTCGGACAGGTGGGCGGAGGCGTCGTAGCCGGAGAAGGTGTACTGCGCGAGCAGCAGGCCGATCGCCGCCACGTACAGAGGGTTGTGCCAGCCGGTCTCGTTGACGAACTTCGTGAACACGAAGGACGCCGGCCGGTGGTGGTCGGGGACGATCGCGAGCGCGCCGACGATCAGCGCGACACCCGCCAGGTGCCACCACACGCTGACCGAGTTCAGCACGCTGACCAGGCGGACGCCGAACAGGTTCAGCGCCGCGTGCAGCAGCAGGATGGCGCAGAAGATCAGCATGGTCCTGCCGGGCGTCGGCGTGAAGCCCCACTGGAGGTTGGCGAACGCGCCGGTGAACAGGGCGGCGCCGTAGTCGATGCCGGCGATCGCGCCGAGCAGACCGAGCAGATTCAGCCAGCCGGTGTACCAGCCCCAGCGCCGGCCGCCGAGCCGGTCGGCCATGTAGTACAGCGCGCCGGAGGTCGGATAGGCGCTGGTGACCTCGGCGAGGGCGAGGCCGACGCACAGGACGAACAGGCCGACGCCCGCCCAGCCCCACAGCATCACGGCGGGGCCGCCGGTGTTCAGGCCGAATCCGTACAGCGTCATGCAGCCGGACAGTATGGAGATCACCGAGAAGCTGATCGCGAAGTTGCCGAAGCCGCCCATCCGGCGGGCCAGCACCGGCCGGTAGCCGAGTTTGCGCAGCCGCTTCTCCTCGTCCTGCTGGGGCAGGCCGGGCGAGGGCGCCTGTTCGGGGGTGGGGGACATGCGGGGGACCTCCGGGTCGACGGGGTTGCGGGCGTGGGGCGGTGCGGTCAGGGGCGGGCCGAGCGGCAGCGGTCCCGGGCCTGGGTGAAGACCTCCACGGCACGGTCGCGGTCGGGCGTGCGGTACATCCAGGGCGGGGGCGTGAAGTAGGGGCCGATGGCGTCGAACACCCGGGCCGCGTCGGGGAACTGGAGCGAGCCCCACAGGGCGTGCGCGAGATGGTTGAGGTCGAGCAGGGAGCGTTCGGCGCGGTGGGTGTGCTCGAACCAGGAGTGCAGGGCGCGCCGCGCCTCGCGGGCCGCGTCCTCCGCCACCCAGTGCAGGTCCAGCGCTGCGTCGTGCCCGCTGTCGCGCCGGTACCGCTCGACGCGGACGTACAGCGGCAGCAGGTGCAGCGGGGAACCGGGCGGGGCCTGCACGGCGGCCCACTGCGCGTAGCCGGCGGCCTCCGTGAGCCGGCCCGTGCCGCCGCGCGCGTACAGGAACTGGAGCATCCGGTGGTGGGCCTCGCGGTTGTGCGGGTCGCGCCGGCCGGCCTCGGCCAGCAACCCCCAGGGCCCCGGCGGCAGCACCGGCTCGGGCGGCGGCGCCCGGTGCTCCTCCCAGCGCTGCTCCGGATCCAGCTGGGCCAGCGCCAGCAGGCACACCCAGGGCACCGGGTCCCGCGGCGCGATCCGGGTGGCGGACTGTGCGGCGTCCCAGGCCTCGATCCACAGCTCGTGGGTACGGCGGTGGCGTTCGCGCCGGGCGCGCAGGGCCCGCTCCACGCCGACCCGGGCGTGCATCACCGCGGCGTGCGCGCTGTCCGGTTCCTCGGTGAGCCAGGCGCGCACCACGTCGGTTCCGGCGGCGGCCGCCGCGAGCACCTGGGTGCGCTGGGTCCACCGCCCTCCCGGCGCGGTGTCCGCGAGCAGGGTGCGCATGGCCATCCAGCGCCCGGTGCGCACCTCCTGGAGCGCGGCGCGCAGGGCGCGGTCGGGGCCTGCGGGGTCGTAGGAGGGGCGGGGTCCTTCTCTGGCCATCAGCCGTCGGCCCCGGGCCACGGGCGCGCGGGCGGACGGGCGGGGTGGCGTGGCAACAGCCCTCCTGTGGGCGGCGATCGCGGTTACTCGGCGCTGGTCGGCGGTCACTATAGAGGCGCCGGTTCCGCCGTGCCATTGTTGCCAAATCAACCAATTGGCCAGGGAGTTGAGCGACGGGCCACGCTTGACGCCGGACGCGGCGCGACGGCAGGCTGACGCCGTGTGATCGTCAGCGCGGAGCGGAAGAGGGTGCGATGACCGGGCCGGTGCTCGCCGTCGACCAGGGCACGTCCGGCACCAAGGCCCTCGTGGTCTGCCCCGAACGCGGCGTACTCGGCTCAGGCTTCGCCGAGGTCCGCCCCCGGTATCTGCCCGGCGGACGCGTCGAGGCGGACCCGGCCGAGCTGTACGGCTCCGTCGTCGACGCCGGCCGGCAGGCGCTCGCCGAGGCCGGCGAGGACGCGGTGGCACTCGGCCTGGCCAACCAGGGCGAGACCGTCCTCGCCTGGGACCCCGGCACCGGCCGCCCGCTCACCGACGCCCTGGTCTGGCAGGACCGGCGCGCGGAAAGCGTCTGCGCCGAACTCGCCGACCACGCCGAGGAGTTGCGGCAGCTCACCGGCCTGCCCCTCGACCCGTACTTCGCCGCGCCCAAGATGGCCTGGATCCGCCGCCACCTCACCCACGAGGGCGTCGTCACCACGTCCGACGCCTGGCTGGTCCACCGCCTCACCGGCGCCTTCGCCACCGACGCCGCGACGGCGGGCCGCACCCAGCTCCTCGACCTCGACCGCGCCGCATGGTCACCGAGGGCGCTGGAGCTGTACGGCCTGACGGACGAGCGGCTCCCGCCGACCGCCGACAACGCCCAGCCCATCGGCACCACGAGCGCGTTCGGCCGGGAGATCCCGCTCACCGGACTGTGCGTCGACCAGCAGGCCGCCCTGCTCGCCCAGCGCGTCACCGCACCCGGCACCGCCAAGTGCACCTACGGCACCGGCGCGTTCCTGCTCGCCCACACCGGCGACCGCCCCCGGCGCGGCAGTTCGGGCCTGGTCTCCTGCGTGGCCTGGCGGCTCGCCGGCGCCATCGGCTACTGCCTGGACGGCCAGGTCTACACGGCGGCCTCCGCCGTCCGCTGGCTCACCGGCCTCGGCGTCATCTCCGGCGCCGCCGACCTCGACCCCGTCGGCGGCTCCGTCCCCGACAGCGGCGGTGTCACCTTCGTACCCGCGCTCGCCGGTCTCGCCGCACCCTGGTGGCGCGGTGACCTGCGCGGCTCGCTCACCGGGCTCGGCCTCGACACCGGACCCGGCCATGTGGTGCGCGCCCTGTGCGAGGGCATCGCCGCCCAGGTCGCCGAACTCGCCGACGCGGCCGCCGCCGACCTCGGCGCCCCGCTGGACACGCTGCGCGTCGACGGCGGCCTGACCCGCTCCGCCCTCCTCATGCAGACCCAGGCCGACCTGCTGCAACGCCCGGTCGAGGTCTCCGCGCTGGCCGACGCGACCGCACTCGGCGCGGCCGCCCTCGCCCGCCTCGGCGCGGACCGTACCCTGGGCGTCGCACAAGCCCTGCCCGACGGGAAGCCCGCCGCCGTGTACGAACCCCGCATCACCGCCGACGAGGCCGCCGAGCGCCGCGCCCGCTTCCGCATGGCCGTCGAGGCCCTGCTCGGCGCATGACGGTCACCGCCGAGGGCCCGCTGCCCGCCCGGACCTACGACGTCGCGATCGTCGGCGCCGGAGTCGTCGGCTGCGCCATCGCCCGCGAACTCGCCCGCCGGCCCCGCCTGAGCGTCGCCCTCGTCGAGGCCCAGGACGACGTCGGGCAGGGCACCTCCAAGGCCAACACCGCGATCCTGCACACCGGTTTCGACGCGGCCCCCGGCACCCTGGAGGCCCGGCTCGTCCGCGAGGGCTACGACCGGCTCAGCGCCTACGCCGCCGCCTGCGGCATCCCCGTGGAACGCGTCGGCGCCCTCCTGGTCGCCTGGGACGAGGAGCAGCTCGCCGCACTGCCCCGGCTGGCCGCGAAGGCCGCACACAACGGCTGCGACGAGACGCACCTGCTGGACCCCGACGCGCTGTACGCCCGCGAACCCCGCCTCGGCCCCGGCGCGCTCGGCGCGCTGCACGTGCCCGGCGAGAGCATCATCTGCCCCTGGACCACGACCCTGGCCTACGCCACCCAGGCGGTCCGCGCCGGAGTGGACCTGCACCTGAACTCGCCCGTGCGGCACGTCGACCGGGAGGGCGGCCACCGCCTGCGCACCGCCCGCGGTACCCTGCACGCCCGCCATCTCGTCAACGCCGCCGGCCTGCACGCCGACACCCTCGACCGGCTGCTCGGCCACGACGACTTCACCGTCACCCCGCGCCGCGGCCAGCTCCTGGTCTACGACAAGCTCGCCCGCCCGCTCGTCCGGCACATCCTGCTGCCCGTCCCGACCGCACTCGGCAAGGGCGTCCTCGTCGCGCCCACCGTCTACGGCAACGTCCTGCTCGGGCCCACGGCGGAGGACCTGGACGACAAGCGGGCCACCGGTTCCACCGCCGACGGCCTGGCCGGGCTGAGGGAGCGGGGCCGCCGCGTCCTGCCCGCCCTGCTGGAGGAGGAGGTCACCGCCGTCTACGCCGGGCTGCGCGCGGCCACCGGGCAGGAGGACTACCGCATCGCCGCCCACCCGGAGCAGGCGTACGTCACCGTCGGCGGCATCCGCTCCACCGGCCTGACCGCCTCCATGGCCATCGCCGCCCATGTCACCGGTCTGCTGGCCGAGAGCGGCCTCGACCTCGGCCCGGTCCGCGAGCCGGAGCCGGTGACCATGCCCAACCTCGGCGAGGCGTTCCCGCGCCCCTACCAGCGGCCCGACCTCATCGCCGCCGACCCGGAGTACGGCGCCCTCGTCTGCCACTGCGAGCGCGTCTCCCGCGGCGAGATCCGCGACGCCCTAGCGAGCCTGCTCCCGCCCCGCTCCCTGGAGGGGCTGCGCCGCCGCACCCGGGCCCGGGCCGGGCGGTGCCAGGGGTTCTACTGCGGGGCCGCGGTACGGGAGCTGTTCGAAAGGGGCCTGCCGCGGGACGGCGAGCCGGCGGTCGCCGAGCTCGCCGCCGGAAAGCCGTCCGGAAGAGGCCGGCCGTGACGACCGCCCGCCGTGTCGACGTGCTCGTCGTGGGCGCCGGACCCGCCGGGCTCGCGGCCGCCGCGCGCCTGGCCGCCGCCGGCGCGGGCCGCGTGGAGGTGCTGGAGCGGGAGGCGCGGCCCGGGGGAGTGCCCCGGCACTGCGCGCACGGCGGCTTCGGCACATGGACCCGGCCGCTGACCGGCCCCGCCTACGCCCACCGGCTGGCCGAGGCCGCCGAACGGGCGGGCGCGCTGCTCCGGACCGGGGTGACGGCCCTGGACTGGGGACCGGCCGGACCGGTGCTCGACGCCGTCGGCCGCGGCGGCCCCGAGACGATCGAGGCGCGGGCCGTCGTCCTCGCCACCGGCGCCCGCGAACGCCCGCGCAGCGCCCGCCTGGTGCCCGGCACCCGCCCCGCCGGGGTCTGCACCACCGGTGAACTCCAGCAGGCCTTCCACCTGTTCGGGCAGCACATCGGCACCCGTGCCGTGGTCGTCGGCGCCGAGGACGTCTCCTACGCGGCGGCCGGCACGGTCCGCGCGGCCGGCGCCGAGGTGGTCGCCCTGGTCACCGAGCATCCCCGCGCCCAGACCGGCCCCCTCCGCGCCCACGCCGCCCGGCTGCGCGACCGCGTTCCGCTGCTGACGCACACCACGGTCACCGAACTCCTCGGCCACGGGCGGCTGTCCGGGGTCCGCGTCCGTCACCGCGACGGCCGTACGGCCGTACTGGCCTGCGACACCGTCGTGTTCACCGGCGACTTCGTCCCCGACCACGAACTCGCCCGCCGCGGCGCCCTCGTCCTGGACCCCGGCACCCGCGGCCCCGCCGTCGACGGCGCCCTGCACACCTCGCGCCCCGGAGTCTTCGCCGCCGGGAACGTCCTGCACGCCGCCGAGCGCGCCGGCACGGCGGCAGCCGAGGGGACCAGGGTGGCCGGCGCCGTCCTGGACTTCCTCGCGGGCACCTGCTGGCCGGCCCCGGGTGTCCCGCTCGCCGTCGACGCGCCGCTGCGCTGGATCGCCCCCAACCGCCTCACCCCGGCCGCCCCGCCGGGCCGTTACCTCCTGCGCACGAGCGCGCCGCTGACCCGTCCGGTCCTCCTGGTCCACCAGGACGGCCGCCTGCTGCACCGCACCCGGCCGGGCCTCGGCACCGCGCTGCCCAACCGCACCCTGACCCTCAGCGCCCGCTGGACGGGACGCGCCGACCCCGAGGGCGGCGAGGTACGGGTGAGCGTCGGCTGAGCGGACCCGTTGTCAGTGCCGCCTGCGACAGTGGAGCGCGTGACAGACACGAACCACGCGCTGACCGGGCTGGACTCCGTCGACTGGACCGCCCTGCAGCACGCCTACGGCCCGGCCGACGACGTCCCCGCACAGCTGCGCGCCCTGTGCTCCCCGGACCCCGCCGAGCGGCACAAGGCGCTGGACGACCTGTACGGCAACATCTTCCACCAGGGCAGCCGCTACCCGGCGACCGCGGCGGCGGTGCCGTTCCTGGCGCGCACGGCGGCCGACCCCGCGCTGCCCGGCACGCCCGAGACACTGGAGCTGCTGGCGTCCCTCGCCATCGGCTACGACGAGTCGCACCTTCCCGGCGGCGTGGCCATAGCCGACTGGCGGCGCGAGGTCGAGGAGTTCCTCGCCCGGGACCCCGAGGAGATACGCGCCGAACTCGACGCCTGGGTGGAGGCGGCGGCCGACGAGGGCGAGCGGCGCAGCCGGGACTTCCGGCGCAGCCTGTTCGACCACGACCGCCAGTGCCAGAGCGCACAGGCGGAACTCGGCGCGTACGACGCGGTGCGCCGCGAACTGCCCGGCCTGCTCCCCCTGCTGGCCGACGCGGAGCCTGCCGTGCGGGCCGCGACCGCGTATCTGCTGGCCTGGTTCCCCGAGGAGGCCGGCGAGACGCTGCCGCCTCTGCTGCGGCTGCTGGACGCCGAGCGCGAACCGGTCGTCCTGGCCACCGCCCTCGTCGCCGCCGGGCTGCTGGGCGACGGGGAACTCGTGGGCCGGCTGCGGGCCTTCCTCACGGCCCGGGAGCCGGTGGTGCGCTGGGCGGCGGCCACCGCGCTGGCCCGGCTCGGCGCCGCAGGCGCCGCGGAGGCCGTGAGCGTGGAGGTGCTCACGGAACTCGCGGCCGTCGAGGACGAGGCACCGGGCACCGGTGCGCTCCGGGTCCTCTTCCACGAAGGCGACCTGCGGGGCTGCGCCGCCGCCTCGCTCGTGCTGCTCGCCGACCGGTTCCCCGACGAGGCGCTGGACGCGGTCACCGGCGCGCTGGCCGGCACCTCGGGCCCGGCGTCCTTCCCGGTCGCCGAGGCCGCGCTGCGGCTGGCGTTCGGCGTGCCGGGCCAGGGCGGCGTCGGGGCGTTCGAGGAGCTGGGCGAGCGGCAGCGGCGCCTGGTGCGGGTGCTCGCCGGCCTCGGCACACAAACCTGGCAGTGGGTGAACCTGCTGTCCCTCGTGCGCTCCTGGGGCCTGCCCACCCCGCGCGACGCCCTGCGCGCCTACGCCGGGCTGCCCGAGGAGCAGGAGGCGGCGCGGGAATGACGGGCAGGGGCGGCGGGCCAGGGGTTCACAGGTCCGTGAACGACCCGTGCCGGCCGGCCCCGGAGGCGAACCGGGCGGCTCCCTCGGCGCTCTCGGCCAGCACGGCCGTTCCGTACCGGAGTTCACCGCGCAGCGCCGTCTCCTCGTCCAGGCCCTCCTGGTCGAGGACCGACGCCCGGTCGCCACGCAGGCAGGCCTGCGGGAAGCGGGCGATCCGCGCCGCCAGCGCCTCGGCCTCGGCGCGGGCGCGCCCCGTCGGCACCACACGGTTGGCGAGCCCCATCTCCTGCGCCTCGCGGGCCGGCACCGGCCGGCCGGTGAGGATCATGTCCATGGCCCGGCTGGTGCCGATCAGCCGGGGCAGCCGTACCGTACCGCCGTCGATCAGCGGCACGCCCCAGCGGCGGCAGAACACCCCGAACACGGCGTCCTCCTCCGCGACCCGCAGATCGCACCACAGGGCCAGCTCCAGACCGCCCGCCACCGCGTGCCCGGCGACGGCGGCGATCACCGGCTTGGACAGCCGCATCCGTGTCGGCCCCATCGGCCCGTCACCGTCCTCCGCCACCCGGTTGCCGCGTTCGGTGCCGATCGCCTTCAGGTCCGCGCCCGCGCAGAACGTGCCGCCCTCGCCCCAGAGCACCGCCACCCGGGCCCGGTCGTCGGCCTCGAACTCCCGGAAGGCGGCGGCGAGTCGGGCGGCCGTCGGCCCGTCCACCGCGTTGCGTGCGGCCGGCCGGGAGAGGACGACCGTGGTAACGTGTTCCGTGCGCTCGACGCGGACCGGCATGGGAAGCCCTCCTTGGTTCGGTTGGTTAAGGCCACTGTGCCTCAGATGACCTTGAACCGGACCAGCGCCCCCAGCGTCAGCGCACCCGGCAGCAGCGGCGCCCACACGGTGATGATGCGGTAGGCGAGGACCACCGCCGTCGCCACCGCGGCCGGACCGCCCACCGCCACCAGCGCCACGATCAGCGCCGCCTCGACCGACCCCAGGCCGCCCGGGGTGGGCACCAGCGCCACGGCGACGGTCGCCGCGAGGTAGGCGAGCACCATGTGCGCCACCGGCACCGGCAGGCGGAGGGCCTGTCCGACCGCGGCCAGACCGGCCGCCTGCAGCGCGGGGAAGGCCAGCGATCCGCCCCACAGGGCCAGGACACGGCAGGGCCGGGTGTGCACCGAGCGCGCCTCACCGAGGGCGTCCCGCAGGAACGCGCCCACGCGCCGGCGCAGCGGCCGCACGGCAGTGGCCCCGGCCGCCGCCACCGCGAGCAGGCCGGCCGCGCCCAGCAGCAGCGGCAGGGCCGAGCCGTCCGGCAGCAGGGGGCCGAGCCGCAGCGCGTCGGGGAAGGCGAGCAGCAGCGCCGACAGCAGGCCGAGCCGGCCCACCGACTCGGCCAGCAGATACAGGGCGAGCGCCGCCGAGGAGCGGGCGAGCGGCACCCCGCACACGGTCATGAAACGCAGGTTCACCGCGCCCGCGCCCAGTCCCGTGGGCAGCAGATGGTTGGCGGAGGCCGCCGCGAACTGGGTGGCCAGCAGCCGCCCCTTCGGCAGCGGCTGCACCACCGCGCCCTGGCGGGTGAACGCGGCGGCCACCCAGGTCAGGCAGGTCGCGCCGGCCGCCGCCAGCAGCCACGGCCAGGAGGCGGTGCGCAGCTGGCCGAAGCCCTCGGCGAGCAGCGAGCGGTTGCGTACGGCGACCACGGCGACGAGCGCGAGCGGCACCAGGCACAGCACCTGGCGGGCGGGGACGCGACGGGGGAGTCGTCCCCGGGGCGGGGGAAACGGGACGGCAGTCACATCCGCAGAGGTTCTCCGCGCCGTCCCAACTGCGGGTGAAATGCCGCAGACCTTGACCTCAACGAAGCTTGAGGTTCTACCTTCTGTGCCATGAGCATGGAGACCACTGCATGGACGCAGCTGCACAGCGTGATGACCGCGCAGTCCGAGCGCCGTCCGTTCGCCCGCGCCACGCTGCGCCGCATCGCCGCCTTCGCCCGCCCGCACCGCGCGGGCATCGTCCGGTTCGTCCTGCTCGGGGTGGTGACGGCCCTGCTCGCCGTGGCGACCCCCATGCTCGCCGGCCGCGTCGTCGACGCGATCGTGGCGGGGCACGACTCCAGGACGGTGATCAGGCTCTCCCTGCTCATCGCGCTCGTCGCCCTCGCCGAGGCGGGGCTCGGCATCCTCGGGCGCCGGCTGTCGTCGACGCTCGGGGAGGGGCTCATCCTCGATCTCAGAACGGCTGTGTTCGATCATGTACAGCGCATGCCGGTCGCGTTCTTCACACGGACACGTACGGGCGCGCTGGTCAGCCGGCTCAACAACGACGTGATCGGCGCCCAGCGGGCGTTCGCCAACACCCTCTCCGGCGTGGTCAGCAACCTGGTCACGCTGCTGCTCACCCTGGCCGTGATGCTCACCCTGTCCTGGCAGATCACCCTGCTGGCGCTGGTGCTGCTGCCGGTGTTCGTGCTGCCGGCCCGCCGCATGGGCAGCCGGATGGCCCGGATGCAGCGGGAGGCGGCGGCGCTGAACGCGGCCATGGGCACCCGGATGACCGAGCGCTTCTCCGCGCCCGGCGCCACCCTGGTCAAGCTGTTCGGCCGCCCCGAGGAGGAGTCCGCCGAGTTCGCGGCCCGCGCCGCCCGCGTCCGGGACATCGGGGTGCGCACCGCCACGGCCCAGTCCGTCTTCATCACCGCCCTCACCCTGGTCTCCTCCCTCGCCCTGGCCCTCGTCTACGGCCTCGGCGGCTGGTTCGCCCTGCACGGCACCCTGCAGGCCGGCGCGGTCGTCTCCCTCGCCCTGCTGCTGACCCGGCTGTACGCCCCGCTCACCGCGCTCGCCGGCGCCCGGGTGGAGGTGATGAGCGCGCTCGTCAGCTTCGAGCGGGTCTTCGAGGTGCTGGACCTCGAGCCGCTCATCGAGGAGAAGCCGGACGCCCGCGAGGTGCCCGAGGGTCCCGTCGCCGTCGAGTTCGACGACGTCCGCTTCTCCTACCCCTCGGCCGACCAGGTCTCCCTGGCCTCCCTGGAGGAGGTCGCCGCCCTCGACACCCGCGGCGGCAGCGAGGTCCTGCACGGCATCTCCTTCCGCGCCGAACCCGGCGAGACCATCGCCCTCGTCGGCTCCTCCGGCGCGGGGAAGTCGACCATCGCCCAGCTCCTGCCGCGCCTGTACGACGTCGACGCGGGCGCGGTCCGCATCGGCGGGGCGGACGTCCGCGACGTGACCGCCGCGTCCCTGCGCGGCACGGTCGGCCTGGTCACCCAGGACGGCCATCTCTTCCACGACACCGTCCGCGCCAACCTGCTGCTGGCCAGGCCGGACGCCACGGACGACGACCTCTGGGACGCGCTCGGCCGGGCCCGGCTCGCCGATGTCGTACGGTCCCTGCCCGACGGTCTCGACACGGTGGTCGGCGAGCGCGGCTACCGGCTCTCCGGCGGGGAACGGCAGCGGATGACCATCGCCCGCCTGTTGCTGGCCCGCCAGCGGGTGGTCGTGCTGGACGAGGCCACGGCCCACCTGGACAACACCTCGGAGGCCGCCGTGCAGGAGGCCCTCACGGAGGCGCTGGAGGGGCGTACGGCCGTGGTGATCGCCCACCGGCTGTCCACGGTCCGGGCGGCGGACCAGATCCTGGTCGTGGAGGCGGGGCGGATCGTGGAACGGGGCACGCACGAGGAGCTGCTGGTGCTCCAGGGGCGGTACGCGGAGCTGTACCGGACGCAGTTCGCGGACAGCGGCGAAGCCGCGGCGGCGGTGGCCGAGGCGCCGACGGTCTGAGAGGGGCGGGGGCGTTCCAGGGAGCCGAGTTGGTGCCGTACCTCTTGACTCCACTGGTCCGTACCTTTAGTTTCACGCCTTAAACAAAGCCGGTGGACACGCCAACGCGCGCTGTGTTCACCGGCGTTGTGTCGCATCCCCCCACGCGAAAGGCCTACCCGCCCATGGCCAGACCCCTCCCCGCGGCTGTCTCCCTCGGCGTCCTGGCGCTCTCGGCCGGACTGCTCACCGCTGCCCCCGCCCAGGCCGCCACCGGCGCCATCACCGGGCTCGCCGGCAAGTGCCTCGACGTCGCCGGGGCCAACTCGGCCGACGGCACGCCCGTCCAGCTCTACGACTGCAACGGCACCAACGCCCAGCAGTGGACCGTCGGCAGCGACGGCACGATCCGGGCGCTCGGCAAGTGCCTGGACGTGACCGGCAATTCGACCGCCGACGGCGCCAAGGTGCAGCTGTGGAGCTGTAGCGGCGGAGCGAACCAGAAGTGGACCGTCACCGCCGCCCACGACATCGTCAACCCGCAGGCGAACAAGTGCCTGGACGTCACCGACAACAACTCCGCCAACGGCACCCGGATACAGATCTGGAGCTGCGGCGGCGGCGCCAACCAGAAGTGGAACGCCCCCGCGAGCGACGGCGGCAGCATCCCGTCCGCACCGATGGCCGTGGCGCCGTATCTGTACAACGGCTGGGGCAGCCCGCCGAACCCGACCACCATCACCCAGGCCACCGGCGTGAAGTGGTTCACCCTCGCCTTCGTGCTCAGCAACGGCTACTGCAACCCGCAGTGGGACGGCAGCCGCCCGCTCACCGGCGGCGTGGACCAGCAGACGGTCAACACCGTGCGGGCGAACGGCGGTGACATCATCCCGTCCTTCGGCGGCTACAGCGGCAACAAGCTGGAGAGCTCCTGCTCCAGCGCCGGTGAACTGGCCGGTGCGTACCAGAAGGTGATCAACGCCTACGGCCTGAAGGCGATCGACATCGACATCGAGGCCGACGCCTACAGCAGCGCCACCGTGCAGCAGCGGACCGTGGACGCGCTCAAGACGGTCAAGGCGAACAACCCCGGTCTCAAGGTGTACGTCACGATGGGCACCGGGCAGAGCGGCCCCGACACCAGCCTCATCAACCGGGCCGCGTCCTCCGGGCTGACCGTCGACGCCTGGGCCATCATGCCGTTCGACTTCGGCGGCGCCGGACAGAACATGGGCAACCTCACCACCCAGGCCGCCGAAGGCCTGAAGAACGCGCTGAAGAACGCCTACCACTACAGCGACGACCAGGCCTACCGGGACATGGGCATCTCGTCCATGAACGGCATCACCGACAACAACGAGACCGTCACGGTGAACGACTTCCGCACCATCCTCGCCTACGCCCAGGCCCACCACCTCGCCCGGCTCACCTTCTGGTCCGCCAACCGCGACCGGCCCTGCACCGGCGGCCCCGCCGACAGCTGCTCCGGCGTCAACCAGTCCGACTGGGACTACACCCGCGTCTTCGCCGGATACACCGGCTGAGCCCCGCAGGAGACATCGTGCTTCCTCACTCACGCCGCAGACCGGCGGCCCTCGCCGTCACCCTGGCCGCGGCCGCCGTCCTGCTCACCGCCGCCCCGGCCCCCCTCGGCGGCACCGCCCACGCCGCCGCCACCCAGGCCGCCGCTTTGCCCACCGGCTTCGCCACCCTCGTCAACGCCGCCAGCGGCAAGTGCCTGGACGCCAAGGCCGCGGCCACCGCGAACGGCACCGTCGTGCAGCAGTACGCCTGCAACGGCAGCACGGCCCAGCAGTGGAGCCTCACCGACGCCGGCAACGGCTACGTCCACATCGACAACCGCAACAACACCAGCCAGGTCGTCGACGTCAGCGACGTGTCCACGGCCGACAACGCGCCGGTCCATCTGTGGAGTTACGGCGGCGGCGCCAACCAGCAGTGGCAGGCCGTGGACGACGGCGGCGGCGCCTACCACTTCGTCAACAAGAACAGCGGCAAGTGCCTGGACGACCCCGGCGCCTCGACCGCCGACAGCGTGCAGTTCGTGCAGTACACCTGCAACGGCACCGCCGCCCAGCGCTTCCAGGTGGTCCCGGTGACCCAGTCGAGCAGCAACCCGGACCTCGGCCCCAACGTCGTCGTCTTCGACCCGTCCATGTCCTCGTCCACCATCCAGAGCAAGCTGGACGCGATCTTCAAGCAGCAGGAGACCAACCAGTTCGGCGCCCAGCGCTACGCCGTGCTGTTCAAGCCCGGCGCCTACAGCGCGGACGTCAACGTCGGCTTCTACACCCAGGTGCTGGGGCTCGGCCTCACCCCGGACGCGGTGTCCATCAACGGCGCCGTGCACGCCGAGGCCGACTGGTTCCAGGGCAACGCCACCCAGAACTTCTGGCGCGGGGCCGAGAACCTCTCCGTCAACCCGACGAACGGCGGCGACCGTTGGGCCGTGTCGCAGGCCGCGCCGTACCGCCGGATGCATCTGCGCGGCAACCTCGCCCTCGACGACGGCGGCTGGTCCTCCGGCGGCTACCTCGCCGACAGCAAGATCGACGGACAGGTGAACTCCGGCTCGCAGCAGCAGTGGATCACCCGCAACTCCCAGCTCGGCAGCTGGACCGGGTCCAACTGGAACATGGTGTTCGCCGGCAGCCAGGGCGTGCCCGCCACCAGCTTCCCCAACCCGCCGGACACCACCGTCGCGCAGAGCCCGGTCATCCGAGAGAAGCCGTTCCTGTACGTCGACGGCTCCGGGAACTACCAGGTGTTCGTGCCGGGCACGCGCACCAACGCGACGGGCACCAGCTGGGCGAACGGCAGCCCGGCCGGCACCTCGCTGCCGCTCAGCCAGTTCTACGTCGTCAAGCCCGGCGCCACCGCCGCGCAGATCAACGCGGCCCTCGCGGCCGGACAGAACCTGCTGGTCACGCCCGGCGTCTACCACCTCGACCAGACCCTGAAGGTGACCCGCCCCGACACGGTCGTCCTCGGCCTCGGGCTCGCCACCTTCGTCCCGGACAACGGGATCACCGCGATGACCGTCGCCGACGTCGACGGCGTCGACATCGCGGGCCTGCTCTTCGACGCCGGCACCACCAGCTCGAAGTCGCTGCTGGAGGTCGGGCCGGCCGGCTCCACCGCCTCCCATGCGGCCGACCCGGCCTCCCTGCACGACGTCTACTTCCGCATCGGCGGCGCGGGCGTCGGCAAGGCGGCCACCAGCCTCGTCGTCAACAGCAGGAACGTCATCGGCGACCACATGTGGATCTGGCGCGCCGACCACGGCAGCGGCGTCGGCTGGACCAGCAACACCGCCGACACCGGACTCGTCGTCAACGGCGACGACGTGACGATGTACGGCCTGTTCGTGGAGCACTTCCAGAAGTACCAGGTGATCTGGAACGGCAACGGCGGCCGCACCTACTTCTTCCAGAACGAGATGCCGTACGACCCGCCGAACCAGTCCGCCTGGATGAACGGCTCCACCAAGGGCTACGCCGCCTACAAGGTCGCCGACTCCGTCACAAGCCACCAGGCGTACGGCCTCGGCAGCTACTGCTACTTCAACGTCAACCCCAGCGTGACCGCCGACCGTGCCATCGAGGCGCCGAGCAACCCGAACGTCACCTTCACCAGCATGGTCACCGTCTCCCTCGGCGGCACCGGCACCATCAGCCACGTCATCAACACCACCGGAGGGCCCTCGAACTCCTCGAGCAACGTCGCGGACCTGGTCCGCTACCCCTGAGCGCGGGGGGTGGCCCGCCGGACGTGTGAGGCGCCGCCGCGTGGATACGCGGTCAGGACGGACTCAGGGCCCGTCCGGAAGGCCACCCCGCCATGACCAGTGAAAACCAGCTTCCCGCCGCATCGGAGATCACCCTCCGTGTCAACGGCAAGCCCCACACCGTGCACGTCGACCACCGGCGTGTCCTGCTCGACCTGCTCCGCGAGGACCTCGGTCTGACCGGATCGAAGAAGGGCTGCGACCACGGCCAGTGCGGTGCCTGCACCGTGCTGGCCGACGGCCGCCGCGTCAACAGCTGCCTGCTGCTCGCGGTCGCCCTCGACGGCAGCGAGATCACCACCGTCGAGGGCCTCGCCGGCGACGGCGAGGAGCCGCACCCGCTGCAGCGGGCCTTCCTCGACCGCGACGCCTTCCAGTGCGGCTACTGCACCCCCGGGCAGATCTGCTCCGCCATCGGCATGCTCGCCGAGGCCGCGGCCGGACACCCCTCCCACGTCACCGATCCCGCGGCCCCCTCCGGCCGGCCCGTGCCGCTGGAGAGGACCGAGATCCGCGAGCGCATGAGCGGCAACCTGTGCCGCTGCGGCGCCTACCCGCGCATCGTCGAGGCGGTGGAGGACGTGATCCGGTGAACGGCTTCGGATACCTCAGGCCCGCCGGTGTCGAGGAGGCCGTGGAGGCGTACGCCGCCCACCCCGGCGCCCGCTACCTGGCCGGCGGCACCAACCTGGTCGACCTGATGAAACTCGGCGTCGAACGGCCCACCGTCCTCATCGACGTGGGCCGGCTGCCGCTCGGCGGCATCGAGGAGCTGCCCGACGGCTCGCTGCGCGTCGGCGCCACCGTCCGCAACAGCGACCTGGCCGCCGACCCGCGTGTCCGCGACCGCTACCCGGTGCTCTCCCAGGCCCTGCTCGCCGGCGCCTCCGGGCAGCTGCGCAACGCCGCCACCACCGGCGGCAACCTGCTCCAGCGCACCCGCTGCCCCTACTTCCAGGACCTCGGCAAGCCCTGCAACAAACGCGACCCGGGCAGCGGCTGCGGAGCCCGGGAGGGCGTGCACCGCGACCACGCGGTCCTCGGCCACTCCGAGCAGTGCATCGCCACCAACCCGTCCGACATGGCCGTCGCCCTCGCCGCGCTGGACGCCGAGGTCGAGCTGTACGGCACCGACGGCGTCCGGCGGCTCCCGGCGGCCGACTTCCACCGGCTGCCGGGCGAGCACCCCGAGCGGGACACCTGGATCCGCCCCGGCGAACTGATCACCGGCGTGCTGCTCCCGGCGGCCACGGCCGGCGTGCCGTCCGCCTACCGCAAGGCACGCGACCGGGCGTCGTACGCCTTCGCCCTCGCGTCCGTGGCCGTCGTGCTGCGGGTCGCGGACGGCGTCGTCGACCACGCCGGTGTCGCCTTCGGCGGGCTCGCCCACCGGCCCTGGCGGGCCCGGCACACCGAGCTGGCGCTGCTGGGCGCCCCCGCGACCCCCGAGGCCTTCGAGGGAGCCGTCGCGCTGGAACTCGCGCACGCCGAGCCGCTGCGCGACAACGCCTACAAGGTGCCCCTCGCCCGCAACCTCGCCCTGGACGTCCTGAACCGTCTCACCCCCGCCCCCGCGGCGGCCTGAGCCGACGCAGGAGGAACCATGACCGCCCACCCCCCGGACGAGCACCCCACCCCACAGACCCGGCGCCGTACCGGTGGCGTCCTCGGCGCCGCCGTCGAGCGGCGGGAAGGCCGGCAGAAGGTGGGGGGCACCGCCCGCTACGCCGGGGAGTACCAGCTGCCCGGCAGGGCGCACGCCTGGCCCGTGCCCGCCGCGGTCGCCCGCGGGCGGGTCACCGGCGTCGACACCTCCGCCGCCCTCGCCCTGCCCGGCGTCCTCGACGTGCTCACCCCCGGCGACGCGCCCCGGCTCGCCGAGCCCGAGGACGGCACGCTCGCCGTCCTGCAGAGCCCGGACGTGCCGCACCGGGGCTGGTGCGTGGCCCTGGCCGTCGCCGAGACCCTGGAGGCGGCCCGGGCAGCCGCCCGTGCCGTCCAGGTCACCTACGCCGCCGCACCGCACGACGCCGAGCTGCGCCCCGGCCACCCGGACGCCTACGAGCCGGAGGTGGTCAACGCCGGATTCCCGGGCCGTGTCGAGTTCGGCGACCCGGAGGCCGCCCTGGCCGGCGCCGAGACCCGCGTCGACGTCACCTACCGGGTGCCCCCGCTGCACAACCACCCCATGGAGCCGCACACCAGCACCGCCCACTGGGACGGCGACCGGCTCACCGTGTACACCTCCAGCCAGGGCGGCACGACGGTGCGGGAGGTGCTCGCCCAGATGTTCGAGATGCCCGAGGAGCGCGTCAGCGTCGTCACCGAGCACGTCGGCGGCGGCTTCGGCTCCAAGGGCACTCCGCGCCCCGACGTCGTCCTCGCCGCCCTGGCCGCCCGCCGCACCGGCCGGCCCGTCACCCTCGCCTACCCCCGCCGCTACCTGCCCACCACCGTCGGCCACCGCGCGCCGACCGAGCAGCGGCTGCGCCTCGGCGCGAGCGCCGACGGCCGGCTCACCGCCCTGCTGCACGAGACCACCACCCACAGCTCCCGGGTGCGGGAGTTCGTCGAGCAGGCCTCGGTGCCCTCCCGCGTCATGTACGCCACCCCGGCCCTGCTCAGCGCCCACCGGGCGGTCCCGCTGGACATCCCCGGCCCGTCCTGGATGCGCGCCCCCGGCGAGGCGCCCGGCATGTACGCCCTGGAATCCGCCCTCGACGAACTCGCCGACGCGCTCGGCATGGACCCGGTGGAGCTGCGGGTGCGCAACGAGCCCGGGCGGGAACCGGGGAGCGGCAAGCCGTTCAGCAGCCGGCACCTGGTGGAGTGCCTGCGCGAGGGCGCCCGCCGCTTCGGCTGGGCCGACCGCGACCCGCGCCCCCGCAGCCGCGCCGAGGGACCGCTGTTCATCGGCACCGGCGTGGCCGCCGCCACCTACCCGGCCTCGTCCGTCCCGGCCACCGCGGCCGCCCGCGCCCTGCCCGACGGCACCTTCACCGTCCGGATCAACGCCACCGACATCGGCACCGGGGCCCGTACCGTCCTCACCCAGATCGCCGCCGACGCCCTCGGCGCGCCCGTCGACCGGGTCCGCACCGAGATCGGGCACAGCGACCTGCCGTCGGCCTGGCTGGCCGGCGGCTCCACCGGCACCGCGTCCTGGGGCTGGGCCGTACACAAGGCGTGCACCCAACTGGCGACCCGGCTCGCCGAGCACCCCGGACCGCCGCCCGCCGACGGCATCGAGACCCGCGCCGACACCGCCGGCGAGGCCGACGCCGACAGCCCCTACGCCCGGCACGCCTTCGGCGCCCACTTCGCCGAGGTCGCCGTCGACACCGTCACCGGCGAGGCCCGGGTGCGCCGGCTGCTCGGCGTCTTCGCCGCCGGGCGGATCCTCAACGCCCTCACCGCGCGCTCCCAGTTCACCGGCGGCATGATCATGGGCCTCGGCATGGCCCTCACCGAGGGCAGCACCCTGGACCCGGCGTTCGGCGACTTCACCGAGGCGGACCTCGCCTCCTACCACGTGCCCGCGCACGCCGACGTCCCCGCCGTCGAGGCGCACTGGATCGACGAGGACGACCCGCACCTCAACCCCATGGGCAGCAAGGGCATCGGCGAGATCGGCATCGTCGGCACCGCCGCCGCCATCGGCAACGCCGTCCACCACGCCACCGGCATCCGCTTCCGCGAACTGCCCCTCACCCCCGACCGTATCCTCGCCGGCCTGCTGTCCGAGGGGTGAGCGTGACGGGACCGACCTGGGAGTACGAGGGCTACCGGCCGGAGGAGGAACGCCTGCGCGAGTCGCTGTGCACCCTGGGCAACGGCTACTTCGCCACCCGCGGGGCGCTGCCCGAGTGCACCGCCGACGACATCCACTACCCCGGCACCTATGTGGCCGGCTGCTACGACCGGCTCACCTCCGAGGTCGCCGGACGCCGGATCGAGAACGAGGACATGGTCAACCTGCCCAACTGGCTGCCGCTGCGCTTCCGGCCGGCGGGCGGCGCCTGGCTCACCCCGGACACCGCCCCCGTCACCGAGCACCGGATCACCCTCCATCTCGACCCCGGCCTGCTGGAACGCCGCACCAGCTACGGCCTCGACGACGGCGGCGCCCTGCACGTGCGGCAGCTGCGGCTCGTCCACCTGACCGACCCTCATCTCGCCGTCTTGCGCACCGAGTTCAGCGTCGACGGCCGTCCGGTCGACCTGGAGGTCGAGGCCGCGCTCGACGGACGCGTCACCAACTCCGGCGTGGACCGCTACCGGGACCTGGACGGCCGGCACCTCACCCAGGTGCAGACCGGCCTCGCCGAACACGGCGCGATGTGGCTGCGCTGCCACACCCGCACCTCCCGCATCGAGTGCGCGCTGGCCGCCCGGCTGACCGCGGACGCGCCCGTGGCGACGGGCCAGGAGGCCCTGCGCGCCGTCCAGCACGTGCGGCTGCGCCCGGTGCCCGGCGGCACCGTCATCCTCGACAAGACCGTCGCCCTGCACACCTCGCACGACCCGGCCATCGGCGACCCGCTGGAGGCCGCCGTCGACCGCGTCGGCGCCGCCCCCGGCTTCGACGACCTGCTGGAGTCCCACGCCAGGGCGTGGGAGCAGCTGTGGCGGCGCACCGCGCTGGAGATCCCCGGCGAGGCGGGCGCCATCCTGCGCCTGCACCTGTTCCACGTGCTGCAGACCCTCTCCCCGCACACCGCCGACCTCGACGTCGGCGTCCCCGCGCGCGGACTGCACGGCGAGGCCTACCGCGGCCACGTCTTCTGGGACGAGCTGTTCGTCCTGCCCTACCTGAACCTGCACCTCCCCGAGGTCTCCCACGCCCTGCTCCGCTACCGCCACCGGCGACTGGACGCCGCCTGCCGCGCCGCCCACGCGACCGGGCGGCGCGGCGCGCTGTATCCGTGGCAGAGCGGCAGCGACGGCCGCGAGGAGGCCCAGGAGGTCCACCTCAACCCCCGTTCCGGCCGCTGGCTGCAGGACCACTCCCGGCTCCAGCACCACGTCGGCTCGGCGGTGGCGTACAACATCTGGCAGTACTGCGAGGCCACCGGCGACACCGACTTCCTGCACGGCGAGGGCGCCGACATGCTGCTGCAGATCGCCCGCTTCTGGGCGGACTCGGCCGGTTACGACGAGCACCTCGGCCGGTACCGCATCCGGGGCGTGATGGGCCCCGACGAATACCACGACGCCTATCCCGGCGCGCTCCGGCCGGGCCTGGACGACAACGCGTACACCAACGTCACCGCCGCCTGGGTGCTCGCCCGCGCCCTCGACCTGCTCCGGCTCCTGCCCGAGCCGCGCCGCCGCGAACTCAGCCAGAACACCGGCCTGGAGGAGGACGAACCCGCCCGCTGGGAGGAGATCTCCCGCACCCTCCACGTGCCCTTCCACGAAGGGGTGATCAGCCAGTTCGAGGGCTATGGCGACCTCGCCGAACTGGACTGGGACGCCTACCGCAGGCGGTACCGGGACATCCGGCGCCTGGACCGGATCCTGGAGGCCGAGGGCGACAGCGTCAACCGGTACAAGGCGTCCAAGCAGGCCGACGTCCTGATGCTCGGCTACCTCTTCTCCGCGCCCGAACTCCGCTCCCTCTTCCGCCGGCTGGGCCACCGCCTCGACGAGCGGCTGTGGACCGCGACCGTCGACCACTACCTGCACCGCACCAGCCACGGCTCCACCCTCAGCGGCCTGGTCCACGGCTGGATCCTGACCCGCGCCCGCCGCGCCGACGCCTGGGCCTTCGTCCAGGAGGCGCTGCGCGGCGACATCGCCGACCTGCAGGGCGGCACCACCGGCGAGGGCATCCACCTCGGCGCCATGGCCGGCACCCTCGACCTCGTCCAGCGCGGACTGACCGGCCTGGAGACCCGCGACGGCGCCCTGTGCCTGGACCCGGTACCGCTCCCCGAACTCTCCTCCTACGGCTTCCGCATCCGCTACCACGGCCACTGGGGCGTCCACCTCCGGCTGCGCAGCGGCCTGCTGGAGATCTCCGTACCGGACTCCGACCGCGCCCCCATCGACGTCTGCCTGCGCGACCGGGTGGTCCCCGTGGGCCCCGGCGAATCCGCCCGTCTCGTGGTACCGGACGTGGCCGCTCAGCCCTCGGCCACCGGGTAACGGTGCACGGGCGGCAGCCCCGGCAGCAGACCCGGCCACACCGTGTCCAGGACATGCGCGCTCGGCGTGAACAACGGCCGCCCCAGCAGCGGGAGATCAGCGGTCTCGTGCCACTCCCAGCGGCGCATCAGCCGCGGTTCGGTGACCACCGGCTCGCCGGTGAAGGCGCCCACCCGGACGGCCGCCGTCACCCGCGGAATGCCGTGCACCGAGTCCATCAGGATCGCCCGCACCCGCGCCCCGGCCGGATCGGCCTTCAAGGACGTCTCCTCCTCCAGCTCCCGCACGGCCGCGGCGGCGAAGTCCTCGTCCGCGTCGTTCTTGCCGCCCGGCAGCTCCCAGACACCCCGCACCGACCAGCCCAGCAGCACCCTGCCCGCCGCGTCCGTCACGACCACTCCGGCCCCGGTGAGGGCGTGCGGCGAAGGGCTGCCCTTGCCGGCGTACCCGGGGGCGGCGGGAGCGGGGCCGCGCAGCACGAGCACGGCCAGGCCGTCGGCGTCGTACCGGTCGGCTTTCGCCCAGCCGGCGCCGAGCAGGCCGATCTCCTCCTCGTCCAGGGCGATGCCGCGCCGGTCCTCAGGTACGGCGCCGGCCACCGGTGTGATCACGCACAGCGCCCCGCCGGGACGCAGCCGCTCGCGCAGCCGGTTCAGCACCCGGGTGCGGTCGCGGACGAAGGCGAAGCTCAGCCGCAGGACGATCACGTCATAGCCGCTGCCGGTGAGTTGGGCGAGGTCGTCGCGCTCGATGTCCAGACGCCGGTACGTCACCCCGGGCGCGTCCGTGCGGCGGGCCTCGGCGAGCGCCGTTTCCGACCAGTCGACGGCGTCCACCCGGTAGCCTGAACCGGCCAGGTGCCGGGCGAGTTCGCCGAGACCGCAGCCGAGGTCCAGGGCGCGCCCGCCCGCCGGCGCCGGGAGATGCTCCGCCAGCAGACGCCGCTCGCTGTCACCGAGCGGGCGGAACCGGCCGCCGCCCGCGTAGTGCGCGTCCCACGCGTCAGGCTTGCTGCGTGCCACCGGGTCTCCTCGCCTCGTCTTCGCGGACCCCCGGATCCTCGCCCGGCGGCGGCCGTCGTACACCGCCGCCGGCCATCTCGACGCCGGCGGCCGGCAGGACCACCATGCGACCGTGAGTGGTTGAACGAGGGAGGAGCGGTGCGGATGGGCGCGAGCGACGCCCCCCTGCGGGTGCTGGCCGTGGACGACGAGGAACCCGCGCTCGAGGAGCTGCTGTACCTCCTCGAGCGCGATCCCCGGGTCGGCGCCGTGGTACCCGCGGCCGGGCCCACCGAGGCGCTGCGCCGGCTCGGCCGGGCCATGGAGGGCGGGCCGGACGGCGAGGAGCGCGTCGACGTCGTCTTCCTCGACATCGACATGCCCGGACTCGACGGCCTCGAACTGGCCCGCCTGGTCGGCGGGTTCGCGGCCGCCCCGCTGATCGTCTTCGTCACCGCGCACGACGACTTCGCGGTCCGCGCCTTCGACCTCAAGGCCGTCGACTATCTGCTCAAGCCCCTCCGCAAGGAACGCGTCGCCGAAGCCGTGCGCCGGGTCGCCGAACTCGTCCGGGCCGGACAGGGACCCCGGCCGGCCGCCCTGACCCCGCCCGCCCCCGCCCCCGCGCCCGCCTTCGGCGACCACGTCCCCGTCGAACTGGGCGGGGTGACCCGGTTCGTGCCCATCGCGGACATCACCCATGTCGAGGCCCAGGGCGACTACGCGCGCCTGCACACCCCCGGCGGCAGCCACCTGGTGCGCGTCCCGCTGTCCACCCTGGAGGAACAGTGGCGCGCCCGCGGGTTCGTCCGCATCCACCGCAGCCGGCTCGTCGCCCTCGGCCGCATCGAGGAACTCCGCCTGGACGGCGGCAACGTCTCCGTACGGGTCGGCGACCGCCTCCTCGCCGTGAGCCGGCGCAACGCCCGCGAACTGCGCGACCTGCTGACCAAGCACGCGGCGGGCAGGGCGCGTTGAGCCGCTCACCCGTTCGCCGGGTGACGGTGCTGTGGCGATTGTGGTCCGGCCGCTGTCCCGGCACGGGCCCGCTGCGTACACTCGCCGCAGCACAAGGTGATCACCGCGGCGTCGGGGAGTGCGGCATGGGTGCGGAATCCGTCCCTCGCAGAGAGGTGGTCACCGGACGGCCGCGCCCCGCGGGCCGTACGACCGCACCCCGCCCGGCGCCCTCCCCGCACCCCCGCTCCGAGGCGGCCGCGCGCCGGTTGATACGGCGCCAGCTCCGGGCCGCGCTCACCGCCACCGCCCTCCTCGCGCTCCTGCTCGGCCTGCTCCCCGTCCTGCTGCGCATCCTCCCCCTTGCCGACGCCGCACCCCGCGTCCCCCTGGCCGTCTGGCTCCTTCTCGGCGTGGCGCCGTACCCCGCCCTGCTCGCCATCGGCGTCTGGTACGTGCGCCGCGCCGAACACAACGAGACCGGCACGGCCGCCGGCACGCCCTCGGAACGCCCCTGACCATGCGCCGACTTGCCGCCGGAGCCGGCCGGTGAACCAGACGTACGGCATCGTGGGCGTGACCGCCGTGATCCTCGCCACGGTCCTCGTCGGCGCGCTCGGCCTGCGCATCTCCCGCACCACCTCCGACTTCTACGTCGCCTCCCGCACCGTCGCCCCGCGCCTGAACGCCTGCGCGGTCAGCGGCGAGTACCTCTCCGCCGCCTCCTTCCTCGGCGTCGCCGGACTGGTCCTCGCCCAGGGCGTCGACATGCTCTGGTTCCCCATCGGCTACACCGCCGGATTCCTGGTGCTGCTGGCCTTCGTCGCCGCCCCGCTGCGCCGCTCCGGCGCCTACACGCTGCCCGACTTCGCCGAGGCCCGGCTGGAGTCCCGGGCGGTACGCCGGATCGCCGGCGTGCTGGTCGTCGGCATCGGCTGGCTGTATCTGCTGCCCCAGCTGCGCGGCGCCGGCCTCACCCTCCGGCTGCTCACCGGCGCCCCCGGCTGGCTCGGCGGACTGATCGTCGCCGCCGTGGTGACCGCGGCCGTCGCCGCAGGCGGCATGCGCAGCATCACCTTCGTCCAGGCCTTGCAGTACTGGCTGAAACTCACCGCCCTGCTGGTGCCCGTGGTGTTCCTGCTGCTGGCCTGGCGCGGCGACGGCGCCCCGGCCGCCGCCTGGGACGAACGGCCCGTCTTCCACCGCTCCACCGAGGTGCGCGTCGACCGGTCGCTCACCCTCACCGTGCGCGCACCGGTCCGCGTGACCGCCTCCGGGACGGTCGACGGCCGTACGGTGCACGGGACTTCCCTGCGGCTCGGCGCGGGCCGGCACCGGATCGGCACGGACACGGCCCTGCGCTTCCCAGCCGGCGCCCGCGTCCCCCTGCCCGACGCCGGCCCCGGCCGGACCGCGCCCTCCAGCTGGGCCAGACCGCTGTCCTCGGACCGCGAACAGCACAGCCTGTACGCCACCTACGGGCTGATCCTCGCCACCTTCCTCGGCACCATGGGCCTGCCGCACGTCGTCGTCCGCTTCTACACCAACCCCGACGGCCGCGCCGCCCGCCGCACCACCGTCAGCGTGCTCGCCCTGCTCGGCGCGTTCTATCTCCTCATCCCCGTGTACGGCATGCTCGGCCGCCTGTACGCCCCCGACCTGCTGCTTACCGGCGACACCGACGCCGCGGTCCTCGTCCTGCCGGAGCGGCTGCTCGGCGGCGTCGCCGGGGACCTGCTCGGCGCGCTCGTCGCCGGCGGCGCGTGCGCCGCGTTCCTGTCCACGGCCTCCGGGCTCACCATGTCGGTCGCGGGCGTCCTCGCCCAGGACGTCCTGCCCACGCTCGGCGTCCGCCACTTCCGGCTCGCCACACTGCCCGCCATCGCGGTGCCGACCGCCGCCGCGGCCGTGGTCAGCGACCTGCCCGTGGCGGACGCGGTCGGCCTGGCCTTCGCCGTCTCGGCCTCCTCCTTCTGCCCGCTGCTCGTCCTCGGCATCTGGTGGCGCGGCCTGACCCCGCCGGGCGCGATCGCCGGGCTGCTCGTCGGCGGCGGCTCGGCGTTCACCGCGGTGACGGCCACGATCGCCGGCGGCGCGCGCTCGGGCTGGCTGCACACGCTGCTCGCCTGGCCCGCGGTGTGGTCCGTCCCCGCGGGCTTCACCGCGATGGTCCTGACCTCCCTGGCCACCCGCGACCGCGTCCCGCCGGGCACCGCCGCGACCATGTCCCGCCTCCACCTCCCCGAACCCCCGCCCCCCACCCGCCCCGGACCGGCGACGCCTTGACGGAGGATGCCCCAGTGCCACCCACCGACACCGACACCGCCCACCATGCCCCCACACCGGCCCCCGACCGCGCGCTGCCGGACTGGGGGAGCTACGAGGGCCAACTGTCCGGCGGAGGCGCGGTGTTCATGGCTGTGACGGGCCGGGGGCCGGGGGAGGGTGCCGGGCGGTTCGGGGGTGGGGCTGGTCGGTGTGCCGGGGGAGGGGCGGTGTTCATGGTTGCGGGGAGTTGGCGGCCGGGGCGGGGTGCCGGGTGGTGCGGCGCTGGGGCCGGTCGGTGTGCCGGGCGGGCCGCGGTGTTCACGGTTGCCGGGAGCCGGGGGTCGAGGGACTGCGATGGTGGGGCCGGTCGGTGTGCCGGGCGGTGCGCCGCGAACCGGGGGCCGGGGGAGTGCGGCCGTGTGGCCCGTGCCGAGGTGGGCCGGCGCGCCTCCTCCGCCCCCGGCGCCCGCCCCGCCGGCCCGACCCCGCTCACGTCATGACCGTCCTCGGTACCGCCGCGCTCGTGCTGGCCGGGCTCGCGCTGTTCGTGCTCGGGGCCGCGCTGGGGCATGGTGCGGCGCGCCGGCAGCAGGAGCACTCCGCCGACAGCGAGGGAGCCCGCGCCCTGGCCCACGGCCTGCACAGCGCGGCGCTCGCCGCGGCGCCCCTGCGCGCCGGGCTCACCCCGGACGCCGCCCGCAAGTCCGCCCGCAGGCTGCGCCCGTTGCTCGGCACCCCCGCCCTCGCCCTCACCGACGGCGCCTCCGTGCTCGCCTGGGACGGCGCCGGCGACCACCATCGCGCGGAGGTGACGGCGCTGCTCGCCCACCCGCCCCGCGCCCGCACCTTCCCGCTGTCCTGCGACGACCCCCGCTGCCCCGTGCGCTGGGGCGCGCTGCTGCCTCTCACCGCCGACGGCGCGCACGGCGCAGCCGCCCCCGGCGCCCTCGCCGTGTTCGCCGCCGAGGAGTCCACCGCTCTCGTGCGCGCCGGCGAGGAAGCGGCCCGCCGGCTCTCCGTCGACCTGGAACTCGCCGGTCTCGACGGGGTCCGCGCCCGCGCCCGCGAGGCCGAGGTGCGGGCCCTGCGCGCGCAGATCTCCCCGCACTTCATCTACAACTCCCTCGCCAGCATCGCGTCCTTCGTCCGCACCGACCCCGAGCGCGCCCGCGAACTCCTTCAGGAATTCGCCGACTTCACCCGCTACTCCTTCCGGCGCGACGGCGACTTCACCACCCTCGCCGAGGAACTGCGCTCCATCGAGCAGTACCTGGAACTCGCCCGCGCCCGCTTCGGCCGCCGACTCCAGGTGACCCTGCGCATCGCCCCCGAGGTGCTGCCCGTGACGCTGCCCTTCCTCTGTCTGCAGCCCCTGGTCGAGAACGCCCTCAAGCACGGTCTGGAGGGATCCGTGGAGCGCCTGAGCGTGACGATCGTCGCCGAGGACGAGGGCGCCGAGGCCCGCGTCGTCGTCGAGGACAACGGCGTCGGCATGGAACCGGAACGCCTGCGCGCCATCCTGCGCGGCACCGCCGGCCCGGCCACCGGCATCGGCCTGAGCAACGTCGACCGCCGGCTGCGCCAGGTCTACGGCGACGACCACGGCCTGGTCATCGAGACGGGCGTCGGTGCGGGCACCAAGATCACCCTCCGCGTCCCGAAGTTCCGCCCCGGCATCCAGGCCCGCTCCGCACAGGTGTAGCCGCCGGCGCCGCCCGGCACGGACACCGGGGCCGCCACCGCAGGCCCACCGGACTCGTCGCGCCCCACCCGGTGGGAGAGGAAGATCACGTACGGGGAGGCGGTCTTGGCCATGCGCCTGTCACGCGGTACGGTCGGTCCGATATCGACGACGGCGGAACGGAAGCCGGTGAGAATCCGGCACGGTCGCGCCACTGTATGCGGAACCCCCCGCAAGGGACCCGCGAGTCAGACCCGTGGCCGTCGTCCTGTGCACCACCGAGATGGGACGCGAACTCCCAGAGGAGGTCCTGCCATGGCGCAGACCGTCGCCCAGCCGACAGCCACCACCCCCGTCGTTCCCGCCAAGCTGCCGCTGAAGGCGATAGCTCCCTGGGCGGTCTTCTTCGGCGTCCTCATGCTGATCCTGCTCTACTTCGTCGGCGCCGAGCAGGGCGCCACCTCCGTGTTCAACGGCACGGACGTCCACGAGTGGGTGCACGACGCCCGTCACCTGCTCGGCTTCCCCTGCCACTGACGCCGGGGACACCGCACACCCATGAACTCCGCAACCGTACGGAACCTGCTCGTACGGGGCATGCTCGCCGGCCTCGCGGCCGGCCTGCTCGCCCTGGTCGTGGCGTACGTCGTCGGTGAGCCGAACGTCGACAAGGCGATCAGCTTCGAGCACGCTCACGCGCACGAGCACGAGACGGAGGCCGTCTCCCGCTCCCTGCAGTCCACCGCGGGCCTCGCCACCGGCGTCCTCGTCTACGGGGTCGCCTTCGGCGGGATCGCGGCGCTCGCCTTCTGCTTCGCCCTCGGACGGGTGGGCCGCTTCGGCCCGCGGGCCACGGCACTGCTGCTGTCGGGGTGCGCACTCCTCGCCGTGTACGTGGTGCCGTTCCTGAAGTATCCGGCCAACCCGCCGTCGGTGGGCGACCCCGGCACCATCGGCAAGCGGACCGCCCTGTACTTCCTGATGATGCTGCTCAGCGTCCTGTTGGCGGTCGCCGCCACCCTCCTGGGCAAGCGGCTCGCGCCGAGCCTTGGCACCTGGTGGGCGACCGTGGTCGCGGTGGCCGCGTTCACCGTCGTGACCGGCCTGGCCTACCAGTTCCTGCCCGCCGTCAACGAGGTGCCGAAGGACTTCCCGGCCACCCTGCTGTGGCGGTTCCGGCTCTCCGCACTGGCGATCCAGACCGCGCTGTGGGCCGGATTCGGCCTCGCCTTCGGCGAGTTGGCCGACCGGCTGCTGAACCCCAGGCCGACGAAGGCCGCGAGCGGGCACGCGGTCCCCGCCGCACACTGACCCGTCCGGCCGCCGAAGGGCCCCTCGGAACCCTCCGAGGGGCCCTTCGGCGTGGCACCGCCGGGCCCTTGGCCGCCCGACCCCGGCCCCGCAGCGGCTATCCGGCCTCCTCAGGCGCGGCGAGCGGGCGCCCCAGACGCAGATTCCAGCGCCCGGCCCGGCCACTGAGTTCGGTGACCGTCAACGGCGGTACGTCGAGGCGCCAGAAGACGGAGAGGGGCAGCCCCAGCGCGCCGACGACCGCCGCCCGCACCACCTCCGGCTCGACCACGGCGAGGGTACGACCCTCCAGGGCCTGGGCGTCGGCCAGCCAGCGTGCGACGCGCCCGCACAGGTCGTGCACGGACTCACCGCCGTGCGGTGCGCACTCCGGGTCGGTGAGCCAGCGGCCCACCGCGTCCGGCTCGGCGGCCCCCACCTCGTCCAGCGTCCGGCCGCGCCAGCGCCACACGTCGAGCCCCGCCAACTCCCGTGCCGGCACGCCGCCGAGGCCCAGCGCCACGGCCGTCTCCCGGCAGCGCGCGACGGGCGAGGTGAGGACGCGCACCGCGGACGGCAGCGACCCCGCCGCCGCACGGGCCCGTGCCGCGCCGCCGTCATCGAGGGAGCCACCGTCGTCGAAACGCGCCTGCCGCGCGGACACGCTCATCGCGGCGGAGACCAGAAGGACTCGGCTGGTCAAACGGTGACTCCTGCTGTCGTCAGGACGGAACGCCGGCTCCGGTGCCGGGCCGGCCGGCGTGACCGGCGGGGAAGCCGAGCGGACGGGCTCGCGTCAGCCGCCTCATCCCGTGCCGCGCGGTCGCGACCCTAGCATCCACGCGGTACGGCCGGATCACGATGATCGTCTGCTCCGGGGTGGCGAACAGACGCGTCGACGGTGCCGGTGGTGACGGGGATCCCGGCCGGCAGACCCGTCGCCTCGACGGCCCCGACGGCCCCGACGGCCCCGACGGCCCCGACGGCCCCGGCGGCCCCGGCGGCCCCGGCGGGCGTCGACGCCGTACACGCCGGCGGAGAACGCCTGCCACCACCACGGAGCGCACCGCGACCAAGCCCCTTGGGCTGGTGTCCCGCGGCCGGTCCAGATGTGTGCTGCCCGGCCTGGGCCGACCATGGAGGAGAGACGAGGGACGAGACCAGAACGCCGGCCCGTACGGCGCGAGCCGAGGGGCCGGGCGGGAAGGAAGCCGAGGCATGGGCGCGACGGAACCCTCCCGGGCAGGCCACGACCGGTCGGCGGCGAGTTCCGCCGCGCCGCCCAGTGGCCTGCTGGATCTGCTCAGCGTCGCCGCGGTGGTCCTGAACCCCAAGGGGCAGGTGGTCTTCTGGAGCCCGAAGGCGGAGGACCTCTTCGGTTACAGCGCCGAGCAGGCGCTGGGGCAGTACGCGGCCCGGCTCATGGTCCACGAGCAGCAACGCGACGAAGTGATCAAGCTGTTCGCCGAGGTCATGGGCACGGGCACCGACTGGGCCGGGGCCTTCCCGATCCGGCGCAAGGACGGCAGCACCCGCATGGTGGAGTTCCGCAACATGCGGCTGCTGGACGACCTCGGCGACGTCTACGCCCTGGGCCTCGCCGCCGACCAGAGCGCGGTGGAGCGCGTCGAGCGCGATGCCGCCCTCGCCATGTGCCTGGTCTCCCAGTCCCCCGTCGGGCTGGCCATCCTGGACCCGGACCTGCGGTACCTGGCCGTGAATCCCGCGCTCGAACGCATCACCGGTCAGTCCGCCGCCGAGCGCCTGGGCCGCCCGGTCGGCGAGATCCTCACCTTCCTGGACACCGACCCCGAGGGACGTCTGCGCCATGTCCTGGAGACCGGCGAGTCGGTCGTGGACCGGCACATCGTCTGCCGTCCCCCCGCCGACCCGGACCACGACCACGCCTGGTCCGTGTCGTACTACCGGCTGGAGGACTCCGGCGGGCGGGTCCTCGGCCTCGCCTACGCCGTCATCGACGTCACCGAACGCCATCGGGCCGCCGCCGAGGCGGCCCGGGCCCGGGAACGGCTGTCACTGATCGCCCGGGCCTCCGCCAGCGTGGGCACGACCCTCGACGTGGAGACCACCGCGCGCGAACTCGCCGACGTCGTCGTGCCGGTGCTGGCCGACGTGGCGGCCGTGGACGTCCTCGACAGCGCCCTCGACGGCCGGGCCGCGCCGCACGACGGGCCGGCCCACTTCCGCGCCCTCGCCGTGAGCGCGGCCCACCCCACCGAGGCCGTCCGGGCCGCGGACCCGCCCGGGGGGCTCGCCACGTACAGCGGTGACCGGCTGATCACCCGGTGCGTGCGCACCCGCCGGCCCGTCCTGGTGCCCCACACCACCCGGGAGGATCTGGGCCGCATCGCCCGGCACGGCGAGGCCGCCTCCCTCATGGACGCGGCCGGCGTCCACTCCTACCTGGCCGTACCGCTCCTGGCCCGGGGCGAAGTCCTGGGCGCCCTCGACCTCACCCGCATCCGCAACCCCGTCCCCTTCGACGACGCCGACGCCTTCCTCGCCTCCGAGCTGGCCGCCCGCGCCGCGGTCTGCATCGACAACGCCCGCGGATACCAGGCCCAGCGCGACGCGGCCCTCACCCTCCAGCGCAGCCTGCTCCCCGAGCCCCCGTCGGACCTGCCCGGCCTGGAGGTCGCCTGCCGCTACCAGCCGGCCGGCGCCACGAGCGAGATCGGCGGCGACTGGTACGACGCCATCCCCCTGCAGGGCGACCGCACCGCCCTGGTCGTCGGGGACGTCATGGGCAGCGGCATCAAGGCCGCCGCCACCATGGGCCAACTGCGCAGCGCCGCCCGCGCGTTCGCCGAACTCTCGCTCGCCCCCGCCGAGGCCCTCCACCACCTGGACCACCTGACCGAAGTCATCGAGCAGACCATCACCACCTGCATCTACTGCGTCTACGACCCCCACCAGGGCACCTGCGAGATCTGCCTCGCCGGCCACCTGCCCCCGGCCCTGACCCGGCGCGGCCGGGCGGCCCGGCTGCTCGACCTGCCCACCGGCGCGCCGCTCGGCGTCGGCGGGGTGCCCTTCGAGGCGGCCACCATCCCCTTCCGCCCCGGCGACGAACTGGTCCTCTACACCGACGGCCTGGTCGAGACCCGGAGCGAGCCCATCGACGCCCGCCTGGACACCCTCCTCGACACCCTCACCGCGACCCGCGGCCACGATGTGGAGGACACCTGCGACCGGCTCCTCGAGACCCTGCGCTCGCCCGGCGGCGAGGACGACGTCGCCCTGCTCATCGCCCGCGCCCTGGCCTGAGCGGGCGCGCGGTGGTCCGAGAAGCCCGCCGTACGCGCGGCTGACCAGCCCTCTTTCCCGGTTCGGGCCGGCTGTGGCCGAGACGTACGGCACAACCACCGCACATCGCGCCGTTACGGGGTAACCGAATCCAGGTAAGGGCTGTCAGACGCACTGTTGCCGTTTGACAACAATAGCCATGAGGCAACAAAGTAACCGTGTCGGACGTGCGCGGGGAAGGACCTGGAATGCTCCGGTGGACGGAGACCACTCCGTGCGCTGGTCGTCGTCGCCGAAAGGCGACGGTGGCGCAGGCGCCGCCAACGGCGGCTCAGGCGGTCTGGCTGCTGGGATCCGTGGTGTCCTCGTGTATCTGCGTCGCGGCTGTGGCGCAGAACGCCTCGAGCCCCTCCAGCAGCGCGATCCGCTCTGCGGCGGGCATATCCGCCAGCACTTTCCGCAACTCCCGCTCCCGGCGGGTGCGCAGGTCGGCGAGGAAGGCGCGTCCTGGGCCGCTGAGGTGCAGCCGCACTTCGCGCCGGTCCTCCGCACTCACCACCCGCTCGACGAACCCCGCGGCCACGAGCCGGTCGCACAACCGGCTCGTGGACGGCGGGGTCGAGGCGAGACTCTCGGCGAGCGTGCGCAGGTTGATGCCGTCATGGTGCTCGAGGATGTGCAGCACCCGAAGCTGGGACGCGGAGGTGGGCGCGGTCGAGGCCCGGCCCCACACGACCTCCAGCAGCTCGACGGCCTTGGTGGTCACACGTGCGACCTCTTCGGGCTCTGGGCGGCGGCGGAAGGCAGTCACGGTCACACTCTCGCAGGCACTGGGGCGCCTGTCAGCGTACTAGGCGCACGCGCGGCCGGAGCCGATCCGGTGCGACCGACGTGGCTCAAGCGGGAGTTCGGCCTCGTGAGCGAGGCCCCTACGTTGTCCGGCGAAAGGTTGGTGTGTTTCCCATCGTGAAGAGATTCCATGCCGCTGAACGCGCTCTGCGCACGGCGGCTCCCCATGAGTTGCCCGACGCCGTGCGCGTCGTACTGATCGAGCAGTACGGCGCGGAAGACGTCGAGCTGTTGATGGCCGACTACGGCCTGACGGTGCTTCAGCCGGTCGCGGTGCCGCCCCACACGCTGGAGCCGGTGTCGGTGCACAACAGCCCGGCCGGCCGGGCCTTCGGCTCGCAGAAGCCGTACTGCGAGGAGGGCCGGGACGGGCGGGCCCGCCTGCACCTGCCGGTGACGGTGCGCGGCGACCGGCTCGGCGTGCTGTCCGTGACCCTGCCCGGGAGCGAGGCGGTACGCCGCTGGGAGCCCGAGCTGGCCGATATCGCCGAGGTGCTGGGACACGAGCTGATCGTGGCCGAGCGGGACACCGACGTGTACCTGCAGGCGCGGCGCAAGGACCGGCTCACGCTGGCCGCCGAGATGCAGTGGCAGCTGCTGCCCGGCCGCTCCTGCTCCCGCCCCGAGTACGAGCTGGGGGCTCAACTGGAGCCGGCGTACGCCATCTTCGGCGACAACTTCGACTGGTCCGCGACGGCCGACCACCTGATGCTCTACGTCACCAACGGCATGGGCGAGGGCATAGAGGCCTCCCTGCTGACCAACCTGGCCATCAACGCCCTGCGCAACGCGCGGCGCGCCGGCATCTCGATCGCCGACCAGGCGGCCCTGGCCGACCAGGCAGTCTACGCGCACTACCAGGGGCGCTGCTACCTGTCCGTGCTCATGTTCGACTTCGACCTCGACACCGGCCGGGCCAGTGTCGTGGACGCGGGCTCGCCTCAGCTGCTGCGGCTGCGGGGCGGCACCGTGGAGCGCGTCACCTTCGACGCCCAGCTTCCGTTGGGCATGTTCGAGGAGACCGACTATGTGGCCCAGGAGTTCCAGGTCGAGCCCGGTGACCGGCTCGTCTTCGTCAGCGACGGCGTGCACGCCGTCGCCTCGCCCAAGGGCGAGACGTACGGGGACGCTGCGCTGGCCCGGGCCATCCAGGCCACCCGGCTGCTGCCCGCCGCCGAGGTGCCGCGCGCCATCCTGCGCGAGCTGACCGGGCACCGCGGCAGGCCGGCGCCGGACGACGACGCCCTGGTGGTGTGTCTGGACTGGCGGGGCAGGAGCCCGGGCGGCGGGCCGGTGTCGGTGGGCCGAATGTGACGATCGCGTGTGGTTCGGCCGATACCGTCGCGCCGACGCTTGCCATAAAGCAATAATTGTTCCATGGCTTGCCGTCCAGGCGGGCCGCCGAGCGCGCAGCAGGGAGACGATGCAGGTGGCGGTGCAGCACGACGTGGCCCCCGAGGTCGTGCAGGAGCTGGGTGGCTTCCTGGAGCGGCGGCGCGAGCAGATCGCCCAGCGGTGGGCGGACGCCGCTCTGTTCAGCACGGTGTTCACCGTCTCCCGGGACGAGGCGGTCGAGGCGTGCAAGGCCGTGGTGGACGCCCTGGCCGAGGTGGCCCGCTCCGGGCGGCTGGAGGACATCGACGCTCCGGGCTTCGGCGCCGTGAAGGACCAGCTCGGCCGGATGGCCGCCTCCCGCGCCCGGGCCGGATCCAGCCCCGCGCAGATCGCCGCGGAGGTCGCCGGGCTGCGCGAACCGGCCGCCGCGTTGCTGCGAGCCGAGTTCGAGTCCGCCGACGAGCACGCGCACGCGTGCGCGCTCGCGCTGTCGGTGCTCATAGGGACGCTGCGTCTGGTGGTCATGGAGACGACCCTCAGCGCGGGGGAGGAGCTGATCGCCCGGCAGCGCCAGCAGCTGATGGAGGTGGCCACGCCGGTCATCAGGCTGTGGGAGGGCGTCATCGCCGTACCGCTGATCGGCACCCTGGACAGCGCCCGCAGCCAGGTGGTGATGGAGAGCCTGCTGGAGGCCATCGTCGAGCAGCGGGCCCGGTACGCCATCCTCGACATCACCGGCGTGCCGACCGTCGACTCCCTCGTCGCCCAGCACCTGATGAAGACCGTCGCCGCGGCCCGCCTGATGGGCGCGGAGTGCATCGTCTCCGGCATCCGCCCCGCGATCGCCCAGACCATCGTGCACCTCGGCATCGACCTGGGGTCGATCATCACGCGGGCCGGCCTCGCCGACGCCCTGGCCCACGCGCTCACCCAGCAGGGCATCGTCGTCTCGCCACGCCCGGACGCGGGAGCGAACGCACGGTGACCGGCTTCTTCGACCACGCGGGTACGGTGCCGGTCCTGGCGCTGGGAGACGTCCTGCTGGTCACCCTGCAAGGCGAGCTGCACGACGGGGCGGCCGAACAGCTCAAGGACGACCTCGCCCACCGCATCGCGGCCGGCCCGGTGCCGGTGGGCGGTGTCGTGATCGACATCTCCGGAGTGGAGATGGTCGACTCCTTCCTCGGCCGCATCCTGGCCGAGATCGCCGCGAACGCACACCTGCTGGCAGCCAGGACGGTGCTGGCCGGCATGCGTCCCGCCGTGGCCATCACCCTGGTCGAGCTGGGCCTCACCCTGCCCGGCCTGGTCACGGCCCTGGACGTCGAGAGGGCGCTGTCCCTGCTGGGCCGTGCCCCCTCGGCAGCCTCACCCGCTCACCCGGAAGAGGGTGCATGATGCATGCCCCACTCGCGCCGACCACGCGTCTGCCCATCGGCTCGGACGCGGACCTGGCCTGGGTACGCCAGCGCGTACGCCGGGCCGCGGCGGACCTCGGCTTCAGTCTGGTCCAGCAGACGAAGCTGGTCACCGCGGTCAGTGAACTGGCCCGCAACACGCTGGTGCACGGCGGTGGCGGGTCCATGGAGATGACGGTCCTGGAAGAGGGGGGCAGGTGCGGACTGCGGCTGTCGTTCGTCGACGACGGCCCCGGCATCCGGGACATCGACCTGGCCATGACCGACGGCTACACCACCGGCGGCGGCCTGGGCCTGGGCCTGAGCGGCGCCAAACGGCTCGTCCAGGAGTTCACGCTCGACAGCCGTCCCGGCAAGGGCACGACCGTCACCGTCACCGACTGGGCCACGGGCGTGCCCGGCCCGCGCACGGGTGCGCCATGAGCCGGGTCTGGGACATCCCCGTCCAGGACAGCACCCGGGTGCGGGACGTGCGCGTGGCCGCCGAAGCCGCCTGCGCCCGCACCGGGCTGGACGCCCACTCCACCGCGGGCGCGGCGCTGGTGGCCACCGAGCTGGCGACCAACCTCGTCAAGCACGCCAGCGGCGGCCGCATCCTGATCAACCTGACCGGTCCCTGCGACACCCGAGCGGAAGCCGTGCCCGGGGTGCAGATCACCTCGCTCGACCACGGGCCGGGGATCGGCAACGTACAGGCGGCACTGCGGGACGGGCACACCACCGCCTCCTCCTCGCTCGGCGCGGGCCTGGGGACCTGCCTGCGCGTCTCGAGCGACTTCGACCTGCACAGCAGGCCGGGCCGGGGCACCGTCGCCGTGGCGCGTATCAGGCCCGCGCGTCCCCCGCGCACCTCGTCCCCGGGACCGGCCCACTCCGCGGCGGGCGCCCGGGCCGGGGGCGTCGTCACCTCGCTCGCCCATGCCGAGCACTCCGGCGACGCCTTCACCTGGGTGCGCTCCGGTGCGACGGTCACCCTGCTGCTCGCCGACGGACTCGGCCACGGCGGCAAGGCGGCCGAGGCGTCCACCGCCGCCGTGGAGGAACTGCACACGAGCGCCGACCTGCCGCCGGCCGACATCCTGCGCCGCCTCCACGAGGCGTTGCGGACCACGCGCGGTGCGGCCGTCGCCGTCGCCCAGCTCGACGAGAGCACCGGCCGGCTGTCCTTCGCCGGCGTCGGCAACATCGGCGCCCGGCTCCGCACCGACGACGAGTGGCAGCCTGTCATCTCCCACCCGGGCATCGTCGGAGCACACTTTCCCGCCACCGTGCCCGTACAGCAGTCGTCGTGGCGGCCGGACAGCCTGCTCGTCCTGCACAGCGACGGGCTGCCCGGCCGCTGGGAGCCACCGCACGACTCCCAGCTCCTCGGCCACGACCCGGCCGTGACGGCCGCGGTCGTCCTGCGGGACGCCGGCAGCGCGGCACGCCCGCTGCGCGACGACACCAGCGTGGCCGTCCTGGCCCCCGAACCCCCGGACGGACCTCCATGACCGCAATTCCCGACGTCTGGAAGATCGCGTCCGCCACCGACGCGGCCCTGGCCCGTGCCGCCGTCGACCGCGTCCTCACCGACGGCGAGACCCCGGCGCTGGAGCGGGCCCGCTTCCTCACCTCGCTCACGGCCCGGCTGTGCCACTGCCTGGGCCGGGGCGGCGAGTGGGAACTCCTGCTCCACCTGCGGCACACCGCGCACAAGGACGGCCGGCTCGACGTCTCGCTGCGGCCGGTCGGCTCCGCCCTGGCGGCCCCGGACGGCGAGCCCGCCCTCAGCTGCCCCGTGCCCCACCCGCCCTCCGGGCACCCTCCCCGCGCCGGCCTGCCGCTGCCCGAGGCCCTCCTGCACGCCGACGAGAACACCGCAGCCCTGCTGAGCCTGCTGGACGAACAGGAACACCTCATCCGGCTGCACCGGGAGGAGCTGCACGACACCAACCAGGGCGTGCTGGCACTGCACTCCGACCTCCAAGCCGCCGTACGGGCCCAGCGGGAACTGCTCGACGCCGAGCGGGCCGCCCGCGCCGAGGCGGAGCGGGCCCGGCGCCTGCTGACCTTCCTCGGTGACGCCAGCGCCGCCATCACGGCGTCCCTCAGCCCCACGGCCGTCCTGCGCCGGCTGTCCGAACTGCTGATCCCGGACTACGCGGCCGACCTCGACGTCTGGCTCTTCGACGAGGACCACGACGACGAGCGGCCCCACCGGGTGCGGGAGCACTCGGCGGCCGCAGTGGCCGCCGCCCGCACGGGCCGCCCCCAGCACGCGGCCCCCCACCCCGGCAACCTGCCCGGCATCGGCGACCTCCCGCCCTCCGCGCTGTCTCCCGAGCGGCCCCTGCTGGCCATCCCCCTGGGAGCCCACAGCCTGCTGGGCGTCCTCACCCTCACCGCGCCCGGCCCCCGCTTCGACCCCGACACCTGCGTGATGCTGGTCGAACTCGCCCGCCGCGCCGGCATCGCCCTGGACAACGCCCGCCGTTACGAGCGCTACCGCGACACCGCCGACACCCTGCAGCGCGCCCAGCTGACCGACCTGCCCGCCGTCCCCGGGCTGCTCCTGGCCGCGCGCTACCTCCCCGCCACCCAGGGACTGAACATCGGCGGCGACTGGTACGACGCCTTCCTCCAGCCCGACGGAAGCCTGCTGGCCGTCATAGGGGACGTCACCGGCCACGGGCTGCACGCCGCCGTCGTCATGGGCCAGCTGCGCACCGCGCTGCGCGCCTACGCCGTCGACAACTCCACCCCCGGCCAGATCCTCACGCGCCTGCACCACATGCTCCGGCACCTGCAACCCGACCTGTACGCCACCGCGTTGGTCGCCCGCTTCCGGCCCCGCGAACCCGAGGTGGTCTGGGCGTCGGCCGGCCATCCGCCCGCCGTCGTGCGCGGCGCCGACGGAACCGTACGGGTCCTCGGCGACAAGCCGGGCGTCATGCTGGGCATCCCGGTGACGTACACCTATGCCGACCATGTCGCCGACCTGCAGCCCGGCTCGTCCCTGGTGCTGTACACGGACGGCCTGGTCGAACGCCGGGCGCAGGGCATCGACCCCGGCATCGAACGCCTCGGCCGGGCGCTGGGCGCACTGAGCGCACCCGAGCTGGAACAGGACCTGGACGCCGCCGCAGACGCCCTGCTCAAACCCCTCCTGCACGACTCCGAACGCGACGACGACGTCTGTCTGCTGCTGTGCCACACCATGACGCCGACCGGGCCGGAGCGGCGCACGGAGGGCACCTGACCTCCCGGCCGGAAGGAGCGCTGCCGGTACCGGCCCGCGCAGCGGTAGCGTGGAGGCCACCAGGCGAGAGGGTGGATGCCGTGAAAGCCTCTGAATCGCTTCCGTCCGCGGAGGCCCTGCTGCGCGCGGCCCCGCCCCACGCGCTGGTCGCCACCGCCCGCCGTCTGCTGGCCGAGCGGGCGGGAGCCGAGGAGGTCACCCTCCTGCTGGCCGACTACGGACTGACCGTGCTGCAACCGGTGTCCCACCTGCCGCACACCGGCACCCCGGTGCCCGCCCACAACGGCCCGGCGGGCAGCGCCTTCATCAACCAGAGCCCGGTCATCGAGGTGCTGCGCGAGCCCCCGGGCCACCTGCTGCATCTGCCCATCACCGTGCGCGGAGACCGCATGGGCGTCCTCTCGGTGCGCCTGCCCGCAGGGCCCGTCGACCCGGACACGGTGCTCCAGCTCGGCGACTTCGCCACGGCGCTCGGCCACGAGGTCGCCACCGCCGACCGCGACACCGACCTCTACCTCCAGGCGCGCCGCACCCGCCGCCTCACCCTCGCCGCCGAGATGCAGTGGCAGCTGCTGCCCGGCTGCGGCTCGGCCCGCGAGGAGTACGCCATCGGCGCGCACCTCGAGCCCGCCTACGCCATCGGCGGGGACAACTTCGACTGGTCCGCCGACGCCGACCACCTCATCCTCACCGTGACCGACGGCATGGGCCAGGGCATAGAGGCCTCGCTGCTCACCAGCCTCGCCGTCGGCGCCCTGCGCAACGCCCGCCGCGCCGGCATCCCCCTGGCCGACCAGGCGTGCCTCGCCGACCAGGCGGTCTTCGCCCAGTACGGCGGCAAGGCGTACGCCTCCACACTGCTGCTGGAGTTCGATCTGACCTCCGGGGCGGTACGCGCGGTCGACGCCGGGTCACCGCAGCTGTTCCGCCAGCGCGGCGACCACACCGAGCGGATCGAGCTGGAAGCGCAGCTGCCGCTCGGCATGTTCGAGGAGACCCTGTACGTGGAGCAGACGTTCCAGGTCGAGCCCGGCGACCGCCTGATCGCGGTCAGCACCGGAGTGCACGGCACCCGCTCGGCGGCAGGCGATCTGTTCGGCGAACGGGCCCTGCGCCAGATCCTCAGCGCGACCCGGTCCGCGCCGCCGCACGAGACGGCACGCTCGGTCGTCGCGGGGCTGATCGAGCACTACGGCAGCAAGGACCTCATGTCCGACGCCGCCGTGGTCTGCCTCGACTGGAAGGGCCGACGCGGCTGACGCGTCCTGGTCACGCGATCAGGCGTCGGGGCGGTCCGGGCGCTGCGTGACGCCGTCCTGAGCCGCCAGGAAGCCCTGCAGGCCGCGGCTGAGCGCGTCCCGGTCGCCCGTTCCCATGGCCGCGAACACGGCGGCGAGCGCCCGCGACCGGCGGGAGGCCACCTCGTCGAGCACCTGCCGGCCGTGCCCCGTGAGGTTCAGCTGCACCTCGCGCCGCTTCTGCGGGTGCAGCACACGCTCCAGCAGGCCGGCCGCCTCCAGCCGGTCGCACAGCCGGCTCGCCGTCGGCATCCCTATCTCCATGCTCTCCGCCAGCGCGGTGAGATTGAGCCCGGGTGCGGCCTGAAGGATCCGCAGGGCCCGCAGCTGGTGCGGCGACAGGCGCAGCCGCGCTCCCTGCGCGGCGACGGCCCACAGGGTCGCGAGACTGTCCACGGCATCGGCGAGCTCCAGCGCGAGGGCCGCCATGGGATCATCGTCCGGCCCGCTTGCCTGGTCGTCCCCGAAGCCGCTGAGACGAGTCACGAACACATCGCTTTCAGTAATCGCCTGCCCATACGGATACCACCCTCATTCAAACGCGGTACCCGAACGGCCGCCGAGCAAGCACCGCCGGCCGGGCCATCGTAGGAGACGCACAGCGGTCCGGCAGCGTCCTCGGCGTCGGTGCCCGCGCCGTACCCGGCGGCCGCCCGGCCCCTCGTGATATCCGCCGAGGTGCATACAAGGCCGGTCGGTTTTCAGGAGAGATCTGCTGAATCTCCTGGATTCGGGGGAACGGCGCATCGTGCAAACCAGCTGCGACAGCTGCTGAAGATCACCGGCGTCCACGGGATCCTCGGCGTGTACGACACCGTGGCCGGGGCAGAAGAAGCCCTGGGCGGCTGACGCCTCCGTGTTTTTTTGTGGTGGCATGCGCCACTGGCCCCGTCCTCCGGATGGCCGGTCACCGGCATCGAATTACCCGCCTGCCGCGCAGATGACAGTGTTCTCGAACACAGCGGCGAGGCTGAAGTCCTGCCAGGTGGGTAAGGGCGCTTCTCGACGGCACCGAGGAAGGGGAAAGCCATGTCAGTGCATCCCGAACCCGTCGAAGCGTCGATCGCGGCGGAACACGTCGTCCAATCGCTGGCCGAGTTGTGGCGGCGGGCCCATGAGGACGTCGCCCCGACGATTTCCCGCGAGCACATGCGCGCTCTGCTCGTCCTGGAGAACGAGCCGGACACTCCGGGCGCGGTCGCCGAGGGCCTCGGCGTCGACGCCGCCTCCGCGGCGCGGCTGTTCGGCAGACTGGAACAGCGCACACTGGTACGCCGCGTCCCCTCCGGCGCGTTCTGCCTCACCGGTGCCGGCAGGTGCGTGCTCGAAGCGACGCGCCAGCGCCGCCGTCAGCTTCTGGAGCAGGTCCTGGTGACGGCCGCACCGTCGGACCGGCCGGTGTTGCGTGAGGCGATCGACCAGTTGTATGGACGGCTGAGCCCGTTGGCCAGAGTGCCGCGGAGCCGCACGCACACCGACTGAACCGCACACGCGCCGACGAGGAGGAGGTCGTTGCATGGGAAGCCGTGACCTGCGGGAGGCCACGAGAGCGCGGACGCGTGCCGTCCTGGGCCGCCGCTCCGACGCCGCTGCCCATGCCCGAGGCGCCTCCCGCACGTTTCTGAACGGCCTTCAGCCCCCGGTCCGCGAGAAGACGGCCTCGGCGGTGGAGCTGGTCGTCTCCGAACTGGTGACGAACGCCGTACGGCACGCCCGAGGCGACCTCTGCGTCCTGGAACTGGAGGACGGACCCGACGCGGTGTCCGTGGCCGTCCGCGACGGCGACCCCGCGCCGCCTCGCGCTCGAACGCCTGACTTCACCGGATCCGGTGGATTCGGCCTGCTCATGGTGGGCAGGCTCGCCGACGAAATGACGGTGGAGTCCGCGGCGCGGGGCAAGACGATCCGCGCCAGGGTGCCCAAGTAGCCGTGGCAGGCCGGTGAAGACACACCGGGACGCTGCCAGTACTCTTCGTTCGTTGCCCTACGGCAATCAAGAGTCCGCAGGGCTGCCGAGGCGTTCGAGGGGGAACCAGGGACGGATGCTCCCAACACAGCATGGACTTGTCGGCGTACGGGTGGTTCCCGGCTCCGCCACGGCGGCCGGGGCCGCCTGGGCCTGGCAGGAACCCTCGGTGCTTCTGATCGAGGACGACGAGGCGGACGCCCTCCTGGTGGAGGAACTGGTCGCCGACTGCACTCCGGGCATGCGGCTGACCTGGGTGCGCTCCCTGGCCGAGGCCCGTGAGGCACTGACCAAGGAGACCCCGGACTGCGTACTGCTCGACCTGCACCTGCCCGACTCCCACGGGCTGGAGGGCGTGGCCCGCGTACGGCAGCACGCGGATGTCGCGGTGGTCGTCCTGACGGGCCTGGCCGAGGAGAGCGCCGGTCTGGCGGCGGTCGCGGCGGGTGCGCAGGACTACCTGGTCAAGGGTCGGGTCGAAGCAGAGCTGTTCGGCCGCGCCGTGAGATACGCCATACAGCGCAAGCTGGCCGAACAGGCGGCCGCGGCGCTCCAGGCGGGTCAGTTGCGGGCGGAGGAGAACCGGCGGCTGGAGCGCGGGCTGCTGCCCACCCCGCTGCTGCGGGCCGCCCCGGACCTGGAGGTGGTCGCCCGCTACCTGCCGGGCCGCGAACAGGCGCTGCTCGGCGGGGACTTCTACGATGTCGTACAGACCCCGGACGGCAGCGTGCACGCGCTGATCGGCGACGTCTCGGGACACGGCCCCGACGAGGCCGCGCTCGGCGTGGGGCTGCGGATCGCCTGGCGGACGCTGGTGGTCAGCGGCGCCACCGGGTCCCGGCAACTGAGCACCCTGGAGGAGATCCTGATCGCCGAGCGCACCGGTGAGCAGATCTTCGCCACGCTCACCAGCCTGCACCTGCTGCCCGACGGGCGCTCGGCGCGGGTGATGCGCGCCGGTCATCCCGGCATGCTGCTGCGCACCGGCGACAAGGTGGAGTGGAGGGAGGTGCCGGGCGGGCCGGCGCTCGGGGTGCTGCCGAGCGGCATGGCCCGCTGGCCCGTGGAGGACGTCACCCTGCCGGCCGGCGCGGGGATCGTCCTGTTCACCGACGGCCTGTTCGAGGGGCGCACCGGCCCGGGACACGAACGGCTGGGAGAACAGGGCCTGTTGCAGGCGGCCCGCGCGAGCGCCGCCCTGCCCGCCGAGGAGTTCGTGGACAAGCTCATCGGCCATGCCGAGGCGATGGCCGAGGACTACGGCGGTCTCGCCGACGACGTGGCCGTGGTGCACCTGCGGTGGAACCGGCAACCCCGACCGAGCAAGGAATCGTGACTGTGACAACGTCTTCTGCGCCCGCCAACCCCCGTCGGCGCAGCCGGATCACCGTGCAGGGCTGGTTCCACATGGCCCTCGCGGTGATGGTCGCCGTGGTGGTGACCGGCTCGGTGATCGGCACCGAGCTGCTGGCACGGACCGCGCACGTCTCCGACCAGCTGATCGAGGACGTCCAGCCCGCCAGCGCCGAGGCGCTGCGTCTGCAGAACGCCCTGCTGAACCAGGAGACGGGCGTGCGCGGCTATGCCATAGCCGCCGACCCGCAGTTCCTCACGCCCTACACCGAAGGCGAACGGGACGAGCGGGACTCCGCCGCCCGCCTGCGCCGGCTGATCGGCGACCGGGCGACCCTGCGCCAGGACCTCGACGGCATCGAACGCGCTGCGGCCGACTGGCGCCGCACCTACGCCGAACCCCTCGTCGCCGGCGTCACCCAGGGCAGGCCCCGCACCGTCGACGAGTCCACCACGGACCGCGGCAAGGCGGCCTTCGAGCACATCCGCACCCTGTTCACCGAGCAGAACACCCACCTGGCCCAGGCCCGGGAGCGCGCCCGGAGCGAGCTGGCCCACGTGCGCACCGTACGCGACTGGGTGCTCGGCGCCATGGTCGCCGTCTTCCTCCTCACCGGTGGCGCCCTCGCCGTACTGGTCCACGCCCTCGTCGCCCGGCCGCTGGACGGGCTGCGCGTCGCGTCCCGCCGCGTGGCCAAGGGCGAGTTCCAGCACCGCATCCCGTCCGAGGGGCCCGCCGACATCCGGGCGATGGCGAACGACGTCGAGGCCATGCGCCAACGCCTCGTGACGGAGCTGGACGCCTCGCACGCCCGGCACGAGCACCTCACCCAGCAGACGGCCGACCTGGACGCCCAGGCGGTGGAACTGCGCCGCTCCAATGCCGAGCTGGAGCAGTTCGCCTACGTGGCCTCCCACGACCTGCAGGAACCGCTGCGCAAGGTCGCCTCGTTCTGCCAGCTGCTCGAAAAGCGGTACGGCGACGAACTGGACGACCGGGGGAAGCAGTACATCGCCTTCGCCGTGGACGGCGCCAAGCGCATGCAGACCCTCATCAACGACCTGCTCACCTTCTCCCGCGTCGGCCGGATCAACGACGCCAACGTGCCCGTCTCGCTGGACCAGTCCCTGGACAAGGCGATGGCCAACCTGACGGCCGCGGCCGAGGAGTCGGACGCCGTCATCGAGCGTCCCGACGAGCTGCCGGAGATCACCGGCGACCCGATGCTGCTGGTGATGCTCTGGCAGAATCTGCTCGGCAACGCCATCAAGTTCCGTCACCCCGACCGCCCGCCGCGCATCCGCATCACCTGCGAGTCCGAAACGGACCCCGAGGAGGGCAGCGCGCGCTGGCGGCTGAGCGTGGCGGACAACGGCATCGGCATCCCGGAGGAGTTCGCCGAGAAGGTCTTCGTCATCTTCCAGCGCCTGCACGGCCGCGACGCCTACTCCGGCACGGGTATCGGGCTGGCTCTCTGCAAGAAGATCGTCGAGTTCCACGGCGGTCGCATCTGGATCGACACCGCGTACACCGAGGGCACCCGCTTCTGCTTCATCCTCCCGGCCGGTGCGCCCGGTACGGCCGACGAGACAGCGCCCGCCCGTACCACCCCGGAAGGACAGCCCGCATGACCACCCCCGCAGTTGAGCCCATCGAGGTCCTCCTGGTCGAGGACGACCCCGGCGACGAGCTGATGACCCGGGAGGCGTTCGAGGACAACAAGATCGGCAACACCCTCCACGTCGCACGCGACGGGGAGGAGGCCCTCGACTTCCTCTACCGGCGCGGCGCGTACACCCAGGCCCCGACCCCGGACCTGATCCTGCTCGACCTCAACCTGCCCAAGTACGACGGCCGGCAGGTTCTGGAACGCATCAAGTCCGACCCTGACCTCGCCCACATCCCCGTGGTCGTGTTGACGACGTCCTCCGCGGAGGAGGACATCCTGCGCAGCTACAAGCTGCACGCCAACGCCTACGTCACCAAGCCCGTCGACCTCGACCAGTTCATCGCCGCGGTCCGCCAGATCGACGAGTTCTTCGTGACCGTCGTACGCCTGCCCCGCCAGGACATCACCCCGCGGTGAGGCGGCCGGGCACCCCGGATCACTCCGTGGCGAGCATGCCCGACCGCAGCCGCGCCAGGAGGCGGGAGACCAGGCGGGAGACGTGCATCTGGGACACGCCGAGCTCCTGACCGATCTGGGCCTGGGTCCTCTCCTCGACGAACCGCAGATGGAGGATGCGCCGGTCCCGTTCGTTCAGCTCCGCGACGAGCGGAGCGAGGGCATGGAAGTCCTCCACGAGGGCGAGGGCGCCGTCCTCCTCGCCGATGAAGGCGGAGAGGGCTGCCTCGCCGTCGTCGGTGTCGTGGGTGACGGCGGCGTCGAGGGACGTGGAGTGGTAGCCGTTCGCCGCGATCTGCGCCTCGACGACCTCCTCCTCCGACAGGTTCATCAGGGCGGCCAGCTCGCTGACCCTGGGCGAACGGCCCAGACGGCTGCGCAGTTCCTCGTTGGCCTTGGCCAGTTCCACGCGCGCCTCCTGCAGCCGGCGCGGCACGTGGACGGACCAGGAGGTGTCGCGGAAGAACCGCTTGATCTCACCGACGATGTACGGCACCGCGAAGCTGGTGAACTGGACCTCACGGGAGATCTCGAACCGGTCGATCGCCTTGATCAGGCCGATCGTGCCGACCTGGACCACGTCCTCCATGTCCTGACCGCTGTTGCGGAACCGGCGGGCGGCGAACCGCACCAGCGACATGTTCATCTCGATGAGCGTGTTGCGCGCGTACTGGTACTCGTGGGTCCCTTCCTCCAGGACGGCGAGCCGCTCGAAGAACATCCGGGTCAGCTCGCGGGCGTCCTGAGGCGCGATCCTCTGGGGGTCCGCGATCTGCGGCAACTGCGTGCCGGAGCCGGTCGTCGTGCCGACGGATGCCGTCGTCATCACAGGCCCTCCCTGCCGTCCGTGCCGGCTCCCGTGAGCAGGCGGTAGCCATGCGCCTACCCGGACGGGGCGCCATCATGCGGCGCGGCGGATGCCGCCCGGCCAAGTGGCTTGAGCGGACGTGAAGGCTGTTCCGCTGGCCGGCACAGGCGTTGGGCCGCGCGGTCCCGCGGAGTTCCATCGAGAGGACCGCTTCAGAAAGGTCCTTTCGCCATGGCTCATCTGACTGGTTACGACTATGTGGTGGTCGGCGGGGGGACGGCCGGGAGCGTGGTCGCAGCCCGGCTGTCGGAAGACGCGGCAGCGCGAGTGCTGCTCATCGAGGCGGGGAGCGCGGCGGTCCGGGCTGGCATGCGTACGCCGCAGGCGTGGATGTCGTTGCTGGGATCTTCCGCCGACTGGAACGACGTCTCCGTGGCACAGGCCGCCACGGGTGCGTCGTATCCGCTGCCCCGAGGGCGGGGGATCGGCGGTTCGAGCAGCATCAACGGAATGGCCTTCCTGCGGGGGCACCGTTCCTCCTACGACGCCTGGGTCCGGGCCGGCGCCCCCGGGTGGGGATACGAGGACGTGCTGCCCTTCTTCCGGCGCAGCGAAAGCACGCAGGGGCGCGATCCGTCCGTGCGCGGGGTGAACGGCCCCATGCTGGTGGCGCCCGCATCCCGGCCGCATCCGATATCGGTGGCAGGCGTGGAAGCGGCCGTCGAGGCCGGACACGCGCGTGCCGTCGATCCCTCCGGCGGCCTGGAGGTGGGGGCAGGTCTTCACGATCTCAACATCGTCGCGGGGCAGCGGCAGAGCGCGGCGGACGCCTATCTGCGGCCCGTGCTGCGTCGACCGAACCTGGACGTCGTCACCGACGCATTCGTCCATCGCCTTCGGATGGTCCGTGACCGTTGCGTCGGGTTGTGCTATTCCCAGGGCAAGGAACAGGTGACGGTCGACTGCTCACGCGAAGTGGTTCTGACGGCGGGGGCGATCGGCTCACCTCACCTGTTGATGCTGTCAGGCATCGGGCCCGCAAAACATCTGCGCGATGTCGGCGTCGACGTGGTGGCGGACCTCCCCGGAGTGGGATCCCATTTCCAGGACCATCCGCAGACCAGTATCGTCTACAGCGCCGCGGCACCGATTCCGGTGAGCCACAACAATCACGGCGAGGCCAGTGTTCTGCTGGGCAGTGAGCTGACCAGCCGGCCCGATCTGCAGGCTTTGTTCGTCACGCTTCCTTATCACAGTCCCGCGTTGAAGGGGCCTGCGGAGGGCTACTCGATCGTCGTGAGCCTTATGGCCCCGCGGAGCCGAGGGTGGGTGCGTCTGGCCAGCCGAGAGCCTGACGTGGCACCGCTGGTGAACCCGACTTACCTGCAGGACCATCGCGACGTCGAGGCCCTGGTACTCGGTCTGCAACGGGCCCGCGAGATCGGCGAGGCGCGCGCTCTTTCCGCGTGGCGAGGATCCGAAGTGCTTCCCGGACCCGGCTTCCGTGACGCGTCAGCGCTGCGACGGCATGTGCGCGAAAGTCTCACCACCTATTTTCATTACGCCGGTACCTGCCGCATCGGAAGCGATGAAAAGTCCGTCGTGGACGACCGGCTGCGCGTGCACGGCGTCACCGGTCTCCGCGTAGCAGATGCTTCCGTCATGCCGTCCATCGTCTCGGCCAACACGAACGCAGCCGTGCTGGCCATCGCCGAACGGGCCGCCGACTTCATGTCCACCGGCTCTCACACTCAGTGACCTGGTTCGGTATTTCCGGAAGAATGCGAAACAGCCTCCCGTCGCCTGCCCGGAAACATTCCACTACGCTTTCCACGTGTCCTGAGACTCGACTGTCGTGCACGGAAGATCCAGGAAATGACCGACGAGGAAGCCGCACCCGCCGGCGTGGTGCACAACGCGTTCGCGCTCGTACGTGTCCTGAGCCGGGCGCAGCGGCCTGTCGGCGTGACCGAGCTTGCGTCGGTGGTGGGCCTGCCGAAGACGACAGCCCACCGGCTCCTGGAGCAGATGGCCCGGGAAGGCATCGTGACGCGCCGCGATCACCAGTGGGCACTCGCGCCGGGCTTCGGCGATCTGGCGCGGACAGCACACCGGCCCTCACCTCTGGCGCTCGTCGCGCGTCCGCGACTGCACGCGCTGTCCCAGGCCACCGGCGCGACCCTGTTGCTGCACCGGGAGTCCGGAGACGCCCTGGAGACCCTGTGGTGCGCGTTCGGACCGCATTTCCGCCGTGTGATGCCCCCGGCAGAACAACGACGGGCCGCCGTGCATCCGGCCTCGGCGATCTGGCTGGCGCTCGCCTCCGGACAAATGGCCGCCGAGTACCAGGAGGTGCATCCGGGCTGCAACTGCATCGCCGCGCCCGTCTCCCTCCCCTCCGGAGGCACAGGCGTCGTCACGCTCGTTCGGCCGGACAACCTGGAGGTGGAGTCCCTCAAGCGTCCTCTGGAGAGGGTCGCGTCGAGGATCCTCTCCGACATCCGTCGGTTCGCGGACTGACAGCAGCCGCTGCCGGTACACGGAACGCGGCTCGGCCAGAACCGAGCGGTACGACTTCTCGGCCTGCTGACCAGCGGCGGCGCGAAGGCGACGGTGTCGCCGAAGACGTCGAGGCATTGCATGAGCCTGGGCGCCGTGTCCCGTACGTGGGCGGGAATGTCCTCGTCGGCGAGGACGGCGAGGGTCTCGCGCGCGACGGCCGCTGCCACCGGATGCCCGGAGTAGCCCCACCATGACGGCGGAGATCGGCGCATACGCGGAGGAGAGCCCCTTCGCCAGGGTGATCAGGTCAGGGCTCAGTCCGAATTCGGTGGTGGCGGACATGGCCCCTGTGCGGCCGAACGCGGTCACGACCTCGTCGGCGAGGAAGAGAATGTCGTTCCTCCGAACAGCCCTTGGCGAGGAACACGGCAAGCCCGTGCGCGGCGCCGGCGACGCACAGCAGGTCGAAACGGCCAGCAGTGTCTCCCGGTCGGCGAAGTGCTTGTACGGGCAGGCATCCAGCCAGCGGAACGACAGGCCGGCGCCGGCCATGCGCCTCGGGTAACGGCCGGTCTCCGTCCGTCCCTTCGTCCCGGCCGTCTTCGGAGACCCGGGGCGGTCGGGCGCCATGAGCGGGTGTTGCGGCGCCACGTCCCGGTCGGCCGACGAGGGCCGACCGGGACGTCGGGCTCAGGCGAGGTCGAACCGGTCGAGATTCATCACCTTGTTCCACGCTGCCACGAAGTCACGGACGAACTTCTCTCCCGCATCCCGGCACGCGTAGACCTCCGAGACGGCTCGGAGCTGGGCGTGCGCACCGAAGATCAGGTCGACCGCGGTGGCGGTCCACTTGACCTCGCCGGTGGCGCGATCCCGGCCTTCGTACACGTTCTCGTCCGTGGCCGACGCCTTCCACTCCGTGCCCATGTCGAGCAGGTTGACGAAGAAGTCGTTGGTCAGGGCGCCGGGCCGGTGGGTGAAGACACCGTGCGGGGACCCCTTGAAGCCGGTGTTCAGGGCCCGCATGCCGCCGATCAGCACCGTCATCTCGGGAGCGGTCAGCGTCAGCAGGTTGGCGCGGTCCAGCATGAGGGTCTCCGGCGACAGTTTCTCGCCCGCCGGGAGGTAGTTGCGGAATGCGTCCGCCTTGGGCTCCAGCACGGCGAACGACTCCACGTCCGTCTGCTCCTGCGAGGCGTCCGTACGCCCGGGAGCGAACGGGACCGTGATGTCGTACCCGGCGTTCCTCGCGGCCTGCTCGACGGCTGCGCACCCGCCGAGGACGATCAGGTCGGCGAGGGAGACCCGCGTTCCGCCGGTCTGGGATTGGTTGAAGTCCTGCTGGATCCGCTCCAGCGTGCGCAGAACCTCGGTCACCTCCGGGAGGTCGTTGAGTTCCCAGTCCTTCTGCGGCGCGAGCCGGATCCGCGCCCCGTTCGCCCCGCCGCGCTTGTCGGTGCCGCGGAAGCTTGCCGCCGACGCCCAGGCGGTGGTGACCAGCTGGGAGAGGGACAGACCCGAGGCGAGGATCCTGCTCTTGAGGGCGGCGATGTCCTCGTCCCCGACCAGCTCGTGATCGACGTCGGGCACCGGGTCCTGCCACAGCTGCGGCTCGGGAATCCACGGGCCGAGGTAACGCGAGACGGGTCCCATGTCGCGGTGCAGCAGTTTGTACCACGCCTTGGCGAACGCCACCGCGAGCTCGTCCGGGTTCTCGTGGAACCTCTTCGTGATCGGCCCGTAGACCGGGTCCACCCTCAGCGCGATGTCCGTCGTCAGCATCATCGGGGCGTGCCGCTTCGACGGATCATGGGCGTCGGGCACGGTGCTCCTGGCCGCGGGATCCGTCGGAGTCCACTGGTGGGCGCCGGCGGGGCTGCTCGTCAGCTCCCACTCGTACCCGTAGAGGTTGTCCAGGTACCCGTTGTCCCACGTGGTCGGCCGGTGGGTCCACGCGCCCTCCAGACCACTGGTGAGCGCGTCGGGGCCCTTGCCGCTGCCGTAGGTGTTCCGCCAGCCGAGACCCTGCTGCTCGATCGGGGCGGCCTCGGGTTCCGGGCCGATATAACTGGGGTCGACCGCGCCATGACACTTTCCGAAGGTGTGGCCGCCGACGATGAGCGCGACGGTCTCCTCGTCATTCATCGCCATGCGCCCGAACGTCTCCCGAATGTCCCGGGCGGCAGCCATGGGGTCCGGGTTTCCGTTGGGCCCCTCCGGATTGACGTAGATCAGTCCCATCTGCACGGCGGCGAAAGGACCGGTGAGTTCCCTGTCGCCGCTGTAGCGTTCGTCTCCGAGCCATGTGTCCTCGGGCCCCCAGAAGATCTCCTCGGGTTCCCAGATGTCCTCTCGTCCGAAACCGAACCCGAACGTCTTGAACCCCATGGATTCCATGGCACAGTTTCCGGCGAAGACCAGAAGATCGGCCCAGGAGATTTTCCGGCCGTACTTCTGTTTGACCGGCCAGAGCAGACGGCGTGCCTTGTCCAGGCTCGCGTTGTCCGGCCAGCTGTTGAGCGGGGCGAAGCGCTGTGCGCCGCTGCCGCCACCGCCGCGGCCGTCCGCGATGCGGTACGTTCCCGCGGCATGCCAGCTCATCCTGATGAAGAGCGGCCCGTAGTGACCGTAGTCGGCAGGCCACCAGTCCTGGGATGTCGTCATCACCTCGAAGACGTCACGCTTCAGCGCGTCGACGTCGAGGGTCGCGAACTCTTTCGCGTAGTCGAAGTCCTCGTCCATCGGGTTGGACCGGGGCGAATGCTGGTGGAGAACCTGAAGGTCCAGCTGATTCGGCCACCAGTCCCGGTTCGTCCTGGGCCGCCGAGTCGGTGTGGGCGTCGGCGAAGGGATTGCCGGGTTCTCGCTTTCACTGCCGGACATGCCCGTCCTTCTTTCCTGTCTCGGTGTTCGCGCGCGTCGACCCAGCCGATCAGCGCGCCATGGCGCCACCGGCTGGAAAATCTGCTGTGCCGCGTCCGTATGGTCGCGCACCGCAGACCACACCTCCATGAAACACGCAGAGCACCCCGCATGACAGACGAGAGAGATGGGGACGGCGTTTCCTCTCCCGCGCGTGGCACACCTCGACCAGTGGGCGGGTGAATCAGGAATTCCGTCATCTGCTGGACGACGCGTCGGACGCCCACCGCCGTGATCCCGGCTCGACGACCCCGGCCCGCTCCCACGTCGTCGTGTCCCACTGAGCACCTGACGTCGCCCTGGGTGAGCAGGTAGTGGACGCCGCGGGCGTGGCAGGTGACCCCGCGGCGCAGGTCGGGCCCCTCCGGCCCGGCACCGGAGCGGGGAGGCGCGCTGGGCCCGCTGAAGGGCGGCATGCTCCCCGCACCGGTCGGCCGGCAGTGGTGCCGCCCGGGCCCGGAGTGATCGCACGGCCGTCGGCACCGCTCCGGTGCAGCCCCTTCCGGACGGTGCCCACCTGGGCCGTACGGGCCGTACGGTCACCGCGCACTCGTCGGCCCACCGGGCCGGCGCCCCCGCGCCTGGAGGGTGGTTCTGGCACCAACGGCCGGGATGGGACGTCGGGTTGAGGCACGCACGTCCTGTGTACAGCGGGTGGACCGAAGGGCACAGTTGGTGAGGAGAGCCGAGGGCGAGGGGGAGGTCATGGGCAGTGGGGCGAACGGCAGTTCCCGCATTCTGGTCGAGCAGAACGCCGATACGGCACTGCACCGGCTGCGCGCCATGAGCGTGTCGCACAGCAGGGCGCAGCGGCTGGCCAACGCCCGCACCGGCGTCTCGCTCCTGCTGGCGGCCGCCGGGCTCGTCACCGCCTTCGTCCCCGGACTCACGGTCGTCGTGACGGTGTTGGGCGGGCTGTGGGCCGTGGCCCACTCCGTCGGCCTGACCGCCTGGGAAAGCGCCGAGGCCCGGCGGGCCGCGCTGCTGCAGGAGCTGTTCGACGTGCGGCTGTACCGTCTGGCCTGGAACACCGCCCTGGCCGGCACCCCGCCCGCGCCGCAGGAGGTCAGCAGCCTCAGCCGCCGCTTCCGGGGCGAGGAGGCGGAACTGCGCGACTACTACGAGATCCCCGCACTTCCGCACCCCTACGACGTGCTCGCCTGCCAGCAGCAGAACCTCGGCTGGGGCGCCCGCGTACGCCGCCGCTACGCCCGGACCGTGCTGGCCGCGCTGCTGAGCTGGCTGGGCGCGGGGCTCGTCGTCGGCCTCGCCGCCCGGATGGACGTGCTCGACCTGGTGCTGCTGTGGTACGTGCCCTCCCTCGGCGCGGTCATGATGGCGCTGGAGGTGTGCCGGACGCAGTGGGAGGTGGCAGCGGAGCGGGAGCGCGTCATGGAACTGCTGGAGACCCGGATCGCCGCCGGGGACGACCCGGCCGCCCTGCTCGTGCTGGCCCGGCAGGTGCAGGATGTGATCTTCCAGTCCCGGCAACGGCACACCCGCGTCCCGGACTGGTTCTTCCGGCGCTTCAAGAACACCGACCGAGCCGACTTCCAGGCCGCGATGAGCGACCTGCAACGGACGGTCGGGCGGACGACGCCCCAACTCGGCTGAGACGGCGGTGACTCGAGCGGGTAGCGGTCACCCCGCTTCCGACGACGCCGCCCGGCGGACTGATGTACCGTCAGCACCCGCGCAGTCCGCGGCGCCTGCGCGACCCCCGGGTGCGGACGGTCCGGACAAGGTGGAAGGCACGGTGGAGAACGAGGACGGCCTCAGGGCGTTGTTCGACGACGAGCCGGCGTCCGACGCGCTGGTGGCGTGGGCCCGCGACGGTGGTCACGGCGGTGTCGTGCGGCCGGTCCTGCCCCCGTGGAGACCCTCCGGGGCGAGCGCCAGCGGTGCCCTGCTGACCGCCGTACTGGTGACGCCCGGACCTGGACCCGTGGTGGTCAAGGTGTCGGCCGCCGGGCAGGGGAACGAGGGACACCACCACGCCCGGGCCTACCGGACGGCGCCCGACCGGGTGGCCCGGCTCCTGTGGACCTGGCAGGTGGGGGACGGACGGACCCTGACCTTCCAGTCACCGGCGGGCCAGAGCCTGCGCACCGTGCACACCATGGCGGGCCTGACGCACGAACTCCCGGACGCCTGCGCCTATGTGACGCGCTGGCTGCTGACCGAGTGGAACGCCGGCCCGGACGACATGGCGGCCGGCACGCGGACCGTCACGGACCTGCTCCGCCACGAACTCGGCGCGCTGATCGACGCGGGCGGCTCGGCGCTCGCCTACGGCGCCCGGATCGACGGCCTGGACCCGGACACCCCCTGGATCCACATCGACGACCGGGACCTGCCGAACCCTCTGGCACTGGCCGCCGGACGGGCCGAACTGCCCGACCCGTCCCTCCACGTCCTGCGGGGACGCGCCCACGGCGACCTTCACCTGCACAACATCATGGTGCCGCACCGCCTCGGCCAGGCCCGGTACGAGGACTTCCGGCTCATCGATCCCGCGACGTTCACCGAGGACGCCCTGCTGTCCCGGGACGTCGTCACCCTGCTCCTGTCGGCCCTGATCCCCGAGGTGAGGGAACGGGCGGCCGCCGACGGCGACGCCCTGCTGCGCTATCTGGTGTGCCCGCAGGCGGAGCTGCGGGACCGGATCGTGCCGGCCACGGTCCGCCTGGTGGACGCCGTGCGGGACGCGGCCGACACGGCCGCCGGCAGCTGGTACGACGTGTGGACCGACCATGTCCTGCTCTCCCTGCTGGCCACCGGCCTGCGGTTCAGCACCCACGAGAACCTGGGCGAGGCCGGCCGCTGGTGGTACTTCCGGCTGGCGGCGCACGCGGCCGGCGAGCTGCTGCGGCCCTACCTGGACGAACCGTGGCCCACCGGGCGGCCGGTCACCGCCCCGGCACCGCCCGCCACCGAGCCACGGCACGAGCGGCCCGGGCCGAGCCGGCCGGCAGCCGGCGACGGCACCCCGGGACGGCCCGGCACGGACCCGCCCGAGGAACTCCGCCGACTGGAGGCGTACAGCCGTACCGCGGTGGTGGCCGCCGGGCACCAGGGCGCCTCCGGCGCCGGCGCCCAGCCCCTGGACCTGACCGCGCTCGCCGTACCCCGGGACCTGGAGTGGTCACTGCTGAGCCTGCTGCACGAGGGCCGCTCGGCCTGTGTCACCGGCCCAGCGGGCACGGGCAAGACCACGCTGCTGTGGCGACTGCACCGTGAGCTGGCCGGGCGGCCCGGCGGCCCCCGCCCCTACTTCCTGCGGGCCGGCGACCTCTGGCACACCGACCATGCGGCGGGGATGCCCCTGGAGACCGTGCGCGCCGCCTGCCGTTCCCTGCCCGGCCCCGCGGTGTTCCTGCTCGACACCGCCGACCTGCTCGTCTCCGACACCTCCGGACTCGTCCTGGTGCGGGAACTGCTCACCGCGGCCGCCGAGTTCTCCGTCCCCGTCCTGATGACATGCCGGGAAAACGTGGCGGACCACCTCAAGCCGTACGTCGACGACTTCGCCCTGCAGTGGAGGAAGCTCGGCCCGTACAGCCCGGCCGAGCAGCAGGCGGCGATCCGCTCCCACGCCCGGTACTTCTACGAGGGCCAGCCCGAGGTCTCCGTGGACGAGGTGTGCCGCACCGTCGCGAACGCGGCCGTACGCGGCCTGCCCATGCGTGAGGTGTGCCGGGCCCCGCTCACCCTGCGCATGCTCTTCGAGACCTTCGCGCCGAAGCCGCCCCTGGTGGAGGAGATCGACGCCACCACCCTGTACGACCTGTACTGGGAGCACCGTGTGGGCCGGGACCAGCGGGCGGGCGACACCCCCGGACCCGGGACGGCGCCGCCGCCCGACCTGTCGGAGACCGGCGAGAACGTGGCCCGGCTGATGCTGGAGGAGGGCCGGCTGGACCTGTCGGCCGCGGAGCTGGGCCCGCTCCCGCTCGGCGCCGGGGCCACGGACGACCTGCACGGACTCGTCAGGCGCGGGGTGATCGAGTGCCATGGCGAGGGTGTCGCGCGCCGGTACTCGTACTTCCACCAGACCCTGTTCGAGTACGCCGCCGGCCGCCGGCTCGCCCGGACGGCCACCGCCGCGGAGCCCTCGCACCTCGCTCAGCTGCTCCACTGGCTCGAGGAACACCCCGACGACCAGTTCCGGCTGGCCGTTGCCGAGCAGGCACTCGTCCAGGCCGGGCGGGCGGGCGGCCGGACCGCGGCGGCGGGCACGGACCTGCTCACCGGGCTGCTCGCCGAGACCCGGGACGGCGCCCCCGACCTGCACGGCCTGCGGGCTGTGCTGATGCGGGTCTACGCCAGGCTGCCGGCCCCGGACGCCGAACTGCGGCAGCACTTCGGTCCCGCCGTCGCCGATCTGCCCCCGGTCCTCGGCCGGATCTATCTGGAAGCCCTGCCCACCACCTGCCACCAGGACCGCGAGCGCATCGTCGAGGAACTGCTCGGCATCTGGCGGGCCGGCCACGAGGAACTGCGGCAGCCCCTGATCGGCGCGCTGGGCTGGCTCGCGGAGAGCATGCCCGAGAGCGTCATCTCGGTCATCGACCGGGCCTGCTCCGCCGCGGAGCGGGGCGACAACCCCTGCGGCGGACGCGACTGTCCCCCCGAGGGCTGCCTGTGGGCCTGGCTGCTGACCCGGCACAAGTCGGAGATCTTCAAGTTCCTGGCCGTTCTGGAGGCACTCGCGCCCAAGCGACCCGACTGGGTCTGGCCCCGGCTGCGCACCCTCATGACGGATCCCCGGCGCGACCTCCTGCCTCTCGCCCGCTGTCTGCGGCTCGCGGCGCGGCGCCAGGACTGGCCCGAGCGGCCCTACGCCGTGATCCGCCCCGTCGTCCGCCATCGCTGGGGCAGGGAACGCCCGCGGAACAAGGACGGGTTCGAACTGCAGGCGGCCCTGGGCAGGCTGATCGCGAGCACCTGGCTGACCAGCGGCCGGCCGCCGTCCCCCGAAGCCGTGCTGGCCGCCGCCTGCCGGCGCCCCGAGGAGTCGATGTCGTATCCGCAGGTGCGCGCCGTGGGCGAACTGGCGGTCCACGCCTCGCCCGACGAGGTCCGCCGCCTGCTCCACGTCGTCGAGACCGTCGGCGGCCCGGGAGCCATGCCGCTGCTCACCGACCACCTCCTGCTGCCCCTGCTCACCGCCGCGGACGGCCCCGACGACACGATCGGCGGCGACACGCCGTCCAGCCGGGTCGCGGGAGCGGAACCCGCAGCCACGGCCACCGTCCGCGACTGGCTGGCCGGCAAACTGCGGGCCCTCGACCAGGGCGCCCCCGCCGACTTCGGCCACAGACTGGCGGAGCACACCTGGAGCCGTCGGCTGGACGTGCCCACCACGGCCCGGCTGGTCGCCGCCGCGTGGCCACGAGCGAGCGGCGACCCCACCGAGACCGAGGACCGGCTGCGGCGGATCTGGCTCGCCGACCAGAGCGCCGTCACCCTGCTGGTGGCCGCCGTGGCGGCCGGACACCCCCAGGCACGCCAGGCCCTGCGCCTGTGGCGAGCGGACCGGGCCCGGACGACCGGAGCCAGGGGGGCGTCCCGCAAACAGGTCGTGTCCCAGGCGGACCAGAAGATCGCGCACGACCTGCAACGACTGGTCCCCGAACACCCCGAGCTGCTGGACGAGCTGCTCACCGAGGGCACCATCGACCCCTGGCTGGACCCCGGATGGCTGCACGAAGCGCTCGGCAAGCCCGGAGCGTACGCCGACCCCCGGCTCACCGCCGCGCTGCGCCGCCACGCCCGCACCCTGGAGCGGCTGTGCGATGTCACCTGGACCGGTGACCACGGTTCACAGGTCGCCAAGAAGTCGTTCCACCTGCGCGGCAAACTCGTCGCCCGAGGCGTCCTCGGCGCTCCGACCGCGACCCGGCTCGGCGCCATCCTGACCAAGGGCGGCCACCCGCATCACATCAGAAGCGCGCTCCTGCTGGTCGAGACCGTCATCGACCACAGCCCGAACGGCTCGCTCGCCACCCAGGAGTGGCAACGGCTCGAGGAACTCCTGCACGGCTACCTGCGTCCCGAGTACACCCAGCAGCGCACCGGCCCGGGCAAGGGCTGGTACGAGGACGTCCAGGCGGTCGCCCGGCGCTGCCTGACCGGCCTGGTGTGCCGCCATCACCCCCTGAACACACCGCAGCGCATCGCCCAGGCCTGCGCGCGCGCCCACGACCATCTGACGCGGGCCGCACAGGTGGACGACGTGACGGTCCTCGGCCGGTTCATCGAGCGCCTCGCCGAGACCTCGCCCCGGCACGCCGTCGAGATCGTCGACGCGGCCGCCGCGACCCTGCTCGTCCTGCCCACGGGCAAGGGCATGTCCCTGGCGCAGCGCTGGTACCGCCCCCTGTCCCGTCTGGTCGAACGGGCCACGTCCGAGCAGTGGCAGAAGCTCATCGCGGCCTGCTGGGAGGGCCCCCTGGAGGTGCTGCGCGTCCTGATCCGCGCCGGCATCCGCAAACGCACCGACGACCCGGCCGCCCACCTGCTGGCCCTCGCCGACACCAGCCCGTGGCCCGACGTCATCCGGGAGACCGTCCGCATCGGCTCCCTGCTGCGCACCGACGGCAGCCGCCGACGCTGGCTGCCCGCCGACGACCGGCCCGGCCCGTCACCGTTGATCGCGTGATGGGCGGGTGGCGGAGCGGCGCTGTGGCGATCGTCACGGGGGCCTTCGAGGGCTCTTGCGTACCCTGGTCTCGGCCGTTGGCGCTTGGGGGGTGCCGCCCGGACACGCGACTCGTTGCAGGGTAAGGAAACCGCCCTTGACCTGCAAAAACGCAGGCAGGGAGCCTAGATTCAGAAGTGCCTCGATGCTGCGCATGATGTTCAAGTCCAAGATCTAGCGTTTGGGTGTTTGTGCAGGTCAGAGCTCTGATCGCCGTCTCCGGGTCAGCAAATGCCCCGCGGGGCAGGGGAGTTCCGAGAGGTACCTCTGTCCCGCTCGGCGCGGGAAGCGACGGAGCGCCACGCGGAGAAGCGCACCGCACGCGAGGACTGTCTCCGACGCTTGTCCGAGCGGCAACCACACGGAACCGATGGCACGCCGCCCAACGCGCATTCTCGACTCCGGTCCGTGGCAAGCTGCTTGATCCGGCCTCGGCGGACAGCAGGTTCTCCGTCTGCGGGCGGTACCCGCGGGCCACGGCATGTGAGCCGCACGGATGAGGCGGCGGAAGCAGCCGACGGCGTTGCAGCCCGGATGCCCGGATGCCCGGATGCCCGGATGCCCGGATGGCCCGGATGGCCCGGATCTCGGCCGTCGGCACCTGAGCGGCAGCGCCCGCCGCGATCGGTGCTCCTGCGGCCACGGAGTCCTGCCGTGGGTAGGGTGACCTGCGTGGACATGCTGCACCTGCGCTACTTCGTCGCCGTGGCCGAGGAACTCAACTTCTCGCAGGCGGCGCGCAGACTGCACATGGCGGCTTCTCCGCTCAGCCAGCGGATCAAGGACCTCGAACGCGAACTCGGTCACGAGCTCTTCGAGCGAACCACCCACCGCGTCGATCTGACCCCGGCGGGCGCCGCGCTGCTGCCGATGGCGCGCGACATCCTGGAACGGGTCAACTCGATCCCGTGGAGGCTGAGCGAGGCGGTGCGCCCACGGCTGGACCGGCTGTTCATAGGGATGCCCGCCGGAGTGCATCCGCTGCTGCGCGAGCGGGTCGGGCTATTGGAGGATGCCTGCCGGGAGGTGTGCGAACTGAAGCGCTGGCCGGGCACGTCGGCGGACCTGGCGGACGCGGTGCGCGACGGCAGGCTGGCCATGGCGCTGGCCCGGCTGCCGGTCTCCGACCCGGCGTTGGAGATCATCGAGGTGATGCGCGAGGTGCTCGGTGCCGCGGTGCCGGCCGACCGGTTCGCGGGACGGGCGTCCGTCACCCTGGAGGAGCTGGCCGACCTGTCGTACGTGGCCACGCCGAACGACGCCACTCCGGCCTATTTCGAGGAAATCGATGCCCATCTCAATTCGGTCGGCGTGAAGAAGAGGATCCGCATAAAAATGGCGGACTATTCCGGAAGCTCGGAACTGATCTCCTCCGGTATCGCTTTCTCGATGACCATGCTCTCGCCGGAGAGCCCCATGCATCTGTACCGCTTGGAGAACGTGGCCGTACTGCCCGTCGAGGACTTCCAGCCCACCCTGTCAACCGGCCTGTTGTTCCGCGCCGACAGGGCGAACGGCGGCGGGGACCTGAGTGAGGTCGCTGTCCGGGCCCGACGGATCTTCAACGAGGTCATCCACGTCTGACTGCTTTCCGCACGTCTTTTCCGTAGAATTCCAGCCTCGGTGTGACCGCTGTGGTCATACCCTTGTTCGCCAGTTGATCATTCCCTTCCGGTCTGTTCACGCATAACGTCGTCGGTGGAAAACATTCGCCATGAAATTAATGCGTGAACAGGAGTGATGATGGACATCACGGCCGCCGGCACCGCAGGTCCGCTGAACGGCGTGCGGGTCATCGATCTGTCAACGGTGGTGATGGGGCCCTACGCGGCGCAGATCCTCGGCGACCTCGGTGCCGACGTCATCAAGATCGAGTCCCCGTCCGACACGGTTCGGGTGGGTCCGTACCGCACCACGCCCGGCATGACTCCGCTCAACCTCAACGTCAACCGCAACAAGCGCAGCGTGACGCTGAACCTCAAGGACGACGCCGACCGCGCACGGGCCCTCGAACTCATCGACACCGCCGACGCGCTGATCACCAACATGCGCCCGGGCGCGCTCGCCCGCCTCGGCCTCGGCCACGCCGACATCGCCGCCCGCAACCCCGGTCTGGTCTACGCCCACGCCCAGGGATTCCGCAGCGACTCCGACCGGGCCGGCAACGCGGCCTACGACGAGACCGTGCAGGCCGCCTCCGGTCTGGTGGACGTGACCAACCGGGCGCTGGGCACCCCGGCGTACCTGCCGACGATCATCGGCGACAAGGTCTGCGCGCTGACCATCGCCTACTCGGTGCTCGCCGCGCTGGTCCACCGCGACCGCACCGGCGCCGGCCAGTACGTCGAGATCCCGATGACCGACACGCTCATCGCGTTCAACCTCGTCGAGCATCTGGCGGGGCATGTTTTCGAGCCGCCCGAGGGCCCCACCGGGTTCCCGCTGTCGATGAAGAGGGGGCACCGCGCGGTGCCCACCAAGGACGGCCTCGCCTGCGTCATGCCGTACAACCCGCAGAACTTCCGGGACTTCTTCCTGGCCGCCGACCGTGCCGATCTCGCCGCGGACCCGCGGGTCAACGGCGAGTCCATCGCCGATGACGACGTTGATGCCCTGATGGAGTTGGTGGGGGAGTGCTCGCCGAGCCTGACCACCGAGGAGTGGGAGCGGGTCTGCGCCAAGCACAGCATCCCGATGGCGCCCGTGCTCGAACTCGACCGGGCCGCCGAGAACCCGTACGTGCGCGGCGGCGGGCTGCTCGACGTGGTGGAGCACCCCAGCGAGGGCGCGATCCGCTCCGTCGGCATCCCGGTGCGGTTCTCCGCCACTCCGGGTTCGGTCCGCCGGCTCGCCCCGCTGCCCGGCCAGCACACCGAAGAGGTCTTCAAGGAACTCGAAGCCGGCCGCTGACCGGCCGTCAAGCAAGGACGCACACCATGCACAGCACCACCGAGGTGCGGACCGAGACCATCGGCTCCGCACTGCTCATCACCATCGACCGGACCCAGGCGCGCAACGCCGTCAACGCGGCCGTCGCCGCCGGACTGTCCGCGGCCGTCGACCAGTTGGAGGCGGACCCCGGCCTGCGGGCCGGCGTGCTCACCGGCGCCGGCGGCACGTTCAGCGCCGGGATGGACCTCAAGGCCGCGCTGGCCGGTGAATCGCCCGAGATCCCGGGGCGCGGCTTCGGCGGCCTGACCCAGGCCCGCACGACCAAGCCGCTGATCGCCGCAGTCGAGGGTTGGGCCATGGGCGGCGGTTTCGAACTCGCCTTGGCCTGCGATCTGATCGTCGCCGCGGGCGATGCCCGGTTCGGCCTCCCCGAGGTCAGGCGCGGGCTGATCGCGGCGGGCGGCGGAGTGATCCGGCTGCCCAAGCGCATCCCCTACCACCTGGCCATGGAACTGCTGCTGACCGGCGAACCGGTCACCGGCGAACGGGTCGGCCGGCTGGGCATCGCCAATCGTGTCGTGCCGGCCGGGGAAACCGTCGCGGTCGCCCTGCAGTTGGCCGAGCGGATGGCTCATAACGCCCCGCTGGCACTGGCCGCCGTCAAGGAACTCGTCCGCGCGGCCGACGGCGCGCCCGAGGAGGAGGCGTTCGCCGTGCAGGCGGAGCAGATGGCCCGGCTCGCCGCCTCCGCCGACGTACGCGAGGGCATGACCGCCTTCACCGAGCGCCGCTCCCCGGTCTGGCAGGGCCGGTAGGCCACGAGGGAGAACACACGATGCATCAGTACGACATACCCCGGCACATCGCGACGCCGCTCACCAACCCGGCCTATCCGCCGGTCGTGCCGCGCTTCACCAACCGCGAGTACCTCAACATCGTCTACCGCACCGACCACGAGGCACTGCGCGCCGTCGTGCCCGAACCGCTGGAGATCGACGAACCGCTGGTGCGCTTCGAGGTCATGCGCATGGGCGACGTCAGCGGATACGGACCGTACACCGAGTCCGGCCAGGCGATCCCGGTCCGCCACGAAGGCGAGCGGGGCGAGTACCTGCACGCGATGTACCTGGACAACCTTCCGGCCATCACGTCCGGCCGCGAGGCCAGTGCCTACCCCAAGACCGCCGGGTCGCCCGCCCTCTACGTCGACCACGGAGCGCTGGTCGGTGTCCTCGACGTGGGCACGCTGCGCGTGGCGACCGCCACGATGGGCTACAAGCACTACCAGCTGTCGGTCGAGGAGGCCGTGGCCCAGATCGGGGTGCCGACCTACATGCTGAAGCTGGTCCCCGGGTTCGACGGGGCGCCGCAGGTGGCGCAGTTGGTGCGCACCGAGATCACCGACATCACGGTCAAGGGCGCCTGGACCGGCCCCGCGCGGCTGCAGCTCTTCGAGCACGTGCTGGCCCCGCTGGCCGATCTGCCGGTGCGCGAGATCGTCTCCGCCAGCCACATCCTGACCGACCTGACCCTGGCGCCGGTCAAGCCCGTCCACGACTACCTGGCCCACCCCGCCCGCCCCGTGCGGTGAACACGGCCACGCACGCAGAAGGAAGACATGTGATGACCGAGCCATTCACCACCGCCGCGGTGGTCGGCGCCGGGACGATCGGCCTGTCCTGGGCCGCGCTCTTCGCCGGCCACGGCATGCGGGTTCACGTCACCGACCCGCGGCCGGACCTGGCCGACGCGGTCGCCGAGGCGCTCGACCGGGCGGCCGGGCAGCTGGCCGCGCAGGGCCTGGACACGCACGGCCTCGCCGAGCGGGTACTTATCGCTGACGATCTCGCCGACGCGGTGCGCGACGCCGACATCGTCCAGGAGAACGGGCCGGAGAACGCCGACTTCAAGCGGGAGCTGTTCACCACCCTGGTCGGCGCGGCCCCCGCACACGCGTTGCTGCTCAGCTCCTCCTCGGCGATCCCGGCCACGGCGTTCACCGACACCATCGAGGAGGCCGACCGGATCCTGATCGGTCACCCCTTCAACCCGCCGCACCTGGTGCCGCTGGTGGAGGTGGTGCCGGGGGAGCGCACCTCGCAGGAGAGCGCGGCGCGGGCCGTGGACTTCTACCGCTTCGTCGGCCGGGTCCCGGTCGTGGAACGCAAGGAGATCCCCGGCTTCGTCGGCAACCGCCTGCAGAACGCCCTCAGCCGGGAGGCGATCTACCTGGTCGAGCAGGGCGTCGTCAGCCCGGCAGAGCTGGACACCGTGATGGTGAACTCGCTCGGCCCGCGCTGGGCGACGGTCGGACCGTTCCTCGCCGCGCACCTCGGCGGCGGCCCCGGCGGCTACCGGCACATGGCGGAGCACATCGGCGTGTCGATGCGGAAGATGTGGGACTCCCTCGGCCGCCCAGAGCAGAGCCCCGAACAGACCGAACGGCTCGTCGCGGCCGTCGAGGACGCCTACGGCTCCCGTTCCTACGCCGACCTCAGCCGGGAACGCGACACCAAGCAGATCGCCGTGCTGTCCGCCCGTGACAGCGCCACCAGCGTGGAGAAGGAGACCCGGTCATGACCGCACTGCTGCCCGAGAGGGAATCCGAGAAGGCATCCGTCGACGCGCGGCTGGCCGCGGACTTCTACGACTTCGAGTCGCTGCTGCCGCCGCACGAGCGCGAACTGCTGCTGCGAGCCCGCTCCTTCATGCGCACCGAGGTCAAGCCGCTGGTCAACGAGTACTGGGCCAAGGGGGAGTTCCCCCGCGAGCTCATCGGCAGGTTCCGCGAGCTGGGTCTCGCCGGCGTGCCCTACGAGGGGTACGGCGATCCCCTGCCCGCCGGGAGCAACCTGCTGGTCGGCATGCTGTCGATGGAGTACACCCGCACCGACGCCTCCAGCGCCACCTTCTTCGGCGTGCACAGCGGCCTGGCGATGTACAGCATCTACCGCGGTGGCGACCAGGAACAGCGGGACCGGTGGCTGCCCTCGATGGCCGCGCTGGACACCATCGGCGCCTTCGCGATGACCGAGCCGCTCGGCGGCTCCGACGTGGCCGGGGGCATGCGCACCACGGCCCGCTGGGACGGCGAGAACTGGGTGCTCAACGGCGCCAAGCGGTGGATCGGCAACGCCACCTTCGCCGACCTGGTGGTGGTCTGGGCCCGCGACGAGGCGGACGACAAGGTCAAGGGCTTCGTGGTGGAGAAGGGCACCCCGGGCTTCTCCCCGGTGAAGATCGAGAACAAGATCGCGTTCAGGATCGTGGAGAACGCCGAGATCACCCTGACCGACGTCAAAGTGCCCGAGGCCAACCGGCTGCAGCGAATCAACTCCTTCCGTGACGTGGCGGAGATCCTCCGCGCCACCCGCAGCGGGGTCGCCTGGCAGGCCCTCGGCGTGATGATCGGCGCCCACGAGCTGGCGCTCCACTACGCCAAGGAACGCAGGCAGTTCGGCCGCCCGATCGCACGGTTCCAGATGGTGCAGGACCTGCTGGTCAAGAGCCTCGGCAACATCACCGCCTGCTGGGGCATGCTGGTCCGGCTCGCGCAGCTGCAGGACGCCGGCGTCTTCCGCGACGAACACTCCTCGCTGGCGAAGGCGTACGTCACCTCGCGGATGCGCGAGGTGGTCGCGTGGTGCCGGGAGATCTTCGGCGGCAACGGCATCGTGCTCGACTACGACATCGCCCGGTTCTTCGCCGACGCCGAGGCGATCTACTCGTTCGAAGGCACCCGCGAGATGAACACCCTGATCGTCGGCAAGGCGATCACCGGTGAGAGCGCCTTCGTCTGACCCCGGCTCCCCACGACCCCGCGCCGGCCCCGAGTGAAGCGTGCCTCGGGGCCGGCGCGGACCAGTGCCGGCGTGTCGCACCGGCTTCGTGCGCCGCGCACAAGTCCGGCCGCGAGCGTCGTCGTCCGCGCCCATGGGCTGCGAGCCCCGCCGATTCGTACCGTCTCTCCTCATGTACCGGACATCCGTCCCGCGTCGGGACGGACACCCCGTCCGCCCGACGTCCGTCGACGTACCACGAGGAGCCGACATGCACATCGCGGAACTGCCAGACCTGCGGGCCCGACGGGACGCGGACGGTCCCTGCACAGCCGACGAAACGTCGGTCCTGGACAATGCGGCGTTCGCCTGCCGCGTCCGCCGAGCCGCGGCGGCCCTGCGGGCGCGGGGGATCGGGCGGGGGGACGTGGTGGCACTGCTGCTGCCCAACACGGTGGACTTCGTCGTCGCGCTCTTCGCCGCCTGGCGACTCGGCGCGGCGGTGACCCCGGTCAACCCGGCGCTCACCGAGCACGAGGTGCGGTACCAGCTCGGCGACGCGAGTGCCGCGGTGGTCGTCACCGCGGAGCCCTCGCCACTCGCCGGGACGCTCACGGTGGCCGAACTGGGCGCCGCGACCGAGGACACGGCCGCACCGCAGACGGACGCGGACACGCTCGCCCTGCTGATCTACACCAGCGGCAGCACCGGGCGCCCCAAGGGTGTCATGCTCGACCACGCCAACCTCGCCGCGATGACGAGCATGATGATCGAGGCCGCCCGGCTCTCCGAGGCCGACCACAGCCTGCTGATCCTGCCGCTCTTCCACGTCAACGGGATCGTGGTCGGCGTACTGTCCCCGCTGCTGGCCGGCGGACGGGTCACGGTGGCCGGGCGGTTCCGCGCCGAGACCTTCTTCGACCTGGTCGCCGCCGCGCGCGCCACCTGCTTCTCCGCGGTACCGGCGATCTACTCGATGCTCACCGAACTGCCGGACCACGTACGGCCGGACACCTCGTCGGTGCGGTTCGCCGCCTGCGGGGCGGCCCCGATGCCGCCCGCACTCATCGAGCGGTTCGAGCACCGCTACGGCATCCCGATCCTGGAGGGCTACGGCCTCTCCGAGGGCACCTGCGCCTCCACCACCAACCCGCTGGACGGCCCGCGCAAGCCCGGTACGGTCGGACGGCCGCTGCCCGGCCAGCAGGTCGCCGTGATGGACCCGCAGGGCCGGATCCTCCCCGCGGGGGAGACCGGTGAAGTGGTCGTCCGCGGACCGAACGTGATGCGCGGCTACCTGGGCCGCCCCGAGGAGACCGCCCGCGCCGTGGTCGACGGCTGGCTGCACACGGGCGATGTCGGCCGCTTCGACGAGGACGGCTATCTGGTGCTGGTCGACCGCATCAAGGACATGATCATCCGAGGGGGCGAGAACATCTACCCCAAGGAGATCGAAACCGTACTCGGCGACCACCCCGATGTGCTAGAAGCCGCCGTGGTGGGTGCCGCCGACCCGCGGCTCGGCGAAGTACCGGTGGCGTTCGTGGCGCTGCGCCCGGGCGCGGCAACCGACGCGGGCGAACTGCTCGACCACTGCCGGGCCCGGCTGGCCAGGTTCAAGGTGCCCACCGAGATCACCTTCGTCGACCGGCTGCCCAGGAATCCCGTCGGCAAGACGGACAAACCCGCGCTGCGGGCCAGGACCAAAGCCGTCACCGTGGCCGGCTGAACAGGGAGCGGGAGGACAGGCATGGGATTTCTCGCACCGAACACGGCGGACGTCGACCTGCAGCAGTGGCGCAGCCGCCCCTACCAGCAACGCATCAGGCCGCTGGCAGAGCACTGGACCCTGCACGGCTTCGGCACCCCCGGCATCGTGCACCTGCTGTACCTGGTGAAGATCACCGCGTACGCGCTCGGCGGAATCGCGGTCGCCTCCGCGACCCCCGGCGTCGGCGACATCGCGCACTTCGGTTCCTGGTGGGCGCAGCCGATCGTCTATCAGAAACTCGTCGTCTGGACACTGCTGTGGGAGGTGCTGGGCCTCGGCTGCGGCTCAGGCCCGCTCAGCTCGCACTTCCTGCCGCCGGTGGGCGCCTTTCTGCACTGGCTGCGCCCCGGCACCATACGGCTGCCACCCTGGCCCGGCCGGATTCCGCTCACCGCGGGAGACCGGCGCACGGTGGCCGATGTGGCCCTGTACGCGGCGCTGCTGGGCACGGCGGTCTGGCTGCTGTGCTCACCGGGCGAGTCAGGCGACCCGGGCTCGTCCGGCGTGCTGGCTCCGTGGCGCGTCGCCGTCGTCGCCGCGCTGCTCGCGCTGCTCGGGCTGCGCGACAAGACCGTCTTCCTGGCCGCCCGCGCGGAGCACTACGGTCTGACACTCGTGGTCTTCCTCTTCCCGGTGAGCGACATGACCGCCGCGCTGAAACTCGTCATGCTCGCCCTGTGGTGGGGCGCCGCCTCCTCCAAGCTCAACCGCCACTTCCCGTTCGTGGTGGCGGTGATGATCAGCAACAGCCCGCTGCGCCCGGCCTGGTTCAAACGCCGGCTGTACCGCCGTTACCCCGACGATCTCAGGCCGTCCGCTCTCGCCGCCGCGGCCGCGCACGGCGGCACGGCCGTCGAGTACGTGGTGCCGCTGGTCCTGGTGCTCTCGCACGGCGGGACCGTCACCACGGTCGCGCTGGCCGTGATGGTCGTCTTCCATCTGCACATCATGTCGACCTTCCCGATGGGCGTACCGCTGGAGTGGAACGTCTTCTTCGTCTACTCGGCGCTCGTTCTCTTCGGCCACGACGCGGCGGTCGGCGCCTTCGCCCTGCACTCCCCGCTGCTGGCCGCGTTGCTGGTCTTGAGCCTGGCCGTGGTCCCTCTGCTCGGGCACCTCCGCCCCGACCTGGTGTCCTTCCTCCCCTCGATGCGCTACTACGCCGGCAACTGGGCCACCAGCCTGTGGTGCTTCCGCAAGGGCACCGAGCACCGGCTGGGCGAGCACGTCGTGAAGGCGTCCGGTCTGCCCGTGGACCAGCTCACCTGCCTGTACGGAGCCGACGCCGCCGAGCTGGTGCTCACCCAGGGGCTGGCCTGGCGGGCGATGCACAGCCACGGCCGCGCGCTGGCCGGCCTGCTGCCGCGGGCCGTGGACGACGTGGAGTCCTACGATGTGCGGGACGGCGAGACCGTGGCGGGAGCGGTCCTCGGCTGGAACTTCGGCGACGGCCATCTGCACAACGAGCAGCTGGTGGCCGCCGTACAGCAGCGGTGCGGTTTCGCGCCGGGCGACCTGCGCGTCGTCGTGCTGGAGTCCCAGCCGACCCACCGGCAGCGCCAGCACTACCGCATCGTGGACGCGGCGAGCGGCCTGGTCGAGGAGGGACACGTGAACGTAGGGGAGATGGTGACCCGGCAGCCCTGGCTCGACGACGAAACGCCTGCGATTCCCGTCGAGCCCGTCGCGTGCCCGCGACCGGCGACCGAGGCGGCGGCCGCACATGAGTGACGCGATCGTGGTGGGGGCCGGCCCGAACGGGCTGGCCGCCGCCGTGGCCCTGGCCCAGCGGGGGCTGAAGGTGACCGTCCTGGAGGCCGCCGACGAGATCGGCGGCGGCACCCGCAGCAGCGAACTGATCCTCCCCGGACTCCTGCACGACCACTGCTCCGCGGTCCACCCGCTGGGCGTCGGCTCGCCGTTCCTGCGCACCCTCGGCCTGGAGCAATACGGTGTCGACTGGGCGTGGCCCGAGGTCGATCTGGCCCACCCGCTGGACGGCGGGCGGGCCGGGGTGCTGCTCCGCTCCATGGAGCGGACCGTGCGCGGGCTCGGCGTGGACGGGCCCGCCTGGCAGCGGCTGTTCGCCCCCCTGGCCGACGACTTCGATGCGCTCACCGAGGACGTGCTGCGCCCGGCGCCGCATCTGCCCGCCCACCCGGTGGCGCTGGCCAGGTTCGGGCTCAGGGCACTCCAGCCCGCCACAGCGGTGGCCCGGCGCTGGCGCACCGAGGAAGCCAGGGCGCTGTTCGCGGGGGCGGCGGCACATCTGATGTACTCGCTGACCGGGCCGGCCGGTTCCGCGGTCGGGCTGATGCTCGTCGGGGCCGCCCACCGCTTCGGCTGGCCGGTCGCCCGCGGCGGCTCCAAGACCATCACCGATGCGCTGGCCTCACTGCTCGGCCGGCTCGGCGGAACCGTCGAGACAGGGGTGCGGGTGGACTCGCTGGCCGAACTGGCCCCCGCCCGGATCGTCATGCTCGACACCGCGCCCGAAGCCGCGGCACGCATCTGCGGCGACCGGCTGCCCGGCCGGGTGCGCCGGGCCTATCGCGGCTGGCGGCACGGCCCGGCGGCGTTCAAGGTCGACCTCGCCGTCCAGGACGGCATCCCGTGGACCCATGAGGCATGCCGCCGCGCGGGCACCGTGCACCTGGGCGGAACCTTGGAGGAGGTCGTCCGTACGGAGGCGCAGACCGCCGCCGGGCGGATGCCCGAGCGCCCGTTCGTCCTGGTCGGCCAGCAGTACCTCGCCGACCCCGGCCGCTCCCGCGGCGACATCCACCCTGTCTGGGCGTACGCCCACGTTCCGCACGGCCACCCCGGTGACGCCACGGAGGCGGTGCTGCGCCAGATCGAGCGGTTCGCGCCCGGGGTCCGGGAGCGGATCGTGGGACTTTCGGCGCGCTCGGCCACCGAACTGGCCCGGTACAACGCGAACTTGGTCGGTGGCGACATCGTCGCCGGTGCCAACACCGCACGGCAGGTCGCGCTGCGCCCCCGATTGTCCCTCGACCCCTACAGCACCGGCATCCCCGGCGTGTACCTGTGCTCGGCGGCCACCCCACCCGGTGCGGGGGTGCACGGCATGTGCGGTGCGAACGCCGCCCGCTCCGCACTGCGGTACCTGGCCCGGTGAGCGGTCCCGTGCAGCGGCCGGAGGGGGCACCGGATCCGGTCGTTCTCGTGGCCCAGGTGATACAGGCCAACCGGGACGACCTGATCGCCAGGCTGGTCGCCGCTACCGAGGCGGAGATCGCCCAACTGGAACACGACGAACCGCTGCACAGGCTCCTGGAAGCCAGCATCACCGAGAACATCGTCACTGCCTTGCACGTCATCATCAACCGCATCGATCCGCAGACCGTGGACGCGCCGGCCTCGGCCGTCTCCTACGCCCGCAGGCTCGCCCAGCGCGACGTTCCGCTCTCCGCCCTGCTGCGCGCCTACCGGCTCGGCCATGCGCAGAGCCTGGACCTTGTCTTCGGCGAGGCCGTCCGCCTGGGGTTGCCGGACCCGGCCGGCACCGTGATCACCCTGGTCAGCCTCAGCTCCGCCTATGTGGACCGGGTCTGCGACCAGATCGGCCGTGTCTACGAGGAGGAGCGTGAACGCTGGGTGGGTACCCGTGGCATGCTGCGCCAGTACTGGGTCAGCCAGCTCCTCGACAACCCACGTGTCGATCTACGGCAGGCCGAGGCCGCCCTCGACTACCGGTTGTCCGGCAACCATATGGCCGTCGAGGGCTGGCTCCGCGACCCCGCGGCGACCACCGACCCCACCGCCGTCTTCGACCGGCTGGCGTCGTTGCTGTCCACCGTCCTGCGTGCCCATGGCCGCCCCCTTCTGTTCCACACCGACGAGGCTGACGCACGCATCTGGCTGGCCGTCAGGCCCGACTGCCCGTTGGACCCCGACACCGTCGCCACCGAATTGGCCGACGCCGCGCTACCGGTGCGGGTCGCCCTCGGCATCGTCCGCCCGGGCCTCGACGGCTTCCGCCGCAGCACCCGCGCGGCAGCCCGCGCCAAGGCCCTCGCCCTCTCCGCGGGGGCCGGCACCCCCGAAGTGGTGGCCTTCACCCGCGTCGCCCCCGTCGCTCTGCTGGTCGAGGAACCCCGCGAACTGGCCGACTTCGTCTTCGACACACTGGGCGAGCTCGCCGTGGACGACCGACGCCGCGAACTCCTGCGCGAGACGCTGCGCGTGTTCCTCGCCACCAACCGCAGCTACGCCGCCACCGCGGACCAGCTGATGGTGCACCGCAACACCGTCCACTACCGCGTCCAGCGCGCCGTTGACCACTACCACCTCGATCTCGACGCCAACGCCTTCGACCTCCACTTCGCTCTCACGATCTGCCGCTGGCACGGGTCGAAGGTCCTGCGCCGCGAGTGAAGACGACCGGCACGGGCCGCGATCCCCGGGGCGCATGGCCGGCGGCCATGCGCGCGAGGGCGTGCCGAGTGCGCGCCTGACCACTTTCTGGCCGCCCACGTGCAGTCGGGGACGGATCGCGGCGCCGAAGGAGCCCGGCTTCTTCGGCGAGTACGACACCAGGAGGTTCTTCCTCTGCTGGTGGGACACGGAGGCTGATGACTGCACCGAGCCCATTTCGTGCACCACGACGTGCCTTGGCCCGTGACGTATGACGTGATGCCAACCCTGAGGAACGGTGCTCACCGCGCGGATGGCCCAGGCCGACGCCGACAACCTGAACCGGGCGGTCTCGCTGTCCGAGCGGCGCCGCATCCGCGTCGGCACGGTGTCGCCGCCCGCGCATGGCCCCACACGACGTCAGGCCCTCCTCCTGCCGATCCGGATCGTCATGGGCGCGGCGACCGTGTACGGCGCGCACGCGGCACCCGTGGAGGGTTTCGTAACGCGGTCGCCTCGTGGGTCGTCCGTGTGATCCCGTGAGCCGTCTCAGGTGCCATGCTCACGCCATGACTGACATCCCCCACCACAACACCGTGGAACCGCAGCGCGACCTCCAGCAGTCGGACGTTCCCGCAGGTGCCACCCGCAGGTCCGTCATAGCCGCCTTGGGCGGCGCCACCCTCGGCGTGGCCGCTGTGGGTCTCGCCGCCACGCAGGCGACCGCCGACACCGAGCACCAGGCCGCGGTCCGGCCGGCTGCGGCCTGTGTCCTCACGCCCGAGCAGACCGAGGGGCCGTACTACCTGGACCTGGAGACGGTCCGCAAGGACATCACAGAGGGGAAGGCGGGTGTTTCGCTGACCCTCCGCGTGAGGGTGGTCGACGCAGCGACCTGCGCCCCGCTGCCCCAGACCGCGGTCGACATCTGGCACTGCGACGCCCTCGGGGTCTACTCCGGTTATGTCGCCGGCGGTTCCACCCCGGACACCACCTTCCTGCGCGGCGTGCAGCTGACCGACTCCGCCGGTGTCGCGGAGTTCACCACCATCTACCCCGGCTGGTACGTCGGCCGGGCCCTCCACATCCACGTCAAGACGCATGTGGGAGGCACCGTGTCCAACGGGACGTACCACGGTGGCCACGTGTCCCATACCGGCCAGCTCTACTTCCCGGAGGCGTACAACACCAGGATCGCTGCCCTGTCCCCGTACCGGAGCAACACGGCCACCCGCACGCTCAACGCGCGGGACGGCATCTACCGCAACGGCGGGTCCTCGACCCTGCTGACCCTCACCCAGGCAGGCAGCGACCTCGGCAAGGGAGTGACCGGAACCGTCGTCCTCGGCATCGACCCCGCCGCCACCCCCTGACGCACCTGGACGCTTGCAGTGGCCGGCCCCGCCAGGTGTCGGCCATCGCATGCGCGGCTGCGGCCGGCACTGCTCCTGCCGGAGCCGCCCGGCGCAACGTCGTACAGACACATGGCTGAAGGCGATGGTTTGGTTCCGGGGCGGTGCGGCCAGGAGTCGGGCATGAGCCGGAGTCGAACGTGTGAAGTGTGCGGTGCGACGTTGACCGCGAGGCCGCACGGGGGTCGGCCGGCTCGATACTGCTCCAGCGCCTGTCGGCAGCGGGCGCTGCGGCGACGGGCGGCTTCGGGTGTCACGCCTGCGGTCTCGACGGCCGGTGGGAGCGTCCTGCCGTCGGCGCTCGACTCCTTCGTCGGCCGGCAGCGCGAGCTGTCGGGCCTGCGTACCCTCCTGAGGAGCTCGCGCCTCCTCACGCTGACCGGTGCGGGCGGTGCGGGCAAGACCCGGCTGGCGCTGGAGTTCGCCAAGGAATTACCGAGGCGCTTCACACGAGTAGACCTCGTGGAACTCGCCTCGCTCCAGGACGGCGCGCTGGTGACGCAGTCCCTGGCCGCCGCGCTGGGGGTGGGCGAACGAGCGGGCCGGACCGGCGTCGACGTGCTGGTCCGGGCGATCGGTGACGCCTCCCGGGTGCTGATTCTGGACAACTGTGAGCATCTGGCCGAGCCGTGCGCCCGGCTGGCGGAGACCCTGCTGGGCCGCTGCCCACGTCTGCGGATCCTGGCCACCAGTCGGGAGACCCTGAGGGTGCCCGGAGAGACCGTGTTCCGGCTCGGCGAGCTGTCCCTGCCGCCGGCCGACGCCGGAGACGATGTGACGGCCCTCATGCAGTCCGATGCCGTACGGCTCTTCGTCGACCGCGCCGCGGGCAGCTCCCCGGGGTTCGCGCTCCATCGCGGCAACGGCCATCTGGTGGCCGAGATCTGCCGACGCCTGGACGGCCTGGCGCTCGCAGTCGAACTCGCGGCCCGCCACGTCGGTGCGCTCGCGCTGAGCGACATCCTGGCAGGGCTGGACGACCAGTTCTGCCAGTTGGACCTTCTGATCGGGGGAAGCAGAACCGGACCCGCACGCCACAGCGGGTTCGCCGCAGCTGTCGACTGGAGCCATCGGCTGCTGGATCCGGCCGAGCAGGCGGTCTTCCGGCGCCTATCGGTCCTGGTCGGCGGGTTCGACGCGACCGCTGCGCAATCGGTCTGCGCCGGTGACGGCATAGGCCGGCGGCAGGTATTCCGCATCCTGTGCGCTCTGGAAGCGAAGTCGCTCGTCGTACGTCTGCCGGGAGAGACGGCGCCCACACGCTTCAGGCAGTTGAGTGCCATCCGTGCCTGCGCCCTGGACCGTCTGCGTGCATCCGGCGAGCTTTACGCCACCCTGCGCCGGGCGCTCGCGTGGCTGACCGAGCTGGCCGGGCGAGGGCGCGAGGAGGTGTTCGCCGACCAGGCCGGCAGCCCGCTCGCGGCGGAACGGGACAATCTCGTGTCGGTACTGGCCTGCAGCGCCGGCCACGGCGATGCCGTACTGGCGCGGCTGACACTGGAGCTGGCACGTGTGCACTACCAGCAGGAGCAGCCGTCGGCCGCCCGTGCGCTGCTCACCGGACTGATGCGAGAACCCGGCGACCTGGCGCTGGGTGGGCAGGTGCCGGCGCTCGCCGCGCGCGTGGCCTGCCAGCAGGCCGATCTGGACGAGGCGCTGTGTCTGGGGGAGCAGGCGGTGCAGAGCGAACGGATGCGCGGTGACGCCGCCGGACTGGCCAACGCCCTGGATGCCCGGGCCGCGGCGCGCCTGTGCCGCGGTGAGTTCGCCGAGGCCGTCGCGGATCTGAGGGAGTGCCTGGAGGTCGTCGCTTCCTCCGGCAGGCCGCAGGACATTGCTTGGTGCACCCATCACCTGGCCTGGGCGCTGCTTCAGTCCGGTGGCGAGCTGGAGGCCGACGAACTGATGACACGGTGTCTGCCCGTGCTGAGGCAACAAGCGCCGTGGCCTCGGATCGCGGCCGCGCTGCACACCGCGGGAGCCGTACGGCTGGCCTTGGGGCGTCTGCGCAGCGCGGAGACCTTGTTCGCCGAGGTGCTGCGGATCGCTCCAGGGGCCAGTTTCCATGCCCTGTACCCCGTGGAGGGCCTGGCCCTCGTGGCCGCGGAGAGCGGCGACATGCAGCGTTCGCTGAGGCTGTACGAGGCGAGCGTGCAGGCGCGGCGTCGCCTGGACACCGAGCCCGAGGCTCCCTGGCGGCACAGGATGGAACAGGCGGCGGCGCGTGCCCGGACACGGCTGTCGGCTGCGGCGCGGGAGGCTGCCGTCGCCGGTGCCCATGGGCTGCGCGGAGAGCGGCTGGTCGCGTACGCGCTCGGCGCGGGGAGCGGCGAGGACCGATCGAGGCGCGATGTCCGCGCCACCGACGAGCGGCTCCGGCTCACCGTAAGGGAGTCCACGGTGGCCGAACTCGTCGCCGAAGGCCTGACCAACCGGCAGATCGCGGAGAGGCTCGGCCTTTCGGTCCACACGGTCGCCACGCACCTGGACAGGATCCGCGACAAGCTGGGCCTGCGCTCTCGCACGCAAATCGCACTGTGGGCAGCCATCCGTCAATGACTGGCGGGCGTCAGCCGGGGAGCGAGCCACTGCACGCTGGAAGAACGCCGTTGACCTGCGAAAAGCCCGTACACGATTCGGTTCGGGGACGCTTGCGGCAACAGCTTCCGGCACTACTTCCGTCGAAAGCGCCCGGGAACTGGATACCGATCACCGACGTGGCGGAATGGATGGGCCACTGCTGGTGGTACAGGGAGCCCGGACCAGGTATGCCGGAAGGGCTGTCAGGCCGGGCGATTGGCATCACGGGCGCGATGGTGTGCCTTGTGTTAGCGTTACGCGCTTGCGTGGTCGTCGCGGTGGGCGATTCTGCCTGCTTGGTTCCGCTGGTGCGCGGGCTGTTCAATCCTGCCGGGCCTTCCTCGGTACGTTCCCCTGCGGAAGGCTGTTCATGAAGCACCCCGACGACTGCGGCATCGCTCACGGCGGTTCAGCCCGGCCCGGGGCCGCGACCCCGGCGCTACCCCCGGGCGTCTCCTTCGCCGGCCTGCGCCTGCCGGTGGAGGTGCTGCGGACACTGAGCGAACTCGGGGTGCGCGAACCCTTTCCGATCCAGGCCGCCACACTGCCCGATGCCCTGGAGGGGCGCGACATCCTGGGACGCGGGCGCACCGGATCAGGCAAGACGCTCGCTTTCGGCCTGCCGCTGCTCGCACGGACGGCCGGGCGGCGCGCCGAACCGAAGCAGCCCCTCGCTCTGATCCTTGTGCCCACACGGGAACTGGCCCAGCAGGTCACCCAGGCGCTGGCGCCGTACGCCGAGGCACTGCGGCTGCGAATGGCCACGGTCGTCGGCGGCATGTCGATCGGCCGGCAGGTCGCCGCGCTGCGCCAGGGAGCCGAGGTGGTCGTCGCCACCCCCGGACGCCTGCACGACCTGATCGAGCGCAACGCCTGCCGCCTGGGACGGGTGAGAATCACCGTGCTGGACGAGGCCGACCAGATGTGCGACCTGGGATTCCTGCCGCAGGTTGCCGACGTGCTCGACCAGATGAACCCCGACGGTCAGCGGATGCTTTTCTCGGCCACCCTGGATCGCGACGTCGATCAACTGGTCCGCCGCTACCTCCACGACCCCGTCGTCCACTCGGTCGACCCGTCCGCGGGCACGGTCTCGAGGATGGAGCACCACGTTCTGGTCGTGCACGGCCCTGACCGCTACGCCGTCACGACGGAGATCGCCGCCCGTGACGGCCGCGTACTGCTGTTCCTCGACACCAAGCACGCCGTCGACCAGCTCACCCGGCATCTGCGGGCCAGCGGGGTGCACGCCGGGGCCCTGCACAGCGGCAAGTCCCAGCCACAGCGCACACGGACCCTGGCGCGGTTCAAGAACAGCCAGATCACCGTTCTGGTGGCCACCAATGTCGCGGCCCGTGGTCTGCACGTCGACGACCTCGATCTCGTGGTCAACGTAGACCCGCCCACCGATGCCAAGGACTATGTGCACCGGGCGGGCCGCACCGCCCGCGCCGGTGCGTCCGGCAGCGTGGTCACGCTCGTGCTGGCGGGCCAGCGCCGTGAGACGAGCAGCATGATGGCCGGGGCCGGCATCGAGCCGACCGTCACCAAGGTGCGCTCGGGCGAGGCGGAGCTGAGCCGGATCACCGGTGCCAGGGCTCCCTCCGGGATCCCGCTCGACGGCGGGCCCGCCGTCCCCCGGCCCAAGAACAGCAACGCTCCCTTCCGCGGCCTCGGCACCAGCAAGGACC
>NZ_JBEYEY010000004.1:0-23977 GCF_040703635.1 Streptomyces sp. NPDC007189
CGGTAACGTGTGGAGGTGACCGGTACTAATAGGCCGAGGGCTTGTCCTCAGTTGCTCGCGTCCACTGTGTTGGTTCTGAAACCACGAACAGCCCCACCCGAATGAGGGTGGTGCGGCATGGTTCGACAGTTTCATAGTGTTTCGGTGGTCATAGCGTGAGGGAAACGCCCGGTTACATTCCGAACCCGGAAGCTAAGCCTTACAGCGCCGATGGTACTGCAGGGGGGACCCTGTGGGAGAGTAGGACACCGCCGAACTCCTTTTACAGCTCCGGCTCTTGGGCACTGCCCAGGAGCCGGAGCTTTTTTGCGTTGAGGTAAGGTCAGGGAGCATCGTTGGCTCTTTCGCACAGGAGGCCCCCGGGTGGAGGTCCAGGAGACACGTGTCCAGACGGACCGGGTCCTCACCATCCCCAACATCCTCAGCATGGCGCGGCTCGTCGGCGTACCCCTCTTCCTGTGGCTGATCCTCAGGCCCGAGTTCGGGGGACCGAAGAGCGACGGCTGGGCACTCCTCGTGCTGGCGTTGAGCGGGGTCAGTGACTATCTGGACGGCAAGCTCGCCCGGCGCTGGAATCAGATCAGCAGCCTCGGCCGGCTTCTCGATCCCGCCGCCGACCGGCTCTACGTCCTTTCCACACTGGCCGGTCTCACCTGGCGGGAGATCCTGCCGCTGTGGCTGACCGGCCTTCTGCTCGCGCGAGAGCTGATGCTTCTGGTGATGGTGGGCATCCTCCGCCGGCACGGGTATCCGCCGCCGCAGGTGAACTTCCTCGGGAAGTCGGCCACGTTCTGTCTGATGTACGCCTTCCCGCTGCTGCTTCTCAGCGACGGCAGCGGTTGGATCGCGTCACTCGCTGTTATTTTCGGATGGGCGTTCGCCGGGTGGGGTACAACCCTCTATTGGTGGGCAGGAGTGCTCTACGTGGTACAAGTCCGCCGTTTGGTTCGGGCGGACGCCATGGCCGATTGAGCTCGGCGATTGTCCGGACGTAACGCCTCGATGGCCCGCGGTGGAAAAGTGCGGGACAATCTGGACGGGTGAAGTCGGCTAGACCGTCGTCTCTTGGAGGAGGACGCTTCCGACATGAAGGCCGTCGTGATGGCCGGGGGCGAAGGCACCCGCCTGCGCCCCATGACCTCTAGCATGCCCAAGCCGCTCCTGCCGGTGGCCAACCGCCCGATCATGGAGCATGTGCTACGGCTGCTCAAAAGGCACGGGCTCACCGAGACCGTCGTCACCGTTCAGTTCCTGGCCTCGCTCGTCAAGAACTACTTCGGCGACGGCGAAGAGCTCGGTATGGAGCTCACCTATGCCAATGAGGAGAAGCCACTCGGAACCGCCGGAAGCGTCAAGAACGCCGAAGAGGCGTTGAAGGACGATGCCTTCCTCGTCATCTCCGGTGATGCGCTGACCGACTTCGACCTCACCGAGCTGATCAATTTCCACAAGGAGAAGGGCGCGCTGGTCACGGTCTGCCTGACCCGGGTGCCCAATCCGCTGGAGTTCGGCATCACCATCGTCGACGAGGAAGGCAAGGTCGAGCGTTTCCTCGAGAAGCCGACGTGGGGCCAGGTCTTCTCCGACACGGTGAACACGGGCATCTACGTCATGGAGCCCGAGGTATTCAACTACGTTGAACCCGATGTTCCGGTCGACTGGTCCGGTGACGTCTTCCCGCAGCTGATGAAGGAGGGCAAGCCGATCTACGGCTATGTCGCCGAGGGCTACTGGGAGGACGTCGGCACCCACGAGAGCTATGTGAAGGCCCAGGCCGACGTCCTCGAGGGCAAGGTCAACGTCGACATCGACGGCTTCGAGATCTCGCCCGGTGTCTGGGTCGCGGAGGGCGCCGAGGTGCACCCCGACGCCGTACTGCGCGGGCCGCTGTACATCGGCGACTACGCGAAGGTCGAGGCCGGCGCGGAGATCCGCGAGCACACGGTCGTCGGCTCGAACGTCGTCGTCAAGAGCGGTGCCTTTCTGCACAAGGCCGTCGTGCACGACAACGTCTACGTCGGCCAGCACAGCAACCTGCGCGGGTGCGTCGTCGGCAAGAACACCGACATCATGCGGGCCGCGCGGATCGAGGACGGCGCGGTCATCGGGGACGAGTGCCTGATCGGTGAGGAATCGATCGTGCAGGGCAATGTCCGGGTCTATCCGTTCAAGACCATCGAGGCCGGCGCCTTCGTCAACACCTCCGTCATCTGGGAGTCCAGAGGACAGGCCCATCTCTTCGGCGCGCGCGGGGTGTCCGGCATCCTGAACGTGGAGATCACGCCGGAACTGGCCGTGCGGCTGGCCGGCGCCTATGCGACCACCCTCAAGAAGGGCTCCACGGTCACCACCGCTCGCGACCACTCCCGAGGCGCCCGGGCCCTGAAGCGGGCGGTCATCTCCGCGCTCCAGGCCAGCGCCATCGACGTACGCGACCTGGAGAACGTGCCGCTGCCCGTGGCCCGGCAGCAAACCGCGCGCGGCAGCGCCGGCGGCATCATGATCCGGACCTCGCCGGGTGTGCCGGACTCGGTCGACATCATGTTCTTCGACGGCAACGGCGCCGACCTGTCGCAGGGCAGCCAGCGCAAGCTGGACCGGGTGTTCGCGCGGCAGGAGTACCGGCGGGCGTTCCCCGGCGAGATCGGCGACCTGTACTTCCCCGCGAGCGTCTTCGACTCGTACACCGGGTCGCTGCTGCGGAACGTCGACACGACCGGGATCGCCGAGTCCGGCCTGAAGGTCGTCGTCGACGCCTCCAACGGCAGCGCCGGCCTCGTACTGCCCAGCCTGCTCGGCAAGCTCGGCGTGGACTCGCTGACCATCAACCCCGGTCTCGACGAGTCCCGGCCCACGGAGACGGCCGAGATGCGGCGCAACGGCCTGGTCCGGCTGGGCGAGATAGTGGCGTCGTCCGGGGCCGCCTTCGGCGTCCGGTTCGATCCCGTGGGCGAGCGGCTGTCGCTCGTCGACGAGAAGGGCCGGATCATCGAGGACGACCGCGCGCTGCTGGTGATGCTGGACCTGGTGGCCGCCGAGCGGCGCAGCGGCCGGGTGGCGCTGCCGGTGACCACGACCCGGATCGCCGAGCAGGTCGCCGCCTACCACGGCACCCAGGTCGAGTGGACGACCACCTCGCCCGACGACCTCACGCGCGTGGGCGGCGAGGAAGGCACCATCTTCGGCGGCGACGGCAAGGGCGGATTCATCGTCCCCGAGTTCAGCAGCGTCTACGACGGCACGGCGGCGTTCGTGCGCCTCATCGGGCTGGTGGCGCGCACCCAGCTCACGCTGAGCCAGATCGACGCGCGGATCCCGCGGGCACACGTCCTCAAGCGGGACCTGGCCACGCCGTGGGCCGTCAAGGGCCTGGTCATGCGGCGGGTGGTCGAGGCAGCCGGGGATCGCTTCGTCGACACGACCGACGGTGTGCGGGTGGTGGAGACGGACGGGCGCTGGGTGATGGTGCTGCCCGACCCGGCGGAGGCCGTCACCCACCTGTGGGCCGAGGGCCCCGACGACGCTTCGGCGCAGGCCCTGCTGGACGAGTGGTCGGCCGTCGTGGACAGCGCCGGGAGGTAGCCCGGAACAGGCACGGGAGGTGGCCGCGGACAGCGCCCGCAGATAAGGGAGCGGGCGCTGCCGTACCGCAAAACCCGCGCACGCGCGCGTGCCGGACAAGTGTCCCCAAGGGGGCCTGTCCGGCACGCCGGTGGGGCCATTCGGAGTAATCGCGCGCGACATGCGACGATGTGCGGCATGCCGCAGCAACCCCCCGTTCGGAGCAGCCCCACGCGGCCTCAGCGTCCGGACGCCTCCATGTCGTTGATCACCAACGTCATGGACCACAGCCTCGACGACGGGTACGCCGAGGCCGCCGCCCGGAAGAAGTCGCTGGGCGAGGGCGGCCTGCCCAGGACGCTCAGGGCGAAGCTGGGCCTCGCGGCCGGCCTCGTCCTCGCGGCGCTCGTGGTGACCGTCGGGGCGGCGCAGACACGGGCGGCGGCGCCCGTGGTGGCCAAGGAGCGTCAGGAGCTGATCGACCGCGTCGACAGCGAGACCGCGAGCGCGGACAAGCTGGAGAGCGCCGTCGACAAGCTCCGCGACGACGTCAGCACGCGCCAGCGGGCGGCGCTGAAGTCGAGCGGCGGCAGCGCGAAGGCGGACCTGGTGGGCGTTCTGTCGGGCGCCACCGCGGTGCGCGGCCCCGGCGTCAAGCTCGTCGTCGACGACGCCAAGGAGGCCAGCACCGGCGGTGACGGCACCAATCCGCGGGAGACCTCGGGGTTCTCCGACACCGGCCGGGTCCGTGACCGGGACATGCAGCGCGTGGTCAACGGGCTGTGGGCGTCCGGAGCGGAGGCCGTCTCGATCAACGGGCAGCGGCTGACCGCCCTGTCCGCGATCAGGGCCGCGGGGGACGCGATACTGGTCGACAACAGGCCGCTGGTGCCGCCGTACACGGTGCTGGCGGTGGGGGATGGGCAACGGCTCAGCACCAGGTTCCAGAACAGCGCCGACGGTCTGTACCTGCACGCCCTGGAGCAGAACTTCGGCATCCGCACCACCATCTCCGCTCAGGGCGACCTGCGGTTGCCCGCCGCACCGAGCGTGATCGTACGTACTGCACAGCCGAGCACCGAGAAGACTGAGAAGGGCACATCGTGATCGCCGTACTGGGCCTCGTCGTGGGAGTGGTGGCCGGCCTGTTGGTCCGGCCCGAGGTTCCGGCGGTCGTCGAGCCGTATCTGCCGATCGCCGTCGTCGCGGCGCTGGACGCCGTGTTCGGTGGTCTGCGGGCCATGCTGGACGGGATCTTCGACGACAAGGTCTTCGTGGTGTCGTTCCTGTCGAACGTGGTCGTCGCCGCGCTGATCGTGTTCCTCGGCGACAAGTTGGGCGTGGGCGCGCAGCTGTCCACCGGTGTCGTGGTGGTCCTCGGCATCCGGATCTTCTCCAACGCCGCGGCGATCCGGCGCCACGTGTTCCGGGCGTGACACCGATGAGCGAGCAGAACATGCCGAGCGAGCCGAACGAGCCGAGCGAGCGGAACAAGGAGGCTGAGCGGCCGGAGCAGCCGGAGCGGCCGGGGAACAGGCTCCGCAAGGAACTCCCCGATGAGGTGCCCGCACCCGCGTCCGAGCCGGCCCCCGAGGAGGAGCAGGCGGAGCAGCCGCTGACCGGCCGGCAGCGGCTGGGCAAGGGCCTGTGGCCGCCGCGTTTCACCCGGGCCCAACTCATCGTCGCCGTCCTCCTGTTCGGGCTCGGCTTCGGGCTGGCCGTGCAGGTGGCCTCCAACAGCGACACCGACAGCGCACTGCGCGGGGCACGCCAGGAGGATCTTGTGCGCATCCTCGATGAACTGGATTCGCGTACTCAGCGTCTTGAGGACGAGAGGCAGGGACTCGAGAAGCAGCGCCAGGAACTGCAGAGCAGCTCCGACCGGGCTGCGGAGGCGCGCCGGCAGACCGCCGAGAAGGAGAGGCAACTCGGCATCCTGGCGGGCACCGTCGCCGCGCAGGGTCCCGGCATCACGATGACGATCGAGGACACGAAGGGGACGGTCAAGGCTGACATGCTGCTCGACGCGATCCAGGAGTTGCGCGCGGCCGGTGCGGAGGCGATCCAGGTCAACGGGGTCCGGGTCGTCGCGAACACCTACTTCACCGACTCCGGCAACGGCGTGGGCGTCGACGGGAACAAGATCAACGCCCCTTATCGTTTCAAGGTCATCGGCAAGCCGCAGGACCTGGAGCCGGCGCTGAACATCCCGGGAGGCGTGGTGCAGACCCTGGAGAAGGAGCAGGCCACGGTGACGGTCCAGCAGTCCGGCAAGATCGTCGTGGATGCCTTGCGACAGGCGAAGCGGCCTGACTACGCTCGGTCGTCCTCCCAGTGAACCGGCGGTGCATGGGGGACGTCCGGCAGGGGCATGAGGTTGCGGGGGGTCGGCGCACCGAAGCGGTGGTGCGTGGTGGAAACTGTCTGGTGGTTACGGACGTTGTGAAGATGTCCGGCTCGGCCGGTGTAGGCAATCAGGGTTCGTCCTGCCCCACGGGCGGGTCTGTTTCGGTCAAGGGGAATCGCCCGTGAAGTTGTTTGCGAAGTTGTTCGGCAAGAGCGCGCGAGAGGGCAGCGACAACGCGACCGCTCGGCATCGCGCACAGCCTGACGCGGAGGGCCAGCGCCCGCTGTTCCGGGACCAGGTCGCTGGTCCGGGCGGTGACATTTCCGGAGGTCAGGGCGGGGCGTCGGTTGACCCTGCCCAGTCCGGCGGCATAGGTTTCGGGCAACCGTCAGCCTCGGGTGCGGGTGGAGGGTACGCCCCCGGTCCGTACGCGTCCAACGCCCCGGCGGGGCAGCCGCAGGAGGATCCGTCCATGTCGGTCCTGGTGTGTACGAGGTGCGGCAACCGCAACGCGCAGAACGCCCGCTTCTGCTCCAACTGCGGCGCGCCGCTGCGCCCGGGGGTGGCGCCGGAGCGCGCGTCCGAGACGACGTCCACGATCTCGATCTCCGGCCTGGAGGCGTACGACGCCGAGGTCACCGGCCAGACCCAGATGCCGATGCTCTCGCCGGAGGCGCAGGCCGCGGTCGACGCGCTGCCGATGGGCTCGGCGCTGCTGGTGGTGCGCCGGGGCCCGAACTCGGGCAGCCGCTTCCTGCTGGACAGCGATCTGACCACGGCCGGCCGTCATCCGCAGAGCGACATCTTCCTGGACGACGTCACGGTCTCGCGTCGCCATGTGGAGTTCCGCCGCTCCCCGGACGGCTCCTTCACCGTGGCCGACGTCGGCAGTCTGAACGGCACGTACGTCAACCGCGAGCGGATCGACCAGGTCGCGCTGTCGAACGGTGACGAGGTGCAGATCGGAAAGTACCGGCTGGTGTTCTACGCGAGCCGGCAGGGCATCTGACCCGCCCCCGGACCGGTGTCCGGGGGGAACCCCAGGGAAGGTCCATGCTTCACACACCGAGCGGCGGTGCCGGAAGCGGTACCGCCGCCAGGGACAGCGGGCTGATGAGCATCGGCACGGTGTTGAACGTGCTGCGCGACGAGTTCCCCGAAGTCACCGTCTCCAAGATCCGCTTCCTGGAGTCGGAGGGGCTCATCGAGCCGCAGCGGAGCCCTGCGGGGTACCGCAAGTTCGGCGCCAGGGACGTCGAGCGCCTGGCGCATGTGCTCAGGATGCAGCGGGACCACTATCTGCCGCTCAAGGTGATCCGCGAGCATCTGGACGCCATGGAGCGCGGCGAGGCCGTACAGCTGCCCCTGGTGGGGCGCCAGCGCACCGGCGAGGACGTCCCGGAGCCGTCCGGCGCGCCCACGGTGGCCCGCGTGGGCAGGGCGGAGCTGCTGGCGGCCGCGGAGATCGACGAGGCCGACCTGAAGGAGTGGGAGTCGTACGGCCTCATCGCTCCGCTTCAGGACGGGGCCTACGACGCCGAGGCGGTCACCGTGGCCTCGCTCATCGCCGAACTGGGCCGGTACGGCATCGAGCCACGCCACCTTCGGGTGATGAAGGCCGCCGCCGATCGTGAGGCCGGGCTCGTGGAGCAGGTCGTGGCCCCGCTCAGGCGCCACCGCAACCCGCAGACCAGGGCACACGCCGAGGCCCGTGCGAAGGAGCTGGCGGCGCTCACGGTGAAGCTGCACGCGGCGCTGGTGCAGACCGCGCTCGGGGTGCGGCTGCCCTGAACACCGGGGGCCGCCGGCAGGCCGGATCGGCCACCTGTTCCCGGCCCGACTACCCAAACGTCCCGAGCACGGCCTAGGGTTGCTGTGTGAACGAGCTCGATGTCGTAGGTGTCCGGGTCGAAATGCCCTCCAACCAACCGATCGTGCTCCTGCGCGAAGTGGGAGGCGACCGTTACCTCCCCATCTGGATCGGGCCGGGAGAGGCGACGGCGATCGCGTTCGCCCAGCAGGGCATGGCCCCCGCCAGGCCGCTGACCCACGACCTGTTCAAGGACGTGCTGGAGGCCGTCGGCCAGGAGCTGACCGAGGTACGCATCACCGATCTGCGGGAAGGCGTCTTCTACGCGGAGCTGGTCTTCGCCAGCGGGGTCGAGGTCAGCGCCCGTCCCTCCGATGCCATAGCGCTGGCCCTGCGCACCGGAACGCCGATCTACGGCAGTGACACGGTGCTGGACGACGCCGGCATCGCCATTCCGGACGAGCAGGAGGACGAGGTGGAGAAGTTCCGCGAGTTCCTCGACCAGATCTCGCCCGAGGACTTCGGTACGAGCAACCAGTGAGCACGAGCGACGGCCACGCCCGGTGCACCGGCACGTGCCATCGGCCTGTGAGAGCGTCCTAGGCGTTCCCCCGAGCGCATTCGGCTAGCCTTTCCCCGCGGTGGGGCACGGGAAACCACTCCTAGGGTGATTATCACTCGGCGTGCCGAGTGTGGCGATCGTTGACGCACCCCTGGTGACTGCCTACCGTCGTGAAGGCAGGTCAAGGACGGAGGTCGGCGTGAGAACCAGCGGCGACGGTACGGCTGGGGGTGCTCCCGTGGGTGGTTTCGGGGAGAACGGGCCGTACCCGGTTCACAGCAGCGCGGTGGATCACGCTCCGCAGCGGCCGACGGTGGTGCCGAACGGCGGAGGGGCGGCTTCCATGACGTCGGAACAGATCGGTTACCGGGGGCCGACGGCCTGCGCGGCCGCCGGCATCACCTACCGGCAGCTCGACTACTGGGCGCGCACCGGCCTGGTCGAGCCGAGTGTGCGGCCCGCCTACGGGTCGGGGACGCAGCGGCTGTACAGCTTCCGTGACGTGGTCGTCCTGAAGATCGTCAAGCGGTTCCTGGACACCGGGGTATCGCTGCAGAACATCCGCACGGCCGTGCAGCACCTCAGGGAACGCGGTTTCCGCGACCTGGAGCGGATGACGCTGATGAGCGACGGCGCCACGGTGTACGAGTGCACCTCGCCCGACGAGGTCCACGCCCTGCTCCAGGGCGGTCAGGGCATCTTCGGGATCGCCGTCGGCGTGGTCTGGCGCGACGTGGAAAGCGCGCTCTCCCAGCTGCACGGCGAGCGCATCGACACCGGCGAGACCCTCGTCGGGCACAACCCCGCGGACGAGCTGGCACGGCGCCGCAACCGGGCGGTCTGAGCACCGGCCCATCCGGCCGTCCGCTGCACCACGGCATTGTCAGTGCCGTGGTGCAGCATCGGAGATGTGAGAAACGCGCCCACGATCCTGCATCTCGACATGGATGCCTTCTACGCCTCGGTGGAGCAGGCATCCAAGCCGAGCCTGCGCGGGAAAGCGGTCGTCGTGGGCGGGCTCGGTCCGCGCGGGGTGGTGGCCACCGCGTCGTACGAGGCACGGGTGTTCGGGGTCCACTCGGCGATGCCCATGGCCCAGGCGCGCCGGCTGGCGCCCAACGCCGCGTATCTGGTGCCGCGCTTCGCCCTGTACCGGGAGATCAGCGAGCAGGTGATGGCGCTGCTGCGGGAGCTGTCGCCGCTGGTGGAGCCGCTCAGCCTGGACGAGGCGTTCGTGGACCTGGAGGCCGGCGGGACCGCCTGGGACGAGGCGTCGGCGCGGCTGGCCGGCATCAAGCTGCGCGCGGACATCCGGGCGGTCACCGGGCTCACCGGATCGGTGGGGCTCGCCGCCTCCAAGATGCTCGCCAAGATCGCCTCCGAGCAGGCCAAGCCGGACGGCCTGGTGGTGATCGAGCCGGGCTCCGAGCGGGCGCTGCTGGGACCGATGCCGGTGCGGACCCTGCCGGGGGTGGGGCCCGCCACCGGGGACCATCTGCGCCGGGCGGGCATCACCACGGTCGAGGAGCTGGCCGAGGCGGGTGAGGACGAGCTGGTACGGCTGCTGGGCAAGGCGCACGGGCAGGCGCTGTACGCCATGGCGCTGGCCCACGACGAGCGGCCCGTCGTGGCCGAGCGCGAGGCGAAGTCGGTGTCCGTCGAGGACACCTACGACGTGGACATCCACGACCGGCTGCGGATCGGGCTGGAGGTGCGGCGGCTCGCCGACCGGTGCGTGGGGCGGCTGCAGGGGGCCGGGCTGTCGGGGCGGACCATCGTGCTGAAGGTGCGGCGGTACGACTTCTCCACGCTGACCCGTTCGGAGACGCTGCGAGGACCGACCGACGATCCGGCGGTGGTGCGGGAGGCGGCCGCGCGGCTGCTGGACTCCGTGGACACCACGGGCGGGGTACGGCTGCTCGGCGTGGGCGTCTCCGGGCTCGCCGACTACACCCAGGAGGACCTGTTCGCGCAGGCCATGCCCGCACAGGCGGCGGAGACGCCGGAGGAGACCGGGGCCGAGGTGGTGGCGGAGCGGCCGGAGCCGGAGGAGAGATCGTGGCGGGCCGGTCAGGACGTCAGGCATGCGGAGTACGGGCACGGGTGGGTGCAGGGGAGCGGGCTGGGCCGGGTGACGGTGCGGTTCGAGACGCCGCAGTCCGCTCCGGGGCGGGTGCGGACGTTTTCTGTCGACGATCCTGCGCTGGAGTCCGCCGATCCGTTGCCGTTGGTTCCGGATCCTCCTCATCCGCCTGCCCGTCTCGGTCGGTCAGGCAGCGGCCGACACGGGGCTGCGCCCCGGACCCCGGAGGAACGCAGCGATCAGGTCTCCTCCGAGCCCGCCAGTTTGCCGAAGTCGTGGTCCGGTACCGAGGGGGGTGAGACCACGTCGAGGCCGTAGTGGTGGTAGAGCTGGAGTTCCTGTTCGGGGGAGAGGTGGCGGCCCACGCCGAAGTCGGGGGCGTCCTTGATCAGGGCGCGGTCGAAGGGGACGTGGAGGGAGCCGTCTATCAGTTCGCTCGGTTCCAGGGGGACGAAGGCGTCGCGGGAGAACAGGCCGGTGCGTATGGCCGCCCACTCGGGCACGCCGGTCGCGTCGTCGAGGTACACCTCGTCGATCGTGCCGATCTTGGTGCCATTGCGGTCGAACGCCTTGCGGCCGATCAGGTTGCGCGGATCGATCTCGGTCTGCACGGTCCGTCTCCCTCCACTTGGTCGCAACTCATCCGTAAGCACTACAAAAGAGCACATTCAGTCGGGCGGCCACTCGAGGGCCCCGGCGTTGACCTCGCTGGTAGGCTGACAGCGGCTGCTGACCCCGTGCGGGAGAGTCCTCCGATCACCTCGGAGGCGCCGAAGGAGCAAATCCTCCCCGGAATCTCTCAGGCTCACGTACCGCACGGACGAGGTCACTCTGGAAAGCAGGGCGGGTGTCGACGGCACCGGCCCTCACCGACGGTGAAAACCGGGTGCCCTCGGGCGACCCGGTGAAGCTCTCAGGTTGAGATGACAGAGGGGGAGGCCGTCCGGGCACCCGTGCAGTGGTGCCCCTCGAAGGTCGCGTCAGACCAGGAGGCCTCCGCAATGACCGCCCACCGCATTCCGCTCTCGGAGCTCGAAGCGGGCATCCCGTTCGAGCAGCGCCACATCGGGCCCGACCAGGAGGCGCGGGCGAAGATGCTCGCGCACGTCGGCTACGGCTCGCTGGACGAGCTGACCGCCGCGGCGGTTCCCGATGTGATCAAGAACGCCGACGCGTTGGACCTGCCCGGCGCCCGCACCGAGGCCGAGGTGCTCGCCGAGCTGCGCGCGCTCGCCGACCGCAACCAGGTCCTCGACTCCATGATCGGCCTGGGCTACTACGGGACGTTCACCCCGCCCGTCATCCTGCGCAACGTCATGGAGAACCCGGCCTGGTACACGGCCTACACGCCGTACCAGCCGGAGATCTCCCAGGGCCGGCTCGAAGCGCTGCTGAACTTCCAGACCATGGTCGCCGACCTCACCGGCCTGCCCACCTCCGGCGCCTCCCTCCTGGACGAGGGCACCGCCGCCGCCGAGGCGATGGCGCTGTCCCGCCGCATGGGCAGGAACAAGAAGGGCCTCTTCCTGGTCGACGCGGACGCGCTGCCGCAGACCATCGCCGTCATCCAGACCCGCGCGGAGCCGACCGGCGTCGAGGTCGTCGTCGCCGACCTCTCCGAGGGCATCCCGGCCGAGGTCGCCGAGCGCGAGATCAACGGCGTGCTGATCCAGTACCCGGGCGCCTCCGGCGCCGTACGCGACATCAAGCCGGTCGTCGACCAGGCGCACGAGCTGGGCGCGCTCGTCACCGTCGCCGCCGATCTGCTCGCCCTGACGCTGCTCACCTCTCCGGGCGAGCTGGGCGCCGACATCGCCGTCGGCACCACCCAGCGCTTCGGCGTGCCGATGGGCTTCGGCGGTCCGCACGCCGGCTACATGGCCGTCACCGAGAAGTTCGCGCGCAGCCTGCCCGGCCGTCTCGTGGGCGTCTCCGTCGACGCCGACGGCAACAAGGCCTACCGCCTGGCGCTGCAGACCCGTGAGCAGCACATCCGCCGCGAGAAGGCCACCAGCAACATCTGCACCGCGCAGGTGCTGCTCGCCGTGATGGCCGGCATGTACGCCGTCTACCACGGCCCGGAGGGCCTGAAGACCATCGCCCGCCGTACGCACCGGTACGCCACCCTCCTCGCCGAGGGCCTGAAGGCCGGTGGCGTGGAGATCGTGCACGGCACGTTCTTCGACACCCTCACCGCGCGCGTGCCCGGCCAGGCCGCCCAGGTCGTCGCCGCCGCCCGGGACAACGGCGTCAACCTGCACCTCGTCGACGCCGACCACGTCTCCATCGCCTGCGACGAGACCACCAAGCGGGCCCAGCTCGCCGCCGTGTGGAACGCCTTCGGCGTCGAGGCCGACATCGAGGCGCTGGACGCGACCGCCCAGGACACCCTGCCCGAGGCGCTGCTGCGCACCGACGCCTACCTCACCCACCCGGTCTTCCACCAGCACCGCTCCGAGACCGCGATGCTGCGCTACCTGCGCCGGCTCGCCGACCGTGACTACGCGCTCGACCGCGGCATGATCCCGCTGGGCTCCTGCACCATGAAGCTCAACGCGACCACCGAGATGGAGCCGGTCACCTGGCCCGAGTTCGGCCAGCTGCACCCCTTCGCGCCCGCCGAGCAGGCCGAGGGCTACCTGACGCTCATCCGTGAGCTGGAGGAACGTCTCGCCGAGGTCACCGGCTACGACAAGGTCTCCCTGCAGCCGAACGCCGGCTCCCAGGGCGAGCTGGCCGGCCTGCTCGCCGTACGCGGCTACCACCGCGCCAACGGCGACGAGCAGCGCACCGTCTGCCTGATCCCGTCCTCCGCGCACGGCACCAACGCGGCCAGCGCCGTGATGGCCGGAATGAAGGTCGTCGTCGTCAAGACCGCCGGGGACGGCGAGATCGACGTCGAGGACCTGCGGGCGAAGATCGAGCAGTACCGCGACGAGCTGGCCGTGCTGATGATCACCTACCCGTCCACGCACGGCGTGTTCGAGGAGCACGTCGCCGACATCTGCGCGCAGGTCCACGAGGCCGGCGGCCAGGTGTACGTCGACGGCGCCAACCTCAACGCGCTGGTCGGCCTCGCCAAGCCGGGCCACTTCGGCGGTGACGTCTCGCACCTGAACCTGCACAAGACCTTCTGCATCCCGCACGGCGGTGGCGGCCCCGGCGTCGGCCCGGTCGCGGTCCGCTCGCACCTGGCGCCGTACCTCCCGAACCACCCGCTGCAGCCGGCCGCCGGCCCGGAGACCGGCGTCGGCCCGATCTCGGCCGCCCCGTGGGGCTCGGCGGGCATCCTGCCGATCTCCTGGGCGTACGTCCGCCTGATGGGGGGCGAGGGCCTGAAGCGGGCCACCCAGGTGGCCGTGCTGTCGGCGAACTACATCGCCAAGCGCCTGGAGCCGCACTACCCGGTGCTCTACACCGGCCCCGGCGGCCTGGTCGCCCACGAGTGCATCATCGACCTGCGCCCGATCACCAAGACCACCGGCGTGAGCGTGGACGACGTGGCCAAGCGGCTCATCGACTACGGCTTCCACGCGCCGACCATGTCCTTCCCGGTGGCCGGCACGCTGATGATCGAGCCGACCGAGTCGGAGGACCTGGCCGAGCTGGACCGGTTCTGCGACGCGATGATCGCCATCCGCGCGGAGATCGAGAAGGTCGGCTCGGGCGAGTGGCCCGCGGAGGACAACCCGCTGCGGAACGCCCCGCACACCGCCGCCGCGCTCGGCGGTGAGTGGAAGCACGCCTACGGCCGCGAGGAGGCCGTCTTCCCGGCCGGTGTCTCGGCCGCCGACAAGTACTGGCCGCCGGTGCGCCGCATCGACCAGGCCTTCGGCGACCGCAACCTGGTCTGCTCCTGCCCGCCGCTGGACGCGTACGAGGACTGAGCGAGCGGCTTCTGCAGGGCCCCGTCCGGACTCCGGGCGGGGCCCTCGGCCTGTCATGCCGTCGCGAGGGACACCTCCGTCGCCTTGATGAGGGCGACCACGTCGGAACCCACGAAGAGGCCGAGGTCGGCGACCGCGTCCTTGGTGATCGCCGCGGTCAGGACGCCGCCGTCCACGGAGATCTTCACCGTTGCCATGACGGCGCCGGTCGTCAGGCCGGTGACCGCGCCGGGAAGCTGGTTGCGGATCGACAGGCCGTCCACCCGGCCGGTGGCCACGGAGACCTCGGTCGACTTCACCAGGGCGCGGACGGACGAGCCGGGGGCGAGGGCGAGTTCGTCGGCGGACTCCTTGGTGATGGCCGCCACGAGGTGCTGGCCGCCGTCCAGACGGAGCCTGACGATGGCCATGGCCTCGCCGGGGTGGACCTCGGTGACGGTGCCGGGGAGCTGGTTGCGGATGCTCAGGGTCATGGACACTCACCGTAGAGCGCCCGCCCGTTCATGCCGGGTACGCGTGCGTCTGCGTCGCTTTGACCGTCGCCCAGACAGCAGACCCGGGGTGCAGGTCGAGGTCGGCCGCGGCGACCGTGGTGAGATCGGCGGCGAGCGGCACTTCGCCGGTGAGGTCGGCGCGGATCCGGTCACCGTGCGTCTCCAGGCCGGCCACCTTGCAGCGCCAGAGGTTGCGGGCGCTGGCGCCGGTGGGCCGGTCCCGGAACAAGGTGACGGCGGACGGCGGGAACGCCACGAACGCCGGACCGTTCAGCTCCTCGGTGGTGGTGATCGAGGGCCCCGCGTCGAGCCGCACGGTGTGGCCGTCGGCCTGGCCGCGGTAGAGGTTGAGGCCGACGAGCTGGGCGATGTAGTCGGTGCGCGGGCGGCGGGCGATGTCGGCGGGGGCGCCCTCCTGGACGATGCGGCCGTGCTCGATGACGACCAGCCGGTCGGCGAGCACCATGGCGTCCAGCGGGTCGTGCGTGACCAGGACGGCTACGGCCTCGAACTCGGCCAGGTGGCGGCGGAGCTGGGCGCGGACCTCCAGGCGGGTGCGGGCGTCCAGCGCGGCCAGCGGCTCGTCCAGGAGCAGCAGCCGGGGGCGGGTGGCCAGGGCGCGGGCCAGGGCCACGCGCTGGGCCTGTCCGCCGGAGAGGCGGCGGGGCTTGGCGCCCGCGTGGGCGGAAAGGCCCATCCGGTCCAGCCAGGCCGCCGCCTGGGCGCGGGCCTCCGCCTTGCTCGCGCCCTGGCAGCGGGGGCCGAAGGCGACGTTGTCCAGGGCGGACAGGTGAGGGAAGAGCAGGTAGTCCTGGAAGACCACGCCGACCGGACGGGACTCCGGGGGAGTGCGGTCCAGGGCGGTGCCGTCCAGGCGCAGGTGACCGGCGGTGAGCGGGGTGAGGCCGGCGAGGGCGCGCAGGGCGGTGGTCTTGCCGGCGCCGTTGGGCCCGAGAAGGGCGACGACGTCACCGGCGGCGGCGGTGAGCGTGAGGTCCAGGCGGAAGCCGGGGCGGTCGACTACGAGGTGGGCGTCCAGGGCGTGGGGGTGCGGCTGCGGGTGCGGGTGTGCGGTGCTGTGAGCGCCGTCGGAGGCTGCGGGTTGCCGTTGCGGGGAGTGGGCGTTTGTCATGAGGTGGTCATCCAGCGGTCTCGGAGGGCCGCCAGGACCGCGATCGAGACCGTCAGCAGGACCAGGCTGAGGGCGATCGCGGCGTCGGGGTCGTTCTGCAGGGCCAGGTAGACCGCGAGGGGCATGGTCTGGGTGCGCCCGGGGAAGTTGCCCGCGAAGGTGATCGTCGCGCCGAACTCGCCGAGCGCGCGTGCCCAGGCGAGGACCGCGCCCGCCGCGATGCCGGGCGCGATCAGCGGCAGCGTGACCCGGCGGAACGCGGTGAAGCGGGACGCGCCCAGCGTGGCCGCCGCCTCCTCGTACCGCGGGTCGGCGGCGCGCAGCGTGCCCTCGACGCTGATGACCAGGAACGGCATCGCGACGAACGCCTCGGCGAGCACGACCCCGGCGGTGGTGAACGGCAGCGTGATCCCGAACCAGGCGTCCAGCCACCGCCCGATCACCCCGTTGCGGCCGAGCGCGAGGAGCAGGGCCACACCGCCGACCACCGGCGGCAGGACCAGGGGCAGGGTCACCAGGGCCCGTACGAGCCCCCGGCCCGGGAACTCCGTGCGGGCCAGCAGCCAGGCCAGCGGCACGCCCAGGACGAGGCTGACGGCCGTGGCCGCCGTGGCGCTGACCAGCGACAGCTGGAGCGCCTGCCACACCTCGGTGCTGGACAGCTGCTCCGGCAGGCTGCGCCAGGGCGCGCGGACGAGCAGCGCGAGAAGCGGCAGCAGCAGGAACGCCAGCGCCAGCAGGCCCGGCAGCAGCAGCGGCAACGGCACCCCGCGCCGGCCCCCCGCGCCGACGCGGCGGCGCCGCGGCCGGCCCGTGCGGGGGCCGGTCGCGGCGCCGGGTTCGAGGAGCGAGGTCACGGCTTGAGGAAACCGGCCTCGCCGAGCACCTTCTGGCCTTCGGCGGACCGCACGAGGGCGATGAACGCCTTGGCGGCCGCGGCGTTCGGCGCGTTCTTCAGCAGGACGATCGGGTAGTCGTTGATCGCCTTGGCGGACTCGGGGAACTCCACGCCCTCCACCTTGCCACCCGCGGACTTCACATCGGTCTTGTAGACGACCGCGGCGTCCGCCTCCTTCAGTTCCACCTTGTTCAGGGCGGACTTGACGTCCTGCTCGTAGGAGACCGGGGTGAGCTTGAGCCTGGCGGCGTCGAGGGCCTTCTGGGCGGCGGCGCCGCACGGCACGGTCTTGTCGCACAGGACGACCTTGAGGCCGGACTCGGTGAGGTCCTTCAGGGAGGCCACCTTGTGCGGGTTGCCCGGCAGGGTGGCGATCTCCAGCTGGTTGCGGACGAAGGTGGCCGGGGGCCCGGACGCGTCCTTCTTGTCCGTCACGATCGCCATGGTCTTGGGGCTCGCGGCGGCGAAGACGTCCGCCGGGGCGCCGCCGGTGATGCTCGCGGCGAGCGTGTCGCTGCCGCCGAAGTTGAAGCTGACCTTGGTGCCCGGGTGCTCCTTCTCGAACTCCTTGCCCAGGGTCGTGAAGCTCTCCTTCAGGGAGGCGGCGGCGAACACGGTGACGTTGCCGGACAGCTTCGGGGAGGCGGTGTCCGACGCGCCCGACGCCGAGTCCTTCGAGTCGGAGGACGAGGAGCAGGCGCTGAGGGCCAGCAGGGCGGCGGCTCCCGCACCGGCCAGCTGCAGTATCCGCCGGGTCCGGCGCACGGAACGGGTCTTCACGGGTGTACTCCTCGCGTTCTGCGGAACAACGGTCGCGCCCTGTCGTGGCCGGAAAGGCCGGCCGCTCGGCGATGATACTGCCGCATCTGCCAGGCATAAGTCTCCTGTGGCATCGCATGAGCCGCGAACTTGTGACGTGGAGCTTGCATGTGCGTTTGTACGGCAGCCGCCGGTGGGTACGGTCCTGCGGGAGGTGCTCGCCGATGACGCTCGCCCGACTCACCCTGACCGGCGATCTCGCCAGGCCCGCCCGGCTGACCGTCCCCGAGCTGCTCCGCTGGCCGCAGCACCGGGCGGACGTCAGCTTCGAGTGCGCCACCAGCGGCATCCAGCACCACCACTTCACCGGCCCGCGCCTGTACGACGTCCTCGCCGACGCGGGACCCGGTTTCGACCCGGTGCGGCGCAAGGACCGGCTGCGCTTCCTCATCGCCGTCTCGGGCACCGACGGCCACCACGCGGTGCTCTCCTGGGCCGAGATCGACCCCGACTTCGCGGACGCGCCCGTCCTGCTGGGCGTGTGCATCGACGACACCCCGCTGGACACGGCCGGGCCCCAGCTGGTGCTTCCGCAGGACCGGTGCGGGGCGCGGCACATCAGCGGGATCACGGCGATCCGGGTGGACGGCGGCTACCGCTGTGCCGATGCGGCGCGTTCCGCACCCGGTCACGCGTCGGCCGGGTGAGTGGCTCAACCGTCGTACCCCTTCTGGGGCGTGGCTGTCCTGCCGGTTGCGGCAGGGGGCGGGTCAGACCCGGTCGATGTGCACGTTGGTGGACTTCACGCGCGCGGTGGCCTCCATGCCGACCTCAAGGCCCAGTTCCTCTACGGCCTCACGGGTCAGCAGGGAGACCAGCCGGTGCGGGCCGGCCTGGATCTCGACCTGGGCGGCGACGTCGCCGAGCTTGATCGCCGTGACGATGCCGGGGAAGGCGTTGCGGACGGAGGTGTAGGAGGGGTGGTCCTCCTCGCCGCCGCCCGTTTTGGCCAGTTCGACCGAGAACGCGGCCAGGTCCCTGCCGTCGATGAGCCGCCGCCCGGCCTCGTCGCGGTGGGTCGCCACCCGGCCGGCGTCGGCCCAGCGGCGGGCGGTGTCGGGGCTCACGCCGAGCAGCCGCGCCGCCTGGCCGATCGTGTAGGACTGCATGCCGGTCACGATAGGACCACGGCACGGCAACCGGGGACGTGGGCCTGCCGTCGGGCGCGATATGGCGGCGGCTCGCGCCCCTGCCGGGTCCCGCCCGGGCTCACCCGGTGTGCACCCGGGGCCGGCGTTCGCGGTTCGGCTCGGCCTCGCGCAGGACCTCGCGGGTGACCGGGGCGACCTCGCCCTGGCCGAAGAGGAAGAAGCGCAGGAAGTTGGCGAAGGGGTTGCCCTCGGTCCACTCGAAGTAGATGTGCGGGGTGCAGCCCGTCATGTCCCGGGCGTGCAGCAGGAAGGCCGCCAGGGCGTTGGAGATGGAGGAGTGCTCCAGGGTGAGCACGCGGTAGCGCTCGTGCAGGACCTCGCCGTGCACGGCCATGCTCGCCTCGAACTCGGAGGGGTCGGTGATCTTCACCTCGACGAAGACGAAGTCCTCCTGCTCGGGCATGTCGTTGTCGGCGCGGATCTGCTCGATCTTGTCGCGGTACTCGGCCTTGTCCCGGTGGCCGGGCTCGTTGGCGATGAAGCGCATCTTCCGGCTGGCCATGTCCCGGATGAATCGTTCCGCCATGGGGTCGAGCGTCACGGTGGTCACCCGCAGCTCGAAGGCACGGGCCAGCCGGGACAGGAACGACACCAGGATGATGCCCGCGATGAAGCAGGCGCCGATCTTCACGCCGTCCGGGCGCTCGATGACGTTGACGACGGTCGTGTAGAGGAACACCGCCGCGATCACGCCGAACCCGATCGTCCACTTGCGCTGCCCCGCCTTGCGCGCGGCGATGGTCACCGCGATCGCGGCGGAGCTGATCAGCACCAGCACACCGGTGGCGTACGCGCCGCCCTGCTTGTCGACATTGGCGTCGAAGATCCAGGTCACCAGGAACGCGATCAGCGTGAAGACGATGACCATGGGCCGGACCGCGCGGGCCCAGTGCGGGGCCATGCCGTAGCGCGGCAGGTAGCGCGGCATGAGGTTCAGCAGGCCGGCCATCGCGGAGGCGCCGGCGAACCACAGGATGGCGATGGTCGAGACGTCGTACACCGTGCCGAAGCCGCCGCCGAGGTACTGGTGCGCGAGGTAGGCGAGGGCACGGCCGTTGGCGGGGCCGCCCGTCTTGAAGTCGTCCGCCGGGATCAGCAGCGTGGTGATGAAGCTGGTGGTGATCAGGAAGCCGCTCATGATGAGCGCGGCGGTCGTGAGCAGCTTCTTGGCGTCCCGGATCCGGCCGGTCGGCTTCTGCTCGGTGTCCCCGGGATCGCCCTGCACATGCGGCATGACGGCGACACCGGTCTCGAACCCGGACAGGCCGAGGGCCAGCTTCGGGAAGACGATCAGGGCCACGCCGACCATCACGAAGACGTTCCCGTGTTCCGCCGTCAGGGCGCCGGTCCAGTCGGTGACCACGTGCCCGGCGGTGACGACGTGCCAGAGGCCGACGATGACGACGACCACGTTGAGCGCGAGGTAGATCCCCACCAGGGCGACCGCGACACCGATCGCCTCGAGGAAGCCCTTGAGGAAGACCGCGCCGAGCAGCGCCACCAGGAACAGCGTGATCACCATCTGGTGGCCGTGCAGGGTGCTGGTCAGATGCGGGTTCTCCACGAGGTGAGTGGAGGCGTCGGCGGCCGACAGGGTGATGGTGATCAGGAAGTCGGTGGCCGCGAAGCCCAGCAGCGTCAGGACGAACAGCTTGCCCTTCCAGAACGACAGCAGCCGCTCCAGCATGGCGATGGAGCCCTCGCCGTGCGGGCTCTCCTCGGCCACCCGGCGGTAGACCGGCAGGGCGCCGGCGAGGGTGACGAGGACCAGCACGATGGTCGCGATCGGGGACAGCAGTCCGGCCGCCAGGGCCGCGATGCCCGGCTGGTAGCCGAGGGTCGAGAAGTAGTCGACACCGGTCAGGCACATCACCCGGTACCAGCGCTGCCCCTTGTGCGGGGGTTCCGGCGGGGCGTGCGGTCCGGTGTGGCCACCGCCCTTGCCCATGTCGGACAGGCCCTCCAGCATCCAGTTGCGCAAGCGACTGGGAGGGGGGTGCTCGGTCGTGGCCATCGAGGGTGCTCCTGTGTGCGGCTCAGCTCTTTTCCGGCCATCCCGCGGACGGCTGCACCAGCGTATGCGGAGAGTGATGCCTGGGCCCACGGATCCGGGCCCGGGGGGCGTCAATCTTGCGTTAAGAATGGCCCGCGAGGGGCGGGGCCGCATCAAGAAGGGGAGGCCGGAGGTGTTTGCCGGGGGTACGGCGGCGGCGTTCGCCGGTCGCGGGGTCGGCCCCTCATCAGCCCCTCGTCGGCCACCGAGCGTCATGGCGTGGGGCTGGTACGCATGGCCTCGCTCTGCTTACGGAGGTGCGGTACGACGCCTCGGCTACTCCAGGCCGGAGGCGCGGAACACCTCCCGGGCCGTCTCGCTGTCTAGGCGGCGGGCGAGGCGGTGCAGGGCGGTCGTGCCGCACACCAGGGTGCCGGCTGCCTCGGAGATCCGGGCGCCCTCGTCGAGCAGGTGCCACAGGCCGGGGTTGCGGATCAGGACCTCGGGGTCGATCTCGGCACGGTTGCCGAGGGCGTCGCGCAGGACCAGGCGCTGGGCGACGCCGTCCAGCGGGCGTACGGCGACCAGCAGATCGGTGCGGACCCGCCGGGTGCGCAGCAGCCGGCGGGCGGCCAGCCAGCCGGCACCGGCCGAGACCCGTACCGGGAACAGGACGAGCAACAGCAGCAGGGCGATGCCCGCCCACAGGGCACCGTGCCACCACGAGAGGGAGCCGGCCGCCCGGTCGATGAGCAGCAGCAGCGCCAGCAGCACACCGGCACAGCGGATCGACCTGCGCACGTCCGCCGCCCAGTCGCGGTCGTACACCGTGCCGCCCGCGCAGGCCGGAGACGAGCCGGTGCGCCGGGTGCGGGTGTCGTCGCGTTGCCTCATGAGACAGACGTTAGACAGTTCCGGTCCCGCCGGAGCCCGGCCGCGGCGCACCTTGACGGGGTCCTGACGGCACAGCGGCGGTTCTTGACGCAACGCCAGCGCGACCGGTGTGCCGGGGCGCCGGGGCGCCAGGCCGTGCGGGGCTGCCGCAGGCTTCACCGCGGTCACTCGGCGCTTTCGCCGCGCAGGTGGCTCACCGCGCGGGTCGCTCGGCGCTTTCGCCGCCCACCCTGCCTCCGCTCCCGGCGGTGTCGTCGCCGCCCTGGCTCCGACTCACAGCCTGCGGATGTCCATGCGCAGATGCCAGGTGTTGCGCCGGTGGACGGACAGCAGCTCGGACTCCAGGGGCGACGGGGGCACGGCGAGCACCGGGCAGGCGGCGTGTGCCAGGCAGTGCCGGGAGACGCGGCCGGAGAAGGCGCGCTGCAGACCGCGCCGGCCCGCGCCCACGACCAGCACGTCGTCCTCCCGGTTCGCCGTCGCCACCAGCGCCGGTCCCGGGGCGCCGCGGACCACGACCGCGTGCATCGGCACACCGGGGGAGTTGCCGCCGAAGATCTCCTCCAGCACCGAGGCCAGCCGCTGCCGTGCAAGCCGCTGCCAGTCCTCGAGGAGCAGACCGGCGGCGGGGGAGCGGCGCGCCGCCGTATCACCGCCGGGCGGCTCCCAGGCCAGCACCGGCCACAGTTCGGCTCCCAGCCGGCGGGCCAGCGCGGTGGCCCGCCGCAGGGCCGTGACGCTGCCCAGGGAGCCGCTCACACCGACCACCACACGCGGGGCCGCCGAGGCGTCGTAACCCGACATCACTCCACCGTTCCTCGCGGGCGCCGCCGGGGCGTCTCGCACGCGGACGTGCCCGTCCTGCAAGGCCCTTGCTTCCTTCCATCCCACTCCGGCACCGGCGATTCGACCAGGCGGGTGAACGGTGTCTTTTTCAACGGGTTCCGGCGCGGCTGTCCGGCCGTACACGATCGGGTCGGCCGCCGCTAGGATTCGAGATCACAATCGAAACTTTCGAACCTTTTCGAGGCCACCCATGCGGACGTACGACAATCCCGTCCTCCTTGGATTCCACCCCGACCCGAGCGTGTGCCGGGTCGGGGACGACTACTACCTGGTGTGCTCCAGCTTCGAGTACTTCCCCGGTGTCCCGGTCTTCCACAGCCGCGACCTGGTGCACTGGCGCCAGCTCGGCAACGTCCTCGACCGCCCGGGGCAGTTGGCGCTGCCGGACGACACGCCCGCCTCGGGCGGCGTCTACGCCCCGACGATCCGGTACCGCGACGGGCTCTTCCACGTCATCACCACGAGCGTCGGCGCCGGCGGCACCTTCCTCGTCACCGCCGAGCGCCCCGAGGGCCCCTGGTCGGACCCGGTGTGGATCGACCTGCCCGGCATCGACCCCGATCTGGCCTGGGACGAGGACGGTTCCTGCTGGTGCGCCATGGCCGGGGTCACCGTGGCCCGGATCGATCCGCGCACCGGCGAGGTGCTCGAAGGCCCGCTGCCGATGTGGTCCGGCACCGGCCTCAGGGACCCCGAGGCGCCGCATCTTTACCGGATCGGCGAGTGGTGGTACCTGCTGCTCGCCGAGGGCGGGACCGCACTGGGCCACGGTGTCTCGGCCGCGCGCGCCCGCTCCCCGCGCGGCCCGTGGGAACCGGCGCCCGGCAACCCGCTGCTGTCCCACCGCGGTTCGAGCTCGCCCATCCAGTGCACCGGCCATGCCGACCTGGTGCAGGCGGCCGACGGCACCTGGTGGATGGTGCTGCTCGGCACCCGGCCGCGCGGCTACTTCCCGGAGTTCCACGTCCTCGGCCGGGAGACCTTCCTGGTGCCGGTGGAGTGGGCCGACGGCTGGCCCCGGGTGGGCCCCGTGCGCGAGCGGCATCCCGCGCCGGCCGCCTGGTCCCCCATCGAACCGCCCCCGGTGCGCGACGACTTCACCTCCCCGGTGCTCGCGCCGTACTGGATATCGCCGCGCCGCAGGCCCGAGGGGTGCTGGTCGCTCACCGAGCGGCCCGGCCGGCTCACGCTGACCGCCACCGGGGACAGCCTCGACCGTCCCGGCCACACCTTCGTCGGCCGCCGCCAGCAGCACCTCGACTGCCGCGCCGCCGCCCGCCTGGAGTCCGGCACCGGCCGCGCCGGACTCTCCGTCCGCCTGGACGAGGAGCATCACTACGACCTGGAGGTGGCCGGTGGAGCCGACACCCCCGGAGCGGGCACGGGCACCGGCCGGGCGACCGTTGCGGGGAACGGCTCGGGGGCGGGCGGTGACGACGGGTTGGAGGGAGCCGGGGGAGGCGACGCCGTCGGAGCGGGTACGGGCAATGGCTGGGCGGC
>NZ_JBEYEY010000004.1:24072-389871 GCF_040703635.1 Streptomyces sp. NPDC007189
GCGGCCGTTGCGGGGAACAGTCCGCGGGCGGGCGGTGACGACGGGCTGATAGGGGCCGGGGGAGGCGACACCTCCGGAGCGGGCACGGGCACCGGCTGGGCGGCCGTTGCGGGGAACGGCTCGGGGGCGGGCGGTGACGGCGGGTTGGAGGGAGCCGGGGGAGGCGGCGCCGTCGGAGCGGGTACGGGCAATGGCTGGGCGGCCGTTGCGGGGAACAGTCCGCGGGCGGGCGGTGACGACGGGCTGATAGGGGCCGGGGGAGGCGACACCTCCGGAGCGGGCACGGGCACCGGCCGGGCGGCCGTTGCGGGGAACGGCCCGGGGGCGGGCGGTGACGACGGGCTGATAGGGGCCGGGGGAGGCGGCGCCTCCGGAGCGGGCACGGGCACCGGCCGGGCGGCCGTTGCGGGGAACGGCTCGGGGGCGGGCGGTGGCGACGGGATGGAAGCGGCCTCGGGAGGCGGCGCCGTCGGAGTGGGCGCGGCAAACGGCTGGGCGCCCGTTGCGGGGAACGGCCCGCGGGCGGGCGCTGACGGCGAGCTCGGGGTGGCCGAGGGAGACGGTCCCCGCGCGGGCGCGCGCACCGCGGCTGTCGTCGTCCGCATCGGTCCGGTGCGGCAGCGCGTCGCCGAACTGCCGCTGCCCGCGGGCCCGGTCACCCTGGCCGTCGACATCCGCGCGACCCGGAACCCGGGGCCCGGGAGTGGCCCCGACACCCTCGTCTTCTCCGTCGAAACCGCGGAGGGAGCCGTTCAACTGGCCGAGCTGGACGGGCGTTATCTGTCCACTCAGGTGGCCACCGGATTCACCGGCCGGGTCATCGGGATGTACGTCACCGAAGGCCGCGCCGCCTTCGACTGGTTCGACTACGCGCCCGCGATCTCCTGCACGACACCTTGACGCCCCCCGTACGCCTTCCTAGAGTCGCCGGTCGAACCGTTCGGGCGATCATTCGAATGTTTCGAAGTCACCCCAGCTCTGCCCGCTTGTGCCCGTCGGCGCCGTCACGGCCGACCACCCCTTTGAGAGTCAGGAGTCGCACCATGCCCGCAAAGAGCACGGGTCTCAGAGTCGCCGGCGCCCTCGCGGCCGCCCTGGTGGCCGCCGGCGTCGCCACCGGCCCCGCCGCGCAGGCCGCGCCGGCCCACACCCGGCAGCCCAGCCTCGCCGACCTGGCCGAGCGCCACGGACGGTACTTCGGCAGCGCCACCGACAACCCCGAACTCACCGACAGCGCCTACACGAAGATCCTCGGCAGCCAGTTCGACATGATCACGCCCGGCAACGGCATGAAGTGGTACGCCACCGAGCCGCAGCAGGGCGTCTTCGACTGGACCAACGGCGACCAGATCGTCGGCCTGGCCCGGAAGAACCACCAGAAGGTGCGTGCCCACACCCTGGTCTGGCACAGCCAGCTGCCCGACTGGCTCACCTCCAAGCAGTGGACCGCGAGCGAACTGCGGGCCGTACTGAAGAAGCACATCACCACCGAGGTCCGGCACTACCGGGGCAAGGTGTACTCCTGGGACGTCGTCAACGAGGCCTTCAACGAGGACGGCACCTACCGCGAGACCCTCTGGTACAAGACCCTCGGCCCCGGCTACATCGCCGACGCGCTGCGCTGGGCCCACGAGGCCGACCCGCACGCGAAGCTCTACCTGAACGACTACAACATCGAGGCGGTCGGCCCGAAGAGCGACGCCTACTACGCGCTGGTCAAAGACCTCAAGGCGAAGGGCGTGCCGCTCGACGGCATCGGCTTCCAGACCCATCTGGCGCTGCAGTACGGCTATCCCACCACCATCGAGGACAACCTGCGACGCTTCTCCGCCCTGGGCCTGGACACCGCCCTCACCGAGGTCGACGTCCGGATGCAGCTGCCCGCGACCGCCGACAAGCTGGCCGAACAGGCGAGCTGGTACGGGGACCTGACCAAGGCCTGCCTGAGCGTTCGCCGCTGCGTCGGCATCACCATCTGGGACTACACCGACAAGTACTCCTGGATCCCGGGCGTCTTCCCGGGCGAGGGCGCGGCGCTGCCGTGGGACGAGCAGCTGAACCCCAAGCCGGCGTACCAGGCGCTGCGCGAGGCGCTGCGATAGCACCCGGCTACCGACGGTAGCCGCCCCCGGACACACGTCGGGGCCGGTGCGCACGGATCCGTGCGCACCGGCCCCTCTTTCTTCTTGTGCTCCGCTCAGGCGGCCGTCATCACCTGCTCCGCACCGAGCGGGCGGTGCGGAGCGATGATCCGGCCGTCGGGCAGCAGCTCACCGGTGTCCTCGAAGAGGAGGACGCCGTTGCACAGCAGACTCCATCCCTGCTCCGGGTGGTGCGCCACGAGACGGGCGGATTCCCGGTCGGCGGATTCGGCTGGCGGACACGGCGGCTGGTGCTGGCACATGGGTGGGATCTCTCGCTCTGTCGTGGTCATGGCCGTCCCCCGTGGTGTTAAGTCGGTCGGAACCCAGTGTTGCCCTCTCGGCGACGTTCCGCAGGGATTTCGCAGCACCGCTTCTCACAGGTTCATGACGCGTCACCCGCGCGGACGGTTCAGTTCAAGTGCACTGTCACTTCGGGTGGTTCGCAGTGGCCGGATCGGGCTAGTCATCGCAAGGCCAGGCCGCTGACGTGGGCGAACCCCGCCGCCCTTGCGGGCAAGCGGGGTACGCGGGCGTTGGGTCAGGCGGGTGAACCGAGCACCGGCGGCCCGAGCAGCGTCACCGGCGTCGCGCGGTGGGTCAGCACCGGAAGCAGCTCGGCGACCCGGAACGGGCGGTGCGCCGGTATGCCGGGCGGGGCCGGCGCGAGGGGCACGAGCAGATCGGTGTCCGTCGGGTGGCCCTCGGCCCCGTCGGCGGTGATGTCGCCGTGCAGCCACAGGGTGAGCATGTACAGGCCGGGCAGGGACAGCAGGCGCGCCTGATACGGCTGTGGCAGGGCCTCCGCCTGGTGCAGGGCGCGCTCGGTGGAGGTGACGTACGGGCCCTCGAAGAAGTGCGAGAAGGCCCACCCGTCCGGGGTGAGCATCGTCTCGGCCGCGGCCACCGCCCGGCCGCCGCAGCGGATCAGGAAGCGCCACCCGGCCAGCCGGGTCGCGGACAGGCCCTGTGCGGTGATCCGGTCCAGTACGTGCACGGGCAGCGGGAGTTCGGGTGTGGTCGGCCCCTGCGCGGCGCGCAGGGAGGGGGTGCGGGCCTCACGGACCGCGGTGGGGGAACCGAGGGCGGTGAGGACGGAACGCAGGGCAGGCGCGGGGGCAGGGGGCACGTGCAGCGGCATGTGGGTCGCCTCTCGTTCGACAGGCGCGACGGCGCGAGGAGGGATGGGGCGGACGGCGCTGTCTGCTCACGCAAGGCCGGAAGGGTGGAGGCCCGGTCGGGAACATGGGTGCGGCTCGGCCTGCCGCCCGTCGTCGGGACGGCCTGGACACGGCAGGAACCAGGACCGAGGCGTCAGCCTTCCGCCTTGTGGGCGAAGTTTATATGACGCGTGTTCGGCCGTTGTTTCGTCTATCTTAATCCGGGAAGTCGCGCAAGGCGGTAATAAGCCGACGATTTGCGGGAGTCCTCCCGATTTCCGGGCCGCCATCCTGCCGCTGACCTCGCGATACGCGCCGGTAACGGTCGGCTGAATGTCGTCGGCGTTTTTCACGAGGTGATGGGGGCACCCGGAGGTCCACCGACGCATGCCCCGTGAATGTGCCGCGGGGAACATTCCGACAGAGTAGCGGCTGCCGGGTCCGCGCGGGGGCGTTATGGATCGCTTCCGCTGGGCATCATCCCTGCTGCACCCGGGAGCCCGGCGGCCGGTTCGCCGGCCCGCCCAGCCGAGGAGGGACACTTCGATGGGGGAGAAGGTCGTGGCGGGGCAGTTCGACCTGTCCGATCGTCAGCGCTACCGCGAAAAGCTTCAGAAGTGTCTTGCGGGACTGGAGCGGCTGCTGCGGGAGAAGCGATTCGACCGTCCCAAGAACCTCATGGGAGTCGAGATCGAATTGAATCTCGCCGGGTCCGACGGCATGCCGAAAATGTTGAACGGGCAGGTACTGGAGCGGATCGCGAGCCGTGATTTCCAAACAGAACTCGCCATGTTCAACCTGGAAGTCAACATAGCGCCACACCGATTGGGCGGACGGGTATTCGACCGGCTCGCCGAGGAACTGCGCACCTCGCTCGCGTACGCCGACCGCAAGGCCGGGGAGCTGGACGCCGGGATCGTCATGATCGGCATCCTGCCCACCCTCGACCGCGACGACCTGGTCTCCTCCAACCTCTCCGAGGTGGACCGCTACACCCTGCTCAACGATCAGATCGTGGCCGCGCGCGGCGAGGACTTCCGGCTCGACATCGAGGGCGTCGAGCACCTCGTGTGCACCTCCAAGTCGATCGTCCCGGAGGCCGCCTGCACCTCCGTGCAGCTGCACCTTCAGGTCACCCCGGCCCGGTTCGCGGACGTGTGGAACGCGGCGCAGGCGGCGAGCGCCGCGCAGATCGCCGTCGGCGCCAACTCCCCGTTCCTCTTCGGTCACGAGCTGTGGCGCGAGTCCCGGCCCCCGCTCTTCCTGCAGTCCACCGACACCCGCCCGCCCGAGCTCCAGGCGCAGGGCGTACGGCCGCGCACCTGGTTCGGCGAGCGGTGGATCAGCTCGGCGTACGACCTGTTCGAGGAGAACCTGCGCTACTTCCCGGCGCTGCTGCCCCTGTGCGACGACGAGGACCCGCTGGAGGCCGTCGAGGCGGGCGGCACGCCCAAGCTCGCCGAACTCGTGCTGCACAACGGCACGATCTACCGCTGGAACCGGCCGGTGTACGGCATCGCCGACGGCGTCCCCCATCTCCGGGTGGAGAACCGCGTGCTGCCGGCCGGGCCGACCATCACCGACGTGATCGCCAACGCGGCCTTCTACTACGGCCTGGTCCGCGCCCTCGCCGAGGATTCCCGGCCGGTGTGGACCCGGCTGCCCTTCGCCGTGGCCGAGGCCAACTTCGACGCGGCGTGCCGGTACGGCATCGACGCGCGGCTGGTGTGGCCCCGGCGGGGACGGTACGGCGGCACCGGCGAGGTCGACGCGGTCGCCCTGGTCCGCGACGAGCTGCTGCCGCTGGCCTCGGCCGGGCTGGACGCGTGGGGGGTGGAGCCGGCCGACCGGGACCTCTACCTGGGCGTCATCGAGGAGCGGTGCAGGCGCCGGGTCAACGGTGCGTCGTGGCAGGCGGCCACGTTCCATCGCTGCCTCGAACAGGGCATGACCCGCGAGGCGGCCCTGGCGGCGACGACGCGGCGCTACGCCGAGCTGATGCATGTCGGGGAGCCGGTGCACACATGGCCGGTGGGATTGCCGGAGCCGGTGCCGCTGGGGTGACCCGGGGACGCCGGTGAGTTGGGGTGGGGCTGAGCGCCGTACAGACCGCCGGTCCGCGGGATGGGGTGAGGCGCCCGGCGCCGGTGGGGCGTCGGAGAGGCGGGCGTATGCCGTCCTCACGTCTCCTCTGCGATCCTTGCCAGGCATAGTGGGCCCGAGGTCCATGAGCCGGATGGAGGCAGGGGTGCAGGTGGAGGCTGAGTCGGTGGCCGGATCCGGGGCGGGGCGGCGCGACCCGCGGCGGATCCTGCGGGACGAGACGCTGCTCGTCCTCGGCCTGTCGCTGGGCGCGTCCGGGGTCTCCGCGCTGATCAGCTTCATCGGCGCGGTCACCAAGCCGGGCGGCCTGAAGGACCAGGCGGCCACCCTCAACGCGTCGGCCGCCCCCGGCCGCCCCTGGCTCGACCTGGCCTGGCAGCTGTTCGGCATCGCCACCGCCCTGGTCCCCGTCGCGCTCGTCGCCCACCTGCTCCTGCGCGAGGGCGGGAGCCTGCGCACGCTCGGCTTCGACCGCACCCGGCCCTGGCCCGACCTGGCCCGCGGCGCCGGCGTCGCGGCCGTGATCGGCAGCACCGGCATCGCCTTCTACCTCGCCGCCCGCGGCCTCGGCTTCAACCTCACGGTCGTCCCCGAGGCACTGCCGGACGTGTGGTGGAAGTTCCCGGTGCTGATCCTGTCGGCGATGCAGAACGCGATCCTCGAAGAGGTCATCGTCGTCGGCTATCTGCTGCGCAGGCTAGGCCAGTTGGGCTGGACCCCGGGGACCGCACTGGTCGCCAGCGCGGTCCTGCGCGGCTCGTACCACCTCTACCAGGGCGTCGGCGGCTTCCTCGGCAACATGGTCATGGGCGTGGTGTTCGTGTACCTGTACCGGCGCTGGGGCCGGGTCGGCCCGCTGGTCGTCGCCCACTCGCTGCTCGACATCGGCGCGTTCGTCGGCTACGCCCTCCTCGCGGGCAAGGTGGGCTGGCTGCCCACGGCCTGACGATCGGTGCTCAGGCCCGCAGCTCGCCCTCGATGACGGTGACCGCGTGGCCGGTGAGCAGGGTGCGCTCGCCGCGCAGCGCGGTGCGGACCAGGCCGGTGCGGCGGGAGGCCTGGAGCCCGGTGAGCTCGTCGCGTCCGAGGCGCGCGGACCAGTGCGGGGCGAGCGCGGTGTGGGCGCTGCCGGTGACCGGGTCCTCGTCGATGCCGACGTTCGGGAAGAAGCAGCGGGAGACGAAGTCGTAGCCCCGGGACGGGTCGTCGGCGCGGGCGGTGGCGATGATGCCGCGCGAGGAGTAGGCGCCGAGCGACTTGTGGTCGGGCGCGAGGCCCAGGACCGTCTTCTCGTCGGCCAGTTCCAGCAGCAGGTCGCCGACGTTCGGGCCGGTGTCGAACGCGGCGACCGGCGCCGCGCCGAGCGCCTCGGCGACCCCTGCCGGGATCTCGGCCGGGGTGAGCGGGGCGGTCGGGAAGTCGAGGGTGAGGGAGCCGTCCTCGGCGGGCGTGGCGATGAGCACGCCGCTGCGGGTGGCGAACCGCACCGGTCCCTCGTGGGCGCCGGTGGTGTGCAGGACGTGGGCCGTGGCGAGCGTGGCGTGCCCGCACATCGCGACCTCGGCGACGGGCGTGAACCAGCGCAGCGCCCAGTCGGCCTCGCCGCCCTCGGGCAGCCGGTGGGCGAAGGCCGTCTCGGCGTGGTTGATCTCCATGGCGACGTTCTGGAGCCAGTCGTCGTCGGGGAAGACGTCGTCCAGGAGCAGGACTCCGGCCGGGTTGCCGGCGAAGGGGCGGTCGGTGAAGGCGTCCACGATTCGCATGCGCATGACGCCGACGCTAGTGCCGTAACCGAGGCCCGACCAAGGCCAATTGGGGATCTCTGGCACGTTTCCCGCCAGGGCGGGTCCTTCGAAGGGCATCGGCAGGGGGCTTGTCAGGCGATCGGTTCCGATATATCGTTGAGGCATCGCGAACGATACGCGATGCAGACGTGACTGATCAACGATGGAATGGAGTGATCGCGATGCACACGCACGGATTCGAGCACCGGGCTCGGCACGAGGGCCCGGGACCGCGGGGTTTCGGGGGATTCGACGGGCGACGGGCCGCCTTCGGGCCGTTCGGTCCGGGTGGACCGGGGTTCGGCCCCGGTGGACCCGGACCCTGGGGACACCGGGGCCGCGGCGGCCCCCGGGGACGGGCGCGGCGCGGTGACGTACGGGCCTCGATCCTGGCCCTGCTCAAGGACCGCCCGATGCACGGCTACGAGATGATCCAGGAGATCGCCGAGCGCAGCGGCGGCGCCTGGAAGCCCAGCCCCGGCTCGGTCTACCCCACGCTCCAACTGCTGGAGGACGAGGGGCTGATCGCCAGTGCGAGCGAGGGCGGCAAGAAGCTGTTCACGCTCACCGAGGACGGGCGCGCCGCCGCCGACGAAGGGCCGGACGCCCCGTGGGAGGAGGCCTCGCGCGGGGTCGACTGGGAGGCCCTCAGCGAGATCCGCCAGGCCGGCGTCGGCCTGATGGAGGCCTTCAGCCAGGTCTGGAAGACCGGCAGCAAGGAACAGCGCGAGAAGGCGCTGGCCGTCATCAACGACGCCCGCAAGAAGCTGTACCTGATCCTCGCCGACGAGCACTGAGGCTCGTACGGCAGTGAAGGCGCCCCGCGCGACACCGCGCGGGGCGCCTTCGCCTGCGTCGAACAGGTCAGGGAGAGACGACCGGGGGCGCTCGGTGGTTGCGCAGGGGGCGCGGGGCAAGGCGGCGCGCGCTGGCCGGCCCGGATCGGCCTGATCTCCTCCGTAAGGATGAGATGCCGAACGCCGACGTCCACTCTGTGTGGGACGCGAAGATGGTTCCGCTCGTGGATGACTCGGCCCGTTGAGGCTGATGGGGTAAGGGTTGTGCAATCCCGTACAGCCCGCCCGGCCGCCCATGACGAGGCGGTTTCGCACCTGGACGACGATGCCGTGCTCGGCGCCGAGCTGGCAGCGGTGGTCGCCGGTGCCCGCCGCCGGGCCGTGCGGGACGGGGACCGGCAGATCGACACCGCCCATCTGCTGCACTCCCTGCTGGAACACGACCCCGAGGTCCGCGCCGCCGTCGGCGGCCCGCCGCAACTCGCCCGGCTGTTCGGCTATCTCGTGCAGCGCAGCATCGGCTACGGGCTGCGCTGGCAGCGCGGGGTCGAGGACTCGGGCACGCCGGCCGTCGTCCCCGCCCCCACCGTGCCCGGCGCCCGCGAGGCCCGGGACACCGCCGGCTGGTCGCCCACCGCGGCCGCCGCCGTCGCCGGCGCCCGCGAGCGCGCCCGGCTGCGCGGCGAGTCCCGGGTCACCGGTCTCGACCTGCTCGCCGCACTCACCGCGGACCCCGAGGCCCGGGCCGTCGAGGTCCTGCAGCGCGCCGGCATCCGCGATCTGGACGCCCGGATCGCACGCGGCCCGCAGGCCTGCACCGGGGAGGACGGGCCGGCCCGCTGACGGTTGTGCGGGTCCAGCCCCTGAGACAGGTGTCAACGGGGGTGACGCTCATGTCGTCGCCTGTCATCATGTGCCGGTGCATACGTCAGACAGCAGTCACGGCAGCCGTGGCAAGGGCGCGGGGCTCGGTCTCGCGCTCGGCTCGGCGCTGGCCTTCGGCGGGTCGGGAGTGGCCGCCAAACCCCTGATCGAGGCGGGACTCGACCCGCTCCACGTGGTCTGGCTGCGGGTGGCCGGCGCCGCCGTCGTCATGCTGCCCGTCGCCGTACGGCACCGCGCGCTGCCCCGCCGCCGGCCCGCGCTGCTCGCCGGGTTCGGACTGCTCGCCGTAGCGGGCGTGCAGGCCTGCTACTTCGCCGCGCTGTCCCGCATCCCGGTGGGCGTCGCGCTGCTCATCGAGTACCTGGCCCCCGCCCTGGTGCTGGGCTGGGTGCGGTTCGTGCAGCGGCGGCCCGTGACCCGTGCCGCCGCGCTCGGCGTCGTCCTCGCGGCCGGCGGCCTCGCCTGCGTGGTGGAGGTCTGGTCGGGGCTGAGCTTCGACGTGCTCGGCCTGCTCTTCGCGCTCGGCGCCGCCTGCTGCCAGGTCGGCTACTTCGTGCTGGCCGACCACGGCGGCGACGCGGGGGAGGAGGCGCCGGACCCGCTCGGCGTCATCGCCTACGGCCTGCTCGTCGGCGCCCTCGTGCTGACCGTCGTCGCCCGCCCCTGGGGCATGCGCTGGTCCGTGCTGGCCGGCACGGCCGACCTGAACGGCACCGCCGTCCCGGCCCTCGCGCTGCTCGGCTGGATCGTGCTGATCGCCACCGTCGTCGCGTACGTCACCGGGGTGCTGTCCGTGCGCCGGCTGTCGCCGCAGGTCGCCGGTGTCGTGGCCTGCCTGGAGGCGGTCATCGCGACGGTGCTGGCCTGGGTGCTGCTCGGCGAGCACCTGTCGGCGCCCCAGGTGGCCGGCGGCGCGGTCGTCCTGATCGGCGCGTTCATCGCCCAGTCCTCGACCCCGGGGAAGGGTTCCACCGAGCCGGTGGCGGGGTCCGGCGGCGTCGAACGCGAGTTGTCCGTCCCGGGCACCGGCGCATAAGGTGCCGGTCATGCCGTCGAACGCACTCGTCCTTCCGCCCCCGGCCGCCTGAGGCGGGCCTCCGGGACACCCGCCCGCGCGCATCCGCGCCCGGGCCGGACGGTGCTGCCCGCAGACGAAGTCCGCGCGCCCCGCTGAAGCGGGCCGCCCCCGAACTTCCGCACCTCCGGGTGCGTTTCTGCGGAAGAGAAACCCTTGACGACGTCACACACTGCCACTGGCCTGCCCGTCGGGCGCGGCCTGCTCTACCTGTTCATCACCGGTGCCGCCTGGGGCACCGCCGGCGCCGCCGCCTCACTGGTCTACCGGGCCAGTGACATGGGCGCCTTCGCCCTGTCCTTCTGGCGCTGCGCGCTGGGGCTGGTGCTGCTCCTCGCCGGGCGCGGACTGCGTCCGTGGACCCGTCCGGCGACCACCGAGCCCCTGAGCCGGCGGGCCGGCCGGGTGCTGGCGACCGGCCTCGGTCTGGCGGTGTTCCAGACCGCCTACTTCGCGGCCGTGGAGTCGACCGGCCTGGCCGTGGCCACGGTCGTCACCCTCGGCGCGGGCCCCGTCCTCATCGCGCTCGGCGCCCGGCTGCTGCTGGGCGAACGGCTCGGCGCCGGCGGGATCTCGGCCGTCGGCGGGGCCCTCGCCGGGCTGGCCGTGCTCACCTTCGGCGGCTCGGCGGCGACCGTACGGCCGGCCGGAGTGCTCCTGGCGCTGCTGTCGGCCGCGGGCTACGGCGCCATGACCCTGCTGACCCGCTGGTGGGGAAGGGATGGCGGCGCCGACGCCTCCGGCACCACCGTGGGCGCGTTCGCGGTGACCGGCCTGTGCCTGCTGCCGTTCGCCCTGCACGAGGGACTGCTGCCTCACACCGCCCACCCGGCACGGCTGCTCTGGCTGATGGTCTACATCGCCGCCGTGCCCACGGCCCTCGCGTACGCCCTGTACTTCGCCGGGGCGGCCGTCGTACGGTCCGCGACCGTCTCCGTGATCATGCTGCTGGAGCCGGTCACCGCTGCCGTGCTCGCCGTCGCCCTGCTCGGCGAGCGGCTCACGGCCACCACCGCGGCCGGCACCCTGCTCCTGCTCGGCGCCGTCGCGGGCCTCGCGGTGAGTGAGGCGCGCGAAGGCCGGGAGCCGGTGCCGGTCCGCGTGCCGGAGGTCTAGAGGGACTTCAGGTAGTCGGGCAGTTCGACGCCCGGTGCCAGGTCGGCGCTGGGCTGCGGCGTGCCGTAGCCCTTCTGGAGCGGGACGACGCCGGCCCAGTGCGGCAGGCCGAGGTCCTCCGGCTCGTCGTTCACGCCGCCGGTGCGGAGCTTGGCCGAGACCTCGTCCAGGTCCAGCCGGATCACCGCGGTCGCGGCCAGCTCCTTCTTGTTGGCGGGCCGCGAGTCGGCGGACCGGCCGGGCACGACGTGGTCCACCAGCGCGTCCAGGGCCATCCGCTGCTCCTCGGGGTCGGTGACCTGGCGCGCGACGCCGTGCACCACCACGGAGCGGTAGTTGATGGAGTGGTGGAAGGCGGAGCGCGCCAGCACCAGCCCGTCCACGTGGGTGACCGTCAGGCAGACCGGCAGGCCCGGGTCGGTCTCGCCGGTCATCCGCAGCGGTCGGGAGCCGGTGGACCCGTGCACGTACAGCCGCTCGCCGACCCGGCCGTACAGGGTCGGCAGCACCACGGGGGCGCCGTCGCGGACGAAGCCGAGATGGCAGACGTACCCCTCGTCGAGTATCGCGTGCACCAGTTCCTTGTCGTACGACGCCCGGGCCGCGGACCGCGTGGGCACGGTGCGGTCGGTCGGGGTGTAGGCGGCGGCCTGGGTTTCCTCGGTCGTCCCCGGCATGGCGGTTCCTCCACGGAGCTTCGGCGATCGGCGGCGAGCCGCATCGACGTCGGCATTGCACTAGTGCATAATGTTCTTTGTGCTAGGAGAGTATCCCATTGAAGGGCGCGGCGCAGCCGAGATCGCCGCCAGCGTCGAGCGCGCGGTCGGCGCCGGTGAGCTGCGGCCGGGTCAGTCCCTGCCGCCGATGCGGGAGTTGGCGGACCGGCTGGGCGTGAATCCCAACACCGTCGCGGCCGCCTACCGCACGCTGCGCGAGCGCGGGGTGATCGAGACGGCGGGCCGCCGGGGCAGCCGCGTCCGGCCGAAGCCGGCCACCACGGGCCGCGAGGAACTGCGGGTGGAGGTCCCCGCCGGAGGCCGCGACCTCTCCGAGGGCAACCCCGACCCCGCCCTGCTGCCCCGCCTCGCACCGGCCCTCGCCGCGGCGGCGGAGGAGGGCGACCGGCGGCCCGTCCTCTACGGCGGCGACCCGATCGACCCCGGCCTCGTCCGCCTCGCCCGCACCGAACTCGACGCCGACGGCGTCCCCGAGGGTCCCGTCACCGTGACCTCCGGCTCCCTAGACGCCATCGAGCGCATCCTCACCGCGCACCTCAGACCGGGCGACGCGGTCGCCGTCGAGGACCCGGGCTGGGGCAGCGTCCTCGACCTGGTCCCGGCGCTGGGCCTGCGCACGCTCCCCGTCGGCGTGGACGACGACGGACCGCTCCCCGACGACCTGCGCCGGGCCCTGGAGTCCGGGGCCCGCGCCCTGATCGTCACCGACCGCGCGCAGAACCCGACCGGCGCCTCGGTGACCGCCCCACGCGCGCGTGCCCTGCGCGCGGTGCTGCGCGAGCACCCGGGAACCCTGCTCATCGAGGACGACCACGGCCACGGCATCGTCGACCTCCCGCTGCACCCCCTCGCCGGCGTCACCCACCACTGGGCCCTCGTCCGTTCCGCCTCCAAGGCCTACGGCCCCGACCTGCGCGTGGCCGTCCTCACCGGCGACCCGGTGACCGTCGACCGGGTGCGCGGCCGCCAGCGCCTGGGCCCCGGCTGGGTGAGCCTGCTGCTGCAACGGGCCGTGACCCGGCTGTGGTCCCAGGGCGCGGTGGACCGGGCGGCGGTGGCGAAGGCGTACGGCGCCCGCCGGGACGCGCTGGTCGACGCGCTCGCGGAACGCGGTGTCGTCGCTCACGGCCGCACCGGTATGAACGTGTGGGTACCGGTTCCCGACGAGACCGGTGCGGTGGCCCGCCTGCTGCAATCGGGCTGGGCGGTGGCACCGGGAGCCCGCTTCCGCGTGGCCTCTCCGCCGGGTGTCCGCATCACGGTCTCGACGCTCGCGGAGGAGGACATCAGCGGCTTGGCGGACGCGGTGGCGGCGGCGGTACGACCGTCTCCGGCCCGCGTTTACGGCTAGCGGTAAGTCGCGCCCCTTCCCCTCAGGCGCCCTTCCGCCCCCGCACCTGCGTAAGCGCCGCACCCGCCAGAACGATCACCGCCCCGACCGGTGTCGTCCACCGCAGCGACTCGCCGAGAATCGCGACGCCGGCCCCCGTGGCGATGACGGGGATGAAGTACGTGACCATCTGCGCAGTGGTCGGCCCGACTTCGGCGACCAGTCCGTACTGGATCAGCACCGCGAGCCCCGTGCCCAACGCCCCCAGCGCGGCGATCGCCAGCAGCGGAACGAGCGCGAAATGCGCGGGGAAGCTGGTGAACAAGGGCGTCACGACGGCCAGTTGAAGCGCTGCAAGCATCAGCTGCGCCCCCGTCATCGCCAGATGGGAGTTGCCCGTACCCGCCAGCGTCCGCCTGACGTAGATCCAGCCGACCGGGTAGCTCAGCGAAGCGAGCAGCGCCATCGCGGTACCGCCGGCATCGAGGCCGTGGAAGCCTTGCCACGCACCCAGCACCGTCAGGACGCCCAGAAACCCCAGCCCGAGCCCGGCCACACGGACCCGGGTCGGCCGGTCCTCGGACAGCGCGACCAGCGACAGGGCCATCCCCCACAGCGGCGACGTGGCGTTGCAGATGCCGGCCAGCGTGGACGGGATCGTCAGCTCGGAGTAGGCGAAGAGGGAGAACGGCAGGGCGTTCAGGAAGAACGCGGCGACCGCCATGTGCCCCCACAGCCGGGCCCCGCGCGGCAGTCGCTCCCGCTTGACCGCCATCGCCGCCGCCAGGACCGCCGTACCGAACACCAGACGGCCGAGGGTGACCTGGAAGGGTGCGTACCCCTGCGTGCCCACCTTGATCAGCAGGAAGCTGAAGCCCCAGATCAGGGACAGGGCGCCGAAGCGCAGGCGCCAGTCCGGGCGGGCGCGGGGGCGGGCGGGTGCGGGGGACTGGGTCCGGGGTGCGGTGACCGTGCTCATGGTGCCAAGAATGCTGGAGGCAACCTCGTAGCACAATCGAGATTTCTCACCCGGTACCTCTTAGAATCACTTACATGTTGAACCTCGAGCGCCTGCGCACCCTCGACGCCCTCGCCCGGCACGGCTCGGTCAGCGCGGCCGCGGACGCGCTGCACGTCACGACGTCCGCCGTCTCCCAGCAGCTGGGCAAGCTGGAGCGCGAGGTCGGCCAGCAACTGCTCGCCAAGAACGGCAGGGGTGTGCGGCTCACGGACGCCGGGCGGCTGCTGTCGGAGCACGCGGCACGCATCCTGTCGCAGGTCGAGCTGGCCGAGTCCGACCTGGAGGCGCACCGCGGGCAGGTCGTCGGCGAACTCAGGCTGTCCGCGTTCCCGACGGCCGCGCGCGGGCTCTTCCCCGACGCGCTCGGCGCGCTCCGCTCCCGGCATCCCGGGCTGCGGGTGCGTTCCAGCGAGCTGGAGCCGGAGCAGGGCATCGCCGGCGTCGTCCGCGGCGACCTGGATCTCGCGGTCGTCCTGGACTGGTACAACAAGCCGATGCCCGTGCCGGACGGGCTGGTCAAGGCGCCCCTGCTGGACGACCCGGCCGATGTCGCCATGCCCGTAGGACATCGGCTCGCCGGCCGGGACGAGGTGGACCTCACCGAGTTCGCCGAGGACGAGTGGATCACCTGGGGGCAGGGCGAGTTCTGCCACGAGTGGCTGATGTTCACGCTGCGGTCCAAGGGCGTCGAGCCGATCGTCGGCCACCGCGCGGGCGAGAGCCACACCCAGCTCGGGCTGGTCGCCGCCGGTCTCGGCGTGTGCATCGCGCCGTTGCTGGGCCGGCACCCGGTCCCGGAGGGCGTGGTCCTCGTGCCGCTCAAGCAGCGGGTGCGCCGCCATGTGTACGTCGTCTGGCGCGCGGACGCCGACCGCCGCCCGTCGATCCGGGCGGCGGTGGAGGCCCTGCGCGCCGCCGCGCAGAAGGTCGGCTGAGCCCTAGGGCGACCCCAGCTTCCCGAAGTCCCAGGAGACGGTCTTCTCCGGTGTCAGCCGGACCCAGGCGTGGCGGCCGTCGTGGGGCAGCTCGTCCAGACCGAAGTACTTCCGCGCGAACAGCGTCTCAGGCGTGTCGAGTTCCGCGCACAGCTCCCCGGTGCGCGGCACCTCGCCCACGAACGCCACCCGGCCGGACAGCTCGACCCCGCGCAACGCGTCGTACTCCTCACCCGAGTCGACCACGACGGCCACCCGCGGATCGTGGCGCAGCTGGGCCCAGCGCCTGCTGCGCACCACCGAGTACAGCCACAGCGAGGCGCCGTCCCAGGCGAACCACAGCGCGCTGACGTGCGGAGCGCCGTCCTCCGAAACGGTGGCGACCCGGCAGGTGCGCTGACTGGTGAGGAACTCGTCCAGCTCGCCGGGCGTCATCATGATCTTCCGGCCCCGGCGCTGCCCGGTCAGGGTCATACGGCCCCCTCATATCCCTCAGGCCAGCTTGATGTCCTCGCCGGACACGGTGATCTTCTCGGCGGGCAGCGGCTGGGTGGCCGGCCCCTGCTTCACGCTGCCGTCCGCCACGGAGAAGTGGCTGTTGTGGCAGGGGCAGATGATCACACCGCCCGCCACGCTGCCCACCGCGCAGCCCTGGTGGGTGCACTTGGACGAGAACGCCTTGAACGTGCCCGCCGTCGGTTGGGTGACGACCACGCCCTGGTCCTTGAAGATCTTGCCGCCGCCCTCGGGGATGTCGGAGGTCTTGGCGAGCGCGGCGCCGCCGCCGCTGCTCTGCGACGCTCCGGTGGAGCCGGTGCTCCCCGTCCCGGTCGAGCCCGTCGATCCGGAGGAACCGGACCCCGGGTCGACCGAATCGGACGCGTTGTCGCTCGACCCGCAGGCCGCGAGCGCGGCGGCCAGACCCGCCGCTCCGGCCGCCGCGACGACCGTACGGCGGGCCGGTCCCGGAGCCGGATGGGGCGATGCGCTGCTCATGTGGGTTTCCTTCCGCGGAGCTTCTCGTGATCCGCCCAGGGGTACGGCGCCCGGACGCCGCCCGTTCAGACGGCACCGGTGATCCTCGCCGTCCGGACATGAGACGGGCGTAAGCCACAGCTGTGGGCCTGCTGTCGGCCACACCCCAGTAACCTGGGGCGATGCTCAAGGAAGTCACCGCGACCCGCTACATCACGCCCCTGCGTGAGGGGGGCTCGCTGCCGGGGCTCGTCGAGGCCGACGACTTCGGGACGTACGTGCTGAAGTTCACGGGCGCCGGCCAGGGTCGCAAGACGCTCGTCGCCGAGGTGGTGTGCGGCGAACTCGCCCGCCGCCTCGGCCTGCGGATGCCCCGCCTGGTCACCGTCCGGCTGGACCCGGTGCTCGGACTCGGCGAGCCCGAACAGCAGGTGCAGGACCTGCTCAGGTCCAGCGGCGGCGCCAACCTCGGCATGGACTTCCTCTCCGGCGCCCTCGGCTACGACCCGCTCGCCTTCCCGGTGAGCCCTGAGGAGGCCGGCCGGATCGTCTGGTTCGACGCGCTGATCAACAACGTCGACCGGTCCTGGCGCAACCCCAACCTCCTTCTGCACCGCGGCGAACTGTGGCTCATCGACCACGGCGCCACCATGATCTGGCACCACAACTGGCCCGCCGCCTCAGGCTCCGCGGCCCGCCCCTACGACGCCGGCGACCACGCCCTCGCCCGCTTCGCCCCGGACCTCGCCGCCGCGGCGGCCGAGCTGGCGCCGAAGGTCACCGAGGACCTGCTCGCCGAGGTCACCGCCGAGATCCCCGACGCCTGGCTCACCGGTGAGCCGGGCTTCGACACCCCGGACGACCTGCGCCGGGCCTACGCACGGCCGCTGCTCGCGCGGGCGGCCGTCATCGCCGAACGCATCACCGGCATCGAGGGGACCACGTGAGCGAGACCCACATCCACATGGCCGGCCATGTCACCGAGCGGCACATCACCCGGGCGGGCCAGGGCGGCGACCGGGACGTGTTCGAGTACGCGCTGATCCGGGTCGTACCCCGCGTCGAGCGCGGCGAGTGCGTCAACGCGGGCGTCGTCGTCTACTGCCGCGCCAAGGCCTACGTCGGCGCCCGCACCCATCTGGACGAGGCCCGGCTGCTCGCCCTGGACCCGGAGGCGGACGCGGCCGGGATCCGCGCCGCGCTCGGCGCGATGGAGCGGCACTGCGCGGGCGGCGCGGAGGCCGGGCAGGCGGCCGGGGACGACGCGGGGCGCCGCTTCCGCTGGCTGGTCGCGCCCCGCTCCACCATCGTCCAGCCCGGTCCCGTGCATACCGGCCTGACCACCGACCCGGCCGCCGAGACCGAGCGGTTGCTGGACCTCCTGGTGAGGTAATGGATCACATGCACCCGGTGTGCCGTTGACACCGGGTGCCAGGGCTTCTAGCGTCACGTGTGCTGAAGGTACTAAGCGGTCGCTCACCGCATCACAGAGCCCTCGGAGGAGCCGCCGCAGGCTCTCCAAGGGCGCCAGGTTCTCTCAAGGGCGAGGAGAAGCAGCAATGTCCACCACTGAACAGCGTGTCGCTGTGGTCACCGGCGCGGCGCGCGGCATCGGTGCCGCCACCGCCGTACGGCTGGCCGCCGAGGGCCGTGCCGTCGCCGTGATCGACCTCGACGAGGCCGCCTGCAAGGACACCGTCGAGAAGATCACCGCCGCGGGCGGCAAGGCGATCGCCGTCGGCGCCGACGTCTCCGACGAGGCGCAGGTCGAGGCGGCGATCGCCCGGATCGTCGAGGAGCTGGGCGCCCCGACCATCCTGGTCAACAACGCCGGTGTGCTCCGCGACAACCTGCTGTTCAAGATGAGCGTCTCCGACTGGGACACCGTCCTGAACGTGCACCTGCGCGGCTCCTTCCTGATGACCAAGGCCGTCCAGAAGCACATGGTCGACGCCGGCTGGGGCCGGATCGTCAACCTCTCCTCCTCCTCGGCGCTCGGCAACCGCGGCCAGGCCAACTACTCCGCCGCCAAGGCCGGTCTCCAGGGCTTCACCAAGACCCTCGCCATCGAGCTGGGCAAGTTCGGCATCACCGCCAACGCCGTCGCCCCCGGCTTCATCGCCACCGAGATGACCAAGGCCACCGCCGACCGCGTCGGCATGGGCTTCGAGGACTTCAAGAAGGCCGCCGCGGGCGCGATCCCGGTGCAGCGCGTCGGCGAGCCCGAGGACATCGCCAACGCCATCGCCTTCTTCACCGGCGAGGCGGCCGGCTTCGTCTCCGGCCAGGTGCTGTACGTCGCCGGCGGACCGCTCAACTAAGGGACCAGGTACATGACTTCCGCTGAACTCCCCGAGCTCTCGGGCAAGGTCGCCCTCATCACGGGCGGCAGCCGCGGCATCGGCTACGGCGTCGCCGAGGCGCTCGTCGCCCGGGGTGACCGCGTGTGCATCACCGGCCGGGGCGAGGACGCCCTGAAGGAGGCCGTCGAGAAGCTCGGCGCGGACCGGGTGATCGCCGTCGCCGGCAAGGCGCACGACCTGACCCACCAGGCCGAGGCCGTCGAGCGCACCATGGAGGCCTTCGGCCGCCTGGACTTCCTGGTCAACAACGCGGGCACCAACCCGGTCTTCGGCCCGATCGCCGACCTCGACCTGGAGGTCGCCCGCAAGGTCTTCGAGACCAACGTGATCTCCGCGCTCGGCTTCGCCCAGAAGGCCTGGCACGCCTGGCAGAAGGACAACGGCGGCGCGATCGTCAACATCGCCTCGATCGCGGGCCTCGCGCCCTCGCCGTTCATCGGCGCCTACGGCGTCAGCAAGGCCGCGATGATCAACCTGACCCAGCAGCTGGCGCACGAGTTCGCGCCGCGGGTGCGGGTCAACGCGATCGCCCCGGCCGTGGTCAAGACCAAGTTCGCGCAGGCGCTGTACGAGAACCGCGAGGAGCAGGCGGCCGCCGCCTACCCCCTCGGCCGGCTCGGCGTGCCCTCCGACATCGGCGGGGCCGCCGCCTTCCTCACCTCCGAGCAGTCCGACTGGGTCACCGGTCAGACGCTCGTCGTGGACGGCGGCATCTTCCTCAACGCCGGCGTCGGAGCCTGAGTCCGCTTCCGGGCGTCGATTTTCGGACAGATCGGCGCCCGGAACGCCCCTGGAATCCGCTCAGCGGACTGACAACGTCGTCATTGCGGAATCGATGGCGAATCGATCAAGAAGCCCTGTTTCAGGGGAGGTTCCAAGGCCCGGACGCTGCGGTATGGTCTGCCGACCCTTGGTATGGCAGATCGAGGAGCGTGCGCGTGTTCAACCGGAACCGATTCCTGCGGAGAGTCGCGGCGATCGCGTCCATATCCCTGGTGGCCACCGGCTGCGGCCTGCTGTCCGACGGCGGCGGTGACGGCAAGGGGCCCATCGTCGTGGGCACCACCAGCGCCCCCAGCACGCTGGATCCCGCCGGAGCCTGGGACGGCTCCTGGGAGCTGTACCGGAACATCTTCCAGACGCTCGTCGCCTACCCCAGCGGTGCCACCGCCCCCCAGCCCGACGCGGCCCAGAGCTGCTCCTTCACGGACTCCGCCAGCCGCACCTACCGCTGCACGCTCCGCGCGGGCCTGAAGTTCGCCGACGGCAACGCCCTGAACGCGCAGGCCGTCAAGTACTCCATCGACCGCATCCGCACCATCAACGCCCCCAGCGGACCCGCCGGGCTGCTCGGCAGCCTGGACCGGGTGCAGGTGCTCGGCGACCGCGAGGTCGTCTTCCACCTCAACCAGCCCGACGCCACCTTCCCGTTCGTGCTGGCCACGCCCGCCATGTCGATCGTCGACCCGGACGACTACCCCGCGCGCTCCCTGCGCAAGGACGACAAGGTCTACGGCTCCGGGCCGTACAAGGTGCAGTCCTACGAGGAGGGCAAGCAGGCCGTCCTCGTCGCCAACGGCAACTACCACGGCTTCGCCCAGCGGCAGAACGACGCGGTGACCATCCGCTACTTCCAGGACTCGGCCGGCATGGTCAAGGCGCTGCGCGCCAAGCAGATCGACGTCACCTACCGCGGCCTCGCCGCCGACGACATCCTCGCCCTCCAGCAGCACGCCGACAGCGCCCTCCAGCTGGTCGACGGCTCCGGCATCGACATCAGCTACCTGGTGTTCAACCCCAAGGACCCCTGGGCCAAGCAGCCGGCCGTCCGCAAGGCCGTCGCCCAGATCGTCGACCGGGGCGCCATCGCGCACAAGGTGTACAAGGACACGGTCGACCCGCTGTACTCGATGGTCCCCAAGGGCCTGACGGGGCACAGCACCGGCTTCTTCGACGACTACGGCGACCCCAGCGCCCCCAAGGCCCGCAAGATCCTCTCCGACGCGGGCATCCACCAGCGCGTCCCGCTCACCCTCTGGTACACCACCGACCGGTACGGCTCCGAGACGGCGCTGATGTTCCAGGAGCTGAAGCGGCAGCTGGAGGCCTCCGGACTGTTCACGATCACGCTCAAGAGCCGCCCCTGGAAGACCTATGTCGTCGGCTACCAGAAGGGCGAGTACCCGGTGTTCGGCCGCGGCTGGTTCCCGGACTTCCCCGACGCGGACAACTTCATCGCCCCGTTCGTCGGCGAGCACAACGCGCTCGGCACGCCGTACCCGGCCCCGCAGATCACCGGCAAGCTGCTGCCCCACTCCCGTGCGGAGAGCGACCGCGCCCGCACGGTCAAGGACGTGGAGGAGGCCCAGCAGATCATCGTGAACGACGCGCGGCTGATCCCGCTGTGGCAGGGCCGGCAGTACATCGCCGCCAGCGAGGACATCTCCGGCGGCGAGCAGGCCCTCGACCCGTCAACGATCATGATGATGTGGGCGCTGCACCGCAAGACCAGCTGGTGAACCCCCCTTCGGGTGCCGGTTGTCAGTGGTCGCCTGTAGGTTCTGAGGCCTGGACGTGACCACGCCGTAGTAGATCGAAGGACGTTGACGTGACCGACATCGCCATGCTGCCCGAGTCCTGGCGCGGGGTTCTGGGCGACGAACTGCAGCAGCCCTACTTCAAGGAGCTGACCGAGTTCGTCGAGGAGGAGCGGGCGAAGGGTCCCGTCTACCCGCCGCGCGAGGAGGTCTTCGCCGCGCTGGAGGCGACGCCGTACGAGCAGGTCAAGGTCCTCGTCCTGGGCCAGGATCCGTACCACGGCGAGGGCCAGGGCCACGGCCTGTGCTTCTCGGTCCGCCCCGGCGTGAAGACCCCGCCCTCCCTGCGGAACATCTACAAGGAGATGCAGCAGGAGCTGGGCCTGCCCATCCCGGACAACGGCTATCTGATGCCGTGGGCCCGGCAGGGCGTGCTGCTGCTCAACGCGGTCCTCACGGTCCGGGCCGGCGAGGCCAACTCGCACAAGGGCAAGGGCTGGGAGAAGTTCACCGACGCGGTCATCCGCGCGGTCGACTCCCGGCCCGACCCGGCGGTCTTCGTCCTGTGGGGCAACTACGCGCAGAAGAAGCTGCCGCTGATCGACGAGACTCGGCACGCGGTGGTCAAGGGCGCCCACCCCTCCCCGCTCTCCGCGAAGAAGTTCTTCGGCTCCCGCCCGTTCACCCAGATCAACGAGGCGATCGCCCACCAGGGCCACACCCCGATCGACTGGCGCATCCCGAACCTGGGGTAGCGCTTCCGGAGGGGGCCGGGGTGGAGCGCCCCGAAGGGGCGCGAGGCTGTAATCGATGGGCGGCTCCGCCGCGTGGGCGCGACCAGCCACGGCGGATCACGCAGCAGTCCACCGGCCGAGAGCGCGACGGCGTTGCCTGCCCGGCTTTCCGGGCGGCACGGTTTAGCGTCGGCACCGTACATCGGTCGACGGCCCGGAGGGCACCCGTGGCGGAGCAACAGGAGCAGGCGGCGCCCGACGCCGTGCTCACGCGGATCGGGCAGGTCGTGATGCTGCACCACGGCGGCGACCGCGAGGAGGCCCGCAGCCGGCTGCTGACCCTGTGGGCGGAGATCGGCGAGGACGGCGACCCGCTGCACCGCTGCACCCTGGCCCACTATCTCGCGGACACCCAGGACGATCCGGAGGACGAACTGGCCTGGGACCTCAGGGCGTTGTCGGCGGCGGAGGAGGAGGCGGCCGGCGGCGCTCCGCCGGGTGTGCGGGGGTTCCTTCCCTCCCTGCACCTCAATCTCGCCGCCGACTATGTGAAGCTCGGCCGGGACGAGGCCGCCCGCAGCCATCTGCGCCGGGCCCGCGAGACCGCCGGCGCGCTCGCCCGGGACGGGTACGGCGAGGGGGTGCGGGCCGCCATCGGCCGGCTGGAGTCGCGGCTGGGCGAGTGACGGCCCCCGGGCGGGCGTGTCAGCGGCCGTAGGCCTGGTCGCAGATCTGCGCCTCGGGGCTGTCCGCGCGCCAGCGGCCGTACTTCCTGCCGAGGGCGCACACGTCCGGCACCGTGCCGGCCGGCTCGGACCGGTCCGGTGCGGCGGTGTGCGGCCGCCGGGGGTGCTCGGTGTGCCGGTGCGGGGGAGCCGGTGGCCGGTGTTCGACCGGGGGTGCCTCGGAGCGGTGCCGGGAGGCGGTCGGCGCCGGGTGCTTCGGATGCCGGGTGGGACCGGTCATCTCCAGCGCCTCCTGGGCCGGCGCCTGTACGGCCCGGGGCTCGGCGCTGCCGTCCGTGCGGGGCGCCGCCGGGACCGAGGTGGTCGTGTCCCTGGGCGGCGCGGGCGTCGCGGGGGCCTGGACCGTCACACAGCCGGAGAGGGCCGAGACGGCCACGGTGGCCAGGAGCGCTGCGGTGGTCGTCGTTCGATGCACCCGCGCCACTCTGCTGCGTCGGCACCCGGCTTGGCACCAGGGAGGCGAGGTTGATGCCCCCGTACGGATGATCTCGTGCCCCGTCCGAGGGCTCCGGGCGTACCGAGGGTGACGTTCAGTCGCCGGTGGCGCCGTCGATGCGCTCGCGGAGCAGGTCGGCGTGGCCGTTGTGCCGGGCGTACTCCTCGATCATGTGGGTGTAGATCCAGCGGAGGTTGAAGGGCTCGTCGGTGAACCGGCTCCTGCCCCGGGAGAGGTCGTCGAGCTGGAAGGCCGCCGCGTTCCGCCGGGCGGTCTCGATCTCCGCCTGCCAGGTCGCGTACGCCTCCTGCCAGGTGGCGGCCCCGGTGACATGGAAGTCGCCGTCCGGGTCCTCGTCGGTGCAGTAGATCGGGCCGGGGTCGTCGCCCACGAGGACCTTGCGGAACCAGGCCCGCTCCACCTCCGCCATGTGCCGCACGAGACCCATGAGGGACAGCTCGGAGGGCGGTGCGGACGCGGTGCGCAGCTGTTCGTCCGTCAGGCCCTCGCACTTGTGGGCCAGGGTGAGGCGGTGGTAGTCCAGCCAGCCCTCCAGCATGGGGCGTTCGCCGGCGTTCAGGGCGGGCTCTCGGCGTTCGGTCGTCGTCATCCCCGTATCGTCATCGACGATCCGGCGCCTCCACCACAGGTTTTCACCGGCCCAGCATGCCCGCGAGCAGTTCCCGCAGGCCCGTGCGGATCTCCTCCAGGTCAGGCGCCTCGGCGCTGAACGAGCCCGCCACGCAGGAGAACATCAGCCCGTCCGTCCAGGCGACCAGGGACAGCACGTGCCGCGCCGGGTCGGGGGAGCCCACGGCGGTGAGCATCGCGGCCAGCTGCTCCTTGAAGACGGCGCCGGTGCGGTCGTAGAAGGCCCGCAGTTCGGGGCGGCGGGTGGCCTCCAGGGCGAGTTCGTAGCGGGCGATCAGCAGGCCGCGGTCCCGGGTCAGGGAGCGGTGCACGGCGAGGGCCAGCCCGTCGGCGAGCGCGTCGGGTCCGCCGTCCGGCGCCGGCATCTCCGCCAGGTCCAGCACCCGGGCCTCCCGCTCGGCGTGCCGTCGTACCGCCAGTTCCAGCAGGGCCTGCCGGGTGCGGGCCACGTTCGACGTCGAGCCGGGCGGCAGACCCGCCGTCTCGTCCACCGCCCGGTGTGTCAGTCCGCGCATGCCGCGCTCGGCGAGCAGGGCGAGGGCGGCGTCGGCGACGAGGTCGGCGCGGGAGGCGCTCGGGGTGCGTGCGGACATGATCCGACCCTACCGGGGTCACTACGGCTGTAGTAGAGTCACGCTAACTACAGGTGTAGTGAACGGGGAACCCGGGAGGAAACATGCCCCAGTCGGACCGCGCGATCGTCATCGGCGGCGGCATCGGAGGCCTGGCCGCGGCGGCTGCCCTGCACCGGAAGGGCTGGGGCGTGACCGTCCTGGAGCGCGCCCCCTCCCTGGAGCCGGTCGGCGCGGCCATCTCCCTGGCCCCGAACGCCCTGCGCGCCCTGGACGTGCTCGGCATCGGCGACGAGATCCGGCAACTGGCCGCCTGGCAGGGGGACGGCGGCCTGCGCACCCCGGGTGGGCGCTGGCTGTCCCGCACCAGCGCCGAGGCAGCCGCCGCCCGCTTCGGCGGCCCCCTCGTCCTGCTGCCCCGCGCCACCCTGGTGGACCGCCTCGCCGCCCTCCTGCCGCCCGGAGCCGTGCGCACCGCGGCCGACGCGAGCCTCGCCGACCCCGGCGGCAGCCGCCGGCCCGCCCGCGTGCGCACCGGCGACGAGGAACTGCGGGCCGACCTGGTGGTCGGCGCGGACGGCATCAACTCCCGTGTCCGCACAGCCCTGTTCCCCCGCCACCCCGGAGCGGTGTACGCGGGGTTCACCACCTGGCGGATGCTGATCCCGCTGCCGGGCGTTCGGTTCGCCTCCCACGAGACCTGGGGCCGGGGCCGGCTCTGGGGCACGCACCCGCTGAAGGACGGCCGTGTCTACGCCTACGCGGCGGCCGTGACCCCGGCAGGCGGCCGGGCGCGCGACGACGAGAAGGCCGAACTGCTGCGCCGGTTCGGCGACTGGCACGACCCGATCCCCGCCGTACTCGCCGCCGCCCGCCCCGAGGACGTGCTCCGGCACGACGTCCACCACATCGCCACCCCGCCGCCCGCCTACCACGCGGGCCGCACCGCCCTCCTCGGCGACGCCGCCCACGCCATGCCGCCCACCCTCGGCCAGGGCGGCAACCAGGCCGTCGAGGACGCCGTCGTCCTCGCCCACCACGCCCACGACCTGGCCGCCTACACCGCCGCCCGCCTCCCGCGCACCTCCGCGATCGCCCGCCGGGCCGTCAGGGCCGCGCGCGTGAACATGGCCGCCGGCCCCGCCGCGGTCGCCGTACGCGACACCGCGATCGCGGTCCTGTCGAAGGCCGCACCCGCGCTCCTCCTGCGCGGCTTCGACGGCATCGCCGGCTGGCGGCCGCCGTATGCTGCCCAGGACACGGTCGAGCGGTAGGGGAGCACACGTGAAGGTCGGCTGTATCGGACTCGGGGACATCGCGCAGAAGGCGTATCTGCCGGTGCTCGGCATGCAGCCGGGGGTCGACCTGCACCTGCACACCCGGACGCCCGCCACCCTCGAACGGGTCGCGGACACCCTGCACCTGCCGCCCGGCCGGCGGCACGGCACGCTCGACTCGCTGCTGGCGGAAGGGCTCGACGCGGCCTTCGTGCACGCGCCGACCGGCGCCCACCCCGAGATCGTCACCCGGCTGCTGGAGGCGGGCGTCCCGACGTACGTGGACAAGCCGCTCGCCTACGAACTCGCCGACTCCGAGCGGCTGGTGGCCCTGGCCGAGCAGCGCGGGGTCTCCCTGTCCGTCGGCTTCAACCGCCGGTACGCGCCCGGGTACGCGCAGTGCCTGGACCATCCGCGCGAGCTGATCCTCATGCAGAAGAACCGGATCGGGCTGCCCGAGGAACCGCGCTCGATGATCCTGGACGACTTCATCCACGTCGTGGACACCCTGCGGTTCCTGGTGCCGGGCACCGTGGACGACGTCACCGTCCGCGCCCGCGTCCGGGACGGGGCGCTGCACCACGTCGTGCTGCAGCTCGGCGGAGAGGGCTTCACCGCGCTCGGCGTGATGAACCGGCTCAGCGGCTCCAACGAGGAGATCCTCGAGGTCTCCGGGCAGGACACCAAGCGCCAGGTGCTCAATCTCGCCGAGGTGATCGACCACAAGGGCCAGCCGACCGTGCGCCGCCGCGGCGACTGGGTGCCGGTGGCCCGGCAGCGCGGCATCGAGCAGGCGGTGCTCGCGTTCCTGGACGCCGTGCGCGCCGGGAAGGTGCTCAGCGCCCGGGACGCGCTGGCGACTCATGAGCTGTGCGAGCGGGTGGTGCGAGCGGTGCAGGGCCGCCTCGGCGCAGCCTGAGCGCCCGCACCCCCTCGGCGGCGCAGCACGCGGCCAGCACCAGCAGCGCGCCGTGCACCGGCCAGTCGCCGTAGCGGACGTACGGCGTGACGCCGTGCGCGAGCGGTACGTCGTACACCCGGACGGCGCTCGCGTCGGTGCCGAGCCAGGGCCCGAGCCGCTGCCCCTTCGGCCCGTACACGGCCGAGACGCCGGTGAGGGTCGCGTGCACCATCGGGCGCCCGGTCTCGGCGGCTCGCAGCGCGGCCAGCGAGGCGTGCTGCTCCGGGGCCCAGCTGCCCTGGAAGGACGAGGTGGAGGACTGGCCGAGCAGGACGTCGGCGCCGTCCTGGGCCAGATGCCGGCTCATGTCCGGGAACGCGGTCTCGAAGCAGATCAGCGGGCCGATCCGCAGCCCGTGCCCCACGTTCATCACGACCTGCTCGCTGCCGCGCCTGCGGTCCTCGCCGGCGGCCTTGCCGACCGAGGTGGCCCAGCCCAGAAGAGAACGGGCCGGTATGTACTCGCCGAACGGCACGAGCCGCATCTTGTCGTACCGGTCGCCGGTCGGGCCGCCCGGGCCGATGAGCACCGAACTCTTGTAGATGCCGGGCCGGTCGGAGCGGCGCGCGTCCACGTTGACCAGGACGTCGGCGCCGGTCGCGCGGGACAGCGCGGTGATCCGCCGGGCCAGGTCGGGACGGTCGTCCAGGTCGAAGCCGACGCTGGACTCGCCCCAGACGACCAGGTCGACGTGCTGTCCGGCGAGCCGGCGGGTCAGCTGCTCCTCGCGGTCGAACCGCTTGTCGCCGCTGTCGTGCCCGTCCACGATCCCGGGCTGTACGACGGCGATCCGCACGTGCCCGTCGACGTCGGGCCGTGGCGCCCAGACCCACGCGGCCGAGGTCGCGGCGGCCGTGGCGACCAGCGAGGCCACGGCCGGCACCCGCGACTCGCGCACCGACAGCAGCACGGCCGCCGCCACGTTCGCCGCCACGATCAGAAAGCTGAGCAGCCACACCCCGCCCACCGAGGCGAGCCGCAGCGCGGGGGAGACCTGCCACTGGCTGGCGCCCAGCATGCCCCAGGGCCCGCCGAGCCCCTGCCAGGACCGCACCAGCTCCACCATCAGCCAGCCGGACGGCAGCACCAGCAGCGCGGCGGCCCCCCGACCCGGCGTCGGCCGCTCCCCCAGGTACCGGCGCACCAGCCACCCCCAGGGCGCCCAGAGCGCGCCCAGCAGCGCGGCGATCAGGAAGATGAACACGTGCAGGCTCGGCAGCAGCCAGTGGTGCACCGCCAGCAGAAAGCCGAAGCCGCCGCACCAGCCGTCGTACGCCGCCCGCCGCCCGGTGGGCGCCGAGCGGGCCAGCAGGATCCAGGGGACCAGGGCGACGTACGCGAACCACCACAGCGCCGGCGCGGGGAACGCGAGCACGGGCAGGGCCCCGGCGACCACGGCCGCGGCGGAACGCCGCCACGGGGAGGTAAGCCAGTGGTCGATCGTCCTCATACGGGCCCTCCCTGCCGTGCGCTCGTTCCAGTGTGCGCGGTGCAGGCGATCTACGACAGGGGGCACCTGGCCGGCCTGGGGCGGGGTGTGGTGGCTTGCGCCGGGGTTGCCGGGGGCTGCGGTGGCTTGCGTGGGGGCGGTCGCGGGGCGGGTGGCTACGTGGCTTGGGGGCGGCCGGGGGCGGGCGTGCGGTGGTTGCGGGGCTGGGGTGGGCGCGGCTGGGGCGCCGGGGTGGCTTGGGGCGACCGGGGGCTGCGGGGGCTGGGAGCGGGCGTGCTTGGAGGCAGTTGCGGGCTGGGGTGGGCGCGGGCCGGGGCGGCTGGGCGGCATGCGCGGAGCCTGTTGCGGGGCTGGAGTGGGCGCGGGCCGGGGGCTTGCGTGGGGGCGGCCGGGGGCGGCCGGGGAGGGGTGGCTGGGGGGCGTGCGTGGAGGCGGTTGCGGGGCTGTGGTGGCTTGGAGGGGGCCGCAGCGGAGCCTGGGCGGGCTGGGTGGCTTCTCTGGGCCGTCGCGCGGCTGAGGTGGCTGGGTGGCTTATAACGATCGAGGGGCGGCAGCGGGGCCCGGGCGGGCTGGGTGGCTTCTCTGGGCCGTCGCGCGGCTGAGGTGGCTGGCTGTCTTGACGCGGGGGCAGCCGCAGGGCTGGGACCGCCCGGGTGTCCTGCGCGGGGGGCGGCTGCGGGGCTGGGGCGCACCGGGTGCCTGCGCGGGGCCGGCGGGCCCGGTGCGGCCGGGGTCCTAGGCGGTGGCCGGATTCTGGGCCGGGAGCCGGCGCCACTTCTCTTGTGCGACCACCTCCCGCAGGCGCCAGCCCTCGGCGGTGCGGAGCACCCCGAATCCGTAGCTGCCGCCGCACACCAGGTCCGGCGCCGTCGGCCCGCCGTCGGCCGCGCGACGCATCGGGTTGAGGTAGTCGGCCCGTACCGAGGCCGTGTCGCCGGTGTCGTGCTCCAGGAAGCCGAACCGCACCTGGCGGTTGACGATCAGATGCTGCCGCACGGAGAACAGCGCCAGGCTCTCGGCGAGCCATCCGGCGACCCGTGCCGCGTCCCCCTCGATGCCGCCGGCCGAGCGGTAGTCGGCCCGCCCGTCCACGGTGAACAGCCCCCGGTAGGCGCCCCAGTCACCCTCGTCCACGGCCACCGCGTACGCGGTGATCAACTCGTCGACGGCCAGTCGGTCCATCACGGTGGCGAGTTCCGCACGCTGCGTCATCGGCACAGTGTTGGGCATGGCGGGCGCGGAGCCAAGAGGCGCGCCGGGACATTCGCCGGAACATCGCGCCCGCGCAGCGCAGTCACCGCGGCGTCCGCTCTCGAACGCGGGCGGCCTACTCCACCTCGATGCCGTAGTCCGCGACGAGTTCCTCCAGACCGCCGGTGTAGCCCTTGCCGCCGAGCACGAAGTCCCAGTCCCCGTTGGACCTGCGGCGGAAGGAACCGAGCACCAGGGCGGTCTCGCCGGGCCGCCCGTCGGACACGACGAGCCGTCCCAGCTCGGCCATCCCGGGATCGAGCAGCCGGATGCACGCGTCGGTGAAGCCGGAGAGGTCGGCGTCCGGATTGACCTCCGGGTCGACGGCGGCCACGAGAACGAACCGGTCGGCCTCGCGCGGCAGCGCGTCGAAGGAGACGCCGATCGCGGCCCGGTCCGGTGCCTGCGCGGGAAGAGCGCGCACGGTACCGTCCGGCGTCCGCGGGTTGTTGAAGAAGACGAAGTGGTCGTCGCTGAGCACCCGGTCGCCCCGGCAGACGAGAGCGCACACGTCCAGGGCGACGCCTCCGGCCCACGACATGCCCAGCACGTTGTGGTCGTCGGGGAGCCGGGGGTCCGGGTCGGACGGCGCCGGCCGCGTTCCGCCGCGGCCCGCACGATCGCCGAGGCGTCCGCGGAGCCCGTGACGGTGCAGCAGGTCGACGAGTTCCGTTCCCGAGATCAGTTCCAGCGGTTTGCCGTTGGCGAAGGTGTGCGAGCCGGGGCCGAAGCCCGACGTCGTCACCAGCACGCCCTTGTTGGCGCCGGCGTCCTGCACGGTCCCGTACAGGTCGCGCACGGCGGTGGGCGGAACCGTGTGCCGGTAGCGCTTCACCTGCACGACGATCTTGCCGCCGCGGATCGGCGCCGGATCCAGGGCGTCGACGTCCACCCCGCCGTCGTTCGAGCGCTGGGTGGTGACTGCCTGCATCCCCATGGCCCGGAAGAGATCGGCGACGAGGTTCTCGAAGGCGATCGGATCCATCGCGTACAGGTCGGGTTCCTCGTCGCCGCCCTGCGTGACGACTCGGTTGCCGACCTCCTGCGGCCGGCGGCTCGGCCGTACCGGCGCGAGCTGGTCGGGACGGGCCGACAGCTGCCCGCGCAGCGCGTCGGCCAGACAGCTGCAGGCGTCCACCTGGGCCAGGTGCAGCTCGCGGAACGTCGAGCGCGAAGCCATGACGGTCGCCAGGTAGATGTGGCCCGGCCGGCCGGTCGTGGGGTCATGCCCGTCCACGAACCCGTTCAAGGCCACCGACTCGAGTGCGCCGAGCTCGTCCGCGGCGAACAGTTCGTGCAGGACGAGCAGCACGCACTGCGCCAGCACCTCACGGTAGAGAGCCCTGCGCTGACCCACGGGCCGGGCGGTCTCCTTGTCCTGGTCCAGGCTGGGCATGTACCGAACGGACTTGGCCTCGGGTACGAGGCCGTAGGCGGGCAGCTCCCAGTCCAGCACCAACTGCCCATCCGCCGCGTCGTAGGCCGCCGTCACCTGACGCGGGAACTCCTCCGGCCAGGCAGCCGACGTGTAGAGAGCGGTGGTGAAGTACTCGACCACGGCGTCCGGATCGCGGCGCCTGACGCCTTCGGTCAGCTCGCCGACGCCGGCGTTGTGCCGCCGTACCTCGGCGAGCTGGGCGTCGGCCCACTGCTGGTACTGCCGCTGGTACGACGCCAACTGCTGCTGCCGCTGCGCCTCCGCTGCCTGGGCCGCGTGCCAGTCCCGCTCGAAGCGCGCCCGGGCCTCCGCCTGGGCCTGGGCGCGGCGGCCGGCGGTCCATCCGCTCTGCGTCTGGTAGTGAGCGGCATTCGGCATGGGAACGGGCTGCGCCAACGCACCCGGGGCGAACGGCTCGATCACTTCCGGACGCAGGAGGGAGGAGGCCCGGAAGGCCGGCGCCTGAACACCGGCGGCGAGAAGACCCTGCAGCGCTGCGACCTGTGCGTCCAGTTCCTCGGTCCGGCGCTGCGCCTCCGCCTGCCGGTACTCGCGGTGGCTCTGGGCGACTCGCCGCTGGTAGGCGCGTGCTTGCTGCTCTTCTTGCCTCCGTCGTCTGGCATCGGCCTCTGCCTGCCGCTGCTGCTGCCGCTGCATCTCGGCCCAGACGCCTATCACGCCATTGGAACGACGACTCATGTGGTGCAGGCCCTCCCCAAGCGCACTGGCTGTCCCCACAACCAGGTGTAACGGCCAAACTCTAGTCAGCCCTGGCCGTCTCGCACACCGGCGGGGCAGCAGCAACCCGCTCGGCCGTCCGCGCGGGTGCGGCGGCACAGTTGGGGAGAAGCCGCCGACGTCTGGATCATGGCAGCATGACGAAGTGGACGACGAACGAGCCCGCGGCCGAGCCGGGGCCTGAGCCGGAGCTTTCCACGTACCAGCAGGGGATGCGGCGGCGACTGCTCGCGGCCCCGGTCCTACCGGCGCCGGAGCCCTGGCGGCGCATCGCGTACGCCCCGGTCGGCGGCCTGCTCGGCATAGGCTTCGCCTCCCACCCCCGGACCGGCCACGACCTGGTGCTGGTCGTGTCCCACGACGGTCACGGTCTCTTCGACGGCGTCACGGGAGAGAAGACCGCCCGGGACCGCGACCCGCAACCCGACTGCGAGGACAGCGGACCGGAAGCGGATCCCGCCATGTCGTGTCCTGGGCTGGGCCCGGTCGCCGGACGCAGGGTGCGCGTCGCCGGGCTCTTCGGAGGCGGACTGCACACCACCACCGGCGACGGCTGGAACCTGGAGGTCGTCGCCCCGGCCTGGCCGAACGAGCGCGTCCTGCTCTCCCGGGGCGACGGACTGCCGCACTCCGGCCCGCACGGGGAGCGCTGGTGGCACATCTTCCACTCCCACTACTCCGAACTCCGCGCCACGGGCTTCTCCCCCTCCGGACAGACCCTGGCCGTGGCGACGAGCAGTGACCTGTCCCTGTGGACACGCGCTGCCGGCGCGGGGTCCATGGCGTGATGCGAGCCCGGGGCCGCTGTCCGGGTCAGGCCGCCTCGATGACCGCACCGCGGATCGCCTCGGCCCACTCGACCACCAACTGCTCGTACTCCGCGCGCTCCTGGGCCGACAGGGTGCCGCCCGCACGCAGCCAGAGCGCCCGGATCTGCTCGTTCACCTCGGCGGCAGACCGCATGGAACCAGAGAGCGAGGGGACATCGGGGGACATGCGGACAGCCTAGGGCTAAGGACTGACACTGCGCTACCGCCCGGCTACACAGAAGGTATGCCCTTGGTCACCGTCACCGGCCGCGGTGTACCTCACTCGGTCCCCGTCACCACGCATATGCCATGCGGGGCCGCGTGCGGAGGCGGGCGCGGGTGGTGGCCAAGTGCCGGGCCGGGTACGGCCGTACACCAACGCTGAGGCCGGGAATCCGCAGGTCTCGGCGGCCGCGGGACGGTGCTCGCGTGGCAGCGCCATGACGCTCGGGAGGCTGAGCGCCGCGAGCGCACGGGAGATGTCCGAAACAGCGCGGGCGCTCACCCTCCGGCTCCGCCGTGTGTGGGCTCAGGACGTCCGCCGGGACCAGGACGACGATGACGGTGCCGAGCGCTGGACGCCCTCCCCGCGGTGTTGACCCGTCCCCGCGTCCCCCCTTACGTTGCAGCGCAGGAGAAAGCGCTTGCTGGAATTGCTGTCGCAGTGCCGGCCCGCGTGTCCGCCGTACCGGAGGAGTGCTGAACCCGCCCATGTCCCATGCCCGTTCGACAACTCCGTTCACCGGCAGGCGCATCCGGGCCGCCGTCATCGGCACCGGCGCCATCGGGCGCGGATCGCATCTGCCCGCGCTGGCCCAACTGGCGCGGGAGGGGGAGACGGAGGTCGTCGCCGCCGTCGACATCGACCGGGGCGCCGTCGAGGCCTTCTGCGCCGAGACCGGCATCCCGCACGCCTACACGGACCTCGACCGGATGCTGGCCGAGCGGCGGCCCGACCTGGTGAGCATCTGCACCCCGCCCACCCTGCACCGCGCGCAGACGGTGGCCGCGCTGCGCGCCGGGGCCTGGGTGTGGTGCGAGAAGCCGCCGGTGCCCTCGCTCGCCGACTTCGACGCGATCGAGGCGGAGGAGGGCGCGGACGGCGGGCCGTACGCGGCGATCGTGTTCCAGCACCGGTTCGGCTCTGGGGCCCGGCATGTACGGCGGCTGCTCGCCGAAGGGGCTCTCGGGCGGCCGCTTGTGGCGCACTGTCAGACAACCTGGTACCGGGACGCCGCCTACTACGCCGTGCCGTGGCGGGGCCGCTGGCGCACCGAGGGCGGCGGTCCGGCGATGGGCCACGGCATCCACCAGATGGATCTGCTGCTGGACCTGCTGGGGCCGTGGAGCGAGGTGCGGGCCATGGCCGGGCGGCTGGTGCACGACGTCGAGACGGAGGACGTCTCCACCGCGCTGGTGCGCTTCGCGAGCGGAGCCCTCGCCACCGTCGTCAACAGTGTGCTGAGCCCCGACGAGGTCAGCCGCATCCGCGTCGACTGCGAGCGCGCCACCGTGGAGCTGAGCCACCTGTACGGGCACGCCAACGACGACTGGCGCATCAGCCCGGCCCCGGGCGTGCCCGCCGAACAGGCGCAGGCGTGGCAGGCCTTCGGCCCGGACGAGCCCAGCTCGCACCTGGCGCAGCTGCGCGAGCTGGTGGCGAGCATGCGGGCGGGCGAGCGGCCGCGCAGCAGCGGCGCGGACGGCCGTACGAGTCTGGAGCTGGTCACGGCGCTGTACAAGTCGGCGTTCACGGACACGACCGTCCGAGCCGGTGAGATCGGCCCCGGCGACCCCTACTACACCGCCCTGCACGGCGGCGCCCCCGGTTGGGCGCCGGTGACCGCCGAGGAGGTCCCGGCATGAGCGGCGGACTGCGGCTGGTCCACGCGCACGGCGACCGGATCACCGTGTCCGAACCGGCCACCGGCGTCGAGCTGTTCGCCTGCGTCTACCGCCCCGAGGCGTCCTGGGAGGCGCCCCGGCCCTACCTCCACCCGGTCCGGACCCTCTCCGGCGCGGTCGTCACCGACTACCGCCCGAACGACCACCGCTGGCACAAGGGCCTGTCCCTGACCGCCTCGCACCTGTCCGGCGCGAACCTGTGGGGCGGCAACACCTATGTGCCCGGGCAGGGCTATCTCGCACTGCCCGAACGCGTCGGCTCGATGCGGCACGCCGGCTTCGACGAGGTCGGGGCGGCCGACGGCCGTGCGGTGATCGCCGAGCGGCTGACCTGGCATCCGTACGGCGGTGAGCTGTGGGCCGAGGAGGAGCGGCGGATCGAGGTCCACGACGTCGACCCGGACTCGGGTTCCTGGGCGCTGACCTGGACCAGTGCGATCACCAACCGGCGTGCCGAGCCCCTGCTCTTCGGCAGCCCGACCACCGCCGGACGCGAACTCGCCGGCTACACGGGCCTGTTCTGGCGTGGCCCGCGCGCCTTCCGGGAGGGGCGGATCCTCGGGCCGGAGGGGGAGGGGCCCGCGCTGATGGGCACGCAGGCGCCCTGGCTGGCGTACTCCGGCGAGCACGACGGCGTCGACGGCCACGCCACCCTCCTCTTCGCGCACGCCCCGGAGAACGACCACTCCGGCGCGGGCGGAACCCATCCGGCCCACTGGTTCGTCCGCAACGAGCCCTTCGCCGCCGTCGCCCCCTCCTGGTCCTTCTTCGAGGAACTCGAACTCGCCCCCGGCGACACGCTCCGCCGCCGCTACCGGGTCGTCGTGGCGGACGGCGCCTGGCAGCGGGCGGACGTCGTGAAGTACCTGGAGGCGCATCCGTGGTGAACGCCGGGGAGTTCACGGGCCTGCCCGGCGGGGTCGCGGTGTCGCGGCTGTGCGTGTACGACTGGCCCGCCGCCGACGGGGTGCGGGGCGGAACTCCCCATCTGCATCTGGCCTGTTCGGAGGCGTACGTCGTCACCGGCGGCCGGGGCGCCGTCGAGACGCTGACCGCGTCCGGTCACGAGGTCACCCCGCTCGCCCCCGGCACGGTCGCGTGGTTCACGCCGGGCACCATCCACCGGCTGGTCAACGACGGTGAGCTGCGCATCACCGTCCTCATGCAGAACAGCGGGCTGCCGGAGGCCGGGGACGCGGTGCTCACCCTCCCGCCGGAGTACCTGACCGACCCGGAGACGTACGCCGCCGCGACCACGATCCCGGCCGGCGCCCCGGAGGCCGAGCGGGAGCGCATCGCCCGCGCCCGGCGCGACCTGGCCCTGGAGGGATACCGGGCGCTGCGCGAGGCCTCGGGACCGGAGGCGCTGGCCGCCTTCCACCGGGCCGCCGTCGCGCTCGTACGGCCCCGGATCGCCGAGTGGAGGCAACGGTGGCGGCGGGGTGCACTGGCGGCGGCCGAGGCCACGGGGCGTTTTCTGGACCGGCTGGCAGACGGGGACGCGGCCCACCTCGCCGAGGCCGTCGTACAGGCCGAACAGCCCGTCGAGCGGGGGCGGTTCGGGATGTGCGGGCGGTTGGACGTGTACGGTGCGCCGTTGCGAGGGCCGCGGTAGGTCGTCTGCAGGTGCCGGGGTAGGCCGGTGGTGGGACGGCCTCTACCCGCCCGGCGCGCAGGGCCGGCGCGAGGTCGTCGGCACCCGGCTCACCCTTCGGGGGTCTGCGGCTTCGTCGCGGCCGGTCGCGCGGTTCCTCGCGCCCTTGGTGGGGCGGTTTTATGCCGCCGTGGGCCCGCTGACCGTCCAGCCCGGCGCCTGCGGATGGGCCGTGAGGTGCTCGGGGTGGATCTCCTCGCCGCAGGCACGGCAGGTGACGACCGGGGTCAGTTCGTGGCCGCAGCGGTGCTCGACGGACATGGGCAGGTCGGCGCCCTTGCGGATGTGGCGGTCGCCCCACTCCTTGAGCGTCATCAGGACCGGCTGCAGCTCCAGGCCCGCCTGCGTGGCCAGGTACTCGAAGCGCTGCGGGCGCTCGCTGTAGAGGCGCTTGGTGAGGATCCCGGCGTCCACGAGCCGGCGCAGCCGGGCGGCCAGGATGTCGCGCGGGGCGCCGGTGTTGCGCACGAGCTGGTCGAAGCGGCCGTTGCCCAGGCACACCTCGCGCAGGACGAGCAGCGAGTACTTCTCCCCGACCACCGCGAGGGCGTCGGCGATGGAGCAGGGGCGCGGGTCTTTCGTGGCGGCCATGGCGCCCAGTGTAGAGGAGGGTTTGATTTCCAAACTAAGCGAGCTATGGTGAGTCCGGATTTCCTACTCACTGGTAGCTGCCGTGGTCCGCCGCGAGCAGCCGGGCGGCCAAGGAGGCCCCGCCATGCGTGACGCCGTGATCGTCGAAGCCGTACGCACCCCCATCGGCAAGGGAAAGCCGAACGGCTCCCTCGCCCACGTCCACCCCGTGCAACTGCTCGCCCACACCCTGCGCGCGCTCGTCGAACGCTCCGGCGTCGACCCGGCGCTGATCGACGACGTCATCGGCGGCACCGTGGACCAGGTCGGCGAGCAGGCCATGAACACCACCCGGTACGCCGTCCTCGCCGCCGGGTTCCCCGAGACGGTGCCGGCGACCACGGTGGACCGCCAGTGCGGCTCCTCCCAGCAGGCCGTGCACTTCGCCGCGCAGGGTGTGATCTCCGGGGCGTACGACCTGGTGGTCGCCTGCGGCGTGGAGTCGATGAGCCGGGTGCCGATGTGGTCCAACGTGCCCGCGGGCAAGGACCCGTTCGGTCCGGGCGTCGCGGAGCGCTACCCCGAGGGCCTGGTCCCGCAGGGGATCAGTGCGGAGCTGATCGCCGCGAAGTGGTCGCTCAGCCGGGCGCGGATGGACGAGTTCGCCGTCTCCTCGCACGGCAAGGCCGCCGCCGCCTGGCAGGCCGGCCTGTTCGACGCGGAGGTCGCGCCGCTGGACGGCGTCGCCCGCGACGAGTGCGTCCGTCCCGGCAGCACCCCGGAGATCCTCGCCGGTCTCAAGCCCGCCTACTACGACCCCGCCTTCGCCGAGCGCTTCCCGCAGATCGAGTGGAACGTCACCGCGGGCAACGCCAGCCCGGTCAACGACGGCGCCTCCGCCGTCCTGATCACCTCCAGCGACACCGCCGCCCGGCTCGGCCTGCGCCCGCTCGCCCGGCTGCACAGCTTCGCCGTCACCGGCTCCGACCCGCTGCTGATGCTGACCGGGGTGATCCCGGCGACCGAGAAGGTGCTGCACAGGGCGGGGCTGAAGCTCGCGGACATCGACCTGTTCGAGGTCAACGAAGCCTTCTCCAGCGTGGTGCTGGCCTGGCAGCAGGAGACCGGCGCCGACCTCGCCAAGGTGAACGTGCACGGCGGCGCGATCGCCCTCGGTCACCCGCTCGGCGCCAGCGGCACCCGGCTGACCACCACCCTGGTCCACGCCATGCGCGAGCGCGGCGCCCGCTACGGCCTGCAGACCATGTGCGAGGCGGGCGGACTGGCCAACGCGATGATCCTTGAAGGCGTTCGGGACTGAGCGCACCGGAGTGCCGTGGGACGGCTGCCGCGCCGTCGTGGCGGGTGGCTCGGGTTCCGCCGGCGTGGTGGGTGGCTCGGGTCACGCGGGCGTGGCGGGGGGCTTGGGTCGCGCGGGGACGGTTGGTCGCTCGGGTTGCGCCGGCGTGGTGGGTGGCTCGGGTGGCGGGGGCGTGGCTGGGCGCTCGGGTCGCTCGTCGTGGCGGGTCGCTCAGGACCCCTCGCGAGGCGCCTGTCCGCCTCGCAAATGGTGCCGCTTGCGCCAGGCCAGTGCCGAGCCGGCGAGTGCTGGTACGGCGATGCAGGCCATGGCGATCAGGAACACCGGGGACGTCGGCGTGGCGGCGCGGGCGCCGGCCACCGCGTAGGCGGCCGTGTTAGGGATGGAGCCCAGGGCGGTCGCCAGCAGGAAGGGCAGCCAGCCCATCCGGGAGACGGCCGCGCAGTAGTTCGCCGCGCAGAACGGCACGCCGGGAAAGAGCCGGACCGCCAGCATCGACCGGAACCCGTGCCGGCTGAGCTGGCCGTCGGCCGCCCGCAGCCAGCGGCCCCGCAGCAGCGGGCGCAGCGCGTCCTGCCCCAGCACCCGGCCCAGCCCGAACGCCACGCCCGCCCCGAGCACCGTGCCGGCCAGCGCCGTCGCCAGCCCCAGCTGCGAGCCGAACAACGCGCCCGCCGCCAGGTTGAGCACGGGACGCGGCACGAACGCCACGGTGCACAGCCCGTACGCCACCGTGAACACCACGGCCGCCGCCGCCCCGCCGAGCTGCGGCGGCCACCCGTGCGTCAGCAGCCGCTGTGGCGCGAAGGCGAGCACGCACCCGGCGGCACCGGCGAGCAGGGCGAGCAGCAGCGACAGCCGCGCGTACGGAGACACCAGCGCCCGCGCGCACCGCCCGGCGAACCCGGCACGGGGCAGCGGGGACACGGGTACGGCGAGCCGAGTGGCGGCTGCCTGGGGACAGGCCGTGGCGGTGCCAGAGCGGGTGGCATCGAGCATCCGGTGACATTAACCGACGAACGCCTGTGATCGCCGCCGGGAGGCCGAGACGAGGTCCGGGCGCCTGGCGCGCCCGGACCCCTTTTCTCGCGGTCGTGTCAGGAGTCGACTTACGCGGCGAGTGCGTGACCTGGGTGGAGCACCACCTTGGTGTAGCCCTCGATCCGCTTGTCGAACTTCTCGTACGCCTGCGGCGCCTGGTCCAGCGGTAGTTCGTGGGAGACCACGAAACTGGGCTTGGCGCGCCCGGCGATGATCAGGTCGCGCAACTGCCGGTTGTACTGCTTGACGTTGCACTGACCCGTGCCCATCTGCTGGCCCTTCTCGAACATCCTGCCGATGGAGACCAGCAGTTGGCCGTGCTTGGCGTGTTCGTCGGGACCGCCCGGGTCCGAGGGCACGTACAGGCCCGGCACGCCGAGCATGCCCGTCGGCCGTACCGTCTCGACCAGCGCGTTCAGCACGATGGCCGGTTCCTCGTGGCTGGCGTCGTGCGCCTGGGCCTGGTAGCCGACGGCGTCGACGCCCTTGTCGGTTCCCTCACCTCCGGTCTGCTCCTTGATCTGCTCAGCCGGGTCCCCCTTGGTGAAGTCGATGGGGATCGCCCCGATCTCCTCCGCCTTGGCCAGCCGCTCGGGCACCCGGTCCACGGAGAACACCTTCGCGGCACCGCGCAGCAGCGCCGAGTAGGCGGCCATCAGTCCCACCGGCCCGGCGCCGTAGACGGCCACGCTCTCACCGGGGGACACCCGGGCGAGTTCGCAGCCGTGGTAGCCCGTCGGGAAGATGTCGGCGAGCAGCACGAAGTCGGTCTCGAACTCCTCGCCCGGGGGCAGCTTCAAGCAGTTGAAGTCGGCGTACGGCACGCGCAGCAGCTCGGCCTGGCCGCCCGTGTACGGGCCCATCGCCACATAGCCGTAGGCGCCCCCGGCGAATCCGGGATTGACCGTCAGACAGAAGCCGGTCTTCCCGGCGAGACAGTTCTTGCAGAATCCGCAGGCGACATTGAACGGCATCACGACCCGGTCACCCTTGGACAGGGAGGTCACGCCGCTGCCGACCTCCTCGACGACGCCGAGGTTCTCGTGCCCGAAGACGATGCCCGACTCGGCGGCCGTGCGGCCCTCGTACATGTGCAGGTCGGAGCCGCAGATCGCGGTCGACGTGACGCGTACGAGCACATCGTTGGGATGCTGGATCCCGGGATCCTGGACGTCCTTCACCACCACACTGAAGGGTTCCTCATAGACGACGGCTTTCACCTGTGTCACCTCCGCCCGCTACACCACGGGTACTTCCAGGTAACGCCGGTGCGGAAGGGGCTGCAAACCGGCGTCCGCCATAGCTGTCCCAGGCGCGCAAGTGAACGCGTGTTCGATAGTAGGGTTCGTTCATGACCGCCACAGGTACGCCCGCGCCGCGCGTGCCGCGCAGTGCCCTCGCCGACACCGTGCTGGACCGGGTCACGGCCGCCTTCACGGCCGCCGCCGATCCCGGGCGGGCGGCCGCGATGCGGACGTACATGAAGGACGTGGCGCCCTTCCTCGGCATCCCCACCCCGGCCCGCCGCGCCCTGACCCGCACGGTCCTCGCCGGCACCCCGCGTCCGGACGAGGCCGACTGCACCGCGGTCGCGCTGCGCTGCTGGGCGCTGCCCGAGCGCGAGTACCACTACGTCGCGATGGACTTTCTGCGCCGGCACGCCGGCCGCTGCTCCTCCGGCTTCCTGCCGGTGGCCCGGCACCTCGTCACCACGGTCCCCTGGTGGGACACCGTCGACCCGCTCGCCGCGCACGTGATCGGACGCCTCGTCGCGGCCGACCACGCCCTCACCGCCGACATGGACGCCTGGATCACCGACGCCGGCCTGTGGCCGGTGCGCGCGGCCCTGCTGCACCAGCTGGCCCGCAAGGACACCACCGACACCGACCGGCTGTTCGGCTACTGCCTGCTCCAGGCCGGGCACCCCGACTTCTTCATCCGCAAGGCGATCGGCTGGGCCCTGCGCGAGTACGCCAAGACCGACCCGGACGCCGTACGGGCCTTCCTGGCGCGGGAGCGGGGCCGGTTCGCGCCGCTGACCGTCCGGGAGGCGCTGAAGAACATCGGCCCCTGAGCCTCGCCTCGGCCGCCGCGAAAACCATTCGACGCCACACCGCCGTTCGGCGATGATCGACCCCATGTTCCGGTACGCCTTCCTCCTCGCAGCATCCGCCGTCGCGGATGCGCCGAAGGCTGCCGCCCCGATCCTCATGGCCGCCGTCGACGGCGCCCGAAGCTGACCCTCTCCGGAACGAACCGGCGGACCCCGCAGGGGGAGGGTCGGCCAGTCCTCGGGGTCCCCGCATCTTTTCCCCGCCTGAGAGGCTTCGAGGTACAGCCATGTCCAAAACGGCCTACGTGCGCACCAAGCCGCACCTGAACATCGGCACCATGGGGCACGTCGACCACGGCAAGACCACCCTGACCGCCGCCATCACCAAGGTCCTCGCCGAGCGCGGCACCGGCACCTTCGTGCCGTTCGACCGCATCGACCGGGCCCCGGAGGAGGCCGCGCGCGGCATCACCATCAACATCGCGCACGTCGAGTACGAGACCGACACCCGGCACTACGCCCACGTGGACATGCCGGGCCACGCCGACTACGTGAAGAACATGGTCACCGGCGCCGCACAGCTCGACGGGGCGATCCTCGTCGTCTCCGCGCTCGACGGGATCATGCCGCAGACCGCCGAACACGTGCTGCTCGCCCGGCAGGTGGGCGTCGACCACATCGTCGTCGCGCTCAACAAGGCCGACGGCACCGACGACGAGGAACTGATCGACCTCGTCGAGCTGGAGGTGCGCGACCTGCTCACCTCCCAGGGCTACCCGGGCGACGCGGTACCGGTCGTACGGGTCTCGGGGCTCAGGGCGCTGGAGGGCGACCCGCGCTGGACGGCGGCCGTCGAGGCGCTGCTCGACGCGGTGGACACCTATGTGCCGATGCCGGAGCGCTACCTGGACGCGCCGTTCCTGCTGCCCGTGGAGAACGTGCTCACCATCACCGGCCGCGGCACGGTCGTCACCGGCGCCGTGGAGCGGGGCACGCTCCGCCTGGGGGACCGGGTGGCGGTGCTCGGCGCCGATGTGGAGAGCGTCGTCACCGGGCTCGAGACCTTCGGCAAGCCGATGCAGGAGGCGCAGGCCGGGGACAACGTGGCGGTGCTGCTGCGGGGCGTGCCGCGTGACGCCGTGCGGCGCGGCCATGTCGTGGCGGCTCCGGGGAGCGTGGTGCCCGCCCGGCGGTTCACCGCCCGGGTGTATCTGCTGTCGGGCCGCGAGGGCGGTCGTACGACACCGGTCGCCACCGGATACCGGCCGCAGTTCTACATCCGTACCGCGGACGTGGTGGGGGACGTCGACCTCGGCCCGGCCGCCGTGGCCCGGCCCGGGGAGACGGTGCAGATGACCGTCGAGCTGGGGCGGGAGGTGCCGCTGGAGCCGGGGCTCGGGTTCGCCATCCGTGAGGGCGGGCGGACCGTGGGCGCGGGGACCGTCGGCTCCGTCGGTTCGTAGCGGCTGAGGTGCGTGGGGAACTGCCGGCGCTTATGGCTGGTCGCGCAGTGCCCCGCGCACCTTCGGGGCACGCGACAATGACCCTGTGACCGAGCAGATACCCGTGACCCGGACCACCGACCACGGCACCGCCAAGCTGATGCCCGACGTCGATCGCGAGCGGGCCTGGCTGCTCACCGTCGACGGGGCGCCGCAGTCGTACGTCGATCTGGACGACCCGGCGCATCTGGAGTTCGAGTACGCCCGGCGGCTCGGATATGTGCTGGACGGCGTCGCCGACGAGGGCCTGCCGCTGGACGTGCTGCACCTGGGCGGCGGGGCGCTGACACTGCCCCGGTACGTGGCGGCCACCCGGCCGGGCTCCCGGCAGGACGTCGTCGAGGCCGACCGGGGGCTGCTGGAGCTGGTGACCGAGTATGTGCCGCTGCCGCGGGGCTCGGGCATCGCGCTGCACACCGCCGACGCCAGGGCCTGGCTGGAAGCCGCGCCGGACGATCACGCCGATGTGCTCGTCGCCGACGTCTTCGGCGGGTCCCGGGTGCCGGCGCATCTGACCACGCTCGCCTACGCCCGCGAGGCCGAGCGGGTGCTGCGGCCCGGCGGGGTCTATCTGGCCAACCTCGCCGACGCGGCGCCGTTCGTCTTCCTGCGCTCCCAACTGGCCACATTTGCTGCCGTGTTCGAGGAGCTGGCGCTGATCGCCGAACCCGGTGTGCTGCGCGGCCGGCGGTTCGGGAACGCGGTGCTGGTCGCCTCGCACCGGCCCCTCGACACCACCGCGCTGGCCCGCCGCACCGCGGCGGACGCCTTCCCGGCGCGGGTCGAACACGGGGCGGCGATCAGCGAGTTCACCGGTTCCGCGCGACCGGTCGACGACGCCGACGCCGTGCCCTCACCCGAGCCCCCCGACGGGGCGTTCGGCATCGGCTGACCCGGCCGGGCAGCCGGCGACCCGCTGGGTACGGCGGGTCAGGGTGCGGACGTCCGGGACCAGCAGCACCAGCGCGGTCACCAGCACGACCAGCCCGGCGCACCCCCACAGCGCGGCCGGCCGGCCGAAGGCGCTCTCCGCGGGGCCCGCCAGCGCGGTGGCGACGGGGATGAGCGAGACCGACCCGAACCAGTCGTACGCCGACACCCGGGAGAGCTTCTCCTCCGGGATCTCCTGGTGCAGCGCGGTCATCCAGGACACCCCGAACACCTCCACCGTCGCACCGGCCGCGAACATCACCGCGTCCAGGGCCCCGGCCGGCGCCGGTACGGCCAGGGCGGCGGCGGGCAGGGCGAGGGGGAAGACGCAGAGGGTGCCGGCGAGGAGCAGGCGGCGGGGTTTCCAGCGGGTCATCAGCAGGGCGCCGGCCACCGTGCCCGCGCCGAACGCGGCCAGGGCCAGGCCCCAGGGGCCCGCGCCGCCGAAGTGGTCGCGGGCGACCAGCGGGCCGTAGACCGCATCGGCCGCGCCGACCACCGCGTTGGCGATCGAGAACTGGACGACGATGCCCCACAGCCAGGGGCGGCCGGCGAACTCCCGCCAGCCGTCGCAGAGATCGGCCAGCATGCCCTCGCCAGGGGTGCGCGGCGGGATGTGGCCGGTGTCGAGGAAGGAGCGCAGGGCGCCCGCGACGGCGAAGGCCGCGGAGTCGAGCGCGAGCACCCAGCCGGGTCCGACGGCCGCGACCAGGGCGCCGCCCAGTGCCGCGCCGCCCAGCGCCGCGCCCTGCGTGGCCATGCGGAACACGGCGAACGCGCGGCCCGCCTGCTCGCCCTCCACCGAGGACAGCAGCATGCCCTCGGCCGCCGGGCCGAAGAACGCCTGCCCGGTGCCGCCGAGCGCGCTGAGCAGCATCATCTGCCACAGCCGGGGTGCGCCGGCCAGCACGAGAGCGGCGAAGGCGCCCTGGGAGAGGCAGTTGAGGGCGTTGGCGGCGACCATCACCCGGTGCCGGGGGAGCCGGTCCGCGAGCGCGCCGCCGACCAGCAGGAACACCACCAGCGGCACCGTGCGTGAGGCGGCCACCAGCCCCACGTCGCCGCCGTCGCCGCCCGCGTCCAGCACGGCGAACGCGGCGGCGATGAGCGAGCCGTTCGCACCGAGGCCGGTCACCACGGCCGCGGCCGTCAGCAGGGAGTAGTTGCGGCCCGCCCAACTCGCCCGGAGACGCGGTTCTTTGACTGCCATGACCCCCCACCCTAAGGTGATCGAGCCATGTCCATGACTATTTGTCAGGGTGCCCGCCTCGGCGGCCGGGGCGATCCGGTGCCAGCCCGTCGCCCACAGCTACGTCGTGACCAAGACCAAGGCCCCCGTGCACAAGACGCCGCGCCCCAGCGGCAAGGTGATCGGCCATGTGTACAAGGGCCAGCACGTGGCCTCCCGGTACGAGTGCGCCAACAGCGACGGCACCTGGGAGTGCCTCTCCCGCTGCCAGGTCTCCGACGGCGGGGACGACAGCTTCTGGGGCAACTGGGTCTACCGCGGCTACCTGAGGCAGGGCTGACGCTCCACGGTGCTCCGGCCCGCCGTGCCACGGCAGGCCGGAACACCGTGCGGGCTCACTGGTTCGTCGGGTCGCCGTGCAGCCTGACCGTGTGAAGGACCTTCAGCACGGTCTCCTCGGACACCTCGCCGCTCACGCCCTTGGCGCCGTAGAAGTTGAACGACACATAGTCGTGCGCCGAGTTCTGGAAGCCGAAGGTGAGTGCCTTGCCGTCGCTGACGCACTTGCCCTTCTTCGGCGTGTGCGTCGACTGCGCCCAGGCGTAACTGCCCTTGATGCCCGAGTCCGTGGTGAAGGCGGTGGCCTTCTTGTCCCAGGAGATGCTCTTCTTGTCGGGCTGGGTGTAGCCGCCGTAGACCCACCAGGCCGGCGTGTTGACCGCGATCTCGTCCGTGTTCTTGGCGCCGTTCGCCCCCTTGGTGCCCACGACCGCCAGCGGGGTGTCCTCGGTGCGGCCGTCCTTGTCGTCGTCCGAGGTGCACCACTTGGACTTGTACTCGGCGATGCCCGACATGGTGATGCCGGTGTCCGTCTCGCCCTTCGGGAAGGTGAAGTTGACGGCGATGCCGGGGGACTGGACCTCCCACTCCGCCGGCACGTCGAAGGCGATGCCCCACTTGGGGTTCACCACGACCTTCCAGCCGGGGACGGTCGGCTTCTCGGTCCCGGTGCCGCGCGGGTCGTCGGTCGCCGACGAGCCGCCCGTGGGCTGGGAAGCCGGTGACTGGCTCGCGTGCTGCCCGCCTTTGCCGCCGCCGGCCTGGTCGTCCGTGCCGTCCTTCTTGCCGAGGACGAGATACCCCGTCACGCCCGCGGCGACCACGACCGCGGCGGCCGCGACGATCGCGATCAGCCTGGTGCGGCCGCCGCCGCCCTGTGGGGGCTGCGGGGCGGGCATGGCGGGCGGCTGCGGCTGCTGACCGTACGGCCCGGCCTGCGGATACTGCTGGTATCCGGGCTGCTGGTACGGGTTCGGCTGCTGGTAACCCGGCTGCTGATACGGATTCAGCTGCGGGTTGTTCTGCGGGTTCGGCGCGCCCCCTGGCGGCTGCTGATCTGGCCACATGGCCAGTAACCCTAGTGCCGCCCCGGACACGATTCGGTCACCGGCCCTCGTCAGGGTCGTAGCGAAACGGGGCGGGCGGCGGTTCGCGCTGGTCGGTGGGGAGCGCGCGGGGCTGGCCAGTTTCGCTACTCGCCAGTAACATCGGGTGCATGACAGTTGAGAGCGCCTCGATGGGCGAGATGCTGGCCGCAGCCGTTCCGATGGTGCGGACCCTGAACCTGGAGTTCGTCGAGGTCGGCCCGGAGCGTGCCGTGCTGCGGCTGCCGGACCAGCCGGACTACCACAACCACATCGGCGGCCCCCACGCCGGCGCCATGTTCACCCTGGCCGAGTCCGCCAGCGGTGCGATCGTCCTCACGGCCTTCGGCGATCAGCTGGCGCGCGCGGTGCCGCTCGCGGTGCGGGCCGAGATCGCCTACAAGAAGCTGGCGATGGGGCCGGTGACCGCCACGGCGACCCTGGGCCGCCCGGCGGCCGAGGTCGTCGCCGAGCTGGACGCCGGGGGGCGGCCGGAGTTCCCGGTCGACATCGCCATCCAGCGCGAGGACGGGGCCGTCACCGGCGAGATGACCGTGGTGTGGACCCTGCGGCTGAACGGCTGAAACCGTAGAGGAGAGCCGCCGGGGACGGAGGCGCTCGGCGGCCGGTCGGCGCTCGGCGTGCGTCAGAGGTTGATCATGTGTCCGGCCAGGCCGTGCACCGCCTCCTGGACCGCCTCGCCGAGCGTCGGGTGGGCATGGACGTTACGGGCGATCTCGTGGACGGTGAGGTCCCACTGCTGGGCCAGCGTCAGCTCGGGCAGCAGCTCGGTGACGTCGGGTCCGATCAGGTGCCCGCCGACGAGCTCGCCGTACTTCGCGTCGCTGATCAGCTTCACGAAACCGGTGGCGTCGCCCAGGCCGTGCGCCTTGGCGTTCGCCGTGAACGGGAACTTCGCCACCCTGACGTCGTAGCCCAGTTCGCGCGCCCGCTCCTCGGTGTGGCCGAAGCTCGCGATCTGCGGCTGGCAGAAGGTGGCGCGCGGGATCATCGCGTAGTCGAGTTCCATGGTCTCCGCGTCGGCGATCGTCTCGGCGGCGATCACCCCCATCGCCTCGGCCGCGTGCGCGAGCATCAGCTTCGCCGTGACGTCGCCGATGGCGTAGATGTGCGGGACGTTCGTACGGCAGCGGCCGTCGACCTCGATCGCGCCGCGTTCGGAGACCCGCACGCCGGTGGTCTCCAGGCCGTAGCCCTCCACGTTGGGGGCGAAGCCGAGCGCCTGGAGCACCTTGTCGGCCTCCAGGACCTGCCGGGATCCGTCCTTGCCGGTGACCGTGACACGCACCTGGGGGCCCGACTCGTCGATGGACTCGACCCGGGTCGAGGTGAGCGCGTCGATGCCCAGCCTGCGGTACTGCTTGGCGAGTTCCGCGGACACCTCGGCGTCCTCCAGCGGGGCGAGGCGGTCCAGGAACTCGACCAGCGTGACCTTCACGCCGTAGTTGTGCAGGATGTAGGCGAACTCGACGCCGATCGCGCCGGCGCCCGCGATGACGATCGACCGCGGCAGCTCCTCGGCGAGGATCTGTTCCTCGAAGGTGACCACGCGGGAGGTGCGCCGGGTGCCGGGCAGCAGTTTGGGCGTGGCGCCGGTGGCGATGACGCAGTGGTCGAATCCGATGGTGCGGGTGTCGCCGTCGAAGCCGGACACCTGGAGGGTGTGCGGGTCGAGGAACGTGCCGTGCCCGTCGAGCTCCGTGATCTTGTTCTTCTTCATCAGGTAGTGCACACCCTTGACCCGGCCGTCGGCGACCTTGCGGCTGCGGCGGAACGCCTCGCCGTAGTCGAAGGACACCGGTCCGTCGGCGCGGATGCCGAACGTCTTCGCCTCGCGGGTGACGATGTGCGCCAGCTCGGCGTTGCGCAGCAGGGCCTTGGTCGGGATGCAGCCCACGTTCAGGCAGATGCCGCCCCAGTACTTCCGCTCCACCACGGCGACGCGTCTGCCCAGCTGGGCGGCGCGGATAGCGGCCACATAGCCGCCCGGTCCGGCACCGAGCACCACCACGTCGAAGCGGTCCTCCGGCTCGTCCGTCATCGATGCCTCCTGCAGCGGGACGCGTTCGGGCTCGGCCAGGGTTCCCCGTTCCCGCCCGGCGGCAAACGGCGGCGCCGCCGGGCGGCCGTGGACTTCACCCGGGTGCGGTGCGGAGCCGCCTCATGACGGAAGGGCGGGGCGGTCGACGTGCAGCAGGCGCGGTGGCTGTGCGGCGGGTTCGGGCAGGCGCAGCGGCGCCGCGCCGGGGGTGATGCTGCCGAGCAGCGTGGCCCGGCGGGCGCCGGTGCCCGAGGGCAGGGTGCCGGGCAGCCCGTGCACGGTGAGGAAGCCGAGGACGGCGAAGGCCAGGGCCTCCTTGGCGTCCGAGGGCAGGCCCAGGTCGTCGCTGGGCCGCAGCCGCACGCCGGGCAGCTCCTCGCCGATCATGCGCATGAGCACCGGGTTGCGGGTGCCGCCGCCGGAGACGACGAGTTCGGTGACCCCGTGGGCGCGGCAGGCGTCGGCCACGGTGACGGCGGTGAGCCGGGTCAGGGTGGCCAGGACGTCGTCGGGGTCCGGGGTGGGCGCCGCCGCCAGTGCCCGCTGCAGGTAGGGCAGGTGGAAGTGCTCCTTGCCGGTGCTCTTCGGCGCCGGCCGGTGGTAGTAGGGGTCGTCGAGGAGGGCGCGCAGCAGTTCCTGGCTGGTCCGGCCGGCGGCGGCCCTGCGCCCGTCCTCGTCATAGGTGGCGGCTCCGCCGGTGAAGTGCCGTACGGCCGCGTCCAGCAGGGCGTTGGCGGGGCCGGTGTCGAAGGCCAGCGGTTCGGCGCCGGGTGCGAGGACGGTGACGTTGGCGATGCCGCCGAGGTTGAGCGCGGCCGGAGTGCCGGGCAGGGCGCGCAGCAGCAGGGTGTCGGTCATGCCGACCAGCGGTGCGCCCTGCCCGCCCGCGGCCACGTCACGGCTGCGCAGGTCGGCGACGACCGGCAGCCCGGTGGCCTCGGCGATCCAGGCCGGCTGGCCGAGTTGGAGCGTGCCGCGGACGGTGCCGTCCTCCACCCAGTGGTGCACGGTCTGGCCGTGCGAGACCACGAGGTCGGCGCTGCCGTCGCACAGCTCGCGCAGCGCGCGGGCGGCGGCGCCGGCGAAGGCCTGGCCGACGCCGGTGTCCAGGGCGCAGACGGCATGCGTGGTCGTCGTGGCCGGCGGCAAAGTGGCGCCGATCAGGTCCCGCAACGCGTCCGGGTACGGCACGGAGAGGTGCCCGAGGGGCCGTAGCCGCAGGGTGTCGCCCTCCAGGGCGAGGTCCGCGGCGGCGGCCTCGATGGCGTCGTAGGAGGTGCCCGACATCAGGCCGATCACGCGCACGGCACCTCCCGGCGACTCGTCCGCCGCGTGGGCGGCGTCTGTCGACGCTGTGGCATGGCTTCTCCCTCGGGGGTCGGGACGGGTGCGGGGGCCGAGGCGGCGGCCCCAGCAGCGAAGATGTGCACGATCGCAGGTCGAGGGGACGCCGGGGTGGCGGCCCGGTGGCCGGGGGTGTGCGGTGGCTGGTCGGGGCTGGGGCGGTGGCGCCGCGCCGGGGGTGTGTGTGGTGGCAGGTTGGGTTGGGGCTGGGGTGGTGGTCCGGCTGCCGGGGGTGTGTGTGGTGGCTGGTCGGGGCTGAGGTGGTGGCTCGGCGCCGGGGGTATGTGCGGTGGAAGGTCGGGTCGGGGCTGCGGTAGTGGTCCGGCACTGAGGGTTGTGTGGTGGCAGTTGGGTTGGGGCTGCGGTGGTGGTCCGGCGCTGGGGGTGTGTGTGGTGGCAGGTTGGGTTGGGGCCGGGGTGGTGGTCCGGCACTGGGGGTGTGTGTGGTGGCAGGTTGGGTCGGGGCTGAGGTGGTGGTCCGGCGCTGGGGGTGTGCGCGGTGACTGGTCGGGACGGGGCCGGGGTGGTGGGCCCCGCACCGGGGGTTTGCGCGGTGGCAGGTCGGGACGGGGCGGGGGCGGTGGCCCCGCACCCGGCATGTGCGCGGTGGCAGCTCGGGGCGACGCCGGTGCGGTCGCCCCGCACCGGGGATGGCGCGCTGGATGGTCGGGACGGGGCTGGGGCGGTGGCGCCGCGCCGGGGGTGTGCGTGGTGGCAGGTCGGGACGACGCCGAGGCGGTGGCCCCGCACCGGGGGTATGTGGTGACTGGTCGGTACGGTGCCGAGGTGGTGGCCCGCGCCGGGGGTGTGCGCGGTCGCTGGTCGGTACGGGGCCGGGGCGGTGGTCCCGTGCCCGGGGTCGCCGCCCGCGACCAGCGCGGTCACCAGGTCCGCGGCGGGTGCGCGGTCGCAGGTCGGTACGGTGCCGAGGCCGTCGGCCCAGCCCGGATGTGCGCCCTCAATCGGTGCCGGTGGCTGTCGCGATGCGGCCGGTGCCGGGGGCCGGTTCGCCGTCGCCTGCCGGGATCGTGGCGGTCTCGGGGGCGCGGTGGAACAGGCTCGTCAGGCCGCCGACCATCAGGGTGATGACGACGCCGATCGGCACGAGCCACTGGGCGGCGATCGCGGTCGGCACGGTGGCGCCGGCCACGTGGGCGTCGATCTTGACGCTGCGCACGATGTACGTCATCACGCCGATCGTCACCAGGAACGCCACGACGGAGTCGATCTCGTTGGCGCGCCGGACGAGGCGTCCGAGCAGGAACGCGCCGAGCAGGGCGCCGTAGGTGTAGCCCGCGATCGTCAGGCCGGTCAGGTAGACGTTGCCGGTGCTGGTGCTGAACGCACAGGCGAACACCGCCATCAGCACCGCCCACACCAGCGTCATCACCCGGGCGAGCTTCAGCAGCGACTCCTCGGACGGCGTGCTGCGGAAGAAGCTGTGGATGATGTCGGCGACCGTCGAGTTCGACATGGAGTTCAGGGCCGAGGACAGCGAGCCCATCGCGGCGCCGAGGATGCCCGCCACCAGCAGACCGGAGATCACCACGGGCAGCCCGTGCAGGATGAACTGGGGGTAGAGGTTGTCGGAGCTGCTCAGGCCGAGCTGCTTGAAGTCCTTGCCCTGGTTGTACGACCACAGCAGCGCGCCGACGAGCGAGAAGGCGGCGAACTGCAGGGTGACGAAGACACCGGAGGCGATCATGGCCTTCTGGCCGTCGCGCAGCGAGCGGGTGGCCAGGACGCGCTGGACGATCAGCTGGTCCGAGCCGTGGCTGGCCATGGCGAAGATGGCGCCGCCGACGATCGCGGTCGGCAGGGCGAAGGGGCTGGTCAGGACGTGCGCCAGGGTGAAGTCGGTGTCGAACAGCTTGAAGTGGCCCGAGTGCAGCGCGCCGGCGAACCCGCTGCCGCCGACGTGGCCGGACAGCACGGCGATGGCGAGGACCGCGCCGCCCAGGTACAGGCCCATCTGGATGGCGTCGGTCCAGATGACCGCCTTGATGCCGCCGAGGTAGGTGTAGACGACGGTGATCGCCGTGAGCACGATGATGATCAGCCGGTAGCCCGCGTGCACCCCGAACTCGTCGAGCAGCAGCTTGATCGGGATGGCGGAGGCGAACAGCCGGACGCCCTCGGCGAGGAGCCGGGTGAAGACGAACGTCACCGAGGCGAGCCCCTGCAGCTTCAGCCCGAACCTGCTGCCCAGGTACTGGTAGGCGCTGACGAAGCCGCCCCGCTTGTACAGGGGGATCAGCACGGTGGCCACGACCACGCGGCCGATGACGTAGCCGAGGGCCAGCTCGACGTTCCCGAAGCCCTGCCCGCTGTACGCGCCGCCGGGCACGCTGATCACGGTGAGCACGCTGGTCTCGGTGGCCACCACGGAGAACGACACCGTCCACCACGGCATGCTGCCCTCGCCGACGAAGTAGTCCTTCGCGGTGCTCTGCCGGCCGGCCAGGCGCAGTCCGATCACGGCGATCGCCACCAGATAGACGACGACCACCACGAGGTCGAGTTGACGCACGCTCACTCCTAAGCGACGGCCGGCGGGGGCACCGGCGAGGTGGGGACGGGGGAGAAGGGCGCCGCCCGCCGTACGCGGACGACGTGGGGCTCGTGCGGTGCGCCGGCGTCCAGCGCCAGCAGGCGCGCACCGTCCAGCGGTTGCCCGAGCGGGTCCCGCAGGCGCAGGGGGAGCGGGGAGCCGGCCAGCGCCGAGCGCAGCGGATTGAGGAGCGGTTCGCCTAGGCCGGTGAGCCCGCCGGTGATGGTCACGGAGAGGGCGTCGCCGCCGATCCGGCGGGCGGCGGCGAGCACGGCATCACCGAGCGCGTGGGCGGCGTCCCGGATGATCGCCGAGGCCGCGGCGTCGCCGGCCGCGGCCAGGCGCGCGACGTCCGGGGCGAAGGACGCGGCGGTCCGCGCGGGGTTGCCGTCACGGCCGAGGGCCACCGGAATCCGGTCCGGGTCGCCGAAGCGTTCGGCGGCGGCGGCCAGCAGCGCCGTGTCCGGGCCGCGTCCGTCATGGGCCCGCAGCGCGGCCCGCAGCCCGGCCGCGCCGATCCAGGCGCCGCTGCCCTCGTCGCCGAGCCAGGGACCCCAGCCGTCGACGCGGGCGTGCGACCCGTCGTCCCCGATGCCGACGGCGACGCTGCCGGTGCCGATCGCGAGGACCACGCCGGGGCGGCCGCCGAGGGCGCCCGCGTGGGCGGTGACGGCGTCGCTGGTGACGGCCACCTCGTCCGTGGGCAGGTCCTCGAGGAGCAGGCCGGCCAGCGCGCGGGCGGCCTCCGGTGCGGCCGCCGCTCCCGCCGCGCCCACGCAGACCGCGGCCGGCCGCGGCGCGGTCTCCCGTTCGAGGAGGGGGAGTACGGCGGCGAGTACGGCGGTGCGGGCGGCCGCCACTCCGTTCTCGGCGGCGAGCCCGGGGGCCCCGGGCACCTCCTGGATCCGCCGGGCAGGACCGTCACCGCCGTTGAACAACGCGGCACGGCAGCCGGTCTTGCCCAGGTCCACCGCGACTACTGCTGTCATACGGCACGCCTTCGTGTCATCCCGGATCGTCGCTCCGGCCGCTCACCAGGACGGCTGGACGGCCGGTGACCGGCGCGGAGCGCGGTTCAGCGAGTATCAGAACGACCCACTTCACATGTCAATAAGTAACGTCGTGCAATTCGATGCGTAACTTTTTGACGCCCGGCCGGAGGCGTGGCTACTGTGACGCCACCCAGCCAGGAGGAACGGCCCATGGCCAGCACGGAACCACCTCGCATACCGGACCGGCCCGCGGAGGACACCTCCGCCGCCGGGACGCTGGCACGCATCCGGACGGCCCTGTCGTCCCTGGCGCCGTCGGAGCGACGCGTGGCCCAGGCCGTCCTCGCCGATCCGGCGCAGGCGGCGAAGCTGTCCATCAGCGCCCTCGCCCGGCGGGCCGACACCTCGGTGGCGACCGTGATGCGCTTCTGCCGGGCCATAGAGATCACCAACTACCCGCAACTGCGCCTGGCGCTGGCCGCGGCGGCCGCCCGCGAGCACGCCCTCAGCGGAGACCGCCCGGCGCCGGGCACCGACATCAGCGCCAGCGACACCCTCGACGAGATCGTCCGCAAGATCGTCTACAACGAGGTGCGCGCCCTGGAGGACACCGGGGCGGGAGTGGACGTCGAGGTGCTGGGCCGGGCCGTTCAGGCCCTGGCGGGAGCGCCCAGGATCGACGTCTTCGGCGTCGGCGCCAGCGCGTTCGTCGGCCAGGACCTGCACCAGAAACTGCACCGCATCGGCCGCGTGGCGTTCATCTGGACCGACCGGCACGCCGCGCTCACCGCCGCCGCCCTGCTCGGCCCCGGCGACGTCGCCCTCGCCATCTCCCACTCCGGCGAGACCGAGGACACCGTCGAGCCCCTGCAGGCCGCCGCCGAGCGCGGCGCCACCACCATCGCCCTCACCAACGTGCCCCGCTCCACCCTCGCGGAGAGCGCGGACCTGGTGCTGACGACCTGCGCCCGGGAGACCCCCTTCCGCTCCGGCGCGACCGTCAGCCGCATCGCCCAACTCGCGCTCATCGACTGCCTGTTCGTCGGCGTCGCCCAGCAGTCCTACGAGGCCACGACCGCGGCGCTGGAGAAGACCTACGGCGCGGTCCAGCGCCGCAGGCGCCAGCCGGCGCCCCGCCGCACGCCGTCCGGCGACTGACCGCCACCCCGCTCGCCGCCACCGGCACCTCCCGAAAGGACGACCGCGCCGTGGACCTCAGCACACTCGGCACCGAGACCCGCAACCAGCGGACCGCCGATCTGGACCGCATGCCGGTCACCGAACTGCTCGCGGTCATGAACGACGAGGACCGCACCGTCGCCCTCGCGGTGCGCGAGGCCCTCCCGCAGATCGGGGCCGCCGTCGAGGCGATCACCGAGTCGCTGCGGCGGGGCGGGCGGCTGATCTACCTCGGCGCCGGCACCAGCGGCCGTGTCGGCCTGCTCGACGCCGTGGAGTGCCCGCCGACCTTCGGCACCTCGCCCGAGCAGGTCGTGGGACTGCTCTCCGGCGGGCCGGGCGCCTTCGCCCTGGCCGTCGAGGGCGCCGAGGACGAACCGGCGAGGGCGGTCGCCGACCTCGACGCGATCGGCGTGAACGACCGGGACACGGTGGTCGGGCTCGCCGCCAGCGGCCGTACCCCCTATGTCGTCGGCGGCCTGCGGCACGCCGCCGCCCGGGGCGCCGCCACGGTGTCGGTCGCCTGCAACCGCGACGCGGTCGTCAGCCGCTGCGCCGGCATCACGATCGAGGTCCCCACCGGCCCCGAGGTCCTCACCGGGTCGACCCGCCTCAAGGCCGGCACCGCCGAGAAGATGGTCTGCAACATGCTCTCGACGGCCTCGATGGTGCGCCTGGGCAAGGCGTACGGGAACCTCATGGTCGACGTGAAAGCCAGCAACGAGAAACTGGTCGACCGGGCCCGCCGCATCGTCGTCCAGGCCACCGGTGCCAACCCCGACACCGCCGCCGACGCGCTGCGTGCCGCCGGCGGCCACGCCAAGACCGCCATCGTCATGCTCCTCGCCCCCTGCACGGCCGAAGAGGCCACTCGCCGCCTCGACAAGGCCGGAGGCGACACGCGTACGGCCATCGGCGGCGCCTGACACCCAGCGCGTCCTGTTGACGGATTTTCAACCAGCCGGTCCCGCCGGAGTGTTCGCCTCTACGCAGTGCCCGGAGAAACGTGGGAACGGTCCCACGGAACTGATACCGCCGGTAACCAATGGGGAATTCGCCGACTTTGAAGCCGGGTCAATCGAACTCCTTGTTTCCCGTGAGCCGCGTGTGCGAAGGTGAGCCTTCCCGCGGGAGGGCAAAGGCCGGCGTCGAACGCCCAGGCCGGCCCGACAGGTATGCACCACTCGGCACTGCTTTCCGACAGGACGGCATTGAGTGCGCCGTCCTGCGGCTGGAAGGAAATGGTTCCGTGCAGTCCCCTCACCCCCCACGCCCGCCGTATCCACCGCTGCCCGGTTCGCCCGGGGAGTCCGACCGCAATCTCGCCGCCGGTCTCGGCGGCCCGCACGCCGTCCACCATCACGCCGTCGCCCTGCTGCTGGGCCGCCACTGGCGCGCCGCGCGCGACTACGCCACCGTCTGCCTGGCCTCGGCCGGGCCGACCGCCCACCTCGTCGCCACCGCCGCCTTCCACGAGGTGCTCGGCCGGATGGCCGCCGGAGCCGTCGGCGGCGCCCTGCGCCCGCAACTGCTGGTCGCCGTACGCGACACCGTCCGCGCCTGGGCCGCCGACGACGTGGCCTGCGCGACGCTGCCGGAATTGCGCAAACCCGCCGGCGGCCGCGGACTGCGCGCGACGAATCCCGCGACGCCGGAAAGGCGGCAACTCGCCGAACGCGCATTCCGGGCACTTCCCGGCGCCTCGCAATGCCTTCTGTGGCACACCGAGGTGGAGGCGGAACCGATAAACATTCCCGCTGGTCTGCTGGGTATCGACCCGGCCACCGCGACGGCCGCACTGGAACAGGCGCGCGAGCAATTCAGAGCGGGTTGCGTACGCGCCCACCGGGAACTCGCCCCCACCAAGGAATGCCGCTTCTACAACCGGCTCCTGGACGTCCCCCTGCGCCGTGGCGACGCCCTGCTGCCCGACGTGCGCCGGCACCTGGCGGCCTGCGCGCACTGCCGGCACGCCGCCGAGACCTTCGGGCTGTTCGACGACAGCCCCGGCCTGCTGCTCGCCGAGACCGTGCTCGGCTGGGGCGCCCGCCGCTATGCCGACTCGCGCCCCGGGCGCGGCGCCGCCGAGGAGGTGCCGTGCGGCCCGGCGCCCGAGCCGGCGGCAGCGGGCGCCGGCGGCAGACACCGCACCACCGGTTCCGGCAGCCGCCATCGCACGGCGGTGGTCATCGGCGTCGGGCTCACCTCGCTCGCGCTGCTCGCCACCGTCCTGGTGGCCAGAAGCTGGTCCGATGACAACGCTGTCCCGGCACCCGGCGCCACCTGGGGCGCCCCCGCCGCCCGCACCACGCATCCGCGCGGCACCGGCACCCTGCCCGTCACCTCACCCTCCGCCGCCTCGGCCGGCGAACCCGTTGCGGTCGCCCGGGGCAGCCTGCGCGGCCTCACCACCGGACGCTGTCTGGACGTGCGCGGGAGCACCGTCCGGGCCGGCGCGGGCGTCGGGCTCGCGCCGTGCTCCTCCGCCGCCGCGCAGCAATGGTCGTACCAGGACGACGGGTTGCTGCGCAGCGCCGCCGACCCCTCCCTGTGCCTGGCCGCCGACCCGGGCACGAGGACGGTCGTGCTGGCCGGATGCGCCGCGCACGCAGACGAGGCGGTCTACGACGTCACCGTGCACGGCGAGATCCTGCTGCGCCACAGCCAGGGCCTCGCGCTCGCCCCGAACGCCGACGGCCCGTCAGCCCGGGTGGTGCTGGCCCCTCGTGACGGTTCGCCGGACCAGCGCTGGCTGTTGCGACCGGGGACGGGCGGGGAAGGGCGGCCCGGTGCCGCGCCGGACGGGGCGGGGGCGCCGGGAGGCACCGGTGTGCCCGGCGCGGCCGGAGTTCCCGGTGGCGGGACACCGGGGCACGCCCGCCGGGATGCCGACGGGCCGCCGTACGGGAACGCCTCACGCGGGAAGCGGGAGGGCGGCGGGCCGGGCGAGTCGACGGGTCCGGACGAGACCCGGATCGCTCAGGTCCGCCTCGGCCATCAACAGCGGGGGCTGGGCCCCGGCCGGAAACAGCGGGGGCCCGGGCCCGTGTCGCCGGCCCGGGCGGAGCGCGCGGTGCACGACGTCCTGCGTCCGGTCACCGCGGTGACGGCGCCGGTGGGTGCGCTGCTCAACTGACGGGTACCGGGCCCGACGAGCCACGGCAGCCGCCCTCCGACGGCCCGGCACTCACAGCACCTTGGCCCGGATCAGCGCCGACAGCAGCAGGGTGCCGGGCAGCAGCGGCACCCAGTCGGTCAGCACCCGGTAGCCGATGACCGTCGCGGTGGCCGTCGCCGGAGCGCAGCCGAAGCTGACCAGCGTCCACACCAGCGCCGCGTCCACCGCGAACCCGCCCGGCGCCGGAACCGCGCCGACGGCCGTGCCCGCCGCCAGGTAGGCGAGCACCACGTGCTGCCACGGCAGCCCCAGCCCGAGCGAGGCGCCGACACAGGCGAGCGTGGTCCCCTGCACCAGCGGCATCGCCACCGCGCCGCCCCACAGCGCGACCACCCGGCAAGGGCGTGTGTGCACCTCCCGGGCATCGGCGAGGGCGGACCGCAGCAGCCCGGTCACCGGCCGCCGCAGCGGTCGTACGACGGTCAGCAGCACCCCCGCCGCCGCCACGGCGCCGCACGCGGCGGCGGCGACCGGGACCAGCAGCCGGCCGTCCGGGACCAGACCACCGAGGCGCCGCCAGGCCGGCGTCGCCGCGAGGAACACCAGCAGCACCCCGGTCTTCGCGCCGGACTTGGCGAGCGAGTACAGCCCGATCGACGCGGTGGCCCGGGCCGGCGGCACTCCCTGGCCCCGCAGGAAGCGCAGGGTGACGGCGTGCGCGCCGAGCCCGCCGGGCAGCGCGTGGTTGGCGGCGCCGGCGGCGAACTGCGAGGCCAGCAGCAGCCCCGGCCGCACCCGGTCCGGCAGCGCGCCCTGCCGGACGCAGGCGGCCGCCACGCAGTTCAGGCCGGTGAGACCGGCACCGGCCAGCAGCCACCCCGGATCGGCCGCGACCAGCCGTCGTACCCCCTCGTACATGACCGGCCGGTTGGCGGCCGCCCATCCGGCGGCGAGCAGCAGGGGAGCGAGGCACAGGGCCATCCGCAGGCGCCGGGCCCCGAGGAGGGACGGGGGCCGGGAAGCGGAATCGGCGCTCGGGGCGGCGGGGAGCGGATCCGCGGGCAGGACGCGTGGCGGGGAGGCGAGCGAGGGGGACGGGGAGAGTGAGGACACGGGGACGTCGTCCTTCCGCAGCGGGCCCCACGGCGGGGACCTGGAAAGGCGGGTCGGGTGAAACCGCGGGGAGCCTTCCCCGCCCGCGTGACACGGGGATGTCCGAAAACCGAAGGACCGGGGGCGGGACGGTGCCGCCGAGCGGATGCGCGTACGCCGCCGTTCACCGCCGACCAGGTAGCCTTCCCTTGGGGCGCCCTTTACATGCGGCGGCCCCACCGGTCAGGGAAGGCGACAGGGGAGGATCCCGCGGTGCACGTCCAGGATTGGCTCGACTCGGTGCCCGCGGCCGCCGTCTACGCCGTGGTCGCCCTGGTGATCGGTCTGGAGAGCCTGGGCATCCCGCTTCCAGGGGAGATCATCCTGGTCTCGGCGGCGCTGATGGCCTCCCAGCACTCGGGCGTCAACCCGGTCGTCCTCGGCGCGTGCGCGACCGCAGGCGCCGTGATCGGCGACTCCATCGGCTACGCGATCGGACGCAAGGGCGGACGCCCGCTGCTGGCCTGGCTGGACAGGAGATTCCCGAAGCACTTCAGCGAGGGCCATGTGGCCACCGCCGAGCGGTCGTTCGAGAAGTGGGGCATGTGGGCCGTCTTCTTCGGCCGTTTCATCGCCCTGCTGCGCATCTTCGCCGGCCCCCTCGCGGGCGTCCTGCACATGCCGTACTGGAAGTTCCTGATCGCCAACGTCCTCGGCGGCATCTGCTGGGCCGGCGGCACCACGGCGGCCGTGTACTACGTCGGCGTGGTCGCCGAGGGCTGGCTGAAGAAGTTCTCGTACGTGGGGCTGGCGGCGGCGGTGGCACTCGGCCTCGCCACCATGCTGATCGTGCAGCGCAAGGCGAAGAAGGCCCAGCAGCAGGTGGACCGGGAGGCAGAGCCGGTGAGCGCCGGGGACTGAAGCACCCCGCAACGGGCGCGGGGCCGATGTGCGGCTCTGCCGCGTGGGCGCGGCAGGCCGCACGGCCGCTGCCCGCCGGACGGCCTAGCGGTGCACGTCCTGGTGCGCCTTCGCCAGCTCCGCGTACATCGTGCCGTTGAGCGTGACCCCCTGCCGCTCCTCCTCGGTCAGCTCCCGCCGCACCTTCGCCGGCACCCCGGCCACCAGCGACCCGGGCGGCACCACCATCCCCTGCGGCACCAGAGCCTGGGCGGCGACGAGCGAACCGGCACCGATCACGGCCCCGTTCAGCACGGTCGCCCCCATCCCGACGAGGCAGTCGTCCTCCACGGTCGCCCCATGGACGACGGCGTTGTGCCCGATGGACACCCGCTCGCCGACATGCACCGGAAACCCGGGGTCCGCATGCAGGGTGACGTTGTCCTGGACATTCGCCTGCGCCCCCACGGTGATCTTTTCGACATCGCCCCGGATGACCGCGCCGTACCAGACACTGGCCCCCGCGTGCAGCGTGACCTCGCCGATCACGGAAGCCGTCGGCGCGACGAACGCCTCCGGATCGACCTGCGGCTCCCTGCCGCCGATGCCCACGATCAGCGCCTGCTGTGTCATCACCGTCTCCTCGTGTCCGTGACTACCCGCACGGTACGTCACGGACTGGGGCAAAGATCACAGCAGCCCGCCCTCTCGCCGGAGGCAACCGATGAGTAACGTGAGCCCGTGCCGAAGCCCAAGAACACGTTCTCGTCCTGGCGTCGCCGCGTCGCCCAGCGCGCGGTGCACGCGGCCTGGGCCTGGGCTCAGCGCACGGGCTCCGTCACCGCCGAACACCCCGGCCGCCTGAAGTTCGGCTCGATCGGCGAAGCGACCCGGCTCGCCTTCCCGCTCGGCACGGTCTTCGGCGAACCCTGGATCCACCTCGGCTCGCACTGCATCATCGGCGAACAGGTCACGCTGACCGCGGGCCTGATGCCGGACCTCGACCTCGGGCCCGAGCCGATCCTGCGCATCGGCGACGGCGTCGTCCTCGGCCGGGGCAGCCATGTCATCGCGGACACGACGGTCACCATCGGCAGCGACTGCTACTTCGGTCCGTACGTCTACGTCACCTCCACCAACCACTCCTACGACGACCCCCACCAGCCGATCGGCAGGCAGTGGCCCCGCATGGAGCCCGTGGAGATCGGTCCGGGCTGCTGGATCGGCACCGGCGCGGTCATCCTGCCCGGCGCGCGGATCGGCCGGAATGTGGTCGTCGCGGCCGGCGCCGTGGTGCGGGGCACGGTGCCCGATCACGCCGTGGTGGCCGGGGCGCCCGCCCGGGTGGTCCGGCGCTGGACGGCGGACCAGGGCTGGCAGCCCCCGCTCAGGACCCCGCCGCCGATACCGATCCCGGAGGGGACGACACCCGATCAGCTCCGGGCCCTGGCGGAACTGGACGAGGAGATGGTGGCCAGACTCGCGCAACTGGAAACCGAGAGCTGACGCGCGCGGTCCTCGGGGGCAAGGGCCGGCTAGGTATGGCTCGGTGGGTACGCGAAGCCGAGGGCCGGCTCGCGCGGGATGCGGGGATGAGGGCCGGCTCGGCCGGGATCCGCAGCCAGGGCCAGCGGTGGGCATCCGAAGCCCCGGGCCGGATCAGCCCGTCGCCAGCAGCAGGGTGCCGAGCAGGGCGAGGCCCGCGCCTGCCGCCTGGATCGCGCGCAGCCGTTCGCTGAGGAAGCCGCGCGCGGCCAGGGCCGTCACCACCGGGTACAGCGAGGCGAGTACGGCCGCCACGGTGACCGGGCCGTGCTGGGCGGCGACGGCGTACGTGCCGTTGGCGGCCACGTCGGCGAGTCCGACGAAGGCCAGCGCGGGCAGCGAGGCCCAGGGGAAGCCGCCCTCGGGCACCGCCCGGCCGCCCCGCCGGAGGGAGACGGCGAGCGCGGCCCCGCCGACCGCGACATTCGTCAGCCGCTGCACGAACAACGCGAGGAACAGGCCGGTGACGGTCGTCGAGGCCTCCGTGATCAGGGCGAAGACCGTGCCGAACCCCAGTGCCGCGACCAGCGTGAGCAGGATCGTCCGCCGCTGGACGGGCGCGCCGCGCAACTGCGGTCCGCCCGCGAGGACGACACCCGTCACGGCGACCGCGATGCCGGCGACCTGGAGCAGTCCGGGGCGCTCGCCGAGGACCAGGCCCACGCCCACCGGCACGGCCACGCTCAGCGTCGCGAGCGGCGAGACCACCCCCATGGGACCGAGCGCGAGGGCCTTGTAGAAAGAGAGCAGGGCGACCGGCCCCACCAGTCCGGCGGCGAACGCGAACCACAGGCGGGGCCCGGCCTCGCCCCACCCGCCGGTCGCGACGACGATCGCGCCCAGCACGGCCGCCGCGATGGCCTGGGAGACGACCACGACGGTCAGCGCGGGCGTCCGTCGTGTCAGCAGTCCGCCCCCGAAGTCGGCCAGCCCCCACAGAAGGCTGGTGGTCAGGGCGAAGAATGCTGTCACGGCCGGCCTCGCAGTACAGTTTGATGAACGATCGGGTCCACCTCACGGTAGTGCAGTGGAGTGAACTCTGTCATCCCGAATATTGAACTTCCGGGACGCCCGGACCCGACCCAGGGGCCTGACCCGGACCTCTTCCCGATGGACGTGATGTGTCGGACCTCGACCTGCTGACCCAGTCCCTGGCGCGCAACGTCAAGCGCTGGCGCACCGAGCGGGGCTTCACCCTGGACGCGCTCGCCGCCCGCGCGGGAGTCAGCCGCGGCATGCTGATCCAGATCGAGCAGGCCCGCACGAACCCCAGCATCGGCACGGTCGTCAAGATCGGCGACGCGCTCGGCATCAGCGTCACCACCCTGCTCGACTACGAACAGGGCCCCACCGTCCGCATCGTCCCCGCCGAACAGGCCGTACGGCTCTGGCACACCGACGCCGGCAGCTACAACCGTCTCCTCGCCGGCACGGAGGCGCCCGGTCCGCTCGAGATGTGGGACTGGCGGCTGATGCCGGGGGAGCAGAGCCCCTCCGAGCCGCACCGCGTGGGCACGGTGGAGCTCGTCCATGTCACCGCCGGCGAACTGACCCTCACCGTGGACGGCGTCAAGCACCTGGTGCCGACCGGCGCGAGCGCCACCTTCGAGGCCAGCACCGCGCACACCTACGCCAACGAGGGCGACGTACCGATGGAGATGGTGATGGCCGTCTCGGTGCCCCCGGTGCGCTGAGCCGCACCGGAGCGGGCTGTTAGCGTGCGGGCATGCGCGCACCCATCGGAGACTTCGACACCGCCACCCCCGTCACGGACTGCCTCGAGGAACTGACCGCGCCGGTCGCCGACGCCGTACGCACCTGGCGGGGCGCGGTTCCCGCCGACCGCGTCCTCTACGTCGAGACCGACCCGCGCTGGGCCGACACGGCCGTCTTCGTGGAGCACTACGGCCGCGATCTGCTGGAGCAGTCGGCGAACTGCGTGGTGGTCGCCGGCAAGCGGGGCGGCGAGACCACTCTCGCCGCGTGCGTGGTGCTCTCCACCACGCGGGTCGACGTCAACGGCGTCGTACGCCGCCAACTGGGCGCCCGCAAGGCTTCCTTCGCCTCCACGGAGACGGCGACCGGCGAGACCGGCATGGAGTACGGCGGCATCACCCCCGTCGGACTGCCCGCCGGCTGGCCGGTGTTCATCGACGCGGCCGTCGTCGACCTGCCCTACGTCCTCGTCGGCAGCGGACGCCGCCGCGGCAAGCTGCTGGTGCCGGGCAAGGCCCTCGCGGAACTGCCGGGCGCGGTGGTCCTGGAGGGCCTCGGGGTCGCCTGAGACCGCCGGTCCCCGCCGGGACGCAGGTCACGCCGTCGCATGGTGGGCGAGGACCACATGGGGGTCGCGCTCGCCCGGCGCCGGGGCGGGGTCGGCGTGCACCAGGGCGGCCGTCAGCCTCGGTACGGCGTGCAGCAGGGCGTGTTCCGCCTCCACGGCGATCGCGTGGGCCTGCCGCAGCGTCGCCTCGCCGTCCACCACGACCGCCAGTTCGGCCCGCAGCCGGTGCCCGATCCACCGCAGCCGCAGCTCGCCCACCTCGCGCACGCCCGGCACCCCCCGCACCGCGCGCTCGGCCCGGTCCACCAGCGCCGGGTCGACGGCGTCCAGCATCCGGCGGAACACCTCACGCGCCGCGTCCCGCAGCACCAGCACGATCGCGGCCGTGATCGCCAGCCCGACGACCGGGTCGGCCGGATGCCAGCCCAGCGCCGAGCCTCCGGCGCCCGCCAGCACCGCGAGTGAGGCGAAACCGTCCGTGCGGGCGTGCAGTCCGTCGGCGACGAGCGCGGCCGAGCCGATCCGCCGGCCCACCCGGATGCGGTACCGGGCCACCCACTCGTTGCCCACGAACCCGACCAGCGCGGCCACCGCGACCGCCGGCACGTGGGCGACCGGGCGCGGATCGAGCAGCCGCCCCACGGCCGCCCACGCGGCGAAGGCCGCCGACGCGGCGATGGTCAGCACGATCACCAGGCCCGCCAGATCCTCGGCGCGCCCGTAGCCGTAGGTGAACCGGCGGGTCGCCGCCCGCCGGCCCAGCACGAAGGCGATGCCGAGGGGGACGGCGGTCAGCGCGTCCGCCGCGTTGTGCACGCTGTCCCCGAGCAGCGCCACCGAGCCGGATACGGCCACCACGGCCCCCTGTGCCAGCGCGGTCGCCCCCAGCACGGCCAGCGACACCCACAGCGCCCGCGTCCCGTGCGCGGAGGCCTCCATGGCCGGGTCCAGCTTGTCGGCGCTGTCGTGGGAGTGCGGGGTGAGCAGATGCGCCAGGCGGTGGCGGAGACCGGGCTTGTGGGGGTGGTCCTCATGACCGTGGGCGTGGCCCGTGTGCGCGGGGTTCGCATGATCGTGACCGTGAGTGCGGCCCGGTGCGTGCCGGTCGTTCACGTGGGTCCCCTTCCGGTGTGCGGGAGTGGACGCGCGGCGCCCACCGGACCATTATGTGCGTATGAGCGCACGCATGCACCTTTCACCTGCGCACCATGCGCACCCGCGCAGCCCCGGCGAGGAGCAGTTCGCGCTCGCCGCCGAGCTGATGGCCCTGCTCGGCGACCGCACCCGCCTGACCCTGCTGCACGCCCTGACGACCGGCGAGGCCGACGTCACGACGCTCACCGAGGCGTGCGGCGCGGCCCGTCCCGCCGTCAGCCAGCACCTGGGCCGGCTGCGGCTAGCGGGACTGGTGAAGACCCGCAAGGAGGGCCGCCGGGTGATCTACTCGCTTCCGCACGGGCATCTGCGCCGGCTGGTGGAGGAGGCGCTGAAGACGGCGGACCACCTGCTCGCCGAGCGGCCCGCCGGAGGTCAGTAGGCGGCGGCCGTCCCGAGGTACTGCTCGGCGAAGGCCGCCGCCGCGGCCGGCGAGGTGAACAGCCGGCGCAGCCGCGCCAGCGTGGTGCCGGCGCGGAACGGATCGCCGGACGCCACCCCGTGGTAGATGTCCGACAGCCACTGGGAGAACTCCTGGTAGTCCCACACCCGGCGCAGACAGGCCGCCGAGTAGCCGTCCAGGCCGCTGCCGTCGCCCTTCGTGACGTAGGCCGTGAGCGCGTCGCCGAGCAGGAAGGCGTCGTGCAGGGCGAGGTTCAGACCCTTGGCGGCGATGGGCGCCACCAGGTGACCGGCGTCCCCGGCCAGGAACAGCCGCCCGTGGACGAGGGGTTCGACGACGTAGTGGTGCATGTCCAGGACGCGCTTCTCGGTCAGCCGGCCCTCGGTGAGCGGGGGCGCCCCGGCCGCGCCGAGCCGCTCGCGCAGTTCGGTCCAGACCCTGTCGTGCGGCCAGTTCTCCGGATCGTCGCCGGGCGGGCACTGGAGGTAGAACCGGGTGACCTCGGGGCTGCGCGGCATCTGCCCGGCGAAACCGCGCGGATGGACGCCGAACAGCACGCAGTCCGTCGACGGCGGAACCTCCGCCAGCAGCGCCAGCCAGCCGATGCCGTCGTCCTGCCGCGCGATCCGCCTCCGCCCGGCGGGTATCGCGTCCCGGGTCACCCCGCGCGCCCCGTCGCAGCCCGCGACGAAGTCGCAGCGCAGCAGCCGCCGTTCACCCGTCTCCGGGCAGCGGTACGACACCGCCGGCCGGTCGGAGTCCAGGTCGTGCAGCGTGACGTCCCGCACCCCGAAGCGGATGTCGCCGCCGCGTACGTCGGCGTACTCCCGCACCAGGTCCGTCACCAGCAGCGGCTGCGGATACACGTAGTGACGACGGCCCGTCAGCTCGGCGTAGGGGAAGCGGTAGCGCTCGCCGTCGAAGCGGAACTCGCAGGCGGTGTGCGACTCGGCCCGCTCCGGGAGCCGTTCGGACAGTCCCCGGCGGTCCAGTTCGCGCACCGCCCATTCCTCGATGACCCCGGCGCGCGGCCGTGTCTCGATGAACTGCCGGCTCTCGGTCTCCAGGACGACGCAGTCGACGGAGGCGGCGCGCAGGATGCTGCCGATGGTGAGCCCGGCCGGCCCGGCGCCCACGACGACCACCGTACGGCGTTCTGCGGGCGCGGCGCCGAGGTGGGGAGAAGGGGAGATCATCCCCGCATTATGACGGTGTCCCGTCAGCCGTGACCGGCCGACGGGACACCAGGGCGGAGCGGGTCAGTGCGCGGGGGCGTCGGTGACGACGACCTCCTCGATGTCGCGCTCGATCTGCTCGGGCGCCGAGGCGGTCGCCTTGGCCCAGTAGTAGATGCCGAGCGAGAACACGGCGACGACCAGGATGTCCCACCACAGCGGCAGGTCACCGGTACCGCCGAAGGTGCTGAAGTAGGAGATCACGCCGATGCCCGTCCTGACGGCGGGTGAGGCCGATGTCACGACGCTCACCGGGCCCGTCCGCCGCCAGCCAACACCTGGCGCGGCTGCGGCTTACGGGGTGAGGTGGGCGCCGATCACCCACTTGCCTCGGTGAAAAGAAAGGGCCCCACAGGGGGTGGGGTCCTTTGTCCATCCTGCCCGATCACAAGGATCGGGGGCGAATCACGAGTGAATCTCGATGGTGGGCGTGCACGTGCTCTTGGCGGGGAAGTCGCCGACGACCTCGCTCAGGCAGACCCGCATGGTGGTTCCGTTGCTGTACTTCTTGTCGAACTTCGACGGGAAGTAGACCGCGAAGTCGTCGGTGGACTTGGTGGCCTTCTTGCTGGATGCCAGCTTCCCGTTGATGTACAGCGTCAGCTTCGGCATGCCCCAAATACCGATGTAACGCCCGTAGATGGACTTGACCGTCAGGCCTTTGCCCTCAACGTTGAGGCAAACCTGGTTCGATTCGGCCTCCGTCACCTGGTGAACCGAGCACTTGCCGGCCGACGCGGACGCAGTGCCAGTGCCGACGGCCATGAAGGTCGAGGCCAGGACGGGTACCAGCACGGCAGGCACAGCTGCCTTGAAGACTTTGGTCTTCATCTGAAGACGACTCCCCGATTAGTTGTGGACCTGACATTCAGGTCTGTTGATCACGGTACAGAGAGTCGCCTCCCTCGGGCGCCATCTTGATCATCCTTGACTGTTCCATATGATGATCTTGGAAATTGGCGCTTCGGAGTCGACGGTCGAAGGCTGAGACAAACGCCGTCAGCCACGGCTGTGCGGCCGTGGCTGACGAAGGGCCCCTCTCGGTGCGCGACGAATATCAGTGTGTGGGCACGTCCACGACCACGATCTCATCGATGTCGCGCTCGATCTGTTCGGCATTGGAGGCGGTCGCCTTGGCCCAGTAGTAGATGCCGAGCGAGAACACCGCGATGAGCAGGATGTCCCACCACAGGGCGATGTGGCCCTGGCCGCCGAAGCCGCCCTGCCAGGAGATCAGGCCCATGCCCACCAGATAGGCGGGCAGCCACTGAGCGGCCCGGAAGTCCATCCGGGGCGCGTCCGGCAGGTTCTTCTTGTGGGCGTAGACCGCATAGCCGCCGAGCAGCACGTAGCCGAGGACGATGGCCATGCCGAGCCGCCACAGGGTGTCCCACCCGGCCCAGTAGATGATCAGGTTGGCCACCACGAACGACAGCGGAGAGAGCACCTTGCCGAACGGCAGTCGGTACGGCCGCTCGCGGTGCGGCAGCTTGTCGGCGAAGACGCCGTACGCCAGCGGCGCACCGGCGTACATCAGCACGCTCGCCGAGGTGATGAAGCCGACCAGCTTGTGCCAGCTCGGGAACGGCAGAAAGCAGATCACACCGGTCGCGAAGGACATGATGAGACCGAACCACGGCACGCCGCGCGCGTCGGTTCGCGCAAAGATCTTCGGAGCGTAGCCGTTCTTCGCCAGACCGTAGGAGACCCGCGAGGTGGCAGTGGTGTAGATCAGGCCGGTGCCGCCGGGGGAGACGATCGCGTCGAGGTAAAGGACACCCGCCAGCCAGCCGAGGCCCACCAGGGTCGCGAGGCCGGCCCACGGGCCGCTGTCGCCCTTGAATGCGAGGTGTGCCCACCCGTGCGCGAAACTGCTGTGCGGCAGCGCAGCGATGAACACGATCTGCAGCAGCAGGTAGATCACGGCGCCGATCGCCACCGAGCCGAGGGTCGCGCGCGGCAGGTCCTTCTTCGGGTTGCGGCTCTCGCCCGCCAGCTGGATGGCCTGCTCGAAGCCGAGCAGCGCGAAGATGATGCCGCTGGTGCTGATCGCGGCCAGCACACCCTTGGCGCCGAAGGGGGCGAAGCCCTCCGAGTGGAAGTTGGCCGGGTGGAAGTTTCCTACGGCGACGATGAAGATCGCGCCCAGGGGCACGGCGATCTTCCACCAGGTCGCGGCGCTGTTGGTGTGCGCCAGGGCTCGCACGCCGAAGAAGTTCACGCCGACGAAGACGGCCATGAGCACGATCGCGACGACCAGGCCACTGGCTGTCAGCGTCTTGTCGGCGTGCTGGAAGTGCTGTGCCCACGACCAGTGCCCGGCGTAGCCGATCATGGCCTCGACCTCGATCGGGGCCACCGTCGCGGCCTGCAGCCAGGAGAACCAGCCGAAGGACATGCCGGCGAGGCCACCGAACGCGTAGTGCGGGTAGCGGGCGGTGCCGCCAGCCACCGGGAACATGCCACCGAGTTCGGCGTGCACGAGGGCGAGGAGCACGATGGCCACCGAGCCGATCACCCACGAGATGATCGCCGAAGGGCCGGCCTGGATGACCGCGTCGTGCGCGCCGTACAACCAGCCGGAGCCGATGATGGAACCCACCGACGCCCACATCAGGCCGATGAGTCCCACATCGCGGCGCAAGCCGCCGCCGGTGTCGCTTGTGGCTACCGGCGTAGCAGCCTGGTCGACATTCGCCATGTCTAGTGGCCTCTCAGATCTATACGCAGTGTTAACGGGCAAGGAGGCCACAGGCTAGGGATGCTTTCCGAGTCAGCAAAAGAGTGTTAACCAAATTTTGACCCGGGATCTTCGGTGTCTTGGGCGCACGCTCGGTCACGGCCTTGTCACAGGTCAGATGCCTCGTGCGAATGTCAATATTCAGCGGCCAATTGTAAGTAGAATGCTAGATTCGCTAGCCCAGAAGGGGAATTTCGATCGCCGGGCACCGGTCCATGACCATGTCCACACCGGCCGATCGGGTACGTTCGTAGGCCGCCTCGTCCACCACGCCGAGCTGGAACCACACGGCCCGCGCGCCCTTCGCCACGGCCTCGTCGGCCACCGCGCCGGCCAGCTCGCTGTTGACGAAGACGTCGACCACGTCCACGTCGAAGGGGATCTCCGCGAGGGAGGCGTAGCCCCGCTCGCCGTGCACGGTCTCGGCCTTCGGATGCACCGGCACGATCCGCTTGCCGTACCGCTGCAGCACCTGCGCCACGCCGTACGCCGCCCGGCTGCGGTTGCCGGACAGGCCGACCACCGCCCAGGTGTCGCCCAGCTCCGTAAGGATCCTGCGGATCGTCGCTTCGTCGCCGTACACGGCCGCCTCCTCGGGCTGCGGGAAACTCTTCCCCTCCGCAACATCGGCGCGCCGGATCCGGATTCCCGGCCCGCCCCACCACGCCACCATGCCCCGAACGGGTCCAAGATACCTGCGCACGACCGCCCGGCCGCCTACGCTCACCCCGTGCTGCGCATCCTCGACGCCCGAACCGGTGAGCTGGTCCCCGCCGCGCCCGCCCGCCGCGGCCTGACCCGTGCCGAGGCCCACGCCTGCGGCCCCGACCCGACGTCCCTGCGGGTGCTGCTCACCGCCGACCTCCTGGTCCGCGCCCTGGAGCTGGACAGCACCCCGGTCTGGACGACCCTGGCCGCCCCCCGCGGCGCCGCCGATCTGAACACCGCCGCGACCGCCCTGTCCATCCGCCCCTTCGAGGACGCCCGCGACCTCTCGCCAGGCCTGCCGAAGGCCCAGGCGATCCAGGTGACGGCCGACCGCACGACTGCCTCCGGCGCCGGTCCGGTGATGCAGGTCGCACCGGTGGAGTGGACGGGGGAGGAGCCGGTGGGCGGACGGAGCGCGTCCTCGTCGGGTTCCGGGCCGGCCGCTGGTCGTGCCGCCGAGCCCGGGTCCGCACAGGCCGCCCCGGGCACCGCCCGCCTCGCTCTGGACGTCCTGCTTGCGGATCCCTCGGCTCTCCGGCTGGCGCTGCTCTCCGTTCCACGGGCGGAGGCGGTTCGGCTGGACCCCGGTGCGCTGGCGGAGGCCGGCGGACGGCTGGCGCCGTGGCGGCGGGCCGTCGCCCGGTGGGCAGGCCAGCCGTCGCGGCCCGTGCCGGAGGAGGTGCGGGAGCGGCTGCGCGCCGCGTGGGAGGACGACCTCGACCTGCCCGGAGTGCTGGACGTGCTGCGGGACGTGGAGCGCGACCCGGACCTCCCTGACGGAGCCCGGTTCGAGACGTATGTCTACGCCGACCGCCTGCTGGCCCTCGACCTCGCCCGCGACCTCGGGAGCCTCGCATGATCGCGCGGGCGGACGCGGGCCCGCTGCGCCGGCTGGTCGTCCTGCGGCACGCCAAGTCCGCCCGGCCCGAGGGCGTCGAGGACCACGCCAGGCCCCTCGCCCCACGCGGCCTGCGCGACGCCCCCGCCGCCGGGCGCGCCCTCGCCGAGGCCGACTGCCTGCCCGACCTCGCCCTGTGCTCCCCGGCCGTACGCGCCCGGCGCACCTGGGAGCTGGCCTCCGCCGAATGGGGCACCCCGCCGCCGGTGCGCTACGACCGGCGGCTGTACGCGGCGGACGCACCGCAGCTGCTGGAAGTGGTCCGCGAGACGCCTTCCGAGGTGGAGACGCTGCTGCTCGTCGGGCACAACCCGGGCCTCGAGGAGCTGGTCCTGGAACTGGCGGGGGACGGTCTCGACGACACGCTGGACCGGGTGCGGACCAAGTTCCCGACCTCCGCGATCGCCGTCCTCTCCTGGCACGGCCCCGGCTGGCCCTCCCTCGGCCCCGGCACAGCCCTGCTGACCTCGCTGACCGTACCGCGCGGGGCGAAGACATAGCGCCCACGCGCGCGTGCGACTGCGTGAGCCGCACCGACCTGCACAGCGGCCGCATCACCGGCACGCGCCCGTGACCGGCGCTCACGGGCACCGCATAGGCTGACCGGATGCAGGACGAGTACCGCACAGTCGCCCGCGCGGGCGTGCACGAGATCGAGATCAACCGCTCCCGCTTCCTGTGCGCCCTCGCCCCGGCCGCCACCGAGCAGGAGGCACAGGACTTCATCGCGTCCGTGCGCAAGGAGCACGCCGACGCCACGCACAACTGCTGGGCGTACGTCATCGGCGCCGACGCCTCCGTGCAGAAGGCCGGCGACGACGGCGAGCCCGGCGGCACCGCGGGCGTCCCCATGCTGCAGATGCTGCTGCGCCGTGAGATGCGCTACGTCGTCGCGGTCGTCACCCGGTACTACGGAGGAGTCAAGCTCGGCGCCGGCGGACTCATCCGTGCCTACGGCGGAGCCGTCGGCGAGACCCTGGACGTGCTCGGCACGCTCACCCGGCGCCGCTTCCGGCTGGCCACGGTGACCGTCGACCACCAGCGGGCCGGGAAGGTGCAGAACGACCTGCGCGCCACCGGACGCGAGGTCCGGGACGTCCGCTACGGCGAGGAGGTCGCCATCGAGATCGGGCTGCCGGACGCCGACGTGGACTCCTTCCGTGCCTGGCTCGCCGACGCGACGGCGGGCACGGCCGGCTTCGAACTGGGCGGCGAAGCCTATGGAGATGCGTGATGTTCGGTTCTAATCGGGCATAACGGATGGGGGTTGGGCGGGTCATGACGGGCTGATACGGGAGTAACCGCCCGTGATGTCAGACCCGGCCGTTAGTCTCGGGGATCATGAGACTCCTGCACACGTCCGACTGGCATCTCGGCCGGGCCTTCCACCGGGTGAACATGCTCGGGGCCCAGACCGAGTTCATCGGTCACCTCGTCACCACCGTGCGCGAGCGCGCGGTGGACGCGGTGGTCGTGGCGGGCGATGTGTACGACCGCGCGGTGCCCCCGCTCGCCGCGGTCGAGCTGTTCGACGACGCCCTGCACCGCCTCGCGGACCTCGGCGTGCCCACGGTGATGATCTCCGGCAACCACGACTCCGCCCGCCGGCTCGGCGTCGGCGCCGGACTCATCGACCGCGCGGGCATCCACCTGCGCACCGAGCCGTCCGCCGTCGCCACCCCGGTCGTGCTGGCCGACGCCCACGGCGACGTCGCCTTCTACGGACTGCCGTACCTCGAACCGGCCCTGGTGAAGGACGAGTTCGGGGTGGACAAGGCCGGCCATGAGGCCGTGCTGAGCGCCGCCATGGACCGGGTCCGCGCCGACCTCGCCACGCGCCCGCCCGGCACCCGCTCGGTCGTCCTCGCGCACGCCTTCGTGACCGGCGGCCAGGCCAGTGACAGCGAGCGGGACATCACCGTCGGCGGGGTCGCCGCCGTACCGGCCGGAGTCTTCGACGGCGTCGACTACGCGGCCCTCGGCCATCTGCACGGCTGCCAGACCATCACCGAGCGCGTGCGCTACTCGGGCTCCCCGCTCGCGTACTCCTTCTCCGAGGCCGGCCACCACAAGAGCATGTGGCTCGTCGACCTCGGCGCCGACGGCTCCGTGACCGCCGAGCGCGTCGACTGCCCGGTCCCGCGCCCGCTGGCCCGCCTCAGGGGCGCCCTGGACGACCTGCTCGCCGATCCCGCGCTGGCCCGCCACGAGGACGCCTGGGTCGAGGCCACCCTCACCGACCCGGTCCGGCCCGCCGACCCCATGGCCCGGCTCACCGAACGCTTCCCGCACACCCTCAGCCTCGTCTTCGCCCCCGAGCGCGCCCCCGACGACCCCGAGGTGTCCTACGCCCGGCGGCTCGCCGGCCGCAGCGACCAGCAGATCGCCGAGGACTTCGTCGCCCATGTGCGCGGCGCCGGACCCGACGAGCAGGAGGCGGCCGTCCTGCGCGAGGCCTTCGACGCCGTGCGCGCCGACGACGCCGTGCGGGAGGTGGCCCGGTGAGGCTGCACCGGCTCGCCATCACCGCGTTCGGGCCCTTCGGCGGCTCCCAGAGCGTCGACTTCGACGCCCTGTCCGCCGCCGGGCTGTTCCTGCTGCACGGCCCCACCGGCGCCGGCAAGACCTCCGTCCTCGACGCCGTCTGCTACGCCCTGTACGGCTCCGTGCCGGGCGCCCGGCAGAGCGGCCAGGGCATGCACCTGCGCAGCGACCACGCCGACCCCCGCACCCGCACCGAGGTCCGCCTCGACCTCACCGTCGCCGGGCGCCGCCTGGAGATCACCCGGCAGCCGCCCTGGGAGCGGCCCAAGCTGCGCGGCAAGGGCACCACCGTCGACAAGGCCCAGACCTGGCTGCGGGAGTACGACAGCGAGGCGGGCGGCTGGCAGGACCGCAGCCGCTCCCACCAGGAGATCGGCGAGGAGATCACCCAGCTGCTCGGCATGAGCCGCGAGCAGTTCTGCCAGGTCGTCCTGCTGCCCCAGGGCGACTTCGCGCGCTTCCTGCGCGCCGACGCCGAGGCCCGCGGCCGGCTGCTGGGCCGCCTCTTCGACACCCAGCGGTTCGCGGACGTCGAGAAGCGCCTCGCCGAACGCCGCCGCGCCACCGAGGCACGCGTGCGTGACGGCGACGCGGCGCTGCTCGCCGACGCCCACCGCATGCAGCAGGAGGCCGGCGACGCCATGGAGCTGCCGGAGCTGGCCCCCGGCGATCCCGGCCTGGCCGACGCCGTCCTCGGCGCCGCCGCCGTCGCCCGCGCCACCGCACGCGAACGCCTCACCGTCGCCCACTGCCGCCTCACCGCCGCCGAGTCCGCCCACGCCGAGGCCCGGCGCGCCCTGGACGACGCACGCGAACTGGCCCGGCTGCAGAGCCGGTTCGCCGAGGCCCGGCGGCGCGCCGAGCGGCTCCAGGAGCGGGCCGGCACCCACCACGAGGACCAGCGGCGCATGGAGCGGTCCCGCAAGGCGGAGGCCGTCGCGCCCGCACTGGAGCTGCGCCGGGCCGCCGAGGAGGAGCACCGCAGGGCGGCCGCCGCCGAGACACGCGCGCGTGGCCTGCTCCCCGGCTCCTACGCCGACGCGGGCGCGGCCGGGCTCGCCGCCGCCGCCCGCCGGGCCGCCGAGGAGCTGGGCGGCCTCGACGCGGCCCGGCGCGCCGAGCGCCGGCTCGCCGAACTGGCCGAGGAGCGCTCCGGCCTCGACCGCCAGGAGCGCGCCGACGACGACGTGCTCCGCGAGGCCGACGCCTGGCTCGCCGGCTGGGACACCACCCGCTCGGCACTGCAGTCCCGCGTCGACGCCGCGCAGGAGGCCGCCACCCGCGCCGAACAGCTCGCCGTCCGGCGTGAACCGACGGCGAGGCGCCTGGAAGCGGCCCGCACCCGGGACCAGCTGGCCGCGGACCTTCAGGACACCCGGCGCCAGGCCGAGGCGTCCGGGCAGCGCGCCCTCGACGCCCGCGCCCACTGGCTCGACCTCAAGGAACAGCGCCTGAACGGCATCGCCGCCGAACTGGCCGCCCGCCTCACCGACGGCGAGCCCTGCGCCGTCTGCGGAGCCACCGAACACCCCGCACCGGCCCGCAAGGTCGCCGGACACGTCGACCGCGAGGCCGAGGAACAGGCCCACCGCGCCTCCCAGCAGGCCGACCGGCAGCACGCCGAGGAGGAGCGCCGGCTCGGCGTCGTCCGCGAGGCCCTGGCCGCCGCCACCGCCGAGGCGGGCGACACGCCCACCGCCCGACTGGAGGCCGAGGCCGCCGAGTTGGAGGAGGAGTACGCCCGCGCCCGCCGCGCCGCCTCCGCGCTGCACTCCGCCCACGAGGACCTGCGGCGCGCCGAGCAGGAGCGCGAGCGGCGCCTCGCCGACCGCCAGCAGGCCGCCGTACGGGTTGCCTCCCGGCTCACCCGCCGCGACACACTCGAACGCGAACAGACCCAGCTGGAGGCCGAGTTGGCCCAGGCGCGCGGCAGCCTGGGCAGCGTGGCCGCTCGCGCCGAGCAGCTGGAGCGGCAGGCGGCGCTGCTCACCGACGCCGCCGACGCCGTACGCGCCGCCGAGGACGCCGCCCAGCGTCTGAAGGACGCCGACGCCCGCCTCGCCGACGCCGCCTACCGCGCCGGCTTCGACACCCCGCAGGAAGCGGCCGCCGCCCTCCTGGACGCCGCGGCCCACCGCGAACTGCAGCACCGCCTGGACGCCTGGCAGACGGAGGAGGCCGCCGTACGCGCGGTGCTGGCCGAGGCCGACACCGCGGCCGCCGCCCAGCGCCCGTCCGCCGACCTGCCCGCCGCCGAGCGCGCGGCGGCCACGGCCGAACACCGGCTGCGCGCGGCGGCGTCCGCGCGCGACGCGGCGGCCCGCTGCTGCGCCGAGCTGGACCGCCTCTCCGCGCGCGCCACCGAGGCCGTACGACGCCTCGCCCCGCTCCGCGAGGAGTACGACCGGGTCGCCCGGCTCGCCGCCCTCACCGCGGGCACCTCCGCCGACAACGAGCGCAAGATGCGGCTGGAGTCGTATGTGCTGGCGGCCCGCCTCGAGCAGGTCGCCGCCGCCGCGACCGCGCGGCTGCAGCGCATGTCGTCGGGCCGCTACACCCTCGTCCACTCCGACGACCGCACCGGACGCGGCCGCAGCGGGCTCGGGCTGCATGTGGTCGACGCGTGGACCGGACGTGAACGCGACACCGCCACTCTGTCCGGCGGCGAGACCTTCTTCGCCTCGCTCGCCCTCGCCCTCGGCCTCGCGGACGTCGTCACCGACGAGGCCGGCGGCGTCCGCCTCGACACCCTCTTCATCGACGAGGGCTTCGGCAGCCTCGACGACCAGACCCTCGACGAGGTCCTGGACGTCCTGGACTCCCTGCGCGAACGCGACCGCAGCGTCGGCATCGTCAGCCATGTCGGCGACCTGCGCCGCCGTATCCACGCCCAACTGGAGGTCGTCAAGGGCAGATCGGGGTCGGCGCTGCGGCAGCGGGGCGTCTGACCGGTCAGCGGCCCAGCGCGCGTCGGGGCAGCGGTGAGGAGTACACGACGCTCGTGGTCACCGAGCCCAGCGCGCCGATCCTCCCGGAGATCTCCTCCAGGTGTCCCATGGACCGGGCGGCGACCTTGATGACGAAGCAGTCGTCGCCCGTCACATGGTGCGCCTCCAGGATCTCGGGCGTCGCGGCCACCAGGTCGTGGAAGGGCTTGTAGTTGCCGTTCGGATAGCGCAGCCGTACGAACGCCAGGATCGGCAGCCCGAGCCGCTCGGGGTCGACCACCGCCGCGTACCCCTGGATCACGCCCGCCTCCTCCAGCCGGCGGACCCGTTCGGTGACGGCGCTCGGCGACATGGAGACGGCCCGCGCCAGCTCGGCGTAGCTGGCCCGGCCCTCCCGCTGGAGGACCTCGAGAATGCGCCAGTCGGTGGCGTCCGGGGAATACACGGTCATCACGGATGGATAGCAGGGAAATCCCGGCCCGGGCAAGGGCGGGGCCGTGGATCTCCCCTTCAGGCAGCGGGCGGAGGGCCGTAGATTCCACGTCGTGATCACCAACGCCGTACAGACCTCCGCGAACCCCGTCCTGCGCGTCGCGCCCGCCGCCCCCGCCGAGGCCGCCGCCTACTTCCGGGCCAGTCTGGCCTTCCACGCCGACGTCTCCGACGTGGCCGCCGCGCTCGCGGCCGGCGGCGACCCCGGATTCGTCCTCGTGGACTCCCGCTCCACGGAGGCCTGGGACCAGGGCCACATCCCCGGCGCGGTCCACCTGCCCACCGCGCTCGTCCCCGAGCAGGCCGAGCGACTCCTGGACAGATCCGTGCCCGTGGTGACGTACTGCTGGGGCCCCGGCTGCAACGGCGCCACCCGCGCCGCCCTCGCCCTCGCCGAACTCGGCTACCAGGTCAAGGAGATGCTCGGCGGCTTCGAGTACTGGGCACGCGAGGGCTTCGCCTACGAGACCTGGCAGGGGCGGGAGCAGCGCGCCGCCGACTCCCTGACCGCCCCCGTCCAAGGCGAGTGCGGTTGCTGATCGACACCCGGGTAGATTCCCTGCCCATGGCTCGATATGCGGATCCAGGCGCGCTGGAGTGGGTGGAATCGGGCGGCGGCCCGCTGATCGCCGTCCCCGAGACGGTGCTGCCCTTCTGGGCGGGCGCCGACAGCGAGGAACTCGACACGGACTACGACCGCGCCTGCGAGGTCGACGGCTACGTCGGCCTGCTGCCCGTCGGTGACAGCGCGGCCCTGGTGTTCGGCGACGAACCGGCCTCGACCTCCTACCTCCCCGAACACACCACCTTCGTACGGTGGTCGGCCGCCAACTCCGAGGCGGAACTGCTCGCGACCGTCCCCGCCGCCCTGGACACGGCCGTGTGGGGCAGCGAGGTGCACTGGCGGGTGCCCGGCCCGGTGCTGCTGTTCGACTCGGCCTGGCCGGGACAGGCCGCCGAGCGCACCGAGCACCTGCGGGTGCCGCTGGAGGCGGGCACCTACGCGGTGCGGGCCGCGTACGTGCAGCCGGGGCCGGAGACCTGGGTCGGGCTGGTACGGCTCAGCCGGATCCCCGCCCCCTGACCTCAGGGATTCAGGCCGTCGAAGACGATGTTCAGATGCCGGGGCCCGCGCAGCACCGCGTTCTGCCGGTACGGCGGCGGGTCCTCGGCCAGGCGGGGGTTCTCCAGCCTCCGCGCCAGCTCGGACAGCGCGATCTGCGTCTCGAGGCGGGCCAGCGGAGCGCCGAAGCAGCTGTGGATGCCGCTGCCGAAGCCGAGGTGCTGGAGGTCCTCGCGGTCCGGGTCGAAGCGCTGCGGGTCCTTGAAGCGCTCCGGGTCACGGTTGCCCGCCGCCAGGACCAGCCACAGGCGCGCGCCCTTGGGGATGGTGACCCCGCGCACCTCGATGTCGGTGATGGTGGTGCGTTGCGGCACGATCTGCACCGGCGGCTCGTAGCGCAGCAGCTCCTCCACGACCCGCACCGACAGGCCCGGGTCCTGCCGCAGGCGGTGCAGGACGTCCGGGTGGCGCAGCAGGGTCAGCATGCCGTTCGTGATCAGGTTGACCGTGGTCTCATGGCCGGCGATCAGCAGCAGCACCGCGGTGCTCAGCACCTCCATCATGGTCATGGCGCCCTCCGGACCGTGGCTGTCGACCAGGTCGGACAGCAGGTCGTCCTGCGGCTCCTTGGTGCGCTGCTCCACCAGCCCGGCCAGATACATCCCGAGCTGCATCCGCGCTTCCTGGGCCTTCTTCGCGAACTCCGGGTCCGGGTTCTGGCTGGACTCCGGGTCGAGCGTGGCGACCAGGGGATCGACCCAGGCGCGGAAGCGGGGCTCGTCCTCCCGGGGCACACCGAGCAGCCGGCAGATCACCGTCACCGGGAACGGATACGCGAACTGGTCGACCAGGTCGATCTGACGAGCCTCCCCGAAACCGTCGATCAGCCCCTTGACGGTGGCGGCCATGTCGCCGCGCAGGTCGTCCACCCGGCGCGGCCGGTGCGGCGGCCCGAAGGCGCTGTTGGCGATCCGCCGCAGCCGGTCGTGCTCGGGCGGGTCCAGCCGCAGGAAGGACGGCGGGAGCCCGCCCGTCTCCTCGCCCTGGGCCAGCGGATCCTCTCCGGAGGCGGCGAGGTTGGCGGCGTCGGAGCTGACCCGGGGATCGTGCAGCAGCGCCTCGATGTCGTAGTACGAACTGAAGACGTACGGGCCGCCCTCCTCCTCGTGCAGCACCGGGGTCTTGCGGAGTTCCTCGTACAGCGGGTACGGGTTCGCACGGTTGGCGAAGTCGGTGATCTGACGGAACAACGACGTGTGCGTCATGACGCGTCCTTGGGGCATCGGGCCGGGCGGCGGTCAGTGGCGGGCGGGGTGGAAGACCAGCTGCTGGTCGGCCGGTGAGTAGCCGCTGAGGGTCACGGTGGGGCCGTGGGTCGGCAGCGACGGGTCGGGGAAGTCGGCCGCCACCGGATGCCGGCCCTCGGGACGCCGGTCCATCGTCGGGAACTCCACCGGGAACGGCGCGCCCCGCTCGATCTGCCGTGCGTAGAACTCCAGCCACCGCGTGTTGTCGAAGCTCACGGCGGCGACGACCCGGCCCTGGTGGCCGTACACGCCGACGAACCGGCGCTCGGCCAGCGAACCCTGCGTGATCATGAGCTGGTCGCCCATGGGCGGCACGCCGACCGACTTGATGTTCACGCCGAACATCGACGACCAGAAGGCCGGCATCCACAGGTGCGGGCGCCGCTCGGCGCCGTGGCAGATCATGTTGTGCGCGGCCGTCTCCGCCTGGGCGACGGCATTGCCCCAGTGCTCCAGCGACAGGAACTGGTAGCCGAACAGCGCGTGCGGGGAACGCGCGACGTCACCGGCCACGAACACGTCGTCGGTGACGATGCCCCGGAAGTCGAAGGCGCGGCAGCCCGCGTCACAGGCGACGCCGCGGGGCCCGGCGCCCAGCCCCGACCCGGCCAGCCAGTCGGTGTTGCGCTGCGAGCCCAGCGAGACCACGACCACGTCCGCCTCGACGACGCTCTCGTCGGACAGATGGACGGCCCGCACCCTGCCCACCGCGTCGCCCTCCAGCGCGGTCACCGTGACATGCGTGCGCAGGTCCACGCCGTTGTCGGTCTGCAGGTCGGCGGCGACCGCCCCGATCACCCCGCCGAGCGCGCCCACCAGCGGCCCCCCGGCGCGCTCCGCCACCGTGACGGCCAGGCCCATCTCCCGGCAGGCCGAGGCGACCTCCGAACCGGCGAAGCCGGCGCCGATGACGAACACCCGGCGCGGCCCGGCCTTCAGCCGCCGGCACAGATCGGCCGCGTCGTCCCGGGTCCGCAGCAGGCAGACCCCGTCCAGCCGGGCCTCCTCCTCCTTCGGCCAGGGCCGGGCGCGCACACCGGTCGCGATGAGCAGCCGGTCGTACTCCACCTCGTCCCCGTCCGCCAGCCGGACCCGCTTGGCCGTCAGGTCCAGCCCGGTCGCCGCGACGCCGAGCCGCCACTTGGCGTCGATCTCCCGCCGGTGCGGCAGCTCGGTGTGGCGCGGGGACGCCTTGCCCAGCAGGACCGACTTGGACAGCGGCGGCCGGTCGTACGGCTCGTACGGCTCGTCACCGATCAGGGTCAGCTCCCCGGCGAAGCCCTCGGCGCGCAGGGTCTCGGCCGCGCGCAGGCCCGCGAGCGAGGCGCCGACGATCACGATCCGGCCCTCGCGCCGCAGCCACTCGACGTAGTCAGCGGACATCGGACGCCTCCTGGGCGGATGCCGCGCCCGCCGCGCCCATGCCGTCCAGCCCGTCCGCGGTGATCGCCTGCACCGGGCAGGCGGCGACGGCGCGGGCCAGCCGTTCCCGCTGCTCCTCGGCCGCGTGCGGGTTGTAGATCAGCGTCTCCTCGCCGTGCATGGCGAAGACGTCGGGCGCGAGGAACGCGCACTGGGCGTACCCCTGACACTTGTTGAGGTCGACGACGAGCCGCATCGATGCTCCGCCCTTCCGGTGGCCAGGTCCGGTGTGCGCCGGCCGAGTCGCGCGGCAGCCCGGACGGCGGTCATGTCCCGAGTGCCAGCATGAGCGCGGTCGGATGGTTCCGCCCGTCGGAAAACCCATTCGGGCCCCACCGGACCCCTGCCCCACGGTCGACGGGCGTGAGCGGTCCGTCAGCCGTCCGCGGCGGCGCGGTCGCGGATGTTCACCAGGAGGATGTACGCGCTGAGCACCAGCGACCAGGCCGGGAAGACCAGTTCCGCCCAGGGCACGTTGGAGGCGACGAACAGCAGCGTGAGGGCGGTGAGGAAGCCCAGGATCGTGAGCGGGCGCGGCAGGATGCGCAGGCGGTGGCCGATCACCGACAGGGAGCAGACGAAGACGGCGGCCATCCGCATGGCGTACTCCGTCATCAGCGCGTACGCCACATGACGGCCGAAGTCCCACGAGGACAGCGACGGCACCGTGCCGGCGGGATGCGCGACGGAGAGGACGGCGCCCGCGGCGGCGGCCGCACCGAACATCGTGGCCGTGAAGACCAGCCCGCTGCCGAGGAACACGGTGGCGAGGAACTTGTCCTCCCCGGCGCCCACATGCGCCCGCACGGCGCCGATGAACCACAGGAAGGAGATCCCGGCGAACGGCACGAGCGCGAGCGCCGTCCGCACCGCCTGCCGGCGGGCGGAGTCCGTGAACCCTCGCGGGGTGACCGCATCGGCCCCTTCGGGGATGCCCAGCCGCATCAGGACGATCGCCGCCGCGAGCAGCAGCGCGAACACCACTCCGGCCAGCCCGGCCGCCCGCGGCGTCGCCAGCACCCGCTGCCCTTCCTGCCGCATACCGCACCACCTCCTCCGCACAGCCCCCGCCACCAGCCAGCCGCCGCCGGCCGCTTCCCGCCACCGGGGGCGGCCGGACGGACCAGCGGGGGCGGAGGGGGTGGCGTGGGCTGGTGGCGGGGGGAGAGAGGTGGGTGGCGTGGACGCGGCGGCGCCGGGCCGTCAGAGCCGGGACAGTTCGTCCACCAGGTCGTCCAGGCCCAGGGAGCCCTGCGACAGGGCCGCCATGTGCCAGGCCTTCAGGTCGAACGCGTCGCCGTGCCGCCGGCGTGCCTTCTCGCGGCCCAGCAGCCACGCGCGCTCACCGAGCTTGTAGCCGATCGCCTGGCCCGGAATCGTCAGGTACCGGGTCAGCTCGCTCTCCACGAAGTCCGCCGGCCGGCTGCTGTGCGCGCCGAAGAACTCCTGCGCCAGCTCCGGCGTCCACCGCTCACCGGGGTGGAACGGGGAGTCGGCGGGGATCTCCAGCTCCAGATGCATGCCGATGTCCACGATCACCCGGGCCGCCCGCATCATCTGCGCGTCCAGGTAGCCGAGCCGCTCCTCGGGGTTCGTGAGGTAGCCCAGCTCGTCCATCAGCCGCTCCGCGTACAGCGCCCAGCCCTCGGCGTTGGCGCTCACCCCGCCGATCGTCGCCTGGTAGCGCGAGAGGTTCTCCGCCACGTGCACCCACTGCGCGAGCTGCAGGTGATGCCCGGGCACGCCCTCGTGGTACCAGGTCGAGACCAGGTCGTACACCGGGAAGCGGGTCTGCCCCATGGTCGGCAGCCAGGTGCGGCCGGGACGGGAGAAGTCCTCCGACGGCGGCGTGTAGTAGGGGGCCGCGGCGCCGCCGGGCGGGGCGATGCGCGACTCCACCTTCCGCACCCGCTCGGCGAGTTCGAAGTGGGTGCCGTCCAGGTCCTCGATGGCCTTGTCCATCAGGCCCTGCAGCCACTCCCGCACCTCCTCCACGCCCTCGATGTGCCGGCCGTGCTCGTCGAGGTGCGCGAGCGCCACCCACGGGGTCTCGGCGCCGGGCAGGATCTTCTCCGCCTCCCGCTTCATCTCGCCGAGGATCCGGTGGAACTCCGACCAGCCGTACGCGTACGCCTCGTCCAGGTCCAGGTCGGTGCCGTTGAAGTAGCGGGACCAGCGCGCGTACCGCTCGCGGCCCACCGTGTTCGGGGCGCCCTCGATCGCCGGCGCGTACACGTCCCGCAGCCAGTCCCGCAGCTCCACCAGGGCCCCGGTCGCCGCGCGGGCCGCTTCGTCCAGCTCCGCGCGCAGCGCCTCCGGGCCGGCGGCGGCGAAGTCCTCGTACCAGCCGCGGCCCTTGCCGTCCGTGTCGGTCCACTCCGTGAGCTGCCGTATGTACGTCGCCGTCGGCCGCGGCGCCGCGAACAGCTTGCGGTCCAGGCCGAGTTGCAGCGACCCGCGGTAGCCGGCGAGCGCGCCCGGCACCGCGCGCAGCCGCTCGGCGATCGCCGCCCAGTCCTCGTCCGTCTGCGCCGGCGTGACCGTGAAGATGTCCCGCACCGAGTGGCCCGGCGTGGCCATGTTGCCGACCGCGCGCAGGTGTTCGTCCGCCTCGTGCACGGCGAGTTCGGCGGTCAGCCGCTCCCGCAGCAGCCGCCCGCAGCGCCGCTCCGCGTCACTGTCCGCCCCCGGCTGCCGCTCCGCCTCGTCCAGCTTCGCGAGCGTGGCCCGCGCCAGCTCCGCGAGGGCCGCCTGGCCCGCGGGCGAGTAGTCGGGCAGGCGGTTCGAACTCTCCTTCACACCGAGGTAGGTACCGGTGACCGGGTCGAGGGCGATGAGGTCGTCCACGTACGCGTCTGCCACCTGGCGGGGCAGCGGGCTCTTGGTCTCAGACATGCGTCCATCCTCGTACGAGACGGATCACCGCGTCACCCACGTTCGGGGGGATTCAGCTGTGGGCGTGGCCGGGCGGCAGCAGCGGCCCGCAGTCCCACTGCTGGAAGATCAGCCGGGTCTCCACCCGGGCCACCTCGCGCCGCGCGGTGAACTCGTCGAGCACCAGCCGCTGCAGATCGGCCATGTCGGCTACGGCCACATGCACCAGATAGTCGTCCGGGCCGGTCAGATGGAACACCGTCCGCGCCTCCGGCAGCGCCCGGATGCGCTCCACGAACGGTCCCACCAGCTCCCGCCGGTGCGGCCGTACCTGCACCGACAGCAGCGCCTGCAGCCCGCGCCCCAGCTTGGCCGGATCCAGCCGCAGCTGGTGACCGAGGATCACGCCGCAGCGGCGCAGCCGGGTCACCCGGTCCAGGCAGGTCGACGGCGCCACCCCCACCTGCGCGGCCAGATCCCGGTAGGTCATCCGGGCGTCGTTCTGCAGCAGCCGCAGCAGATGGAGATCCACCGGATCCAGTACGACAGATTCCGCCATGAGTCGAACGTAGCACGGCGTTCGGCGCCGATGAACCGGCCGATGTTCACCCTTCCGCCATGGACACAGCGAGCACCGGTGCCTACGACGAGGTACGCACCGCATCGAGAGCCCTGGCCACGGAAGCCGTGCACGCAGGCCGCGACGATCTGGCCCGCCAGGGTCTGCACGCCCCGCCGATCGACCTGTCCACCACCTATCCCTCCTACGACAGCCGCGCCGAGGCCGCCCGCATCGACGCCTTCGCCGCCGACGGCGCCGACCCGGTCGGACCGCCCGTCTACGGCCGCCTCGGCAACCCGACCGTCGCCCGCTTCGAGACCGCCCTCGCCCGCCTGGAGGGCACCGAGTCCGCGGTCGCCTTCGCCAGCGGGATGGCGGCACTCAGCGCGGTCCTGCTCGCACGGTCCGCGAGGGGACTGCGGCACGTGGTCGCCGTACGGCCCCTGTACGGCTGCAGCGACCATCTGCTCACCGCCGGGCTGCTCGGCACCGAGGTCACCTGGACGGACCCGGCCGGCATCGCCGACGCGCTGCGCCCGGACACCGGGCTGGTGATGGTGGAGTCCCCGGCCAACCCGACCCTCGCCGAGATCGACCTGCGGGCCGTCGCGCACGCCTGTGGTTCGGTCCCGCTGCTGGCCGACAACACCTTCGCCACGCCCGTGCTGCAGCGCCCGGTGGAGCAGGGCGCCCGTCTGGTGCTGCACAGCGCCACCAAGTACCTCGGCGGCCATGGCGACGTGCTGGCCGGAGTGGTGGCCTGCGACGAGGAGTTCGCGGGCCGGCTGCGGCAGATACGGTTCGCCACCGGGGGCGTCCTGCATCCGCTGGCCGGTTATCTGCTGCTGCGGGGCCTTTCCACGCTCCCCGTGCGGGTGCGCGCGGCCTCCGCGAACGCCGCCGAACTGGCCCGCCGGCTCGCCGCCGACCCGCGCGTGGCCCGCGTCCACTATCCCCGCATCGGCGGCGCGATGATCGCCTTCGAGGTGCACGGCGATCCGCACGAGGTCATCTCCCGGTTCCGGCTCGTCACCCCGGCGGTGAGCCTCGGCAGCGTCGACACCCTCATCCAGCACCCCGCGTCCATCAGCCACCGCATCGTCGACGCCGACGACCGGCGCGGGGCGGGCGTGAGCGACCGGCTGCTGCGGTTGTCGGTGGGCCTGGAGGACGTGGACGACCTGTGGGCCGACCTGAACCAGGCCCTGGGCCAGCCGGCCCGCACACCGATGCCGCTGCGGGAGGCGGTGCGCTGAGGCCGGCCGAGGGCGGGGGGCCGGTGGTGAGGTGGGCACTGCCGGACACCGGCGCGGTGGCCGGACTCCGTTGCGGGGGCTTCATGGTGCGGCTGTTTTGGAACGGCGCCGGAACCGAGTCGCCGCTCCATGCCTGGCAGGCTGCCGATACCGGCCCGGCTGTGGGCGCCGGGCCGGCTCCCGGGAGTCAGGCGCCGGGCGCGCCGAACGGACACCCACGACCCGCCTGCCGCGCCCCCACCGTGCGCGCGCCCGATCCACCGGCGGGCGCAGGCGCAGGCGAAGGCCGGCCGCGGCCGTGCCGGGAGCCGGTTACGGCAGGCCGGTCACGGCCGCGGCGCGGGTCGGTCGCGGCGCGCGCGGTGCCCAGGGCGGGTGGTCGGTCGCAGCGCGGGTCGGTCGCGGTGCCCAGGGCGGCTGGTCGGCCGCGGCACGGGGCGGCCGCAGGGCGCCGGGCCGCCGGTCAGTCGCGGCGCGGGTCGGTCGCCGTGCTCCCGCGTCGGTCAGTCGCGGTGGGCGGGGTTGCCGAGGTGGTGCAGGGCGGGGGCGTACGAGGGGCCGGAGGGGGTCCGTGCGGGGGTCAGGCGGGCGGTGATGACCAGGGTTCCCTCCTCTATCTGGTAGTCGAGGGGGAGCCCGAGGCCGCGCATCGCGGCGACCATGCCGGTGTTGGACGCCTGGGTCACGGCGTACACACTCTCGCACCCGGCCTCCACGGCCATCGCCACCAGCCGGCCGAGCAGTTCGCCGCCGATGCCGCGCTGCTGCCACTCGTCCTCGATCAGCAGTGCCACCTCCGTCTCGTCGCCGTCCCACAGCAGATGACCGAGGCCGACGATGCGGCCGGACCGGGTCTGCGCGGCCAGCGTCCGGCCGAAACGGGGGCTGAGCAGGTGGTTCAGATAGCGGTCCGCGTCGCCGACCGGGCCGTGGTAGCGCAGGCTGAGCGTGCGCGGTGAGCAGCGCTCGTGCATCGCCCTGGCCGCCGCCAGGTCCGCGGTGTCGGCCCGGCGGACGGTGATGTCGTTGCCCTCGGGCAGCGTGAGCACGTCCTTGCCGCGCGGGATCCTCGGACCGAGCCGGTTGTCCAGCTCGACCAGCGCCCGGGCCCGCGCGAACTCGGTGGGCGTGAACGGCAGATACGGCCGCTCGACGGTGATCACCCCGCCCTCCGGCGCCCGCAGCCGCATCACGGTCTCCTCCAGCACGCCCTCGACCGGCACCGGCTCGGGTCCGAGACCTCCGCCGGCCGGCGTGCCGGGCAGCGAGCGGATGGTGCACCGGCCGAGCAACTGGCGCAGCGCCAGCGGCAGTTCCGCGGCGTCCAGCGCGGTGCGGGCGGCCAGCCCGAGGATCCGGGTGGGGGCGTCGACCAGGTCGTGGGCGTCGGCCCGCTCGATCCAGGTGGACGCGCCGCCGGCCTGCGCGACCGCCCGGGTGATCTCCGCCGCCGGCAGCGCACCCGGCGCCCGCAGCAGGAACTCGTCCACGGCGCCCTCGGCAAGCGGGTGCGTCTGCAGGCTCAGGATGTCCACGCGCCGCTCGGCCAGCGCCGTGCACAGCGCCGCCAGCGAGCCCGGCTCGTCCTTCACCGTCGTCCGCATCCGCCACAGCGCACCGGTCCCGGACACGTCGTCCGAGTCGTCGCCCGGCTGCCCGGCGGCCCCGGCCTGCCGCGTCTCGGCGGCCGGCCGGGCGCCGGTATCACCGGCCGGCGGTGCGTGGCCGTGGCGCCGTGCCCACCACAGGTGGAAGCCGGCCGTCGCGACCAGCGCCAGCGCCGAGATCACCAGCAGGGCGGGACCGTCGGGACCGTGCCCGATCATGTTCGCCACCGCGTCGGCGACCGCGACAGCCGTGAACAGTGCGGCGAGCTCCACGAGGTCGCGCCGCCAGTGGTGCACGGGGCGTCCGTGCTTCGCCCGGGTCACATCAGACATCTCTGCAGTCATGCAGCCACTGTGAAGGAAGCGTGTTGCGTGATCACGAACGCTTTGTGACCGATGGGTAAAGCATGCTCCGCGCCTTTTGTCCATTTTTCTACGGCGGTCCGGCCTCGGATCGCCCGGCTCCAGATCGTGGCGTTGTCGTCTTCCCGTGAGCGCGTCATACGAAAACCGTAGAGGCGACCACTGACAATCGGCCTGACCTGCGAAGAGGGCCGTGGCGCAGGGGAGTTGGCCGTGCCGCGCCCCGTGGGATGACGCCGGCGCGCGGCACGGATGAAGCGTACGGGACCGGCGGCCCCGCCCGCGCTACTGGCCGACCCGGCCCGGCTGGAGCGTCTGCGTGAACAGCACCGTGCCGTCGTACTCCCGCAGCCGTACCGTCAGTTCACCGCTGTCCCCGTCGATGTCGACCTCGCCGAAGAACTGGTAGCCCTCGGCCGGCGAGACGTTGGACGCGGTGGGCGCCTTCACGAACACGCGGTCCGGACCGAACGTGCCGTCCAGCGCGCTGGCCGGGAAGGCGCCGGCGTTCAGCGGGCCGGAGACGAACTCCCAGAACGGCTCGAAGTCCTTGAACGCGGCCCGCGACGGGTCGTAGTGCTGGGCGGAGGTGTGGTGCACGTCGGCCGTCAGCCACACCGTGCCGGTGATCCGCCGGTGCTTGACGAACCGCAGCAGCTCGGCGATCTGCAGTTCGCGGCCGAGCGGGGCGCCGGGGTCGCCCTGCGCGACCGCCTCGAAGTTCGGCTTGCCCTCCACCGGGTCCGGCACGACGAGGCCGAGCGGCATGTCGTTGGCGATCACCTTCCACACCGCTCGGGACTTCGCCAGCTCGCGCTTGAGCCACTGAAGCTGTTCGCGGCCGAGGATGCCCTGCGGGTCCGTGGTCTGGTCGTCGGGGGAGTTGGCGTTGCGGTAGGTGCGCATGTCCAGCACGAACACGTCGAGCAGCGGGCCGTGGTGGACGACCCGGTAGATCCGGCCGTCCGGGCGCCCGCCGAGGGTGGAGACCGGGAAGTACTCGGCGAAGGCCTGACGGGAACGCAGCGCAAGGTCGTCGAGCTTCGTGCCGGCCGGGTAGGGCGTGCCGGCGCCGATGACCTCGCCCGGATACCAGTTGTTGCGCACCTCGTGGTCGTCCCACTGGATGATGTTCGGCACCTGCGCGTTGAACCGGCGCAGGGCCGGGTCCAGCAGGTTGTAGCGGAAGTTGCCCCGGTAGTCGTCCAGGGTGATCGCGACGTGCGACTTCTCCTCGGTGGTGACGTTCCGGTAGACGCTGCCGTCGGGCAGGGTCGCGGTCGCCGCGATCGGGCCGTCGGCGTAGATGTTGTCACCGCTGCACAGGAAGAAGTCCGGGTCCACCTTCGCCATCGCGTCGAAGATGCGGTAACCGCCGATGGACTCGTTGATGCCCCAGCCCTGTCCGGCCAGGTCGCCGGACCACACGAACCGCACGCCCTGGCGGCGCCGGGCGGGCGCGGTGCGGAAGGTGCCGGTCACCGGCTCGCTCGTGCGGCGGGGGTCGTCCGGGTCGGCGAGCAGCACCCGGTAGTGGATCTGCTCGCCCGACGGCAGGCCGTGCAGGCGCGTGGTGCCGGTGAAGTCCGTGCCCGAGCTAAGCAGCGGGCCCTGCCATCTGCGCGGGTTGCGGAACGACTCGGTCGCCGAGGTCTCCACGACCATCCGGGCCGGCCGGTCCGCACGCACCCACACCAGGCCGGAGTCGGTGGTCACATCGCCCGCCTGCACTCCCCAGCTCGCCTGGGGGCGCCCGGAGCGGGCGAACGCCGGGGCCGCGCCGAGGCCAACGGGCAGGGTGAGGGCCGCCGACGCGGCGAGGGAGCCGCGCAGAACGCTGCGGCGGCCGGGGAACGGACGGTCTGACATGGCTGCGCCTCCAGGAGCGGGATCCGGCCAGTGTGCAGAGCCACACCTACTGGGACGCCGAGGCGCGCGCGCAAACCCGAAGTGAACAACGGGCCTTGAGGGCGCGGCCCGGGACGCCACCGCAACCCGCCCCCGCGCAGACCACCGCCCAGGCCATCGCGTCGCCCGCGCAGCGGCCCACCGCGTCCCCCATGCGGCGGCCCGGTCCCGGCCCGTCCGAACCACGGCCGGACGGCGTCACCGGCCGGCCGCGCCCCCTCCGCTGGTCTGCGCCCCCCGTGCCGGTCTGCGCCCGTGCTGCCGGAGGCGGCCGGTCAGCGGCTGCCGTCGAGGATGACCCGCGCGACCAGTGCCGGGTCGTCGCTCATCGGGCAGTGGCCGCAGCCGGGCAGCCGCACCAGCCGGGCGTGCGGGATCATCTGCTTGGCGCGCACGCCCTGGCGGCGTACGAGGAGCCGGTCGCGGGTGCCCCAGGCCACCGTGACCGGCAGACCCGCCAGCTCGTCGGTGAACCGCACGGTGGTGCCCGCCCGCAGCGTCGCCTCGAAACCGGTGGCCCCCACCAGCGCGAGGGTCTCGGCGACGACCGCCTCCGGGGCGCGGCGCGCGGGACGGGCGTAGATGGTGCTCGTCAGCGCCGTACGGCCGGCCGCCGTGCGTGACATCCGCTCCACCACCGGCAGCGGGAGCCGCTGGGCGATGCCGCGCATCGCGAGCAGCACCGCGAAGGCGTACCGGCGCTCGGCCTCCGTCCAGAACCCGGCGGGGGACAGGGCCGTGACGGACCGTACGAGCTTGTTCCGGCCCAGCTCCAGGGCGAGCAGGCCGCCCAGCGAGTTGCCCGCGACATGCGGCCGGTCCAGCTCCAGCGCCTCGAAGAGGCCGCCGAGCACCGTGTTGGTGGTGGGCAGGTCGTAGGCGAGGCCGTCCGGCAGGGCCGGGGACACGCCGAAGCCCGGCAGGTCGACGGCGATCACGTCGCGCTCGGTGGCGACGATGTCCACGACCGGGTCCCAGGCCTGGCGGTGATGGCCGATGCCGTGCAGCAGGACCAGCGGCTCGCCGCGTCCCACGCGCGCGTAGGACACGGTCACGCCCTCCGGGCCGCGCGGAGTGGGGACCTTGAAGGAGACGGTGGCGGACATGGGAAAGCTCCTCGTCTGGGTGCCGACGGACGCCGTAGACAGCTTGTCAGCAATTGCTACCGACCGGTAGCCCCTGGCGGGAGTGCGTCACGCGCCTCGCGGCGGTCAGTCCGCCCGGCGCACCTCGATGTTGAAGTCCGCGGTCCCGAACTGCCGCATCAGGGTGAGCCACAGCGGCAGGTACATCTCCGTGGCCCGCGAGGCCTGGATCCCGCCCAGGTCCAGCACCCGCTCCGCCGGCCACCCGAACTCCCCGAGCAGGCCCACCACCTGCTCCTTGGCACCGGGGTCGTCGCCGCACACGAACAGGTGGTGCGCGCCCGGAACCCGGCCCGGATCCACCATCACCTGACAGTTGACCGTGTTCAGCGTCTTCACCACGCGCGCGTGCGGGAAGGCGTGCTGGATCCGCTCGCCGACGCTGTCCGACTCGACGGGGTCCAGGCGCGGCTGGCCGTCGTCGAACGCCAGCGGGTTGGAGACGTCCACCAGGATCTTCCCGTCGAGGTTCTCGGCACCGGCCGCCCGCAGGGCGTCGAGCGCGACCCGGCCACCCACCGCGTTGACGACCACCTCGGCCGAGGCGGCCGCCTCCGCGAAGGTGCCCGCGCGGGAGCGCTCCGCCGCGGCCGTCGCCCACTCCAGCGCCACCGGGTTGTCCTTGACGCGCGAACCGAGGGTGACCTCGTGCCCCAGCTCCACGAGCCTGCCGCCCAGCGTGCGGCCCACCTCGCCCGTGCCCAGCACCGCGTACCGCATCGGCCACCTCCAGGCCACCGGCCGCCGGCCTCCGGCGGTCCGCGGTCATTGTGGTCCGCGACCGCCGCGGGACGGGCCGATTCCGGCAGGACGCCCGGCGCGTGTCGGACGGGCCGGGGTTCTGCCGTGAGGTCACCCGGGCCGCCGTCTGCGAACGCCTCGTGAACGCTGCGCGGCAGGCCCCCTGTGCGGTGCCCGGGGGATCGAGGATTGGTCTTGACCAAGGGTGCGGGCCGCCCTATGGTCGCAGAGAAGTGCAACAACCTTTAATAAACAAGGGCGCTAAAAACCGCCGGACCACGGCTCTTGCGGAGGACAGGGTGGGGACCACGCAGCTGGAATCGGTGCCGGAACCGAAGTACTGGCATCTCAAGACCGTGCTCAGCGAGGCACTGGACTCCGAGTTCTCGGTCGGCGAGATCCTGCCCAACGAGCGGGAGCTCGCGGCACGCTTCGGCGTGGCCCGCGCCACGCTCCGCCAGGCACTCGAACAGCTCGAGCTGGAAGGCCGGCTGCAGCGCCGCCGCGGCGTCGGTACGACCGTCGCGCCGCCGCGCGTGGGCGTGGCCGTCGGCACCGAGCGGCACGTCTGGCCGGGCGCCGCCACGGACGCCTGGCAGCCCGTCGACTGCGACCAGGAGGTGCCGCCCGCCGCGGTCGCCGCGGCCCTGGAGACCGGCGCGGAGGAGCCCGTGCACACCGTGCGCCGCTCCCGGATGTCCCACGGCCAGCGGGTCGCCACCGAACTGCTCTACATCCCGGCGGCCTCGGTGCCCGCCCTCACCGCGATCGACACTCCTTCCGGCGCGGCACGCGCGCGTGCGGTGCTGCGCGAACTGCAGCACCTGACGCTGGAGGGCCAGGACCGCGCCGTCGAGCTGGGCTCCGCCCGCGCCGACGACGCCAAGGACCTCGACCGGCTCCCCGGCTCGCCCGTCCTCGTCGTCACGACCCGCTTCTTCGCCGCGGGCCGCACCGCCGCCCTGTCCGTCGCGACCTACCGCGCCGACACCTGCCGGCTGACCTTCGGCGACACGCCGGACGTGGAGATACACCACGATCCGGAACGCCGGGCTTCCTGACCACCGGGCAGCCACCGGACGGCGGGCAGGGCAGCCGGCCCGGGGCGCAGACTCCCGCATCACCGGGACCTCTTGAGCGCCGGATCGGGATGACACCCAGGAGCGCGGGGCCGCATCGGACTTGCGGCCCCGACGCGTGGGCGCGAGCAGCCACCACGACCTCGCGGCCGCGGAACCACCGCCCCCGGGGCGTCGACGGCTAGCGCCGCGTCACCGTGCCGTCCACCGCGAACAGCTGCTCCTCGACATGGTCCAGGGCCAGGCGCAGCGCCCCCGTGGCCACGACCGCCTCGCCCAGCAGGGACAGCGCGACCTGGGGCGGACGCAGGCAGTAGCGGGCCAGTTCGCGGCGCAGCGGCTCCAGGACGCCGTCCAGGCCGGCGGCCCAGCCGCCGATCACGACCAGCTCGGGATCGAGGGCGAGCACCAGCGCGGCCACGTCGTGCACGAGCCGCTGGATGAACCGGTCCACGGCCGCCCGCGCCCGCTGGTCGCCCTCCCGGGCCAGCGCGAACACCTCGGCGACCGCCTGCTCGTCCAGCGGGTGCAGCGGCTCGTCGGTGGTGGACAGCAGCGTCTCCGGAGTCGCCTCCCGCCCCAGCAGATGCAGCGCGCCGATCTCCCCGGCCGCCCCGCCGTAGCCGCGGTGCAGCCGCCCGCCGATCAGCGAGCCCGCGCCCGGGCTCAGCCCGGCCAGCACGAACACCACGTCGTCCGACCCGGTCGCCGCGCCCTTCCAGTGCTCGGCGACGGCCGCCGCGTTGGCGTCGTTCTCCACCAGCACCGGGCACCTGAAGGAGCGGCTGAGCCGCTCGCCCAGCTTCAGGCCCGTCCACTGCGGCAGCGCCGTGCTCAGCCGTACCGTGCCGTCGGCCTCCACGATCCCCGGCGTGCCCACGCCCACGGCCCGCAGCGAGCTGCGCGCGACCCCGGCCCGGCGCAGCAGCTCCGCGACCGCGCCGCGCAGCCGGTCGAGCCGCTCGTCCGCCGGGGCCGTCTCGTCGACCTCCTTGGCCTGCGCGCCCAGCACCCGGCCGTCCAGGTCGGACAGGAGCACGGCGACCCGGTGCGGCCCGATCTCCAGGCCCAGCAGATGCCCCGCCTCGGCCCGGAACCGGAACCGGCGCGCGGGCCGCCCCTGCCGGCGCGCGGCGCCCTCGTCGGCCGCCGTCTCCACGACGAGCCCGCCCTCGATGAGCCCTTCGACGACACCCTCGACGGTCGGCCGGGACAGTCCGGTCACCCGGGTGATCTCGGTGAGCGTCGCGCAGTCCGCGGCACGCAGCGCGCGCAGCACCACCGCGGAGTTGATCCTTCGCAGCAGCGAGGGATCGCCGCCGGTCAGCTGCGCCACCGTCCGTCCTTCCAGCTCGCGGGGGTGTTGGGCGGATCGTACTCGGCCCGGCGCACACCCGGCGAGTGCGGGCCGGGCACGGCCGGGACGGCTCACCCCCGGCCCGGTCCGGCCTCGCGGTCACCGCGCTGCGGCCGGCGGCTGCACGGGCGGCGGGCGCGTGGAGCGTACGGTACCGGGACGGCTGATCCCGCCGGGGAGCGTCCGGTCTCTGACGCCCCGCCAATTGTCAGTGGCGGCCGGTTTACTGGATCGCATGCGCATCGAGAAGTACCTCGCCGTCACCGATCTGCTGTGCTCGCGGGAGTTCCACGCCGAGGACGGCAGGTCGGACCTCGGCACCGCCGGACCGGGCTATCTCACGGCCGAGTTGGCGACCAGCCAGGGCACGCGGGTCGCCGACGCCTCGATCCGCAGGGAGGCGGAGGAGCGCCTTCACGAGGAGCGGGAGGCACTCGCCGGCACCCTGGCCGAGCGGTGGGGCGAGCCGTCCCCCATGGGGCTGCAGACGATACGGCTGCGCACCGCGGCGGAGGAGATACCCGAGCCCTGGGCCCGCCTCAGCCACCTCATGGCGGACGCGTACGTCTGGCAGGCGCGGGAGTACGGCCGCTGGATCGTCCTCGGGGTCGCCGACCGGGATCCCGCCGACGAGATACAGCTGTTGCTGACCGCGACCGAGACCGATCCGCCCTGACCGCTACGCCTGCGCGGCCTCGCGCAGGCGGGCGAACTCCTCCGCCATCGTCGCCGCCGTCCAGTGCGCGTTCAGGCCGCTGGGGTTGGGCAGCACCCACACCCGGCTGTCCCCGATCGTCCGCTCCTGCGGCCCCACCCGAGCGGTGCGGTCGCCGAACGCGGCACGGTACGCGGTCACCCCGACCACGGCGAGCCAGCCCGGCTTCAGCCGCGTCACCTTCTCGGCCAGCAGCCGCCCGCCCTCGACGTACTCCTCGGCGGTCAGCTCGTCGGCCCGTGCGGTCGCCCGCGCCACGACGTTCGTGATGCCCAGCCCGTACGACAGCAACTCCCGCTGCTCGGCCGGTTTCAGCAGTCTGGGGGTGAAGCCGGACAGGTGCAGCACCGGCCAGAAGCGGTTGCCGGGGCGGGCGAAGTGGTGGCCGGTCGCGGCCGTCATCAAGCCCGGGTTTATGCCGCAGAACAGCACGCGGAGGCCGTCCGCGACCACGTCCGGGACGAGACGGTCGCGGGCGGCCTCCAGGTCCGCTTTCGTCAGGCGGGTCAGAGGATCGCTCCGGGTGTGTACCCGGCGGCCTCCGGGCGCTGCTTGACGATCTCCTCGATCCGGCCGACGACCACGCCGACCTGGTCGGCCGCCGCACCGGTGAAGGACAGCTTGTCGGCCATCAGCGCCGCCAGCTGGTCGCGGTCCAGGGGCAGGCGGTCGTCGGCGGCGAGCTTGTCGAGCAGGTCGTTGCGCTCGGCGCCCTGCTCGCGCATCGCCAGCGCGGTGGCGACGGCGTTCTCCTTGATCGCCTCGTGCGCGACCTCGCGGCCCACACCGGCCCGCACGGCGCTCATGAGGACCTTGGTGGTGGCCAGGAACGGCAGGTAGCGGTCCAGTTCGCGGGAGATGACGGCCGGGAAGGCGCCGAACTCGTCCAGCACGGTGAGGAAGGTCTCCAGCAGACCGTCCAGGGCGAAGAAGGCGTCCGGGAGCGCGACCCGGCGCACCACGGAGCAGGACACGTCGCCCTCGTTCCACTGGTCGCCGGCCAGTTCGCCGGTCATCGACGCGTAGCCGCGCAGGATCACCATCAGGCCGTTGACGCGCTCGCAGGAGCGGGTGTTCATCTTGTGCGGCATTGCCGAGGAGCCGACCTGGCCCGGCTTGAAGCCCTCGGTGACCAGTTCGTGCCCGGCCATCAGCCGGATCGTCTTGGCCAGCGAGGAGGGGGCCGCCGCCAGCTGCACCAGCGCGGTGACGACCTCGTAGTCCAGCGAGCGCGGGTAGACCTGGCCGACCGAGGTGAAGGCCTGCGCGAAGCCCAGGTGCCCGGCGATGCGCTGCTCCAGCTCGGCGAGCTTCGCCGCGTCGCCGCCCAGCAGGTCCAGCATGTCCTGCGCGGTGCCCACCGGGCCCTTGATGCCGCGCAGCGGGTAGCGGCCCAGCAGCTCCTCGAGACGGCCGTAGGCGACCAGCAGCTCGTCGGCGGCCGTCGCGAAACGCTTGCCCAGCGTCGTGGCCTGCGCGGCCACGTTGTGCGAGCGGCCCGCCATGACCAGCTCGGCGTACTCGCCGGCCAGCTTGCCGAGGCGTGCCAGCACGGCCACCGTGCGGTCGCGCATCAGCTCCAGCGAGAGCCGGATCTGCAGCTGCTCGACGTTCTCCGTGAGGTCCCGGGAGGTCATGCCCTTGTGTACGTGCTCGTGCCCGGCGAGGGCGTTGAACTCCTCGATCCGCGCCTTCACATCGTGCCGGGTGACCTTCTCGCGCTCGGCGATCGAGGCCAGGTCGACGGTGTCGAGGACACGCTCGTAGTCGGCGATCGCCTCGTCCGGCACCTCGATGCCGAGGTCCTTCTGGGCGCGCAGCACGGCGAGCCAGAGCTGCCGCTCGAGCCTCACCTTCTGCTCGGGGGACCAGAGCGTGGCGAGCTCGGCGGAGGCGTAGCGTCCGGCGAGGACGTTCGGGATGCGGGGCTTGGCGGGCGCGGCAGAAGTCACGTGTCCAGATTCTACTGGTGGTTTGTGCAGGCCAGCGCCGCGCCCCGGTTCGGCGGAAGCTACGAGACCCCCGTCACCCCGCTACGCCTGCGCCTCGTACGGCAGCAGCTCCGGGCGCTTCGGGGGGCGGCCGTCGCCGGAGGAGCGGCCGGTCAGGCGCCTGCCTATCCAGGGCAGCAGATGCTCCCGGGCGAAGCGCAGGTCCGCGGCCCGGCGGGACACCCAGCCCGGCGGCGCCGCGGCCGGCATCGGCACATGCCACTCGGTGTCCTCCGGCTCGTACCCGAGCGCCTGCCACACCGCCTCGGCGACCCGGCGGTGTCCCTCGCCCGTCAGATGCAGCCGGTCCACGTCCCACAGCCGGGGGTCGCTCAGCGCGGGTGCCCCGTACAGGTCGACGACGACCGCGCCGTGCTTGGCCGCCAGCTCGTCCACGCAGGCGAACAGCTCCTCCATGCGCGGCCGGAACCGCTCCAGCACCGGGCCCTGGCGGCCGGGGCTGCGCATCAGCACCAGCTGGGTGCAGGCGGGGGCCAGCCGCTCCACGGCCTCGGTCAGCAGGCCCTTGACCCGGCCCATGTCGCACTTGGGCCGCAGGGTGTCGTTGAGGCCGCCGACCAGCGTGATCACGTCGGCGTTCATCGCCGCCGCGACGTCCACCTGCTCGTCGACGATCTGCCCGATCAGCTTGCCGCGCACGGCCAGGTTGGCGTACCGGAAGCCCGGCGTGCGGGCGGCCATCCGTGCGGCGAGGAGGTCGGCCCAGCCCCGGTAGGAGCCGTCGGGCAGCAGGTCCGACATGCCCTCGGTGAAGGAGTCGCCGACCGCGACCAGACTGCTGTGGGCGGGAGGTATGGGATTCGTCTGCATGGCGGGAGCGATGGTATCCCGGCTCCATACCCGCCGGTCGGTCGCCCCGGAACCACCCTCGAACCGCCCCGGCGGACCGCCCGGGAAGACAGCCCCGGGGGACCGGGCCGGCCTACAGGCCCGGTGGACCGGCCCGGCGGTCCGCCCGGGGGGACTGCCCCGGTGGACCGCCCCGGTGGACCGGCCCGGTGAACCGGCTTGGCGGCCGGTGGACCGGCCCGGCGAACCGGCTTGGCGGACCGGCCCGGCGGCCGGTGGACCGGCCGGGCGGAGCGGTCTGGCGGAGCGGCCCGGTGGACCGGCCCGGTGGACCGGCCTGGCGGAGCGGTCTGGCGGACCGGCCCGGCGGCCGGTGGACCGGCTTGGCGGACCGGTCTGGCGGAGCGGTCTGGCGGACCGGCCCGGCGGCCGGTGGACCGGCTTGGCGGACCGGTCTGGCGGAGCGGTCTGGCGGAGCGCCCCGGTGGACCGGCCGGCGGCCCCTTGCCCGCAGCGGCAGCCCGGTCGGCCCCTTGCCTGCAGCGGCAGCCCGGTCGGCCCCTCGCCCCCGACGGCCGCCCGGGTGCCCCGGCGTCATCCGGGTGCGGGCTGCCCGAACAGCTGCCGGAGCACGTCCTCCATGGTCACCAGGCCGGCCAGCCGGCCGTCGTCGCCGAGCACCGCCGCCAGATGCGTACGGCTGCCGCGCATCGCGGTGAGCACGTCGTCCAGCGGGGTCCCCTCGCGCACGCGCGCGATGGGGCGCATGTCCCGCAGCCGGAACGGCACGTCCCGCGGCGAGGCGTCCAGCGCGTCCTTGACGTGCAGATAGCCCACGATGCGCCGGCCGACGTCGACCACCGGGAACCGGGAGAAGCCCGACTCGGCCGACAGCCGCTCCAGCTGCTCCGGCGTGACGCCCATGCGCGCGTACACCACCCGCTTCAGCGGCACCACGACGTCCCGCACCGGCCGGCTGCCCAGCTCCAGGGCGTCGTGCAGCCGCTCCTGCGCCCGGTCGTCGATCAGCCCCGCCTGGCTCGCGTCCTTGACGATCTCGGCGAGTTCGGTGTCCGTGAAGGTCGCCGAGACCTCGTTCCTCGCCTCCACCCTGAGCAGCTTCAGCAGCCCGTTCGCGAAGGCGTTGACGGTGAAGATCACCGGGCGCAGCGTCCGGGACAGCGCGACCAGCGGCGGCCCCAGCAGCAGCGCGCTGCGCACCGGTTCGGCGAGCGCGATGTTCTTCGGGACCATCTCGCCCATCAGCATGTGCAGATAGGTCGCCAGCGTCAGCGCGATCACGAAGGACACGGCGTGCCCCGCGCTCACGGGCACCCCGACCGCGTGGAACACCGGCTCCAGCAGATGTGCGATCGCGGGCTCGGCGACCACGCCCAGGACCAGCGTGCACAGCGTGATGCCGAGCTGGGCGGCGGCCAGCAGCGCGGAGACGTGCTCCAGGCCCCACAGCACGGCCTTCGCGCGCCGGTCGCCCTCCTGGGCGAGCGGCTCGACCTGGGAGCGGCGCACCGAGATCAGCGCGAACTCGGCGCCGACGAAGAAGGCGTTGACGACGAGGGTCGCCAGGCCGATCAGCAGCTGTACGGCGGTCATCGCGCCCCCTCCGCGGTCTCGTGGGGCCGCTCGTCGTCCAGCGGCGCGTGCAGCAGCACCCGCGCCGCGCGGCGGCCGGTGGCGTCCACCACGTCCAGCCGCCAGCCCGCGACCTCGACCGTGTCACCGGTGACCGGTATCCGGCCCAGCAGGGTCGCCACCAGGCCGGCCAGCGTCTCGTACGGCCCCTCGGGCACCCGCAGTCCCACGCGCGCGAGCTGGTCGGTGCGGGCGGCGCCGTCGGCCGAGTACAGGGCCCGGCCCCGCTCGTCCGCCCCGGCGGGGGCGAGGTCGGGCGTCTCGTGCGGGTCGTGCTCGTCGCGCACCTCGCCGACGACCTCCTCGACGATGTCCTCCAGGGTCGCCACCCCGGCCGTGCCGCCGTACTCGTCGATGACGACGGCCATGGTGCGCCGGCCGCCGAGGCGGTCCAGCAGCCGGTCGACGGTCAGGGACTCGGGGACCAGCAGCGGCTCGCGCATCACCTGGGCGACCGTGCGGAGGCGCCGCTGGTCGGCGGGGACGGCCAGGACGTCCTTGATGTGGGCGGTGCCGACCACCGAGTCGAGCGTGCCCCGGTAGACCGGGAACCGGCTCAGCCCGGTCGCCCGGGTCGCGTTGGCCACGTCCTCGCAGGTCGCCTGCGTCTCGAGGGCGACGACCTGGACGCGCGGGGTCATCACGTTCTCCGCCGTCAGATCGGCCAGGTTCAGCGTGCGCACGAACAGCTCGGCCGTGTCCGGCTCCAGCGCGCCCTCCTTGGCGGAGTGCCGGGCGAGCGCGGCCAGCTCCTGGGGGCTGCGCGCGGAGGCCAGCTCCTCGGCGGGCTCGATGCCGAGCCGGCGCACCACATGGTTGGCCGTGTTGTTCAGGTGCGTGATGAAGGGCCGGAAGGCCGCGCTGAACAAGCGCTGCGGGTTGCCGACCCGCCGGGCCATGGCCAGCGGTGAGGAGATCGCCCAGTTCTTCGGCACCAGCTCCCCGACGACCATCAGGAACACCGTCGACAGGGCCGTACCGAGCACCAGCGCGACCGAAGTCGCCGTCGCCCCCGACAGGCCCAGCGCCCGGAACGGGCCGGCCAGCAGCTTGGCGACGGACGGCTCGGCGAGCATGCCGACCACCAGGTTGGTCACGGTGATGCCGAGCTGGGCGCCGGAGAGCTGGAAGGTCAGGTTCCGTACGGCCTTCAGGGCGCCCGCCGCGCCCCGCTCGCCGCGCTCGGCGGCCCGCTCCAGTTCGCCGCGCTCCACCGTGGTCAGCGAGAACTCCGCGGCCACGAAGGCGCCGCAGGCGACCGACAGCAGGATCGCCACCAGAAGCAGGAGCACTTCGGTCATCGGCTCACCCCCGTCCCATGATCGGACAAGGCGGGACGGGACGCGCGGTGGCGCCGACGGGGAGGCTCGCCCATGGGCGGACGCTCACAACCTTTCATAGAGAGCCGAGTGCTCCCTCAAGGGTAAAGGATGGGCAAAGACGCCTCGGTGTCTCAGCCGCCGAGCGGCTTCACCCAGCGCCGCCACTGCTCCTGCGCCTCGTACCCGGCGGCGCCCCAGGCGTGGTGCGCGGTCGCGTTGCGCACCAGCACCATCGCGTCCGCACGCCGGCCGCCGAGCCGTACGAACCGCTCCTCGGCGGCGGCCAGCAGCGCCGAGGCGATGCCCTGCCGGCGCCGCCGCGGATGCACCGCGAGCCGGTACAGATGGCAGCGCCAGCCGTCGAACCCCGCGATCACCGTGCCCGCCAGCTCGCCGTCCAGCTCGGCGAGGAGCAGCGCCTCGGGATCACGGGCGACCAGCCGCTCCACCCCGTCCCGGTCGTCGCTGATGCTGGTGCCCTCGGCGGCCGTCTTCCAGAAGGCGAGCACGGCGTCGAGATCGTCGGTGAGAGCGTGGCGTATCCGCAGATCGGTCATGTGATCAGCGGATCACGAGGGGGTCGGCGCCGGGGAGGAATTCCGTCATGCGGACTCCTCGCGCAGCCGCTCCATCACCGGCGCGAAGGCCTCCATGGACGGTTCCAGCACGGTCAGGTACGAGAAGCCGTACCGCTCGCGCTGCGCCCGCACCCGCGCGACGATCTGCTGAAGCGGACCGGCCAGCACGACGGGCAGGGCCAGCGCGTCGTCCAGCGTCAGCCGCGACTGCCTCTCCAGCAGCGGTTTCAGCACGGGCTCCGGGTCGTCGGTGACCGCCACCAGCTGGATCAGCAGGTTCAGTTCGGCCTCTTCCGCCCGGCCCCGCGCCAGGTCCCGGTACCGCGCCACCCGCTCGTCCAGCTCCTCGGCGCCGAGCGGCTCCAGCGTCCCCGGCACGGGCCCCGGCCGGGCTGCGGTGAAGGCCGCGATGTCCGCGTGCTCGGCGGTCAGCCGCAGCATCCGGTCGCCGTTCGCACCGATCAGCAGCGGCACCCGGGACTGGACGGGCCGGGGCATGGAGGTCCACCCGATGGAGCGAGACCGGGACTGGGGGAGGTCGTGCGACCCCAGCAGCCGGTCCAGCTCCCCGACCGTGCGCCGGAGGTGGTCCACCCGCTCGCGCGCCGAGCCGTACGGCAGCCCGGCCGCCTCGTGCTCGGCCGGCACATACCCGGTGCCCAGCCCCAGTTCGAGGCGCCCGCCGGTGAGCGCGTCCGCGGTCGCCACCTCGCGGGCCAGCAGCGTCGGGTTCCAGAAGCCCGCGTTGAGCACGAACGTGCCGACCCGGGGCCGCTCGGTCGCCCCGGCCGCCGCGACCAGCGCCGGGAACGGCGCGGGCCCGTCCAGATGGTCCGGGACGAGGAGCACGTCGTACCCCAGCTCCTCGGCGCGCCGGCACTTCGCGCGCCACTCGGCGGCCGGCGCGGGCGTGAGCAGATTGACCCCGAAACGGAACGGACGCGCCATGAACTCTCCCCAACTTCCCTCGAAAGACGGTGGCTTGAGCCGGTACCCGCGATCCCATCACGTCGGTCCCGAACCGCGGCAGGGTGCCGTCACTCGTGGGCGATCGCGGCCAGCACGTTCATCCGGGACGCCCGCAGCGCCGGCAGCAGCGCCGCCACCACGCCCACCACCGCCGAGGCGATCACGACCCCGACGATCGTGCCCCACGGGACGGCCAGCGCCGTCAGCCCGCGCAGGGCCAGCACCTGCTGCATGCACACGCCCCACACGAGTCCCAGTGCCAGCCCGAGCACCGCGCCGAACACCGCGATCACCACCGACTCCAGCCGGATCATCCGGCGCAACTGCCGCCGCCCCAGCCCGATCGCGCGCAGCAGCCCGATCTCGCGGGTGCGCTCCACCACCGACAGGGCGAGGGTGTTGACCACACCGAGCACCGCGATGACGATCGCCAGCCCGAGCAGCGCGTACACCAGGTACAGCAGCACGGCGATCTGGTCGTGGACCAGCTGCTTGTAGTCGGTCTGGTTGCGCACTTGGACCTGCGGGTACGGCTTCAGGGCGCGGTCCAGCCGGGGCCGCAGGTCCTGCGGCCTGGTGCCGGTGGCCGCGTTCACGAAGAGGGCCGAGTCCTGGGCGCCCGGCGCGTACCGCGCGAGGGTGCCCAGACCGAAGAACATGCCGCCCTCGGTGCCGAAGCCCTGCGCCGTGTCCTGGTTGGTCAGCGCCGCCACGGTCAGCTCGGCGTGCCGGCCGCCCGGGAACTCGGCCGGCAGGACACTGCCCACGCGCACGCCGTGGTCCCGGGCGAAGTCGGCGTCCATGGCGAGGTGCCCGTCCGCCAGCGCGGCCGCCGAACCACCCCGCGTGTACGGAATGTGCACCACGTCGTCGAGCCCAGGGCTGTACCCGGCGGCGGCGGTCCGCACCCGCGTGCCGTTCGGCAGCCGTACGGCGACCTGGGTGAGCCGCTGCGCAACGACCAGCCCCACACCGGGCGTGCGGGCCACGGTGTCGCGCACCTGCCCGGTGAACGGCTGGAAGTTGGTGTTCTGGACGATGAAGTCTGCGCCGAGGGTCTTGTCGATCTGCCGGTCGAACGACGCCGTCATCGAGGTGCTCGCCACCGACATCCCGCCGACCAGGGCCAGCCCCACCATCAGCGCGGCGGCGGTGGCGCCCGTACGGCGCGGATTGCGCAGGGCGTTGCGCTGGCTCATCGTGCCGACCGCGCCGAACAGGGCGGGGAAGGCGCCACCCAGCACCCGGATCACCGGCCGCACCAGCAGCGGACCGGCGACGACGGTCGCGATCAGCGTCAGCGCCACACCGGCCCCGAGCAGCGCGGCCGCCTGCGCGGTCCTCGTGGCCGCCGCGCACCCGGCCAGCCCCGCCGCGCCGACCGCCCCGATCGCCGCGCCGACGACCGCCCGCACCTTCAACGGCTTGCCCACACCGGCGACTTCCGCGTCCGCGAGGGCCGCCATCGGCGAGACGGCCGCCGCGCGCCGGGCGGGCAGATAGGCGGCCACCAAGGTGACGCCGAGGCCGACGACATAGGCCGCGACGGGTGTCCCCCAGCCGATGGCCATCTCGGTGGTCTTCAGGTTCATCCCGAACGCGCTCATCAGCCGGATCAGGGCCGCCGCCAGCCCGATCCCGGCGGCCAGCCCGAGCGTGGACCCCGCCAGGCCGAGCAGCAGCGCCTCCGTGAGCACCGACCGCCGCACCTGCCGCCGGTCCGCGCCGAGCGCCCGCAGCAGGCCCAGTTCCCGGGTGCGCTGGGCGATCAGCATGGAGAAGGTGTTGACGATGAGGAACACGCCGACGAGCAGCGCGACACCGGCGAAGCCCAGCATCACGTACTTGATCACGTCCAGGAACGTGCCGAGGCTGGCCGCCGCCGACTTGGCCTGTTCCTTCGCGGTCTTCAGGTCGTAGGAACCGGCGCCGACCGCCTGAGCGACGCGCCGCTTCAGCTCCGCGTCCGGCACGCCCTTGGCTGCGTCCACCGCGATGCTGGTCGCCTTCGCGGCCGACCCGAGCAGTTCGCGGCCCGCCACCGCCGGGTCCAGGAAGACCAGGGCCGCCCCGGGGTTGGTGGCGGTGAACGTGGCGATGCCGACGACCCGCACCCGGAAGGCGCCGGGCTGTGCCTGCACGGTCAGCGCGTCGCCGATGCCGACGTGCCGCTTGCGGGCCGTGTCGGCGTCCAGCAGCGCCTCGCCCGCGCCGTGCGGCGCATGGCCCGAGGTGAGCCGCACCGGGCTGCGGTGGGTGGCGTGCCAGGCCGTCGCGATGGTCGGGGCGCCGGTGGTCGGCCCCACGGACCTGTTGTGGCGGTCGACCACGACGGCGTTCTGCACCGACACCTCGGCGCGGGCCGCCGCGACCCCGTCGACCTTCGCCACCCGGTCCCGCAGCGCCGCCGGCAGGGTCTGCACCGAACCGCTCAGCCGCGCCGACGTCAGATCCCGCTGCTTCGGCAGGACCGTCACATCGGCGGCGGTGGACGCGAAGAGCCGGTCGAAGGTGCGGGTGACGGTGTCGGAGAAGATCAGACTGCCCGCGACGAAGGCCACGGAAAGGATCACGGCCAGCGCGGACAGCGCCAGCCGCCCCTTGTGCGCGAGGAAGCTCCTCAGGGTCGCCTTGAGCACCCGGTCAGTCCTCTCGGGCGGTGTGGCCGAGCCGGCCCCGGACGGTGTCGAACCGCTTCAGACGTTCGAGTACGGCGTCCGCCGTCGGCCGTTCCATCTCGTCCACGATCCGCCCGTCGGCCAGGAAGAGCACCAGATCGGAATGGGCGGCGGCGCCCGGGTCGTGGGTGACCATGACGACCGTCTGCCCGAGATCGTCCACCGCGCCCCGCAGAAAGCCCAACACCTCCAGGCCCGCGCGCGAGTCGAGGTTGCCGGTCGGCTCGTCGGCGAAGATCAGCTCGGGCCGGGAGGCCAGCGCCCGCGCGCACGCCACCCGCTGCTGCTGACCTCCGGAGAGCTGGGCGGGCCGGTGCGAGAGGCGGTCGCGCAGGCCGAGCCTGTCGATCACCTGGTCCAGCCACTGCGGGTCGGGCCTGCGGCCCGCGATGTCCATGGGCAGGGTGATGTTCTCGGCGGCCGTCAGCGTCGGGATCAGGTTGAACGACTGGAACATGAACCCGATCCGGTCCCGCCTGAGCCGGGTCAGCTCCCGTTCCCTCAGCCCCGTGATCTCCGTGCCGCCCAGCCACACCTGCCCGGCCGACACCGTGTCGAGCCCCGCCAGACAGTGCATCAGCGTGGACTTCCCGGACCCCGAAGGCCCCATCACGGCGGTGAAACGGCCACGCGCGATGTCCACGTCCACCGAGTCCAGGGCGATGACGGCCGTCTCGCCGGAGCCGTACGCCTTCGTCAGCCCGCGGGCGCGGGCCGCGACGGCGCCGTCCGGCGCGTGCCGCGCAGCAGGTGTGGACAAGACCGCCTCCCGGTCGCCGGAACCGCCCGTCCCGGGCGAGCGTAAGGGAGAAGCCGGCCCGGCGCAGGGGTCCACACGCCGCCCTTGCCTTGCTAGCACTTCAGCGCTAGCGTCGAGGCATGGCGAAGACCCAGCTGAACGTGCGCGTGGACGAGGGCACCGCCCGCGCGGCCCGCGAACGCGCCCTGGCCCGCGGCATCAGCGTCAACCGGTACATCGAAGAGCTGGTCAGACAGGACACCGGGGAGGCCGGCCGCACGTTCGTCGAGGCCGCCGCCGACTTCATGAAGCAGTACGAGTCCGTGTTCGCCGAGGAGTTCGCCGACACGCGCGGCACCGGCACCGGGGACGGCCGCTGATCCCTTGAACGAACTCAGCATCGACCTCCCCTGGCTCCTCATGCTCGCCGAACAGAAGACCCCCGGGGACCCGCAGGTCACCGACTGGGGCGCACTCGTCGCCGCCGTCGCCCGGCACCGCGCCGAGATCTTCGGCATGCCCGTCTACGACACCCCGCACGCCCGCGCCGCCGCCCTGCTCCAACTGCTGATCCACCTGCCGGCGCTGGAGCGCTCCAACGCGCTGTTCGCCTCGGCGGTCGCGTACGCCTACCTGGTCGCCAGCGGCGAGAAGGTGGCCACCAGCCCCGAGCAGGTGCGCGATCTCGCCCGCCTGGTGAAGGACGGCGCGGCCGGCGTGGACGACATCGCGCGCGAGCTGCGGCGCTGGAGCCTGTGACCGACGCGGGCTGCCGCGGTGGTCCGGGGTCAGCGGGCGTCCGGCTCGTCCGGGCGCCAGGCGACGCCGAGCACGCAGTACGAGGACGGCAGCGCCGGACCGCGCTCCGGCATCATCACCTGCCGCTGGGGCCCGAGCGTGAACCCGGCCTCGCGCAGCGCGGCCACCGGACGCCGGGACAGATGGCAGCCGCCGGCCAGCGCGGGCCACAGCGTCCGGTCCAGCGTGTGCTGGGTCAGCCGCATCGCCGTACCGCCGCCCTGCCCGTGCTCGAAGAACCGCACCTGACCACCCGGTCTGAGCACGCGCCGCACCTCGGCCAGTGCCCGGGGCACGTCCCGTACGCTGCACAGCACCAGGGACAGCACGGCCGCGTCGAAGGCCTCGCTCTTGACCGGCAGCGCCTCCGCCGCGCCCGGCACCACGTCGACCGGGACCTCGGTGCGCAGCGCCGACTCCAGCGCCAGCTTCCTCAACCGCGGCTCCGGTTCGATCGCCACGACCTCGGCGACGGTGTCCGGGTAGTGGCCGAAGTTCAGCCCGTTGCCCGCGCCGATCTCGATCACCCGCCCGGACAGCCCGGCGAGCAGCCGCTCCCGCACGCCGGCCATGCCCATCCGGGTCTCGGCGCTCACACTGAGCCGGGCGTAGCAGCGGGCGAACAGCGGGTGGTGGACGGAGCTCGGAGCCACCTTGGCGGAACCGGACAGCAGCCGCATGGCGAACCTCCCGGGGGACGGCCTAGGAGAAGTGTCCCCCGTCCGGGGCCGCCGCACCCCCTGCCGTCACGGCCGGGTCGTCCACTCTCCGACCGGGACGGCCGGCCGGAGAGTGGACGAGGCCGGGCGCAGGGCGCGGCTACGACGCCGTCCGTGCCCGGAACGCCTCCGCGTCCCAGGTCCCGTCCAGCCGGGGCGCCAGCCACGTCGGCGCCGCCCGGCGGAAGTCGGCCGGCGGCAGCGCGCCCGCCCCGGTGGGGATCGCGCCGAGCAGGGGAGCCGCGGCGACCTCCGGCAGGTCCGTCACGTTGCAGCGCATGGCGAGGTCGGGGGAGTCGGGCCAGCTGCCGATGACCACGCCCGCCGGCTCCAGGTCCCGGCGCCGCAGTTCCCGGGCGGTCAGCTCGGTGGTGTTGAGGGTGCCCAGACCGGCCTGGGCCACCACCAGGACCGGTGCGCCGAGCAGCCCGGCCACGTCGGCCAGGGTGCCGCCGGCCGCGTCGAAGCGGACCAGCAGCCCGCCCGCGCCCTCCACCAGCACGAGATCGTGCTCGGCGGCCAGCTTGGCGGCCCGGTCGGCCACCTCGCGCGGGTGCACGGGCGCCATCCCGGCCCGCCGCGCGGCCGTTCCCGGCGCCAACGGCTCTGGATAACGCGCCAGTTCGCCGGCCGTGACCGGTCCCGCGAGCCGCGCGACCTCGTCGGCGTCCCCGCGCTCGTCGGGCCGTACGCCCGTCTGCGCGGCCTTCAGCACGGCCACCGAACGCCCGGCCGCGAGCGCGGCGGCGGCGACGGCGGCCGTGGTGACGGTCTTGCCGACCTCCGTGCCCGTCCCTGTGATCACCAGTACCGGCATGTCATCCCTCCCGCGCCGCGGCGCACACCGCGCGCGCGATCCTCGCCACGTCCTCGTCCGACGTGATGTACGGCGGCATCGTGTAGACCAGGTCGCGGAAGGGGCGCAGCCACACGCCCTCCCTTACGGCCGCCGCGGTGGCCGCCGCCATGTCCACCTCGTGGTCGAGCTGGACCACGCCGATCGCCCCGAGGACGCGGACGTCCCGTACGCCGGGCAGCTCCCGGGCCGGCGCCAGGCCCTCCGCGAGGCCCGCCTCGATCCGCTTGACCTCGGCCCGCCAGTCCTGGCCCAGCAGCAGTTCCACGGAGGCGCAGGCCACGGCCGCCGCGAGCGGGTTGCCCATGAACGTCGGGCCGTGCGCGAGCACCGGCACCTCGCCCCGCGAGATGCCGTCGGCGACCCGCGCGGTGCACAGCGTGGCGGCCAGCGTCAGATAGCCGCCGGTCAGCGCCTTGCCCACGCACATCACATCCGGGGTGACGCCCGCGTGCTCCGCCGCGAACAGCGCGCCGGTGCGGCCGAACCCGGTGGCGATCTCGTCGAACACCAGCAGCACGTCGTGCGCGTCGCACGCCTCGCGCAGCACCCGCAGGTACGCGGGGGAGTGGAAGCGCATGCCGCCCGCGCCCTGCACGACCGGCTCCACGACCACCGCGGCCACCTCGTCCGCGTGGCGGGCGATCAGCTCGCGCAGCTGCTCCGCGTACGACTCCTCGTACGCGGCCGGCGGCGCGTCGGCAAAGATCTGACGCGGCAGCACGCCCGACCACAGCGCGTGCATCCCGCCCTCGGGGTCGCACACGGACATCGGGTTCCAGGTGTCGCCGTGGTAGCCGCCCCGCCAGGTCAGCAGCCGCTGCTTGCCGGGCCGGCCGAGCGAGCGCCAGTACTGCAGGCACATCTTCACCGCGACCTCGACCGACACCGAACCGGAGTCGGCCAGGAAGACGTGCTCCAGTCCCTCTGGTGACATGTCGACAAGGTGCTTCGCGAGGCGGACGGCGGGCTCGTGCGTGAGTCCGCCGAACATCACGTGGCTCATCCGCCCGAGCTGGTCGTGCGCCGCCGCGTTCAGGACCGGGTGGTTGTAGCCGTGGATCGCCGACCACCACGACGACATGCCGTCCACGAGGTCGCCGGAGCCGTCGGCGAGCCGCAGCCGCACCCCGCTCGCCGACTCCACGACGAGCGGTTCGGCACGTCCCGGCATCGGGCCGTACGGATGCCACACGTGCCGCCGGTCCAGCTCCAGCAGGTCGGGCAGGCTGAGGCGGGACAGGCCGGACCGGTCAGGCATTGGGCGCGAGGTCCGTTCCGGCGCCCCGGCGGCGGACGGCCACGAGGTCGGTGCGCGGCTCCTGCGCGGCCGGCGCCGCCGTCGTACCGCACACACCCGCGCCCTCGTGACCGCACGCGTCCGCGCTCTCGTGCGAACCACAACTGTCGTGCGAACCGCAGACCGACCCGCAGCCACCCGCGGACTCGATCCGGTGCTCCGGCAGCGTGACCTCGCCGGCGCCCTCCACCTCGAAGCCGGCATCCGCGATCATCTCCAGGTCGGCCTTGCCCGCCTGGCCCTCGCTGGTCAGGTAGTCGCCGAGGAAGATGGAGTTGGCGAGGTGCAGCGCGAGGGGCTGCATGGTGCGCAGATGGACCTCGCGGCCGCCCGCGATCCGGACCTCCACGTCCGGGCAGACGAACCGGACCATCGCGAGGATCCGCAGGCAACGCTGCGGGGTGAGGTTCCACTCCTTGGCCAGCGGGGTGCCCTCGAACGGGATGAGGAAGTTCACCGGCACCGAATCCGGGTCGAGTTGACGCAGGCTGAAGACCACGTCGACCAGGTCCTCGTCGCTCTCGCCCATGCCCGCGATCAGACCGGAGCAGGCGGACAGCCCGGCCGCGTGCGCCTTGTTCACCGTGTCCACCCGGTCGGCGTAGGTGTGGGTGGTGGTGATGTCCCCGTACGTGGACTCGGAGGTGTTGAGGTTGTGGTTGTAGGCGTCCGCGCCCGCCTCGCGCAGCCGCTCGGCCTGGCCGTCGGAGAGCAGGCCGAGGCAGGCGCACACCTCGACCTGCTCGTTCTGCTCCTTGATGGTCCGGATGGTCTCCGAGACCCGGTCCACGTCCCGGTCGGTCGGGCCGCGTCCGCTCGCCACCAGGCAGACCCGCTTGGCGCCGCCCGCCAGGCCCGCGGCGGCCGCCTGGGAGGCCTCGTCGGGCTTGAGCCAGGTGTACTTCAGGATGTCGGCCTTCGAGCCGAGCCGCTGGGAACAGTAGGAGCAGTCCTCAGGGCACAGGCCCGACTTGAGGTTCACCAGATAGTTGAGTTTCACCCGGCGCCCGAACCAGTGCCGGCGCACCTTGCCGGCCGCGGCCACCACATCGAGCAGGTCGTCGTCGGAGGTGGCCAGAACGGCGAGCGCTTCCTCGCGGGTCGGCAGCTCGCGCCGAAGCCCCTTGTCCACCAGCGTGTTCAGCAGGTCCATGAGGCCCGATCCTGTCGTACCGGACCGCCCCGGGCCAAGGAGAGTTTGCACAACGGAGACGGTTCACCGTGTGGGTATTGCCACACCTCGGGTGACCGGTCGTGCCGCTAGTGTCTGTTCGCTACCTACAAAAGCCCCGGAGGACCCATGGCGTTCGGCTGGATCGACGAGCAGGCCGAGGCGCGCCGCCGCGCCGGACTCGTACGGACCCTGCGCCCGCGCGCCGCCGACTCGTCGCTGCTGGACCTGGCGAGCAACGACTACCTGGGCCTGGCCCACCACCCCGAGGTCATCGAGGGGGCCGCCCGGGCCGCCCGGACCTGGGGCGGCGGTTCGACCGGCTCCCGGCTGGTCACCGGCACCACCGAGCTGCACACCGAGCTGGAGCGCGAACTGGCCGCCTTCTGCGGCTTCGAGGCGGCGCTGGTCTTCTCCTCCGGTTACGCCGCCAACCTGGCCGCGGTCACCGCGCTCGGCCCGCACGGCTCGCTCATCGTCTCCGACGCCGGCAACCACGCCTCCCTCATCGACGGCTGCCGGCTGGCGCGGGGCGAGCGGCAGGTCGTCGGGCACGCCGACCCGGAGGCGGTGCGCAAGGCGCTGGGCACCCACCAGGGGCCGGCGATCGTCGTCTCGGACACCGTGTTCTCGGTCGACGGGGACCGGGCGCCGCTGGCCGAGCTGGCCGCGGCGTGCCGGGAGCACGGCGCGGGGCTCGTCGTGGACGACGCGCACGGGCTCGGGGTGCTGGGCGACGGCGGCCGGGGCGCGCCGTACGCGGCGGGGCTGGCCGGCGCCGCGGACGTGGTGGTCACGGCCACCCTGTCCAAGTCGCTGGGCAGCCAGGGCGGCGCGGTGCTCGGGCCGCGGCGGGTGATCGACCACCTGGTCAACGCCGCCCGGACGTTCATCTTCGACACGGGTCTGGCGCCGGCGGCGGCCGGGGCCGCGCTCGCGGCGCTGCGGCTGCTCGTCCGTGAACCGGAGCGCGCGGCGCGCGCCCGGGCGGTTGCCGCGGAACTGCACGCACGGCTGACCGCCGCGGGTCTGGAGGCGGTGCGTCCGGACGCCGCGGTGGTCTCCGTGCGAGCCGCGTCCCCGGAACAGGCGGTGCGCTGGGCGGCCGACTGCCGTACCGCCGGTCTGGCCGTGGGCTGCTTCCGTCCTCCTTCCGTGCCCGACGGCGTCTCACGGCTGCGGCTGACCGCCCGCGCGGACCTGTCCGGGGCCGAGATCGAACGCGCTGTACGTGTGATCGTCGAAACGCGACCATGAGTCGGCGTGACACGGCCGTGCTTCAACCTTGGGTGGGTACGAGTGATCGGTTGCGATCGCTTCTCGTCAGAGATCGCTGAGGAAACCGGCCCAGCTCTCGGTGGAGAAGAGCAGCGCGGGTCCGGCCGGGCGCTTGGAGTCGCGCACGGCGAGCAGTCCGGCTCCGGGGCCGGAGCGCGGCCGGGCCGTCTCCACGCAGTTGTTCGCTCCCGTGCTGTAGCTGCTGCGCAGCCAGCGCACGTCGTGCAGGTCGGTACTGGCAGGGACGTTCCGAGGCAGAGCTGACATGGTGCCTCCTTACGCGCCGTCACCTATCCCGGCGATGTAGTCCAACGTGTCCTCGGGTGAAAGGGCGTGCATCCGAAGGGTGTCGAAGGCCTCCGAGTAGGCCATGAGGTCTTCTTTCCGCTCCAGGTAGAGGCTACTCGTCAACTGGTCGAGAACAACCACGTCCAGATCAGAAGTGCTCGGAAATGAGAAGATAACGAAAGGCCCGGTGAGGCCGACATGCGCTCCGGCGCTGAACGGCAGTACCTGGAGCCGTACGTGGGGCAGCCGGGCCGCCTCCATCAGCCGCTCCAGCTGCCGGGCCATCACCTCGGGGCCGCCGACCTCGCGCCGCAGCACCGCCTCGTCCAGCACCGCGCTCAGCACCAGCGGCGGGTCGGCGCGCAGCACGTCCTGCCGGGCCAGCCGCACCTCCACCAGCGTGTCCCGGTCGCTGTCGTCCAGGTCCTTCACGGCCGCCCGGGTCACCGCGCGGGCGTACTCGGGGGTCTGCAGCAGGCCGGGTACGACCGTGGTCTCCAGGGTGCGCATCGTGCTCGCCTGCGACTCCAGGCTGATGAAGTCCCGGTAGGTGGGCGGCAGCACCCCGCGGTAGGCGTGCCACCAGCGGTGCCGGTCGCCGGTGTCGCCGGAGCCGGCCAGCATCAGCAGCAGCTGGCGCAGTTGCCGGTCGTGCACCTCGTAGGCGTCGAGGAGTAACCGCACATCCGCTGGTTTCACGCCGCTGGCGCCGGTCTCGATACGGCTGACCTTCGACTGGTGCCAGCCCACCAGCCGGGCCGCCTCACCGCTCGTGAGCCCGGCACCGGTACGCAGCGTGCGCAGTTCGGCGCCCAGTTTGCGGCGGCGCACGGCCGGCCCGTTCTGCATGGGCTCCTCCTTACTCCTTCCGGGCCGCCCGAATACGGTCTCGCGTCGCAGAGTTCACCGCTTCGAGCGACAGATATATGCATATCTTGGTGGATCGCTCCCCGTGACCGGCCCGGTGGTGGCAGGCTGACGAGCAAGCACCAGTCCGGGACCGTACTCGAACCATCCGCGCCGTGTCGGACTGCGGTCCCGTGGGAAAGGGACGACCTCGCCATGGCAGACCATCTGGAAGCATCCGTCACTCTGCCGAGCGATCCCGCCTCGGTCTCCGCGGCCCGCACGTATGTCGTGGGCACGCTCGCGGAGTGGGGCCTGCCGTCGGACACCGAGACGGCCGACACGGTGCGACTCATCGTCTCCGAACTCGCCACGAACGCCGTACAGCACACTTTCGGTCAGTCACCCACCTTCACGGTCGACATCGCCCTGGAGCGCGACGAACAGCTCCGCATCGGCGTGACGGACAGTCACCCGCGCTTTCCGAAGAGACTGCCCGCAGCCGTCCAGCAGGACAACGGGCGCGGCATGGTCATCATCCGCTGGCTCACCGCGGAGTGCGGAGGCAAGCTCCGGGTCCGCCCCACCCGCGAGGGCGGCAAGACGGTCTTCATCGAACTCCCCTGGATCCTCCCGGCCGAACAGACCCGCTAGCCGGCCGACAGGGGCACGGCAGCCCTCCGGGCGGGGCGGGGTGGTGGGGAGGCGTTGTCCCGGGTGCCGCGAGGGGGTGACGGCGCGTCGAGGGCGTTCATGCCCCGTTCGTACGGCCGGCCCGACGGAACGAGCCCTCGGGGCTTCGCACGGCATCCGCGCCGGGTCGCCGAGGTGCCTCGGCGTCTGTGCAGTGAGTGCGTCGGCCCCGGGCCGCCCGTGGGCTCCAGGCGGGCACCGGGGTGGCGCCGACGGTGCTCGGAAGCGGCCCTGCTGCTGGAGCCGCTCCTCCCATTACGGCGGGTCGGCCGACCTGGGCCGGGCCGGGGCAGCCGGCGTCGCCCTGCCGGACCGTCGGGCCGACCCGCCGCGATGGACCGGGTCAGCCGACCCGGCCGTACCAGACGCTCCTGGTCCAGATCTTCTGGAGCCGCACCACGTCCCCGGTCCTCGGTGCGTGCCAGATCTTCCCGTGCCCGGCGTAGATGCCGACGTGGTAGACGTAGGAGCCCGAGTGGAAGAACACCAGGTCGCCGGCCCTGCGGCTGCGGGCGGAGATGTGGTGCGTCCTGTTGTACTGCGCGGCGGCGGTACGTGGCAGGCTCTTGCCCGCCTTCTTGAACGAGTAGAGCGTCAGCCCCGAGCAGTCGAACCTGCGCGGCCCGGTGGCCCCGTACTGGTACGGCGCCCCCTTCTTGGAGGCCGCGATGTGCAGTGCTTTCGTCGCCAGGGTCGCGGCCGAGGCGTCGGTGGCGAGCCCGGGGACCGCGATCGAGCCGCCCACGGCGGCGAGGGTGAGGGCCGAGGCCGTACCGGCCCGGGCCATGAGCGACGGGACACGATTGAGCGCAGTCATGCGCAACCCTTCGTCAGCCGCCTGTGAAGGATGACCTGTCGGATTCGGGCTGGCGAAGTTGCCCGGCCGCGTTGCCGCGGCTTCACCCCAAGGGCTGCTCGGAACCTCCGCCCGGCCGCGGCGCACAGAGGGCTCTGTGACGCGCGGACGGACATCCGTCCCGGCGACCCGTCTTGCCTGGGTCCTCCACTCCTGCCGATCCACTCCTGTCGACCGGTCATCCGGGCGGCGGCAGGACTCGGCGTCCGCCCGGACCGCCCCGCCGCGGTCGGCGGGGGCTTGTCGTCGGACGGGATCTTCACCCACGCCGGTCCGAAAATCCCAACGCATCCGGGAATTTGTGGCGTTACTCACCACTCACCCGTTCGGGTGGACCACGTGACGTTCGAGACATCGTCAGATCCCCGACGTACCCTCGGACCTGGGACGAAGCGCTTTCCCGCGAGCCCGGGACGGGCGCGGAGCGCAAGTCGGGAGGCCGGAAAAGCGATCCGGATATACACCGGTCGGCGGTACGTCGTTCGGGCCGTTTCAACTCCCGTCCGGGCGGCCCCGGTCGACGCCCGGATGCCGTACGGCCGCTCGGGCGTCCGGATCAGCCGACGCCGTCCGGCGGGAGCGCGACGCGCGCGGTCCGGCGTTCACCGTCCAGCACCCGCAGGGCCCGTGCCAGCGTGTCCCCGTGCAGCTCCGTCTCGCCCCGCTGGTGCATCAGCGCGAGGGCGTCACGCAGCTCTGCGGCCTTGCGCACCAGGGCCTGGGCCGCACGCAGCCCGCGATAGGTGTCGCCGCCGTGCGCGGGATTGACGCGGCCCAGCAGGTCGGCGGCCTCCAGGTAACGGTCGATCAGGTCGCCCTCGGCGCGCGTGAGCGCGGGCAGCGGCGGCAGGTCCGGCAGCATCGGCGGCTCACCTCCCGTCCGGTGCGCCGGGAGTGCCCCGCCGGGCGGGCACGATGGCGTCCACCAGGCCGTAGTCCACCGCTGCGGGGGCGTCCAGCACCAAGTCCCGCTCCAGGTCGCGGTGAACCTGCTCCGCCGTGCGCCCGGTGTGCCGTACCAGCATCTCCTCCGTCAGCGCCCGCAGCCGGGCCAGCTCCTCGGCCTGGATGAGCAGGTCGCTGGGCTGGCCCTGCACCGGCTCGGACAGCTGGGGCTGCGAGAGGACCATGCGCGCGCCCGGCAGGGCGAACCGCTTGCCCGGCGTGCCGGCCGCGAGCAGCAGCGCGGCCTGGGAGGCGGCCTGGCCCAGGCAGTAGGTCGCCACGTCGCAACTGACGTAGCGCAGCGTGTCGTAGACCGCCGTCAACGCGCTGAACGTGCCGCCGGGGGAGTTCACGTACAGCGTGATGTCCCGCTCCGGCGCCGCGTGTTCGAGGTACATCAGCTGCGCCATCACGTCGTTCGCGGCCGCGTCGTCCAGCGGGGTGCCGAGGAAGACGATCCGGTCCTCGAACAGCTTGCCGTAGGGGTCCAGGGTGCGCGCGCCGCTGCCGGTGCGCTCGGTGAACTCGGGCAGGACATGACGGGCGAACGCGCGGGACATGGGACACCCCTTCTCTCGCACGGGTCCCCGGCGGACCCGGCTTCTGTAAAAAATGTACAGGACGTACCTGACGTACGATGGTGGTATGGCCTACGAGATTCCGGTGACGCAAGCCAGGGCTGAGCTGGCCGACCTGATCAACCGCGTGGTGTACGGCGGTGAGCGCGTCGTGGTCACCCGGCACGGCAAGCCGCTGGTCGCGCTGGTGTCGGCCGCCGATCTGGAGCGGCTGGACGCCCTCGAGGAGCAGGCCGGGGAGCAGGTCGTCAGCTCGGTCTCGGGCGTCCGCGAGGCCGGTTCCGCCGCGCGCGAACGGCAGCGCTTCGGCATCGCCGCCGAGCACCGCGGTCCCGGGGTCTCCTGACCCGCGCGGGTATCGGCGGTCCCATCGCGCGGTCATCGGTGGATCAAGGTCTGGTTAACGTCGCCGAAACTCCGGCGCTCTAACCTGCCGATCCACGCCATCAGGGGTTTTTCTGCCCGGGATTGAGGACGATCCGGGGATTTGTCTGTGTGTTACACCTATCCCCGTCGTGATGGCTGCGGCAACCGGACCCCGCACGGTCCGGAGCAAGGACTGTGAGGTGGGACGTGCAACTGACCCCGCACGAGCAAGAGAGGCTGCTGATCCACGTGGCGGCCGACGTGGCCGAGAAGCGCAGGGCCCGGGGGCTCAGGCTCAACCACCCGGAAGCGGTCGCCCTCATCACGTCGCACATCCTCGAAGGCGCGCGTGACGGCCGTACGGTCGCCGAACTCATGTCCTCCGGCCGCAAGCTCCTCTCCCGGGACGACGTCATGGACGGCGTCCCCGAGATGATCCACGACGTCCAGGTGGAGGCCACCTTTCCGGACGGCACCAAGCTCGTCACCGTCCACGAGCCGATCGTCTGAGGGGGCCGCGATGATTCCCGGAGAGATCCTGTTCGCGGACGACCCCGTCCTGTGCAACGAGGGCCGCGAGGTCACCCGCCTCACCGTCCTCAACGCCGCCGACCGGCCGGTCCAGGTCGGCTCCCACTACCACTTCGCCGAGGCCAACCCCGGCCTGGAGTTCGACCGCGCCGCCGCCCGCGGCAAGCGGCTGAACGTCGCCGCCGGCACCGCCGTGCGCTTCGAGCCCGGCATCCCCGTCGACGTCGAACTGGTGCCCCTCGCCGGCGCCCGGATCGTGCCGGGGCTGCGCGGGGAGACGGGAGGCGCGCTCGATGCCTGAGATCTCCCGCGGCGCCTACGCCGACCTCTTCGGCCCCACCACCGGTGACCGCATCCGGCTCGCCGACACCGATCTGCTGATCGAGATCGAGGAGGACCGCTCCGGCGGACCCGGCGCGTCCGGGGACGAGGCGGTCTTCGGCGGCGGCAAGGTCATCCGCGAGTCCATGGGCCAGTCCCGCGCCACCCGCGCCGACGGCACCCCCGACACCGTGATCACCGGAGCCGTCGTCGTCGACCACTGGGGCGTCGTCAAGGCCGACATCGGCATCCGCGACGGCCGGATCACCGCGATCGGCAAGGCCGGCAACCCCGACACCATGGACGGCGTCCACCCCGGCCTGGTCATCGGCCCCGAGACCGAGATCATCGCGGGCAACGGGCGGATCCTCACCGCCGGCGCCATCGACGCGCACGTGCACTTCATCTGCCCCCAGGTCGCCGACGAGGCCCTCGCCTCCGGCATCACCACCCTGGTCGGCGGCGGCACCGGCCCCGCTGAGGGCTCCAAGGCCACCACGGTCACGCCCGGCCCCTGGCACCTCGCCCGGATGTTCGAGGCGATGGAGGCCTACCCGGTCAACGTCGGCTTCCTCGGCAAGGGCAACACCGTCAGCCACGAGGCGATGCTCTCCCAGATCCGGGGCGGCGCGGCCGGCCTGAAGCTGCACGAGGACTGGGGCTCCACCCCGGCCGTCATCGACGCCGCGCTGACGGTCGCCGACCGCACCGGCATCCAGGTCGCCATCCACACCGACACCCTCAACGAGGCCGGGTTCGTCGGCGACACCCTCGCCGCGATCGCCGGCCGGGGCATCCACTCGTACCACACCGAGGGCGCCGGCGGCGGGCACGCGCCGGACATCATGACCGTGGTCTCGCAGCCCAACGTGCTGCCCAGCTCGACCAACCCGACCCGGCCCTTCACCGTCAACACGACCGAGGAACACCTCGACATGCTGATGGTGTGCCACCACCTCAACCCGGCGGTCCCCGAGGACCTGGCCTTCGCCGAGTCCCGGATCCGGCCGTCCACCATCGGCGCGGAGGACATCCTGCACGACCTCGGCGCCATCTCGATCATCTCCTCCGACTCCCAGGCCATGGGCCGCGTCGGCGAGGTGATCCTGCGCACCTGGCAGACCGCCCATGTGATGAAGCGCAGGCGCGGCGCGCTGCCCGGCGACGGACGCGCGGACAACCACCGGGTACGTCGCTATGTCGCCAAATACACGATCAACCCGGCGCTCGCGCAGGGCCTCGCCGCCGAGATCGGCTCCGTCGAGACCGGCAAGCTCGCCGACCTCGTGCTGTGGGAGCCGGCGTTCTTCGGCGTCAAGCCGCTCCTCGTCCTCAAGGGCGGGCAGATCGCCTACGCGCAGATGGGCGACGCCAACGCCTCCATCCCCACCCCGCAGCCGATCCTGCCCCGCCCGATGTACGGCGCGATCGGCCGTGCCCCGGCCGCCAACTCGGTCAACTTCGTCGGGGAGCCGGCGATCGAGGACGGGCTGCCGGAGCGGCTGGGGCTCGGCAAGCGGTTCCAGGCGATCGCCTCCACGCGCGCGGTGACCAAGGCCGACATGCGCGAGAACGACGCCCGGCCCGACGTCCGGATCGACCCCGACAGCTTCGCCGTGCACATCGACGGCGAACTGGTCGAGGCCACCCCGGCCGCCGAACTGCCCATGGCCCAGCGTTACTTCCTCTTCTGATGGGGTCGTGATGTCACGGGCCGCACTGCTCGTCCTGGCCGATGGCCGCTTCCCCGCCGGAGGGCACGCGCACTCCGGCGGGGCGGAGGCCGCCGTCAAGGCGGGCCGGATCACCTCCGCCGCGAGCCTGGAGGACTTCTGCCGGGGCCGGCTGCACACCGCGGGAGCCGTCGCGGGCGCGCTGGCCGCCGCGGCCGTACTCGGCGTCGATCCGGAGGAGTTGGACACGGCGGCGGACGCCCGTACGCCGTCACCCGCCCTGCGGGCCGCCGCGCGGCGCCTCGGCCGTCAGCTGCTGCGGGCCGCCCGGGCCAGCTGGCCGTGCGACGAACTCGACGCGCTGGCACGGAGCTTCCCCAAGGGGGCGCATCAGCCGGTGGTGCTCGGGTGCGTGGCGCGGGCCGCCGGTCTCGGACCCGAGGACGCGGCGTACTGCGCGGCGTACGAGAGCGTCAGCGGGCCCGCGACGGCCACGGTGCGGCTGCTCAGCCTCGACCCGTTCGACGCGACCGGTGTGCTGGCGCGGCTGGCGCCGGAGCTGGACCGCGTCGTGGACCGAGCCGTGGAGGCGGCGCGGAGCGTGCGCGACGAGGGCGTCGACGCACTGCCGGCGGCGTCCGGGCCGTTGCTGGAGGTCGGCGCGGAGTGGCACGCGGCCTGGCCCGTGCGGCTGTTCGCGTCATAGAGCCCGCCCCCGCCGTCCCCCGGGGGCCCTGCCCCTTCGACCCCGCCAGGGGAGCACCGCCCCCTGGCCCCCATCGGCCCGAACAGCCTCGTCCTCAAGCGCCGGACCGGTTGAACGGCCGCGCTTCGCCAACCAGGAGCCGTACATGCACCTCGATCACACCCATCCCGGCCCCGCCGCCCTCAGCGCGGACGCGCGCCGGCCCGACGGATCGCGCCGCGCGCTGCGCATCGGGCTCGGCGGGCCCGTCGGGTCCGGGAAGACCGCCACCGTCGCCGCGCTCTGCCGGGCCCTGCGCGAGGAGTTGTCGCTCGCGGTCGTCACCAACGACATCTACACCCGTGAGGACGCCGAGTTCCTGCTGCGGGAGGCCGTGCTGCCGCCCGAGCGGATCACGGCCGTGGAGACCGGCGCCTGCCCGCACACCGCGATCCGCGACGACATCTCCGCCAACCTCGAAGCCGTGGAGGACCTGGAGGACGCGGTCGGCCCGCTGGACCTGATCCTCGTCGAGTCCGGCGGCGACAACCTCACCGCGACCTTCTCCAAGGGGCTCGTGGACGCCCAGATCTTCGTGATCGACGTGGCCGGCGGCGACGACATCCCGCGCAAGGGCGGCCCCGGCGTCACCACCGCCGACCTGCTCGTCGTCAACAAGACCGACCTCGCCCCGTACGTCGGCTCCGACCTCGCCCGGATGGCCGCCGACGCCAAGGCCCAGCGAGCCGAACTCCCCGTCGTCCTCCAGTCGTTGCGCAGCGAGCGGGGCGTCGCCGACGTGGCCGCCTGGGTGCGCGGGCGGCTGGCCGCGTGGACGGCGTGACCGCCACCGGGGTACGGGCGGACGCCCGGATCGTCGCCCGCGCCGACGGCCGGGGCGGCACCGCGCTGCCCGTCCTGGAGAGCGACGGCCCGCTGGCCCTGCGCCGCGTCCGGTCCGGCGGCGCCGAGGCGCGGGTCATGGTCGTCGGCGCGATGAGCGGCCCGCTCGGCGGCGACCGCTTCTCGCTCACGGCGAGCGCGGCGCAGGGCGCCCGGCTGCACGTCGGCTCGGCCGCCGCCACCCTCGCCCTGCCGGGCCAGACCAAGGGCGAGGCCCGCTACGACGTACGGCTCGACGTGGCCGACGGAGCCGAACTGCACTGGCTGCCGGAGCAGTTGATCTCGGCCCGGGGCAGCGACCTGCGCGTCGTCACCCGGGCCGAACTCGCCGCCGGCGCCCGGCTCGTGCTGCGGGAGGAGCAGGTGCTCGGGCGGGCGGGGGAGGAGCCCGGCCGGCTCGGCAGCCGGCTGACCGTGCGGATCGCGGGCCGCACGGTGCTGGACCAGGAACTGGCCTGCGGGCCCGGGGCACCGGGCGGCTGGGACGGTCCCGCGGTGCTGGCCGGGCATCGTGCGGTGGGTCAACTTGTCGTCGTACGACCGGAGTTCGACCGGAATCCGCCCGGGCCCGCGGTGCTGGACGAGTGCGCCGCCCTGATGCCGCTGGCCGGACCGGCGGTCCTGGTCAGCGCCCTGGCGCCGGACGCCCTGCGGTTGCGGCGAGTCCTGGACGCCTCTCTGGCAAGGCTCATGGGTCGAACATGACCATCCGTTTATCGGATTGGTAAAGATGGCAGGCGACCCCTGTTCTCAGGCGGCTCACAGCCGAGAGGATCCCCCACCTGACCACTCACAGCGATCCTGATGCAGGGGGAGGGGCCCACTTGAGGGAGAACAGACCGAAGAGGCGCCTGATGGCGCTCGGTTCGGCCGGAGCACTCGTCACCGCCACCCTGGTCGCCGGCGCCGTCTCGGCGCCCGCGGCCAGCGCCGCCGGCCGGCCGGCGCCGGACCGGGAGGCCAAGGGCGCCGAGACAGCCGCCGCCCGCGCCGCCAAGGCCGGCATCGACTGGCAGGACTGCCCGGCCGACTGGGGGCTGGCCAAGCCCATCCAGTGCGGCTGGGTCAGCGTGCCCGTCGACTACGCCCACCCGTACGGCAAGCAGATCAAGCTCGCCGTCGACCGTATCGGCAACACGGGGACCAAGGAGGAGCGTCAGGGCGCGCTCGTCTACAACCCCGGCGGCCCCGGCGGCTCCGGGCTGCGCTTCCCGACGCGCGTCACCAACAAGAACCCCGTCTGGGCGAACGCCGCCAAGGCCTACGACTTCGTGGGCTTCGACCCGCGCGGCGTCGGCCACTCCGCGCCCATCTCCTGTGAGGACCCGCAGGAGTTCGTGAAGGCGCCGAAGTCGGACCCGGTGCCGGACAGCGAGGCGGACAAGCTCGCGCAGCGCAAGCTGGCCCACGAGTACGCCGACGGCTGCCTGGAGCGCACCGGCCGCGCCATGCTCCAGCAGATGACCACGCCGAACACCGCCCGCGACCTGGACGTCATCCGCGCCGCCCTGGGCGAGAAGAAGCTCAACTACCTGGGCGTCTCCTACGGCACCTACCTCGGCGCGGTCTACGGCACCCTCTTCCCGGGCCACCTGCGCCGCATGGTCGTGGACAGCGTGGTCAACCCGGCCCGCGAGAACATCTGGTACCAGGCCAACCTGAACCAGGACATCGCCTTCGAGGGTCGCTGGAAGGACTGGGAGGACTGGGTCGCCAAGAACGACGCCGCCTTCCACCTCGGCACCACCCGCGACGCCGTCCAGGCCAAGTGGCTGCAGCTGCGCGCCACCGCCAAGAAGAACCCCATCGGCGGAGTCGTCGGCCCGGCCGAGCTGATCTCCTTCTTCCAGAGCGCGCCGTACTACGACTCCTCGTGGGTGCCGGTCGCCACGGTGTTCAGCAAGTACGTCGCCGGTGACACCCAGGCGCTGGTCGACGCCGCCGCCCCCGACCTGTCCGACACGGCGGGCAACATCTCCGCCGAGAACGGCAACGCCGTCTACACGGCCGTCGAGTGCACCGACGCCAAGTGGCCGACCAGCTGGAAGACCTGGAACCGGGACAACACCCGGCTCAACGCGCAGTACCCGTTCATGACGTGGGCGAACGCCTGGATGAACCTGCCGTGCGCCACCTGGCCGGTCAAGCAGCAGAACCCGGTCGAGGTCAGGACCGGCAAGGGCCTGCCGCAGGTGCTGATCGTGCAGTCCACCCGGGACGCCGCCACCCCGTACGAGGGCGCCGTCGAACTGCACAAGCGGTTCCAGGGCTCCCGCCTGATCACCGAGGAGGACGCGGGCTCCCACGGTGTGACGGGCCTGGTCAACCCCTGCATCAACCAGCGCGTCGACGCCTACCTGATCGACGGCAAGCTGGACGGCGCGGACGTGACCTGCACCCCGCACGCCACGCCCAAGCCGTAACGACCGCGTTCCTGTGGTGACGAGGGGCGGCCGGACACTCCGGCCGCCCCTCGTCTGCGTGTTCAGCTGAGCGGCGCCCTGGGGAACCTGCGCTCCTTGGCGCCCTTCTCGGCCGCCTGCCGCTCTTTGACGACGGCCGCGTACTCGTCGACGTACTCCTGCTCGGACAGGGCGAGGATGGCGTACATGATCTCGTCGGTGACGGCCCGCAGGATCGCCTTCTGCCCCTCCATCCCGGCATAGCGCGAGAAGTCGAGCGGCTTGCCGAAGCGGATGGTGACGGGGTGGATGTTCGGGACCACCTTCCCGGGCGGCTGGGCCTCGAACGTGCCGATCATCGCGCACGGCACCACCGGCACACCGGCCCGCAGCGCCATCACGGCCACCCCGACCTTGCCCTTGTACAGCCTGCCGTCGTGCGACCGGGTGCCCTCCGGATAGATCCCGAGCAACTCGCCCCGGGCCAGCACCTTCAGCCCCTCCCGGATCGCCGCCTGACCGGCATCCTTGCCCGAGCGGTCCACCGGGATCTGCCCCGCACTGCGGAAGAAGAACGCGGTGAGCCGGCCCTTGAGCCCCGGGCCGGTGAAGTACTCCGCCTTGGCGAGGAAGGTGATCCGGCGCCCCAGCATCGCCGGCATCAGGAAATGGTCGGAGAAGGAGAGGTGGTTCCCGGCGACGATCGCCGGGCCGGTGGCCGGCACGTTCTCCAGGCCCTCGATCCGGGGCCGGAACACCAGTCTCAGCAAGGGGCCCAGCAGCACGTACTTGAGCAGGTAGTAGAACACGGCTCACTCCTCACTTCACCGGCTCCCCTCGGATCCGGCGGCTTGGCAGGTCGGCTCGCTGATGGCGGGCGATCGGCCGATGTGCACCTGTCGTCATCTGTAGCCATGTTCGCTCACCGTCATGCTGATGCCGCCGGCCGTGCGCGTCCCGCGGCGGGGCGGACCTCGCAGCCGCCTCACGAGGCCGGCGAACGCAAGGCGTCCGACACGGACTTCACGCCGCCGTGCGCCGTCGGCCCGCCGTCGACGGGGATCTCGGCGCCGGTGATGAAGGACGACTCGTCCGACAGGAGGAAGACGACCAGGGGGGCCGCCTCCTGAACGGTTCCGGTACGGCCGAGCGGAGTCTCGCGGATGTTCGCCTCGCGGAACGCGGCCGCGGCGGAGGCGGCCATCCCGGCCTCGACGTAGCCGGGCTGGATGGTGTTCACGCGGACGCAGCGCGGGCCGAGTTCGAGCGCGGCGGCCTCCGACAGGCCGCGCAGCGCCCCCTTGCTGGTGGTGTGGGCGACCGGGTAGTGGGCGGTCGGGGCCGCGGAGGAGCCGGTCGGCTTCAGCGGGGCCAGGTGGTGGATGCCGAGGAGCGGGCCGGTGACGTCGACCGCGTGGACCCGCGCCATGTCCTCGGGCCGCACCTCGCCGAGGCGCGCCAGAGCGTGCACCCGGCCCTACGACTCCCACAGCTCGACGGCGAGTTCCGCCCACTCCCGCTCGCTGCTCACGTCGAGCCGGCGGCAGCCGGGCGCCTCGGCCACGTCGGTGGGACGACACGGGCGCCCTCCCCGGCTAGAGCCTCGGCCTCCGCCGCGCCCTGGGCTTCGTCCTGATGGGCGCGACCGGCCACCCCGCGCTTCTCATCGCCGGCGCCGTCGTCAACTGCGTCGGTACGGGGCTGCCGTTGCCCTCCCTGCTGACGGTGGCGCTCTCGCGGCTCGACTTCGCCGACCGCGGGCGCGGCACCGGCCTGTGGACGGCCGCGGCACCCCCGCCTCGGCCGTCGTGCTGCTCGGCCTGGTCACCCTGCTGGTCTCGGCCGCGCTGCCGCCCCTGACCGCCGGTTCAGGCCGGAGGCTCCGTGAGGGACTGCTCGGCCCAGATGACCTTGCCGCCGGGGACGAAGCGGGTTCCCCAGCGCTCGGAGAACTGGGAGACCAGCAGCAGCCCGCGGCCGCCCTCGTCGGTGGCGCGCGGATGGCGCAGATGGGGTGCGGTGGCGCTGCCGTCGGAGACCTCGCAGGTCAGCGTCCGGTCCCGGATCAGCCGGAGCCGGACCGGGCTCTCCGCGTGCCGGATGGCGTTGGTGACCAGCTCGCTCACGACCAGCTCGGTGGTGAACGCCAGTTCCTCCAGCCCCCATTCGGTCAGCTGCCGGGTGGCCAGCTTGCGGGCGTCGGCGACCACGGACGGGTCGGCGACCAGGTCCCAGTCCGCGACCTGGTCGGCGCCGAGCAGCCTGGTGCGGGCCATCAGCAGGGCCGCGTCGTCGTGCGGACGGTTCGGGACCAGCGCGTCGACCACGGCCCGGCAGCACAGCTCGAGCGTGGCGGCGGGCTGCTCCAGCGCGACGCGCACCCGGTCGCGGTCCGCGGCGTCGCCGCCGTCCCCGTGGACCAGCAGCCCGTCGGTGTACAGGGCCAGCGCGCTGCCCTCGGCGAGCACCAGCTCGACCGCCTCGTAGGGCGGACCGCCCGCGCCGAGCGGCGGACCCTGCGGCAGGTCGACGAGGCTGACGGCGCCGCCGGGCAGGACGAGGGCGGGCGAGGGATGGCCCGCCGTCGCCATCGTGCACCGCCCGTCGACCGGGTCGTAGACGACGTACACGCACCCGGACCCCACCGCCTGGATGCCGGCCGCCGAGGAGCCCTCGGGCCCGACGCCCTCCTCCCGGGCCATCCGCCCCACCAGGTCGTCGAGGTGGGCGAGCACCTCCTCGGGCGAGAGATCGAGCGCGGCGAGGGTGTGCACGGCGGTGCGCAGCCGCCCCATGGCCGCCACGGCGTCGATCCCGTGCCCGGGCACCTCGCCCACCACCAGCGCCACCCGGGCGCCGGACAGCGGGATCAGGTCGTACCAGTCGCCGCCGAGGCCGGTCAGCTCGTCCGCCGGCCGGTAGCAGGCGGCCACCTGCACCGCGTCCTGCTCGGGCAGCCGGCGCGGCAGCAGACTGCGCTGCAGGACGAGGGCCGCGTCCCGTTCGCGCGTGTAGCGGCGGGCGTTGTCCACGCAGACCGCCGCCCGGGACACCAGGTCCTCGGCGAGACTCAGGTCGTCGGCGTCGAAGGGCTCCTGGCGGCGGCGCCGGTAGAAGCTGGTGACGCCCATGGTGACGCCCCGGGCGCGGACGGGCACGATCATCGCGCTGTGCAGGCCCAGGTCCCGGAAGGTCGCCCCTTTGCCGCCGGGGATGTCCGTCGCCCATGCCTTGGCCAGCGGGTCGAGCCGTTGGGCACACCAGGACCGGCCCGTGGTCAGACTGCGGATCGGCGGCGACCCGGCGCGGTAGGTGGACACCCCGCCGATCTCGACCACGGCCTCCGGGACCCCGGGGTTCACCGACTGGTGCCCGGCCCGCCGCAGCGTCACCACCTGGTCCGAGGCGTCCAGCGACTCGGGCTCCGCGCCCCGCAGCACGGAGTCCAGCAGGTCCACGCTGACGAAGTCGGCGAAGTCCTGCACGGCGACGTCGGCCAGTTCCTGCGCGGTCCGCACGGTGTCCAGGCTGCGGCCGATCTGCTCGCCTGCCCGGTCCAGCAGGGCCAGCCGCTGCCGGGCGCGGTGCCGGTCGGTGATGTCGACCACCGTGTAGTACACGCCCATCGGCCGGCCCCGGTCGTCGTCGAGGCGGGTGAACGACATCATGTGCGCCGTCTCCCGGTGCGGTGCGGACCGCACCTGGCCCACGTGCTCGTACCCCACCACCGGCTCTCCGGTGCGCAGTACGCGCCGCATCTGCGCCTCGATGCCCGCGGTGTCGATGCCCGGCTGGATCTCGGCCATCCTGCGCCCCAGCCGCTCGCGCGGAGAGCCTCCGCCGTATCGCTCCAGGGCCGCGTTCGACCACACGCAGCGCAGATCGGTGTCCACGATCGCGATGCCGATGGGAGAGCCGGCCACCATCTGCTCCAGCACCGCGCGGCTCATGTCCCAGCCGCGCGCCTCGGCCGCGTCGGAGACGAGAACCAGCCACTGCGCGGCGCCGCCGGGCTCCCGCGCCGGGGTGATCCGCACCATCACCGGGACCGGCTGCCCGTCCCTGCGCCGGGCGGTCAGCAGCCCCGCCCAGCCCCCGTCCCTGCGGCACCGCTCGGCCAGCTCGGGCGCCCGCGCGGCGTCGTCGGCGGACAGCAGACCGGTCGCCTTGGTGCCCACCACTTCGCCGGCCGGGTATCCCAGCAGGTGCTGGGCGCCCCGCGTCCAGCTCGTCACCACGCCCTGGGCGTCGAGCAGAAGAGGGGCGGCGTCGGCGACGTCGAACCGCCGCCGGGCGGCGTCCGGGTCCTCGTCAGTGCTCACGGCCGGCCTCTCTGTAGCTGAGAGTGGTCTACCCCCTCGTGGCTCAATCTTCACCCTTCGGGCATCGGGCCGGAGACGCAAACGGGCCGGGGGGCGGCCTGCGGCCACCCCCCTGGGTCACGAACCCGTTCCTTCGGGCGTCACACCCCTCGCGTCACGCTCCTCGCGTCACGCTCCTCCCGTCACGAGGCGAGGACCTTCTCCAGCGCCGCCAGCGCGGAGCGCAGCTCCTCGGCCGTGATGGTCAACGGGGGAGCGAGCCGGATCGTGGAACCGTGGGTGTCCTTCACCAGGATCCCTTCCCGCATCAACCGCTCGCTGATCTCACGGCCGGTGCCGATCGCCGGGTCGACGTCGACGCCCGCCCACAGGCCGCGGGAGCGGAAGCCGACCACGCCCTTGCCGACCAGCTCGGTCAGCCCGTCCCGCAGGACCACGCCCAGCTCGGCGGCCCGCCGCTGGAACTCGCCGCTCTCCAGCAGTTCGACCACGGCCGTGCCGACCGCCGCCGCTAGCGGGTTGCCGCCGAAGGTCGAGCCGTGCTCGCCGGGGTGCAGCACACCCAGCACCTCGCGCCGGGCCACCACCGCCGACACCGGCACGATCCCGCCGCCGAGCGCCTTGCCCAGCAGCAGCACGTCCGGGACGACGTCCTCGTGCTCGACGGCGAAGGTACGGCCCGTACGGCCGAGGCCCGACTGGATCTCGTCCGCCACGAACAGGCAGCCCTTGCGGCGGGTCAGCTCCCGCACCCCGGCGAGATAGCCCTCGCTCGGGATGATCACGCCCGCCTCGCCCTGGATGGGCTCGATCAGCACGGCCGCCGTCGTCTCGTCGACGGCCTCCTCCAGCGCGGCCAGGTCGTCGTACGGCACGATCCTGAACCCGGGCGTGAAGGGCCCGAAGCCCGTGCGGGCCGTCTCGTCGGTGGAGAAGCTGACGATGGTCGTCGTACGGCCGTGGAAGTTCTCCGCGGCGACCACGATCGTCGCCCGGTCGGCGGGGACGCCCTTGACGTCGTACGCCCACTTGCGGGCCACCTTGATGCCGCTCTCCACGGCCTCCGCGCCGGTGTTCATCGGCAGCACCATGTCGAGGCCGGTCAGCGCGGCGAGCCGCTCGGCGAACGAGGCCAGGCGGTCGTTGTGGAAGGCCCGGGAGGTCAGCGTCAGCTGGTCGAGCTGGCGGTGGGCGGCCTCGATCAGCGCGGGGTGCCGGTGGCCGAAGTTCAGCGCCGAGTACCCGGCGAGCATGTCGAGGTAGCGGCGGCCCTCGACGTCCTCCACCCAGGTGCCCTCCGCGCGCGCCACCACCACCGGCAGCGGGTGGTAGTTGTGCGCGAGGACCGGCTCCTCGGCACGGATCAGGTCGTCGGAGGTGCGGGTGCGCGCGGGTGCGGTCATGTACGGATCTCCTGGGTGCAGCACTTGATGCCGCCGCCGGCCTTGTGGAACTCGGACAGGTCGACGGGGACGGGGGTGTAACCGTGGCCGGCGAGGCGTTCGGCGAGCGCCTCGGCCTGGGGTGCGATGAAGACGTTGCGGCCGTCGGAGACGGAGTTCAGGCCGAACGCCAACGCGTCCTCGCGGGTGGCGAGCACCGCGTCCGGGTACAGGCGGCGCAGCACCTCGCGGCTGCCGGGCGAGAACGCCTCGGGGTAGTAGCAGATGTTGTCGTCGTCGAGGACGAACAGCGCCGTGTCCAGGTGGTAGAAGTACGGATCCACCAGGGTCAGGCCGATCACCGGGTGGCCGAGGAACTCCTGCGCCTCCCGGTGCGCCGCGCGGCTGGTGCGGAACCCGGTGCCCGCGAGCACGTAGCGGCCCGTCCACACCAGGTCGCCCTCGCCCTCGCTCACCGACTCCGGGCGGTACACGTCGTAGCCCGCCGTCTTGAACCAGGTGTCGTAGTGCAGCGACTCCGGGCGCCGCTCCGGCGCGTGGAACAGCGAGCCGAAGACCCGGCCGCCGACCACGAACGCGGCGTTGGCGGCGAAGACCATGTCGGGCAGGCCGGGCACCGGCTCGACCGAGTCGACGGCGTGCCCGTGGGCGCGGTAGGCGCTGATCAGCGTGCGCCACTGCTCCTGGGCGAGGTCCACGTCGACGGGCCGGTCGGGGTTCATCCAGGGATTGATCGCGTACTGCACGGCGAAGTGTCTGGGTTCGCAGACGAGAAAGCGCCGAGGACGCTGTACACGGCTTTCGGACACAGAGGGTTTCCTCCGCTTGCGGTGTGTCACTGAGGGGGTGCTCACCACGGTAGGAACACGGGGGCAGGCCCGACAAGCGCGAAGAGCTGCGTAGATGCGCAGCATTGCTGCGTTCTTCGGGACCCACGCGCACGGTTGCTGCGCATGTTCCGGGTCACTCGGGTGCGGCGTGGGTCGCGCCGGCCTCCGGGCTTTCCGGGAGGAGGTGGGACAGCACCATCACGCTGATCGTCTTCCGGATGAACGGCTCGACCCGGATCCGCTCCAGCACCTCCTCGAAGTGCTCCACGTCCCGCGCCCGCACGTGCAGCAGCGCGTCCGCGCCGCCGGTGACCGTCATGGCCGCCGTGATCTCCGGGTGGTTGCGCACGACCTCCGCGAGGCGGCGGGGCGGGGCCGCGCCCTCGCAGTACACCTCGACGTACGCCTCCGTGCGCCAGCCGAGCGCCGAAGGCTTCACCGTCGCCGTGAACCCGGTGATCACCCCGGTCTCCCGCAGCCGGTCCACGCGCCGCTTGACCGCGGTCGCGGACAGCCCGATCCCCGCGCCGATCTCGGCGAAGCTGGTCCGGGCGTTCGCCATCAGCGCCGTGATGATCCTGCGGTCGAGGTCGTCGAACGAGGGCGTCCTGCTGTTCATGCGGGCACTGTAGTCAGGCCGCCCCAGCGGTGCTCAGGACTGGGTGACGACCATGGCGAGCGTCAGCAGTCCCAGGACGACCCATCCGAACCACAGCCAGCCGTTGCTGCCGAGCGCGACCGTGTAGGCGGTCACGACGACGAGCCCGCCGACCGTGAGGGCCCCCATCGCCTTGGTGGAACCGTTCGTGGAACCGGGCATCTCGGCACCCTCCTCATGGTCTGTCCATGACCATGGTGCCCCGTTTTCCGCCCGGAGGGCACGGCTCCGCCGCAACCCTTCGATCCCCGCTCGGCAGCCCTTCGGTCTCCGCGGCGGCCCTTCGGTTTCCGCGGCGGCCCTTCGGTTTCCGTGGCGGCCCTTCGGTTTCCGTGGCGGCCCTTCGGTTTCCGTGCGGCGGCCCTTCGATCCCCGTTCGGCAACGCTTCGGTCTCCGCGGCGGCCCTTCGGTCCCCGCTCGGCGGCCCTTCGGTTTCCGCGGCGGCCCTTCGATCCCCGCTCGGCAGCCCTTCGGTCTCCGCGGCGGCCCTTCGGTCTCCGCGGCGGCCCTTCGGTCTCCGTGGCGGCCCTTCGGTTTCCGTGCGGCGGCCCTTCGATCCCCGTTCGGCAACGCTTCGGTCTCCGCTCGGCAGCCCTTCGGTCTCCGTGGCGGCCCTTCGGTTTCCGTGCGGCGGCCCTTCGATCCCCGTTCGGCAACGCTTCGGTCTCCGCCGCAGCCCTTCGGTCCCCGCGGCAGCCCTTCGGTTTCCGCGGCAACCCCTCGGTCCCCGCGGCAGCCCCTCGGTCCCCCCGCAGCCCTTCGGTCTCCGCCGCAGCCCCTCGGCCTCCGGGTCAGCCCTCGCGGGCGTTCAGGGAGGCCAGGTAGGCGTTGTAGGCCTCCAGCTCCTTGTCGCCGTCCCGGTCCGCGGCCCGGTCCTTGCGCCTGGCCTGCCGCTGCTCGGAGCCGTACCACTGGAACAGCAGCGCGATCAGCACCAGCACGGACGGGATCTCGCTGAACGCCCAGGCGATGCCGCCGGCCGCGTTCTGGTCGGACAGCGCGTCGATGCCGAGCGAGGCCGGCGGGTGCGTGAAGGTGTCCACCATCGGCGCGCTCGCCATCATCAGCGCGATGCCGAAGAACGCGTGGAACGGCATGCCCGCGAACAGCTCCAGCATCCGCATCACGTAACCCGGCCGGTGCGGGCCCGGGTCGACGCCCATGATCGGCCAGAAGAACACCATGCCCACGGCGAAGAAGTGCACCATCATCGCGATGTGCCCGGTCCTCGACCCCATCAGGAAGTCGAACAGCGGGGTGAAGTACAGCACGTACAGGCTCGCGATGAACATCGGGATCGTGAACGCCGGGTGCGTGACGATCCGCGTGTACCGGCTGTGCAGCAGCGCCAGCAGCAGCTCCCGGGGGCCCTTGCGGCCGCGGCCGGCGGTCGGCAGCGCGCGCAGCGCCAGCGTCACCGGAGCGCCGAGCAGGATCAGGATCGGCGACAGCATGCTGATGATCATGTGCTGGACCATGTGCACGCTGAACATGACCATGCCGTAGTCGTTCAGCCGGGTGCACATCACCAGCCCCACGGTCAGCACGCCCACGGTGAACGCCACCGTGCGCCAGACGGACCAGGCGTCCCCGCGCCGCCGCAGCCGTGCCACACCCCAGCCGTACAGGGCGAGCCCGGCCACGCACGCCACGAGGAAGAACGGATCCGCCGACCACGCCAGCCCCCGCGCCAGCGTGAACGGCGGCAGATCCATCATCATGCCGTGCCCGCTGTGGTCCATCCGGCGGCTCCTGATTCGTGGGGGTTGTACGAGTTGTCCGCCCCCAGAGTAGAACCGCCCCCGGTCACGGCCGTGACCGGGGGCGGGTTGTTCCCGGGCGGACTACAGGACGCACTCGGCCTCGTCGTACCGCTCCACGGGCACGGTCTTCAGGGTCTCCACGGCCTCGGCCAGCGACACCATCACGATGTCGGTGCCGCGCAGGGCGGTCATCCGGCCGAACTCGCCGCGGTGCACGGCCTCCACCGCGTGCCAGCCGAACCGCGTGGCGAGCACCCGGTCGTACGCCGTCGGCGTGCCGCCGCGCTGCACATGCCCGAGGATCACCGGCCGCGCCTCCTTGCCGAGCCGCTGCTCCAGCTCGACCGACAGCTGCCGGGCGATGCCGGCGAAGCGCTCGTGGCCGTAGACGTCCTTGCCGCCCTCGTCGAAGTCCATCGTGCCGGGCCTGGGCTTGGCGCCCTCGGCCGCGACGACGATCGCGAACCGCTTGCCCGCCTCGAACCGCTCGCCGACCTTCCGCGTCAACTCGTCGATGTCGAAGGGCCGTTCCGGTACGACGACGGCGTGGGCGCCGGCCGCCATGCCGGAGTGCAGCGCGATCCAGCCGGTGTGCCGGCCCATGACCTCCACGATCAGCACGCGCTGGTGCGACTCGGCGGTGGTCTTCAGCCGGTCCAGGGCCTCCGTCGCCACGGTCACCGCGGTGTCGAAACCGAAGGTGACGTCCGTGACGGCGATGTCGTTGTCGATGGTCTTGGGCACGCCCACGATCGGCAGCCCGCTGTCCGACAGCAGCCGGGCCGCCTTGAGCGTGCCCTCGCCGCCGATCGGGATGATCGCGTCCAGGCCGAGTTCCTCGACATGGCCCTTGGCCCGCTCCACGCCGTCGCGCAGATGCTCCGGGCGCACCCGGGAGGAGCCGAGGATGGTGCCGCCGCGGGCCAGGATGCCGCCCACGGCGTCGAGGTCGAGCTTGAGATAGTCGCACTCCAGGAGGCCTTTCCAGCCGTCCCGGAAACCGATGACCTCGTCGCCGTGGTCGGCGACGGCACGGTGCACGACGGACCGGATGACGGCGTTCAGGCCGGGGCAGTCGCCGCCGGAGGTGAGGACACCAATGCGCATAGCCCGAATTACCTTCTCAACGTGGGCCGGGAGGACCGGACCACGCTGTCCGGCGAATTCCCGGCCACCCTACCGGCGTGAGGGGGTGGCTCCGTAGCGGGCGTCCGCCTGCTGGACGCGCCCGCACATGTGAGCGGACGGCCTGTCAGGCGGGCCCGCCACGACCCTGCCGAAGTGCGCTGAGACGGCGCTGAGGCGGCGCTTACGCGGGCTGCTGAGCTGCGGCGATCCGCTCGTTGCGGAGCGCCTCGTACCAGCGGTCGTCGATCGGCGGCAGCGCGTTGACGTCGAGCGCCAGCTTCAGCAGCAGATCGGCGATCTGCGGGTTCCGGGCGAGCACCGGGCCGTGCATGTAGGTGCCGAACACGGTTCCGTTGTACGCGCCCTCCGTGCCGTCCCCGGTGCCGTTGCCCTTGCCGATCTGCACCCGGGCGAAGGGGCGGGCGGTCGGGCCGAGGTGGGTGACGCCCTGGTGGTTCTCGAATCCGGTCAGCTGGGGCAGTCCGAGCTGCGGGTCGATGTCGGCCAGCACGTCGCCGACGCACCGCTCGCCCTCGCCGCGCACCGACACCACGTCGAGCAGGCCGAGACCCGGCTCACGCTGGCCGAGGTCGTTGATGAACTCGTGGCCGAGGATCTGGTAGCCGGCGCAGACGGAGAAGACGATCGCGCCGTTCTCCACCGCCCGGTGCAGATGCCCGTCCCGGCGCAGCCGCTCGGCCGCGAGCCGCTGCGGGCGGTCCTCGCCGCCGCCGATCAGATAGATGTCGCCGGAGGTCGGGATCGGCTGGTCGCTGCGCACGTCGAGCCGGGCCACGTCCAGGCCGCGCTGCCGGGCCCGCCGCTCCACGACGAGCGCGTTGCCCTGGTCGCCGTAGGTGCTCAGCAGGTCCGGGTAGATCCACACCAGCCGCAGTTGGTTGTCGCTCATGAGGTGATCGCCCTTCGAGGATCAGAAGATCAGTTGCCGACGCGGCGGCGCAGGTCCTGGAACGCGGTGTAGTTCGCGATGACCTCGATCCGGCCCGGCGGGCACATCTGCACGGCCTGGTCGAGGTTGTCGCAGACCTGGAAGTGCTGGTTCGCGACCTCCAGACGGACGGCGAGGTCCAGCTTCCGGTCGCCGACGACGAAGATCGGGTGGCCGGTCAGCCGGGTGTAGTCGACGTCCCACAGCCAGGAGGTGTCGGTGCCGTCGGCTCCGCGCGCGTTCACGGACAGGATCACCGGGGCGGGCGGTGGGTCGATCAGGGAGAAGGTCTCCAGCCAGCCGGCCGGGTTCTTCGCCAGCAGCAGCCTGAGGTCGCGGTTCTGGAACTGCACCACGTCGTACCGTCCGGCGACCGCCTGCACCTGGTACATCCGCTCCAGGGCGACCTGCGGCGGCACCCCGAAGACGGCGGCCACGGCGGCCGAGCTGGTGGCGTTGGCCTTGTTGGCGCGGCCCGGCAGCTGCAGATGGATGGGCCAGGCCGAGCCGTGCGGGTCGAGGACGTGGTCCCCGGACAGCGCCCAGGTCGGCGTCGGCCGCCGGAACCCGCACTCGCCGCAGAACCAGTCCTCGCCGGGGCGCTGCATCACGCCGCCGCAGGACGGGCAGGACCAGGCGTCGTCCTTCCACATCTGCCCGGCCGCGACCCAGACCACGTTCGGCGACGAGGAGGCGGCCCACACCACCAGCGGGTCGTCGCAGTTGGCGACGATGACGGCCTTCGAGCCGGCGAGACCCTCGCGCCAGTTCTCGGCGAGCATCCGGGTCTCGGCGGCGCGGTCGAGCTGGTCGCGGGAGAGGTTGAGCAGGGCGATGCACTTCGGGTCGGTGTCCCGGGCCACCCCGGCCAGGTACTTCTCGTCGACCTCGATGACACCGAATTTCGCGTCCGAGCCGCCCGCGAGCGCGGAGGTGATGCCGGCCGGCATGTTGGCGCCCAGCGCGTTCGACACCACCGGGCCCGCGGCGCGCAGCGCCTCGGCGATCAGCCGGGTGGTGGTGGTCTTGCCGTTGGTGGCGGACACCAGGACGACGTCCAGGTTCTGGGCGAGCCGTGCGAGCAGATCGGGGTCGAGTTTCAGCGCGACCCGGCCACCGATCACCGACCCGCTGCCGCGCCCCGCGGCGCGCGATGCCGCAGCGACCGCCTTGCCCGCGGTCACGGCCAGCTTGGCCCGCGGCGAGAGCGGGTCCGAGTTGCCTGCCATCAGTTCTCGATCCTCCTTGCGTACGCGCCGCGCCTGGGGCCATCCGGCAGCGTGGTGTGGCCTCAGCCTATCGAGATCCGAATCCACACCCGAATCCCGGCCCACGCCTTGAGCGGCGGACATGGGCGATACGAACCGTACCCTTGCCGCCATGCGACACCGTTCCATTCCGGGCGCCCACGGGCGCGTCCGGCCCCTCACCCTGCTCGGCGACGCGGGCCTGCGCGAACAATGCCGGGAAGTCACCGAATTCGGGCCTGAGCTGGCGGCCCTCGTGGAGGACCTGTTCGCCACGATGTACGCGGCGCAGGGGGTCGGCCTGGCGGCGAATCAGGTGGGAGTGCCGCTGCGGGTGTTCGTGTACGACTGCCCGGACGACGAGGACGTGCGGCATCTCGGGCATGTGGTGAACCCCCGGCTGGTGGAGGCCGACGGCGTGGTCGTCCGGGGACCGGAGGGCTGCCTGTCCCTGCCGGGCCTGGAGGCGGGCACCGAGCGCCACGACCGTGCGGTGGTCGAGGGTTTCACGGTGACGGGGGAGCCGGTCGTGATCGAGGGCACGGGGTTCTTCGCACGGTGCCTGCAGCACGAGTGGGACCACGTGGAGGGCCGGGTGTACGCGGACCACGTGACGGGGTGGCGCAAGCGCAGGCTGGCCCGGCAGGTCGAGCGGGCTTCATGGCGCCGGTGACGTCAGAACCCCGGACCGCCGATCTTGTCCCCGGCGGCCGCGAGACGGCCCCACAGCAGGTCGGCGAGAGAGCGCACCAACTCGCTCCGGGAACAAGGGCGTTCCCCCAGCCACCAGTCACCGGCGGCGTGCATCATCCCGACGATCCCGTGCCCCCACACCCGGGCCAGCTGCTGGCTCTCCGGGCCGAGGTCGACCCGCTCCTCGATGACCTGGGCCAGCTCCTCGCCCATCCGCCGCAGCAGCGGGGCCGAGTGCTTGCCGACGTCGAAGCCCTGGTCTCCGCTCCCGCCTCCCTCCGCCGGATGCATCAGGAACCGGTACACCTGAGGACGTGCCTCGATCGCGGCGAGGTAGGTGTCCAGCGTGGACTCCACCCGCTCCCGCCGGTCCGCCGGGGCGTCCAGCGCCGCCCGCAGGGAGTCGAGCAGCGCGTCGGTGTGCCGCTTGGCCAGCGCGGCGTACAGGCCGCCCTTGTCGCCGAAGTGGCGGTAGAGGATCGGCTTGGTGATGCCGGCCTCCGCGGCGATCGCGTTCATCGAGGCCTGCGGACCGTCGCGGAGCACCACCCGGTCGGCGGCCTCCAGCAGCTCGCGCCGTCGGCGGTCGGCGGACCGCTGCTGGTCGGTCCGCTGTGTGGTGTCCATGTGCTCTCCCCACCCGTGCTGATTCGCTGACGCCTGCGCAAACTAACACTGACCGCGCCCCTGACATCGAACGGGATGCCGAGGTCGTCCCCGGTTGACTTTTCCTACCGGTCGGTAACAGACTCGTGTTACCGCTAGTAACATCAGATCCGCCGCTGGAGGGGACATGGCCGAGTTCACCATGGAGCTGAACGACGAGCAGAAGGAAGTCCGGGACTGGCTCCATGGCTTCGCCGCCGACGTGATCCGCCCCGCGGCCGCCGAGTGGGACGAGCGCGAGGAGACGCCCTGGCCGGTCATCCAGGAGGCCGCCAAGGTCGGCATCTACTCCCTCGACTTCTACGCGCAGCAGTACTTCGACCCCACCGGCCTCGGCATCCCGATGGCCATGGAGGAGCTGTTCTGGGGGGACGCGGGCATCGCCCTGTCCATCGTGGGCACCGGGCTCGCCGCCGTGGGCGTGCTCGCCAACGGCACCGAGGAGCAGATCGGCACCTGGATCCCGCAGATGTACGGCGACGTCAACGACGTCAAGGTCGCCGCGTTCTGCTCCTCCGAGCCCGACGCCGGCTCCGACGTCGCCTCGCTGCGCACGCGTGCCGTGTACGACGAGGCCAAGGACGAGTGGGTGATCAACGGCACGAAGACCTGGGCGACCAACGGCGGCATCGCCAACGTCCACGTGGTCGTCGCCAGCGTCGACCCCGAGCTGGGCTCCAAGGGCCACGCCTCCTTCATCGTCCCGCCGGGCACGCCGGGCCTGGCCCAGGGCCAGAAGTTCAAGAAGCACGGCATCCGCGCCTCGCACACCGCCGAGGTCGTCCTCGACAACGTGCGCGTCCCCGGCTCCTGCCTGCTCGGCGGCAAGGAGAAGCTGGACGAGCGGCTCGCCCGGGCCCGCGAGAAGGCCGCGAAGGGCGGCGAGCGGGTGAAGAACGCGGCGATGGCCACCTTCGAGGCGTCCCGCCCGGCCGTCGGCGCCATGGCGGTCGGCACCGCCCGGGCCGCGTACGAGGTCGCCCTCGACTACGCCAGGACCCGCGAGCAGTTCGGGCGGCCCATCATCGACAACCAGGGCGTCGCCTTCCAGCTCGCGGACATGCGGACGCAGATCGACGCCGCCCGGCTGCTGGTGTGGCGGGCGTCCTGGATGGCGGTCAACGGCAAGCCGTTCACCGCCGCCGAAGGGTCCATGTCCAAGCTGTTCGCCAGTGAGACGGCCAAGAAGGTCACGGCCCAGGCGATCCAGATCCTCGGCGGCAACGGCTACACCAGGGAGTACCCCGTCGAGCGCATGCACCGGGACTCCGCCATCTACACGATCTTCGAGGGCACGAGCGAGATCCAGCGCCTGGTCATCGCCCGCACCCTCTCGGGGATGCCGATCCGCTAGCGGTGCCTGAGCGGCGTCAGCTGCTCGATGTCGTACTTGGCCCGCAGCGCCTCGATCGCCTCCTGGTCGGGCGGGCCCCCGTTCCGCAGGATCTCCAGCAGTTCCTCGAAGTACCGCTCGTGATCCGGCGGCGGGCTCGCCTGGAAGAACATCTTCGCCGGGGTGTCCGTCGGGTTCGCGAACGCGTGCGGGCACCCCGGGGGTACGACGACGACCGTGCCCGGAGTCGCCCGCACCACCCGGCTGCCCGAAGGCGACTCCCACTTGCGCCAGTTGTCGGGGGTGCGGATGCGCGGCTCGAAGGCGAGGACGTCCAGTTCGCCCTCCAGGACGTAGAACAGCTCCTCGCTGCGCGTGTGCACATGGGCGCCCACGTCGAAGCCCGGCGGGACCTCCACCTCGAAGGTGGAGGCCATCCGCGAATGCGTGCCGGTGACCTTGAACGTCACCCGCTGGGCCGGCGTCTCCACGACACGGCCGTGGCCCGGCGGTACGTACAGTCCCTCGGTCTCCGTCATCGCTCGCTCACCAGGTCACCGGAAGCGCCTCGGGACCCCGGATCAGCGCGCCCTTCCTGAAGGGCACCCGCTCCGGCGGCACGGACAGCCGCAGTCCCGGGATCCGGTCCAGCAGGGTGTCCACGAGCAGCTCCTGCTCCAGCCGGGCCAGCTGGCCGCCGGGGCAGTAGTGGGGGCCGAAGCCGAACGACACATGCGGGTTCGGGCTGCGGGAGAAGTCGATCCTCTCCGGGTCGGGGAAGACGTCCGGGTCGCGGTTGGCGGCCAGGTACGAGACGTACACCGGGTCGCCGGCGCGGATCCGGTGGCCCCGGATCTCCACGTCCTCCAGCGCGATCCGGGACAGGCCGACCGCGTTGCGGTGCGGGATGTAGCGCAGCAGCTCGTCGATCGCCCGCGGGCGGATCTCCGGCTCCGCGCGCAGCCGCTCCACCAGGCCGGGGCGGGTGAGCAGCAGATAGAACATCTGCCCGCTGTTGTTGGTGACCGCCTCGCCGCCGATCTGCAGCAGCCCGGCCAGCCCGACGGCCTCCTCGAGCGTCACCTCGCCCCGGCCCACCGCGGCGCCGAGCAGGGAGGTGACGTCCTCGCCCGTGCTGTTCTCGCGCAACCCGATCAGGTCCGAGAAGTACGCGGCCATCTCCCGCTTGGCCTTCTCGCTGACCTCCTTGCCGTTCGAGGAGGACAGGATCAGCTGGGTCCAGGAGTGCATGGTGTGCCGGTCCGCGGCCGGGACGCCCATGATCTCGCAGATCACCGCGATCGGGAACGGGCTGAGGATCGTGGCCGTGAGATCGGCGGGCGGACCGTCCTGCAGCAGCTCGTCGACCAGTTCGTCGAGCATGGCGCGCGCCTTCTCGCGCACCCGCTCCACACCCTTCGCGGTGAACGCGGCCGCCACCGAGCGGCGCAGCCGGGTGTGGTCGGGCGGGTCGAGGAAGCCGACCGCGCCGGGATCGGGGATGAAGTGCGGGGCCAGCCGGGTGACCGGCTTCGCCATCACCGCCTCGCGGCTGAACCGCGGGTCGTTGGTCACCATCCGCACGTCGTCGTACCGGGTCACCAGCCACGCCCAGCCCTCGCCGTTGGGCAGCTGGATGCGGGTGACCGGTCCCTCTTCCATCAGCTCTCTGAGCACCGGGTCGAAGTCCGTCCCGGTCAGGTCGAGCGCCGGCCAGTGCCGGATGGGGGGCAGGGTCTCGGTGAGCGTCTCTTCGGTCATGCCGTACTCACGCCGTCTCTCGGTCGGTGCGCCAGCGGCCCAGCGCCATTTCCGCGGTGATGCCGGGTCCGAACCCGGCGAGGAGCCCGCGCGCCCGGTGCTCGGCGCCGCCCTCGTCGAACATCCGGCGCAGCGCGTCCAGCACGACGCCGGAGGCGATGTTGCCGTACTCGGTGAGGGTCGCCCGGCTGAACCGGAACGCGTGCGGGTCGACGTGCAGGAACTTGCTCAGGTCGTCGAGGATGCGGGGCCCGCCGGCGTGGACGATGTAGAAGTCCAGGTCGGAGGCGTCCCAGCCGTGCGTCCCGGCGAGGTCCTGCAGGGCCGGGGCCAGCGGCTCCATGGTGGCCGGCACCCGTTTGTCGAGCAGGAAGTGGAAGCCCGTCGCCCGGACGTCGTAACTGATCCAGTCCTCGGTCTTGGGGATCAGGTACGAGCCGTTGCGCTCCAGCTCGATGCCGGTGCCGCCCCTGCCGCGGACCACGGCGGAGGCTATGCCGTCGCCGAACAGGCCGTTGGAGAGCAGCGAGCCGACGCCGAGGTCGGTGGGCTGGTAGCACAGCGAGCAGAACTCGCAGGCCACGATCAGCGCGTTGGCCTCCGGGTAGGCCGTGCAGAAGTCGTGCGCCCGGTTGATCGCCGCGCCGCCTGCCGCACAGCCCAGCTGGGCTATGGGAAGTTGTCGGGTGGTGGGGTCGAAGTCCATCTCGTTGATCAGCCACGCCGTGAGCGAGGGCATCATGAAGCCCGTGCACGAGACGTAGATGATGACGTCGATGTCGGTGGTGAGGAGTTCCGCGTCGTCGAGGGCACGCTGGATCACCGCGGGGACCCGCGCCTTGGCCTCGGCCTCGTAGAGCTTGTTGCGTTCCTCGAAGCCGGGGTGCTTCAGGGTCTCCTCGATGGGCTGCACGATGTGCCGGGTCTTGACACCCGTGTTCTCTATCAGCCGCAGTGCGAGGGGCAGTTGGGGGTGGTCCGCGTGGCGGGAGCGCGCCAGCTCCAGCGTCTCCTCCATCGTGATCACGTGTTCCGGAACCGATACCGAGGGTCTGCACAAAGTCGCCATGAACCGTGCCTGCTTTCAGCCTTCCGGAAGGCCTGCGCCCGCCGGTCAGAGGGTCGTTCACCTCAGGGGGTGTCCACCCACGATCACTCGGTACGGCGGCGATCTCGCGCCGAACTACTCCAGATCGGGGACGCGGCATCAGGACCGGGTGGGAATCGGCGTGCGCACGGGAGGGTGAACACCATGACGGCATCGGCCCGGGACCTGCTGCAGAAGGCCACCGGGGCACTCGCCCCCGACCAGGGCGCCAACCCCTTCGCCCCCCGAATGGAACGCGGCGAGGCGCCCCGCGAGGCCCTAGCCCGTCCGGCCCTGGAACAGCGGTGGGTGATCCCTGCCGACCGCCGCTCCTTCGCGCACCTGGCCGGGCGCTCCGTGACGGGCGAGGAACCGGCGGCACGGCACCTGAGCGCCTTCGCACAGGCCTGCGGGATGAGCGAGGGCTACGCCGGACGTACGTCCCCGGAGAGGTCGAAGAACGCGCAGGCGGGGGGCTCGAAGCCGTAGTGGGTGCGCAGGGCGGTCGCGATGCGGGCGCAGCAGCCGCCCCGGGCGGAGAAGTTCACGGGGAGGGCGAGCGCCACGTCCGCCGGGGTGGCGTCGCGGGCCGGCCTACGGAAGCCTGGTGAAGGCGTACGAGGCGATGTCCTTCACGTCGCCGTGCTAGGGCGCCCCGCTGCTGTGCGCGATGCAGGCCACGTCGATTCGGTCGGCCAGCTTGGCCAGCTCGATGGTCAACGCGGCGACCGTGTCCTCGTCCAGCCCCTGCTCCCCGGCCTCGACGAGCCGCAGCCACCGACCGCCCACGGTCCGCAGCAGCTTACTCACGTCCGCCGCCGCCACCTGCAAGGTACCGCGGTCGTCGACGATCAGAGGCAGGGTCACTTCGCGGTTCACAAAAGGGGATGGTAGCCGCGCAGCGCTCACGCACCCTGCCAAACCGTGGTGATGTTGCAGAACTCGCGGATTCCGTGCCCGGACAGCTCACGCCCGTACCCGGAGCGCTTGACCCCGCCGAACGGGAACGCCGGATGGGAGGCGGTCATCCCGTTGACGTACACGGACCCGGCCTCCAGGTCACGGGTGAACCGCTCCACCTCGCCGTCGTCACGCGTCCACACGTTGGAACTCAGCCCGAACGGCGAGTCGTTGGCGATGAGCAGCGCCTCCTCCAGGTCGCCGGCCCGGTACAGCGTGGCGACCGGCCCGAACGCCTCCTCCCGGTGGATGCGCATCTGCCGGGTGATGCCGGCGAGCACGGTCGGCGGGTAGTACCAGCCCGGCCCGTCCGGCCGCTCACCGCCGCACAGCACCTCGGCCCCGCCGCGCCGCGCGTCGTCGACCAGCTCCTCCAGGTCGTCGCGGCCCCGCTCGCTGGACAGCGGCCCGACGTCGGTGTCCTCCTCCAGCGGGTCGCCGACCTTCAGCGCCTGCATCCCGGCGACGAACTTCTCGGCGAAGGCGTCGTAGACGTCGGCGTGCACGATGAACCGCTTGGCGGCGATGCAGGACTGCCCGTTGTTCTGCACGCGCGCGGTGACCGCGACCTCGGCCGCCCGGTCCAGGTCGGCGGAGGGCATGACCACGTACGGGTCGCTGCCGCCCAGCTCCAGCACCGTCTTCTTGATCATCTCGCCGCAGGTGGAGGCCACCGCACGGCCCGCCGGCTCGCTGCCGGTGAGCGTCGCGGCCTTGACCCGCTCGTCGCGCAGGATGTCGTCCACCGCGCCGGAGCCGATCAGCAGCGTCTGGAAGCAGCCCTCCGTGAAGCCCGCCCGGTGGAACAGGTCCTCCAGGTACAGGGCCGTCTGCGGCACGTTCGAGGCGTGCTTGAGCAGGCCCACGTTGCCGGCCATCAGCGCGGGCGCGGCGAACCGGATCACCTGCCACAGCGGGAAGTTCCAGGGCATCACCGCGAGCACGGGACCGAGCGGCCGGTACCGCACCCGGACCCGGGACGCGCCCGAGTCGCGTACGTCGGCCTCGGCGGGCTCCTCGTCGGCGAGCAGCGCCTCGGCGTGCTCGGCGTACCAGCGCATCGCCCTGGCGCACTTCGCGGCCTCCGCCCAGGCCTGCCTGATCGGCTTGCCCATCTCCGTGGTCATCACCCGGCCGATCTCCCGCTGGTCCTCCTCCAGCAGGTCGGCGGCCTTGCGCAGCAGCCGGGCGCGGTCGGCGAACGTGGTCGTCCGGTACGTACGGAAGGTGGCCTCGGCGAGCTGGAGCCGGCGTCCCAGCTCTTCCTCCCCCATGGGCTCGTACGTCTTGAGCGTCTCGCCGTTCGCCGGGTTCACCGTCGCGATGGGCATGGCTGACCTCCCTGGGAGCGGGCTTGCTTCACCTTCGCGCGCGCTACGGCCGTCCGCAACGCGTGGCATCCCTTCAGGCCGAGTGCTCCGCCAGCCGGTCGAGAAACGCGGCCTGCGCCGTGATGACCAGCTCGCGGGCCCGCTCCAGACCGAGCCACTCCACGCGGTCCAGCTCCGGGAACCGGCGCATCCGGCCGGAGCGCGGCGGCCACTCCATGGTGAAGGTGCCGGGCCGGAAGCCGCTCAGGTCGGGGTCCGCCTCGACGGCCCACGCCGTGACGATCTTGCCGTTCTTCTGCGCGACCTCCCCGAGCGGTACGGCCTCCCCGTCGGGCGGCGCCAGCCCCAGTTCCTCCCGGAACTCGCGCCGGGCGGCCTCCCAGGCGGGCTCGCCGGGGTCGTACTCGCCCTTGGGGACGGTCCACGCCCCGGCGTCCTTCTTCGCCCAGAGCGGACCACCCATATGGCCGAGCAACACCTCAAGTCCCTCGGCGGTATGCCGGAACAACAGCAGTCCCGCGCTGCGTCTCGTCGCACGCACCGTCACGGCATGACCTCCGGGTGGGCCGCCAGCAGGGCATCCACGGTATCGGCCTCCTCGGGCCGCTTGTCCTCGCGGTAGCGGACCACCCGGGCGAAGCGGAGGGTGACGCCGGCCGGGTAGCGGGAGGAGCGCTGGAGGCCGTCGTAGGCGATCTCCACGACGAGTTCCGGGCGGACCCGGACCACCCAGCCGTCGTCCTCGACGGCCAGCTCCCGCAGCCGCTCGGTCTGCCAGGCGAGCATCGCGTCGGTCATGCCCTTGAAGGTCTTGCCGAGCATGGCGAAGGTGCCGTCCGGGTTGAGAGCGCCGAGGTGGAGGTTGGACAGCTTGCCCGTGCGGCGGCCGTGGCCCCACTCGGCGGCCAGCACCACCAGGTCGAGCGTGTGGACCGGCTTGACCTTCAGCCAGGCGGCGCCGCGCCGGCCCGCGCTGTAGGGCGCGTCCAGCGCCTTGACCACCACGCCCTCGTGACCGCGGCCCAGGGTCTCGGCGAGGAACCGCTCCGCCTCCGGGATGTCCGCCGGACCGGAGGCGACCGTGCGCCGCACCCGCATCGGCTCGGGCACCAGCCGGGCCAGCTCCGCATGCCGCTCGGCGAACGGCAGGTCCAGCAGATCGGTGCCGTCGACCGACAGGACGTCGAAGAAGACGGGGGAGACCGGGGTCTCCTCGGCGGCCTTCGCCACGTCCGTCCGCGAGCCGACCCGGCCCGCCGTCTCCTGGAAGGACCTCGGCCGCCCGGCCGCGTCGAAGGAGATCACCTCGCCGTCCAGGATGAACCGCTCGCCCCGCAACTCCCGCGCGGCGGCGGTCACTTCGGGCAGCCGGCCGGTGATGTCGTCCAGGGTGCGGGTGTGCACCCGGACCGTGTCGCCGTCCCGGTGGACCTGCACCCGGATCCCGTCCAGCTTCTCCTCCACCGCGCAGGCGCCCAGCTTCTGGACCGCCTCGGCGACCGAGGACGCGCTGTGCGCCAGCATCGGCAGCACCGGCCGGCCCACGGTGAGCCGGAACCGCTCCAGCGCCCCGGGTCCCTCGGCGAGCAGGGCCTGGGCGACCGTCTGCAGCGACCCGGCGAGCATCACCGCCCGGCGTACGGCCGCCGGGTCGGCGCCGGTCGCCTGGGCGAGGCCCTCCACCGCGACCGCGTCCAGGGCGCCCTGCCGTACCTCGCCGGTGAGCAGCCCCCGCAGAAAGCGCTGCTCCTCCTCGGTGGCGGCGCCCATCAGCTCGCCGACGAGCCGGACCCGCTCCGCCTGCGAGCCCGGCCCGGACACCTTGCCCAGCGCGGTGAGCAGCGCGTCGACCTGGCGGACCGTGAGGGAGGGCTCGGCGGCGGGCGGCACCGGCCTGCTCAGCACCTTCCAGCCGACGCCGAGCCGGCCCTGCGGCAGCCGCCCGGCCAGGTACGGGATGACGACCGGCACGTCGTCCGCCTCCGCCTCCCGGAACAGCTCCGCGAGCAGCGCGGTCTTGCGGGACCGGGCCGCTGTCGCGGCGACTTCCCGTGACACCTGGGCGAGCCGGGTGAGCAACATGAAGTCATCGTGCACCGGGGGAGCGGCGGCTACACCCGGACGGAGTCGAGATCCGCCATCAGCAGCTCCCCGTTGATCGCCGCCCCTGCCCGGTAGCCCCGGCTCGCCGCGTTGATCACCTGCTCGGCGAAGCCGCTCGCGTTGCCCGCCGCCCACAGACCGGGGACGGTCGTCAGGCCGCGCTCGTCGATCACCGGGTACGCGCCGAACGGGGTCTCGCGCAGCTCGGCGCCCAGCCGCAGGAGCAGGTCGTTGTTCGGCACGGCGCGCGGGGCGGCGTACAGCACCTCGCGGTCGTGGACCGTGCCGTCCGCCAGCCGCACCCCGGTGAGCCGGTCGTCGGTGACGACGAGTTCCGCGACCTTTCCCGGGACGACCGCGACCCCGGCCGCGGCCAGCCGGCGCAGGTCGTCGTCCGTCAGTTCCGACTCGCCGACCTCGTGCAGGAAGAGCCGCACGTCCTTGGACCACTGGGTGACCATGAGCGCCTGGTGGACGCTCAGCGGCGAGGTCGCGAGCACCCCGGTCGGCAGATCGCGGGCCTCCCAGCCGTGGCAGTACGGGCAGTGGATCACGTCCCGGCCGAACCGCTCGGCCAGCCCCGGGACCTCGGGCAGCTCGTCCTTCAGGCCCGTGGCGATCACCAGCTGCCGGGCCCGCACCGGCCGTCCGCCGGCCAGCCGCGCCGTGAAGCCGCCGGCGTCCCGGCCGGCGTCCACGACCCGGTCCCGGACCAGCTCCACGCCGTAGCGGGCGATCTCCTCGCGCCCGACTGCCAGGAACTCGGCCGGTGACATGCCGTCGCGGGAGAGATAGCCCTGCATGTGCGCGGACGGTGCGTTGCGCGGCTCGCCCGCGTCGACCACCAGCGTGCGGCGCCGGGCCCGGCCGAGGACCAGCGCGGCGGACAGCCCGGCGGCCCCACCGCCGACGACGACCACGTCGTACCTGTTGCTCTCGGTGTTCTCACTCATGACGCGACGGTCGCTCCGAGCCTGCCGCATTGACAAACGCATTTGCCGATTCTGCAATGGAGGGCATGAGCACAGACGACGTACTGGCGGACGTGGGGCCGCGGCTGCGGCGCATCCGCAAGGAACGCGAGGTGACGCTGGCCGCCCTGTCCGAGGCCACCGGCATCTCCGTCAGCACCCTGTCCCGGCTGGAGTCCGGCCTGCGCAGGCCCAGCCTCGAACTGCTGCTGCCGATCGCGCAGGCCCACCAGGTGCCGCTGGACGAGCTGGTCGGCGCGCCGCCGGTGGGGGACCCGCGGGTGCGGTCCAAGCCGATCGTCCACGGCGGGCGCACCCACTGGCCGCTGACCCGCCAGCCCGGCGGCCTGCAGGCCTTCAAGGTTCTGGAGCCGCAGCGCAGGCTCGAACCGGAGCCGCGCACGCACGAGGGCTACGAGTGGCTGTACGTGCTCTCCGGCCGGCTGCGGCTGGTCCTCGGCGAGCACGACGTGGTGCTGACGGCGGGGGAGGCCGCCGAGTTCGACACGCGCGTGCCGCACTGGTTCGGCTCGACGGGGGAGGGGCCGGCGGAGTTCCTCAGCCTGTTCGGGCCGCAGGGCGAGCGGATGCATGTCCGGGCCCGGCCGGCGTCCCGGACGTGATGCCGTGCACGTGACCGGGCTGAGTGTTCCCTGATGGGCAAGCGACCGCTTAGTATGCAGGCGGACCCGGTCAGACGAAGCAGTCCCGTGGAGGCCCCGCATGCAGGCATGGCAAGTGCACGAGAACGGCGAGCCGAGCGAGGTGATGCGCCTGGCGGAGGTGGAGCCCCCCACCCCCGGTGACGGCCAGGTGCGCCTGCGCGTGCGGGCCGCCAACGTCAACTTCCCGGACGCGCTGCTGTGCCGCGGCCAGTACCAGGTGCGTCCGCCGCTGCCGTTCACGCCCGGCGTGGAGATCTGCGGCGAGACCGAGGACGGCCGCCGGGTGATCGCCAACCCCGCGCTGCCGTACGGCGGCTTCGCCGAGTACGCCCTCGCCGACGCCCGCGCCCTGCTGCCCGCGCCCGAGTCGCTGGACGACGCCGAGGCCGCAGCGCTGCACATCGGCTACCAGACCGGCTGGTTCGGCCTGCACCGCCGGGCCCGGCTGGAGGCGGGGGAGACCCTGCTCGTGCACGCCGCCGCCGGAGGTGTCGGCAGTGCCGCCGTCCAGCTCGGCAAGGCGGCCGGCGCCACCGTGATCGGCGTCGTCGGCGGCGCAAAGAAGGCCGCCGTGGCGCGCGAGCTGGGCTGCGACGTCGTGGTCGACCGCAGCAGCGAGGACGTGATCGCGGCCGTCAAGGAGGCCACCGGCGGCCGGGGCGCGGACGTGATCTACGACCCGGTCGGCGGCGAGGCCTACGCCCAGTCCGCCAAGCTCGTCGCCTTCGAGGGCCGGATCGTCGTCGTCGGCTTCGCGAGCGGCACCATCCCCAGCCCGGCCCTCAACCACGCGCTGGTGAAGAACTACTCGATCATGGGCCTGCACTGGGGCCTGTACAACACCAAGAACCCCAAGCTGGTCCTGCGCTGCCACGAGGAGCTGACCGACCTGGCCGCCCGCGGCGCGATCAAGCCGTTGGTCAGCGAGCGGGTGCCGCTCGGCGAGGCCGCCGCGGCCGTGCAGAAGGTGGCGGACGGCCGCTCCACCGGCCGGATCGCCGTGGTGATGGAGGGAGCGGCATGACCGACGCCGAGGAACTGCGCCGCCGCACCAGGGAGTTGCTGGCCGCGCACCCGCCCGCCGACACCGAGCGCCTGGACTTCCTGCGCGCCCGCTTCGACGCCGGCCTCGCCTGGGTCCACTACCCGGAAGGGCTCGGCGGACTGGGCGCCCCGCGCTCCCTGCAGGCCGTCGTGGACGCCGAACTGGAGGCCGCCGGCGCCCCCGACAACGACGCGCGGCGCAACGGCATCGGGCTCGGCATGGCCGCGCCGACCATCCTCAAGTACGGCACCGAGGAGCAGAAGCAGCGCTATCTGCGCCCGCTGTGGATCGGCGAGGAGATCTGGTGCCAGTTGTTCAGCGAGCCGGGCGCCGGCTCCGACCTGGCCGCGCTCGGGACCAGGGCCGTGCGTGAGGAGGGGGGAGAGTGGGTCGTCAACGGGCAGAAGGTGTGGACGTCCGGGGCGCACAACGCCCGCTGGGCCATCCTCATCGCCCGCACCGACCCGACCGTGCCCAAGCACGCGGGCATCACCTACTTCATCTGCGACATGACCGACCCCGGTGTCGAGGTCCGCCCGCTCAGGCAGATCACCGGCGAGGCCGAGTTCAACGAGGTCTTCCTCACCGACGTCCGCATCCCCGACTCCCGCCGCCTCGGCGAGACCGGCGACGGCTGGCGGGTCGCGCAGACCACGCTGAACAACGAGCGCGTCGCCATCGGCGGTATGCGGCTGCCCCGCGAGGGCGGCATGATCGGCCCGGTCGCGAAGACCTGGCGCGAACGCCCCGAGCTGCGCACCCACGATCTGCACCAGCGGCTGCTGAAGCTGTGGGTGGAGGCCGAGGTCGCCCGGCTCACCGGCGAACGCCTGCGCCAGCAGCTCGCCGTCGGCCAGCCCGGCCCCGAGGGCGCCGGCATGAAGCTCGCCTTCGCCCGTCTCAACCAGGAGATCAGCGGCCTGGAGGTCGAACTCCGCGGCGAGGAGGGCCTGTTGTACGACGACTGGACCATGCGCCGCCCCGAGCTGGTCGACTTCACCGGCCGTGACGCCGGCTACCGCTATCTGCGCGCCAAGGGCAACAGCATCGAGGGCGGGACCAGCGAGGTCCTGCTGAACATCGTCGCCGAGCGGGTCCTCGGCCTGCCGGCCGAGCCGCGCACCGACAAGGACGTCGCCTGGAAGGACCTCGCCCGATGACCGACCTGCTGTACTCGGAGGAGGAAGAGGCGCTGCGGGCCGCCGTACGCGACCTGCTCACGGACCACTGCTCCACGGCGGACGTCCTCGCCCGCATCGAGTCGGACACCCCGCACGACCTCGCCCTGTGGAAGTCCCTCGCCGAGGGCATGGGCCTGGCCGGACTCCTGGTGCCCGAGGAGCAGGGCGGCCAGGGCGCCTCCGCCCGCGAAGTCGCCGTGGTCCTGGAGGAGCTGGGCCGGGCCGTCGCGCCCGTGCCGTACCTCACCAGCGCGGTCGTGGCCACCGAGGCCCTGCTGGCCTGCCGGGACGAGGAGCTGCTCGGACAGCTGGCCGCCGGGCGCGCCATCGGCGCCCTCGCGGTCGGCCTGCACACGGCTTCGGGCGCCGCAGTCAAGACCGTACGGCTGGAGGACGGCGCGCTGCACGGGGAGCTGACCGGCATCGCCGACGCGGCCGTGGCCGACGTCCTGCTCGTCCCCGCCGACGACGGCGGCCTGTACGCCGTGGCCGCGAACGCCGTGACGGTCCTCCCGCAGACCTCCCTCGACCTGACCCGGCCGCTGGCGACCCTGCGCCTTCAGGGTGCGCCCGGCCGCCGCGTCGGCGACGCCGAACCCGCCGTACGACGCGCCCTGCGGGCCGCCGCCGGACTGCTCGCCTCCGAGCAACTCGGCGTCGCCGACTGGGCGTTGACCGAGACGGTGCGCCATCTGAAGGAGCGCAAGCAGTTCAACCGGCCGGTCGGCGGCTTCCAGGCGCTCAAGCACCGGCTCGCCCAGCTGTGGCTGGAGGTCGTCAACCTCCGCGCCGCCGCCCGCGCCGCAGCGGACGCGCTGGCCACCGGTGAGGACACGGACGTCTCGGTCGCGGTCGCCCAGGCCTACGCCGCTCCCGTCGCCGTCCACGCCGCCGAGGAGGCGCTGCAACTGCACGGCGGGATCGGGATGACCTGGGAGCATCCGATCCACCTGTATCTGAAGCGGGCCAAGGCCGACTCGATCGCCCACGGCACGGCGGGAGCCCACCGGGAGGCGCTGGCCGCACTGGTCGGCCTCCAGGCGCCCTGACGCCGGACTGCGTGAAGCCCGCCCCGCCCGGGGCGGGCTTTTCCGCGCCCTTTCGCCGAGAAGTGAACAACGCGCCAACTCCCCGCGAGAGGCTGCCCGTTGGGCGGTGAGGCACCGCATACTCCCTTCGGTCCCATCCGGCACCTCAAGGGAGGCAGCGCATGGCCCTCACCACCCGCCGCAGAGCCCTCACCACCCTCGGCGCCGCCCTCGCCGGCGCGGTCGCCCTGCCCGCCTCACAGGCCTGGGCGGGCGGCGCCCCGCGTGGCCCGCGCCCGCTGTGGAACGCCCACGCCCACAACGACTACGAGCACCCCCGGCCGCTGTCCGACGCGCTCGACCACCGCTTCGGCAGCGTGGAGGCCGACATCTTCCTCGTCGGCGACCAGCTCCTCATCGGCCACGACAGCTCCGAGCTGGACCCGTCCCGCACCCTGGAGTCCCTCTACCTCGACCCGCTCGCCGCCCGCGTCCGCGCCCACCACGGCACGGTGTACCGGGGGTGGCGCCGGCCGCTGCAGCTCCTGATCGACATCAAGACCGAGGGCTCGTCGACGTACCTCGAACTCGACCGCCATCTGCGCCGCTACCCGCACCTGTTCACCCGGTACGCGCACGGCCGGGTGCACCCGGGACCGGTCACCGCCGTCGTCTCCGGCGACCGGGCCGCCCGCGTCCCCATGGAGGCGCAGGACGAGCGGCGCGCCTTCTACGACGGCCGGCTCACCGACCTCCGCAGCGCCGCCCCCGCCACCTTCATCCCGCTGATCAGCGACAACTGGACGCAGAACTTCACCTGGACGGGAGAGGGCGCCTTCCCCGACGCCGAACGGCAGAAGCTGCACGGGATCACCGCCGCCGCCCACGCCCGCGGGCAGCAGGTGCGGTTCTGGTCCGCCCCGGACGCCGCGGGCCCGGCCCGCGACGCCCTGTGGACGGAACTGCTCGCCGCCGGTGTCGACTATCTGAACACCGACGACCTGGCCGGCCTCGAAGCCTTCCTCGACGCCCACCCCACCGTGTGACACCACACGTTCGGGGGACACGTCAGCCGCCCGCTCGAACCCTCCGCTGCGTCAGACTTGCGGCCGAACGCCGCTCACGAGGCGTGGCGGAGGAGGTTTCCCGGTGGTCATTCCCGTCTCTGCGGTGCTGTTGCTCCTGGTCCTGGCCGTGATCTTCGTCCGTAACTGCGCGCTGAAGCTGTCCCACGCCGTGGTCTGCGTGCTGCTCGGCTTCTTTCTGGCCGGTACGTGTCTGGCGCCCACCATCCACAGCGGCATCGCCACCACCGCCGACCTGGTGAGCAGCCTGCGGCCGTGAAGCTCAGCCGGCCGAGAACACCCCGATGCCGTTCGCGACCGGACGCTCGGCGCCACCGCTCGGATGGTTGCGGACCGTGACGCCGCTCGCGCCCTCCTCGCGGGCGACCAGCTCCGTCGAGCCGCCCCCGTCCAGGTTGAACGCGTCCGACGCGCCCAGCGAGCGCATGGTGTCCGCCTCTTCCGCGACCGTCATCCCGGTCCGGTAGGCGGCGGCGCCGTCCAGCGCCAGGATGAGCAGCCGCCGTCCGCCGTCGGCCACGCCCACGGCCGTGCGCACCGTCGAGGCGGCGTCGTCCAGGCCGGGCAGCGCCCGGCCGTCCCTCAGCACCGGGAAACCGCCGATCGCGAACGTGTACGGCACGCCGGAGGAGGCCGCCACCAGAGTGTGGGTCACGGTCACCCGGTCACCGACGGACAGCTTGCGCAGCCGCTGCGCGCCCTCCTCCCGGCCCACCAGGACCGTGGTGCCCGCCGGGATCGGGCCGCTACCCGGTGCGTCGGCGGTGGAGGCCACCCGCCCGCCCCGCACCGTCACCTCGTAGGCGTCCGAACTGCACGGCGCCGACCGCTCGGTGTCGGTGCCGCAGACGGCACGCGTCCGGGAGACGCTGCCCCACCGGGAGGTGAAGGCGCCGACGGAGTCCTCCGCGAGCGCGTACTGGTTGAGGCCCTGCAGCGGGAACGAGCCCTCCGGTGTGGTCACTCTGCCGGTGAGGGTGAGGCGGTCCAGCCGGGCCCGCCGGTCGGTGCCCACGCCGAGCACGTCCCGCGTACGGGCGCCCGGTGGCAGCGCGGGCCCGAACCGCTGGCCGTCCGGCACCGCCGCCTTGAGCACCTGCCCGTCCGCGACGGCCGGTCCGACGCTCGCGCCGGTGGCGTCCACGCCCGGGTGCTGGCTCTCGCTGATGTCGAAGAAGTCGCCGTTGACGCCCGCGACCGCCCCGGCCGCGTCCGCCATCCGGGAGACGGTCGCCCGGGCCGCCACCGCGCCCGGATGCAGCAGATCCACGCGGACGTGCGGATCGCCCAGGTCGACCGTGAGGAGATGGGCGTGTGCCGTGCCCGCGCCCGCGGCGACGTCGAACTGCCGGTAGGTGACGCCCGGTGCGATCCGTCTGCCGTCCGGTACGGCGCCGGCCGGTGCCGCCCCCGCGAGGGCCGCACCGGCCAGCACACCGAACGCCGTGACCACCGTGAGAACCGCTCTGCCCGCTGCCGCACGCCTGCGAGGTCTGGTCACCGTGCTCCCTGATGTCTCGTCAACTGTCCCTGCCGTACGGGCTGTCGTACGGGTTGTACGGGGCAGTGGACCAGAGTGCGGCGACCGCCGGGCCGACTAGGCGTCGACTACGCGAGAACGGGTGAGAAAACGCACCCCCTCGGGTGCCTCCAGTGAGAAGCCGCTGCCCCGTCCGGGCACGACGTCCACGATCAGCCGGGTGTGGCGCCACGCCTGGTACTGGCTCCGGGACATCCAGAACGTGACGGGCTCGGCCACGCCGTCCACCGTCAGCTCGGCCAGCAGCACGTCGGATCCGCCGGTGCGGAACTCGCCGTCCGGGTAGCACATGGGCGCGCTGCCGTCGCAGCAGCCGCCGGACTGGTGGAACATCAGCGGACCGTGCTCGGCGTGCAGCCGCCGGACCAGGTCCGCGGCCTGAGGAGTGAGTTCGACGCGGGGGACTTCGTCGTCCATGGGTCACCGTCCTGGAGAGCCGGGGCGCGGGGCCATCGGATGCGGTCCAGTCTCACGGATCGTCACCGGACCGTCCAGAAGGCCTGGTTGGACATCGGGAGGCGGCAGGGGAGGCTGAAGAGGTTCACCACCGGGCCGTCGAGGTGGCGCACGGCCGGGCGTCAGCCGGTGACGCGGGTCCGGCGCGCCAGTACCGCGTACACCGCCGACGTGACGACCAGGCCCGCCGGCAGGGCCAGGTCGACCCCGCCCAGGGCGGCGGCGACGGGCCCGGTGTAGACGCTGTCGACGCACACCGCGGCCGCGGCCACGCCCGCCCCGAGGGCCAGCACCCCGGCCGGGTTGAAGCCGCCCGCGTACCAGAAGGGCCCGGTGCGGGACTCGTCGCCGAGGGCGAGGCCGTCGTAGCGGTTGCGGCGCAGCACGATGTCGGTGGCGTAGACGGCCGTGCTCGGGCCGAGCAGCACCACGGTCAGCTGCAGCACGTTGCCGACCGTGTCGAGGAAGTCCGACACGAGCAGCGCGTACAGGGTCAGGCAGACGGAGACGGTGCCGTCGACGAGGACGCTGCGCGAGCGCCGGATGCGGATGCCGACGGCCTGCAGGGCGAGACCGGCGCTGTAGGCGGTCAGCGCGTTCAGGGCGACGGTGCCGAGGACGAGGGCGAGCAGGAACAGCGGGCGGAACCAGCTGGGCAGCAGCCGCTGGAGCGAGGACTCCGGGTCGCTCATGTCGACGGCGGTCGCGGCGAGCGCGCCGATGCCGCAGACCAGGACACTGGCCAGGAATCCGCCGAGCGCCGTCCATCCGGCCACCGCCCTGGCGGACGCCGTGCGCGGCAGGTAGCGGGAGAAGTCCGCGCTGGTGGTGTACGACAGCGGGCCCGAGGCGATCAGCGCCACACCGGCCAGTAGGGCCGCCCACAGCGGCGTGCCGGTCAGCGGCCGGTCCGGGACGTAGCCGAAGTCGGCGTGCCGTACGACGACGAAGCCGACCGCGGCGAAGACGGCGGTCAGCGCGAGGGTGATGGGCACGTAGAGCCGGATGATCGCGGCGTGGCCCCAGACGCTGATGGCGAGGGTGAGCGCGGCGATGACCACCACGACGAGGGCCTTCACCGCGGTGTTCACCGGCAGACCGGTCCGGGCGACCAGCGAGAAGGCCGCGGTCGCGGCGGCCGCCAGGTTCAGCGCGAAGTAGCAGACGGAGATCATCCAGCCGGTGACCGCGTTGTTGACCCGGTTGCCGAGCACCCCGTACATGGCCCGCGTGATGACCTCGCTCGGCGCGCCCGCCGCCGGTCCCGAGACCGCGAGCAGCCCGGTGAGCAGCCAGAACAGATTCCCGGCGACGATCACCGCCAGCGCCTGCCACAGGCTCAGCCCCATCAGCACCAGCGCGCCGCCGACCACCAGGCTGAGGTAGTTCACGTTCGCGGCCGCCCACACCGAGAACAGCTCGCGCGGCCGCCCGCGCCGCTCGGCGTCGGGGATGTGGTCGATGCCGTGCGCCTCGATGCCGCCGGCCCGTCCGGAACGGACGGAGCCGCCGGAGGTGTGCGCGTCCGCGGCCGCGCGGTGCGCGTGTGCGTCGGGAATCGGGTCGGGGAGCGTGGACGCCATGAGGCCCTCCGGGAGCTGGGGGACCGGCCCGGACGCTTATTGGGCGCCTGACCAGTTGCTTATTGGTCGCACACTCAATAGCATCGCCGGTATGTCGTCAAGCGTTCAGCGCACACGGATTCGCAAAGACCCCGCCGCCCGCCGGGCGGAGATCGTCGGCACGGCTGCCGCCATCGCCCTGACCGAGGGCCTGGAATGCATCACCCTGCGCCGCATCGCCGAGGAACTCGCGGTGCGCCCGGGGCTGATCAGCCACTACTTCCCCTCCGCCGAGGACCTCGTCGCCGAGGCGTTCGGCAGCGCGGCGACCGCCGAACTCGACCGGCTGCTGCCCGCCGAGCGCCCCGAGGGCAGCCCCACCGGCCGCCTCGCCCGCTTCCTCGCCCGTACCACGGGAGAGGCGTACGACGCCGTCAGCCGGCTGTGGATCAACGCCCGCCACCTCAGCCGCTACCGGCCGGTGCTGCGCACCCGTGTCGCCGAGCAGGAGGCCGCCTGGCGCGGCCGGCTCGAGGACCTGATCCGGGCCGGGGTCGCCGCCGGCGAGTTCCGCGCCGACGACCCCCTGGCCGCGACCGTCCAGATCCTCGTCGTCCTCGACGGCCTGGGCGCCCACGCCAACACCGTCACGCCTGAACGGCCGGCCGCGGTACTGCGCATGCCCGTGACCACCGCGGAACGGGAACTGGGCCTGCCGTCCGGTGCCTTGGATCCGGCCACCTGACGCGGGCTGTGCCGCCGGTACCGCGGACGCGGCCGCCTGACGTGGCCTGTGCCGCCGGTGCCTTGGCCCTCGCGGGCTGGCGCGGCTCCGGCACCGGCGTCCTGGACTCCGCAGCCTGGCCCGGCGTACTGGCGCCCTGGGCCCGGCCACTTGGCGCGGCGCGCGCCGCCGGTGCTCTGGATCCGGCCGCCTTGGCCTGCGCCCCGCCGGTGCCTTGGATCCGGCCGCCTGGCGCGGCCTGCGCCGCCCCTGGACCCGGCGGCCTCGCCCGGCGCGCCCCGCTGGCGCTCTGGATCCGGCCGCCTGGCGCGGCGCGCCCCGCCGGTGCTCTGGATCCGGCGGCCTGGCGCGGCCCGTCCCGCCGGTGCCTTGGACTCCGGGGCCTGGCCCGGCCCGCGCCACCGGTGTCCTGGACTCCGCGGCCTGGGCCCGGCCTGCCCCGCCGGTGCCTTGGATCCAGCCGCCTGGCGCGGCCTGCGCCGCCCCTGGATCCGGCGGCCTCGCCCGGCGCGCCCCGCTGGCGCTCTGGATCCGGCCGCCTGGCTCGGCGCGCCCCGCTGGCGCTCTGGATCCGGCCGCCTGGCTCGGCCCGTCTCGCCGGCGCCTTGGATCCGGCCGCCTGGTACGGCGCGCCCCGCCGGTGCCTTGGCTGGGGTCGTCTGGCCCGGCCTGCGCCACCGGCGTCCTGGACTCCGGGGCGTGGCCCGGGCCTGCCCGCCGGTGCCTTGGACTCCGCGGCCTGGCCCGTCCTGCGCCACCGGCGTCCTGGACTCCGGGGCCTGGCCCGGCCTGCCCCGTCGGTGCCTTGGATCCAGCTGCCTGGCGCGGCGCGCGCCGCCGGTGCTCTTGATCCGGCCGCCTGACCCGGCTCGCCCCGCCGGTGCCCGGGATGCCGCCGCCGACCCGGCCCGTCCTACGGGGCCCTGGACCCCGCTGCCTGACCCGACCCGCCCTACCGTTTCCCGCTGAAAAGGAGCCCCCGTGCCCGCCGACCTCGTCCTGCTCTCCGCCCGGCTGCTCGACCCCGGCACCGGCGAGTTCCTTCCGCACACCGCGCTCGCCGCGCGGGACGGGCGGATCAGCTTCCTCGGTGACGACCGGGACGCCCGCGCCCTCGCCGGTCCCGGCAGCACGGTCGTGGACCTGCGCGGGGCCGTGGTGACCGCGGGCCTCACCGACGGCCATCTGCACCCGGTGTCCGGCGCCGAGCGCACCATGGGCGTGGACCTCTCCGGCTGCCGCGACCTGGACGCCGTACGGACCGCCCTGGCCGCGGCGGCACGCGCGCTGCGGCCGGGCGCCTGGCTGCGCGGCTGGGGCCTGGACCCCAACGCCTTCGGGACCGCCCCGGTCACGAGCGCCGCCCTCGGAGAGGTCCTTCACGGCATCCCCGCGCTCATCGACCTGTTCGACGCGCACTCGGCGCTGGCCAGCGAGCGCGCGCTCGAACTCGCCGGCGTCGACGGGCCCCGGCACTTCGACCAGGGCTCCGAGATCGTGTGCGACGCGCAGGGCCGGCCCACCGGCCTGCTGCTGGAGGACGCCGCCTGTGAACTCGTCGAAGCCGTCGCACCCCGCCCCACCGAGGCCGAGGTACGGGCCCGTACCGCCGAGGTGCTCAGCGCCATGGCCGCGGCCGGCCTCACCGGCGGCCACGCCATGGACGCCAACGGCGACAGCCTCGCCGTCTACGCCGCGCTGGAGGCCGAGGACGCCCTCCCCCTGCGCCTGCGGATCGCCCCCTGGTGCCGGCCCGAGGCGGACGACGCCGGCGTGGCCGAGCTGATCCGGCTCCAGGGCACCGGCGGCGCTCTGTGGCGGGTGGCGGGCGTGAAGCTGTTCATGGACGGCACCATCGACAACGGCACCGCCTGGCTGGAGACCCCCGACTGCCACGGCGAGTCGGCGCACGCCCACTGGCCCGACCCCCGGCGCTACACCGACGTCGTCACGGCCCTGCACCGGGCCGGCGTGCCCACGGCCACCCACGCGATCGGCGACGCGGCGGTGCGGCACGTGCTCGACTCCGTCGAGAAGGCGCAGACGGAGAGCGCGGGCGCGGTACGGCACCGGATCGAGCACATCGAGACCGTCCCGGACGACACCGTACGGCGGTTCGCGCCGCTCGGCGTCGCCGCCTCCATGCAGCCCACGCACTGCTGCGAGTTCACCCGCGCCGACCACACCGACAACTGGTCGCGGCGGCTCGGCGCGGAGCGTGCCGGGCGGGCGTTCCGCTGCCGTGACCTCTGGGAGGCGGGGGCGCGGGTCGTGCTCGGCTCCGACTGGCCCATCGCGCCGTACCCGCCGCTGCAGGTGATGGCCGGCGCACGGCACCGCCGTCCCGCCGACCTCTCCCTGCCGCCGCACGGTCCCGACCAGGCCCTGACCGCCCTGCAGGCCCTCCAGGGCATGACCGTCAACCCCGCCTGGGCCGCGGGCGAGGAGACCCTGGCCGGCCGCCTCACCGTCGGCGGGCGGGCCGACCTCACGGTCCTGGCCGACGACCCGCTGAAGGTCGCCGACACCGACCTGGCCCAGCTTCCGGTGCTGCTCACGGCCGTCGGGGGCCGGGTGACGCACCGGGTGACGGGGGTGTGACCCGGTCCCGGCGACGGTGCCGCCGCGGGCCCGGGACGGCGGGGGTGCGGCTGGACGTGGTGCTCTCAGCGGGGGCGCCTGGCGGCGTTCGCGGCGGGCCCGGGCAAGGACACTGGGCGCGGCTGGGCGTGGCACCCTCAGCCGGCTGCCTGGTGGCGCGCGCGGCGGGCCCGGGTCAATGGCGGCGTGGCGCGGTTGGGTGTGACGCTCTCAGCGGGCTGCCTGGTGGTGCGCGCGGCGGGCCCGGGTCAATGGCGGCGTGGTGCGGCTGGGTGTGGCGCTCTCAGCGGGGTGCCTGGCGGCGCGCGCGACGGGCCCCGGCGAGGACGGCGGGCGCGGCTGGGCGTGGCGTCCTCTGCGGAGCGTCTGGCGGCGCTCGCGGCGGCTCGGGCAACGAGCGACGGGTGCGACTGGCACGCCCTCTGCGGAGCGTCTGCCGTCGTTCGCGGCGGGCCCGGGCCAAAGAGAAGGCGTGGCGCCGTCAGCGGGACTCCTGGCGGTGCTCGCGGCGGGCGCGGCGGGCCTCCAGGAGCAGGGGCAGCAGGGACAGGACGACGACCACGGCGACCAGCGGCAGCAGATAGTCCTCGACGTGCGGGACGGACGTGCCGAGGGTGTAACCGGCGAGGACGAGCGTCTGCGACCACAGCAGCCCGCCGACGGTCTGCCAGAGCGTGAAGGTCCGCACGGGCACGTCGAGGACGCCGGCCACGGGGTGCAGCACCGTCCGCAGCAACGGCACGAACCGGCCGATGACCAGCGCCTTCCCCTGGCCGTACCGGGCCAGCAGCTCCTCGGCCCGGGCGGCCGCCCCCTTCACCCGCCGGCTGGAGGTGCGGGCCAGCAGCGCCCGTCCGCCGTGCCGCCCGATCAGATACCCGACCTGCCCGCCGGCCACCGCCCCCACCGCGGCGCACAGCAGCACCTGCCACAGAGCCAGCCGGGGCGGCTGGTCCGCGCTGCCCGCGCACAGCACGCCGGCCGGGAACAGCAGGGTGTCCCCGGGCAGGAAGAAGCCGAAGACCAGCAGACCGGACTCCGCGAAGATCACCACCAGGACGCCGAGCGCGCCGAAGGCGGCCAGCACCGAGGCGCTGTTCATCGGGTTGACGGCCATCACCTCGCCGCGCCTCCTGGCCTCCTCGCAGGGCTCCCCGCCACCAGCATCACCCGCCCGGCCGGAAACCGCCCCGGCGGAGAGGGACGGGACGTGCCACGGACGGGTACCCCGAGAAGGCGCGAGCCGTCGCACCAGCCTCCTCAGTCCCGCATGCCGGGTCGGCCGCCCGACCTCTTGACCTCGGTGGCCCCAGCCACTAGCTTGCGATAGCCGATCCCTAACTACCGAAAGGAGGCGACCAGCGGATGAACACCAGCTCTGATCTCGGTCGCCTCGCCCAGCTCACCGCCTGGGTTCCGGGTCGGATCGCGCACGGCTGCTGAACGCGCCGTTTTCTGATGTGCCCCTGCGCGGCACATTCCGGGTCTCCCGTCACCACCTTCCGGCACGTCTCTGACGCGTGCCGTCCCGCGCCTGCTGTTCTCCCGCGGCGCGTCTGAACACAGAAAGTGCCTGAAAATTGGCGAACATGATGAATCGGCCCCTCGCGTCCCGAAATGTAGGCCCGTCATGGTAGAAGCGCGGATCACGGTCAATGGGAAAGAAGCACCGATCGCACCGGCTGCGCCCCACACCACAGTGCTGGACTTCCTGCGCGAGCGCGGCCTCACCGGCACCAAGGAGGGCTGTGCCGAGGGCGAGTGCGGCGCCTGTTCGGTCCTGGTGGCCCGGCCCGGAGTGAACAAGCCCACCGACTGGGTGGCGGTCAACGCCTGCCTGGTCCCGGTCGCGGCGCTCGACGGCCAGGAGATCGTCACCTCCGAGGGGCTCGCCACCCCGGGCGAAGCCGGCACGGCGCCCACCCTGCACCCGGTGCAGGAGGAGATGGCGGTCCGCGGCGGCTCCCAATGCGGTTACTGCACGCCCGGATTCGTGTGCAGCATGGCCGCCGAGTACTACCGGCCGGACCGCTGCGCGCACGCGGACCCGGCCGGCGGCGAGGACGCCGAGCACGGCCCGAACGGGTTCGACCTGCACTCCCTGAGCGGAAACCTGTGCCGCTGCACCGGATACCGCCCGATCCGCGACGCCGCGTTCGCCGTCGGCACGCCCACCGACGACGACCCGCTGGCGCGGCGTCGCGAGCAGGCCCCGCCCGCGCCGGTCGCCACCGCGTACACCCAGGACGGCGGGACGTTCCTGCGCACGAGCACCCTGGCGGAGACGCTGCGGCTGCTGCGCGAGCGGCCCGACGCCGCGGTGGTCGCCGGCTCCACCGACTGGGGTGTCGAGGTCAACATCCGTTCCCGTAGGGCGGATTGCGTCATCGCCGTCGACCGGCTGCCCGAACTGCGGGAACTGCGCGTCGAGTCCGACCACATCGAGATCGGGGCGGCGCTGACCCTCACCGAGATCGAACGCCGCCTCGACGGCAGCGTCCCGCTGCTGGCAGAGCTGTTCCCGCAGTTCGCATCCCGTCTCATCCGCAACAGCGCGACCTTCGGCGGCAACCTGGGCACCGGCTCGCCCATCGGTGACAGCCCGCCCGCGCTGCTCGCGCTGGAGGCGTCGGTGGTGCTCGCCGACGCCGACGGCGAACGGGTGGTGCCGCTGGCGGACTACTTCACCGGCTACCGGCAGAGCGTGCGCCGTCCCGGCGAGCTGATCCGCGCGGTGCGCATCCCCAAGCCGCTGTCCCCGGTCGTGGCCTTCCACAAGATCGCCAAGCGGCGCTTCGACGACATCTCCAGCGTGGCCGTCGCCTTCGCGCTGGACATCGAGGACGGCATCGTGCGCAAGGCACGCATCGGCCTGGGCGGCGTGGCCGCCACCCCGATCCGCGCCCTCGGCACCGAGGCCGCCCTGGAGGGCAAGCCGTGGGCGGCCGAGACCGTCGAGGCCGCGGCCCAGGTGCTGCGGGCCGAGGGCACGCCGATGAACGACCACCGCGCCAGCGCCGAGTACCGCTCCGCGATGCTCGGCCAGAGCCTGCTGAAGCTGTACGCGCACACCAACGAGGCGGTCTCGTCATGAGCCATCTGTCCGAACGCCCCGAAAAGCCCGTCGTCGGCGTCCCGATGCCCCACGAGAGCGCCGCCCTGCACGTCACCGGCACCGCGCTCTACACCGACGACCTGGTCCACCGCACCAAGGACGTCCTGCACGCCTACCCCGTGCAGGTGATGAAGGCCCACGGCCGGATCACCGCGCTGCGCACCGAGCCCGCGCTCGCCGTGCCCGGCGTGGTCCGGGTGCTGACCGGCGCCGACGTGCCCGGCGTCAACGACGCCGGGATGAAGCACGACGAGCCGCTGTTCCCCGACGAGGTCATGTTCTACGGCCACGCGGTCGCGTGGGTGCTCGGCGAGACCCTCGAGGCGGCCCGGCTCGGAGCCGCCGCCGTCGAGGTGGAGATCGACGAACTGCCCTCCCTGGTCACGCTGCAGGACGCCATGGCCGCCGGCAGCTACCACGGCGCCCAGCCCGTGATGGAGCAGGGCGACACCGACGCGGGCTTCGCCGACTCCGCGCACGTGTTCACCGGCGAGTTCCAGTTCTCCGGCCAGGAGCACTTCTACCTCGAGACGCACGCGGCGCTGGCCCAGGTCGACGAGAACGGGCAGGTGTTCATCCAGAGCAGCACCCAGCACCCGTCGGAGACCCAGGAGATCGTCTCCCACGTGCTCGGCGTGCCCGCCCACGAGGTGACCGTGCAGTGCCTGCGCATGGGCGGCGGTTTCGGCGGCAAGGAGATGCAGCCGCACGGGTTCGCGGCCGTCGCCGCGCTCGGCGCCAAGCTGACCGGCCGGCCCGTCCGCTTCCGGCTCAACCGGACCCAGGACCTGACCATGTCCGGCAAGCGGCACGGGTTCCACGCCCGGTGGAAGATCGGCTTCGACGCGGACGGCCGTATCCAGGCCCTGGACGCCACGCTGACCGCGGACGGCGGCTGGAGCCTGGACCTCTCCGAGCCGGTGCTGGCGCGAGCGCTGTGCCACATCGACAACACCTACTGGATTCCCAACGCCCGCGTCGCCGGCCGCATCGCCAAGACCAACACGGTCTCCAACACCGCCTTCCGCGGCTTCGGCGGACCCCAGGGCATGCTCGTCATCGAGGACATCCTGGGCCGCTGCGCGCCGCTGCTCGGCCTGGACCCCATGGAGCTGCGGGAACGCAACTTCTACCGGCCCGGTCAGGGCCAGACGACGCCGTACGGCCAGCCGGTCACGCAGCCCGAACGGATCTCCACCGTCTGGCGGCAGGTGCAGGAGAACGCCGGCATCGCCGACCGCAAGCGCGAGATCGCCGCCTTCAACGCCGCGCACCCGCACACCAAGCGGGCCCTCGCGGTCACCGGCATCAAGTTCGGCATCTCCTTCAACCTCACCGCCTTCAACCAGGGCGGCGCGCTGGTGCTGATCTACAAGGACGGCTCCGTCCTGATCAACCACGGCGGCACCGAGATGGGCCAGGGCCTGCACACCAAGATGCTCCAGGTGGCCGCGACCACGCTGGGCATCCCGCTGCACAAGGTCCGCCTGGCCCCGACACGGACCGACAAGGTGCCCAACACCTCCGCCACCGCCGCCAGTTCGGGCGCGGACCTCAACGGCGGCGCGATCAAGAACGCCTGCGAGCAGCTGCGCGAGCGACTGCTGCAGGTGGCCGCCACCCAGCTGGGCGGCAACGCCTCGGACGTGCGCATCGTCGAGGGCGTCGCGCGCGCCCTGGGCAGCGACAAGGAGCTGGCCTGGGACGACCTGGTGCGCGCCGCGTACTTCCAGCGCGTCCAGCTGTCGGCGGCCGGTTTCTACCGGACCGAGGGTCTGCACTGGGACGCGAAGACGTTCCGGGGCTCGCCGTTCAAGTACTTCGCCCACGGCGCCGCCGCGACCGAGGTCGAGGTGGACGGCTTCACCGGCGCGTACCGCATCCGGCGCGTGGACATCGTGCACGACGTCGGCGACAGCCTCTCCCCGCTGATCGACATCGGCCAGGTCGAGGGCGGTTTCGTGCAGGGCGCGGGCTGGCTGACGCTCGAGGACCTGCGCTGGGACACCGGTGACGGCCCGCACCGCGGCCGGCTGCTGACCCAGGCCGCGAGCACCTACAAGCTGCCGAGCTTCTCGGAGATGCCCGAGGAGTTCAACGTCACCCTGCTGGAGAACGCCACCGAGGAGGGCGCCGTCTACGGGTCCAAGGCGGTCGGCGAGCCTCCGCTGATGCTGGCGTTCTCGGTGCGCGAGGCGCTGCGCCAGGCCGCCGCCGCGTTCGGGCCGAGCGGGGTCAGCCTCGAGCTGGCCTCGCCCGCGACACCGGAGGCGGTGTACTGGGCGATCCAGGCGGCTCGCCAGGACGGTGCCTCCCGCAACGGCCACGCCGTGGACGGGTTCGCCGTCAACGGCCATCCTGGAAACGGGCAGGTGAAGGGCGGCAGGAACGGCAGGGTCCGCACCGACGCACAAGCGCTGAACGGTGCCTGACATGACGTGGATCGCAGCGGTGGCACGGTTGCGGGCATGCCGGGAGCCCGGCGTGCTGGTGACCGTCGCCACCGTGCGCGGCCATGCCCCGCGCGACGCCGGTGCGAAACTCGTCGTGGGGCGGACCGGGACCTGGGGCTCGATCGGCGGCGGCAATGTCGAGGCCGTCGCCATCGACCGGGCCCGGGAGATGATCGCCGCGTCCAAGCCGGAGCCGGAGCTGATGGATTTCGCCCTGAACGAGAAGGTGACCAACCAGCACGGCGTGCAGTGCTGCGGCGGCACGGTCTCGGTGCTGCTCGAACCGCTGCCGGTCGTACACGCGGTGGCGATCTTCGGCGTCGGTCATGTCGGGCTGGAACTGGCGCGCATCCTGGCCCGTCACGACCTCGACCTCCATCTGATCGACACCCGCTCCGACGTCCTCGCCAAGGAGCGGCTCGACGTGCTCGCGGACGCGGTGGCACAGGTGCACGTGCATCACACGCCGCTGCTGCCCGAGGAGGTTTTGGAGGAGTTGCCGCGCGGCGCCCACGTCCTGATCATGACCCACGATCACGCCGAGGACGCCGCACTGTGCGACGCCGCCCTGCGCACGAGCCACCTCGGCTCCATCGGGCTGATCGGCTCGGCCGCCAAGTGGGCGAGGTTCCGCAAGCGCCTCGCCACCGAGGGAGGCCACGACGAGACCGCCATCGACCGGATCAAGACCCCGATCGGCCTCCCCGACATCACCGGCAAGGAACCGGCGACCATCGCGGTGAGCGTCGCCGCCGACCTGCTGCGCACCTTCGACACCGAGAACAACTGACAGCGGTGCGCGGGCCGAGCGCCGCCCTCCGAGGGGGCTCGGCGAGGGGCGCCTGACGGGCACAGGCCCAGGTCAGGCGCCCCTTGCTGTGGCCTAGAAGAAGCCCAGCTTCTTCGGTGAGTAGGAGACGAGGAGGTTCTTCGTCTGCTGGTAGTGCTCCAGCATCATCTTGTGCGTCTCGCGGCCGATGCCGGACTGCTTGTAGCCGCCGAAGGCCGCGTGCGCCGGGTAGGCGTGGTAGCAGTTGGTCCACACCCGGCCCGCCTGGATCGCGCGGCCCGCGCGGTACGCGGTGTTGGCGTCACGGGTCCACACGCCCGCGCCGAGGCCGTACAGCGTGTCGTTGGCGATCTTGATGGCGTCGTCGAAGTCGTCGAAGGAGGTCACCGAGACGACCGGGCCGAAGATCTCCTCCTGGAAGATCCGCATGCGGTTGTCGCCCTCGAAGATGGTCGGCTGGACGTAGTAGCCGCCCTTCAGTTCGCCGTCGTACTCGACGCGCTCACCGCCGGTGAGGACCTTCGCGCCCTCCTGCCGGCCGATGTCCAGGTAGGACAGGATCTTCTCCAGCTGGTCGTTGGAGGCCTGGGCGCCGATCATCGTGTCCGTGTCCAGCGGGTGGCCCGGCTTGATCTGCCGGGTGCGTTCCACGGCCGCCTGCAGGAACTCCGCGTAGTGGCCGCGCTGGACCAGCGCCCGGGACGGGCAGGTGCACACCTCGCCCTGGTTGAGCGCGAACATGGTGAAGCCCTCGAGCGCCTTGTCCCGGAAGTCGTCGTCGTGCGCCCACACGTCGTCGAAGAAGATGTTGGGCGACTTGCCGCCGAGTTCCAGGGTGACGGGCTTGATGTTCTCCGAGGCGTACTGCATGATCAGCCGTCCGGTCGTGGTCTCCCCGGTGAACGCCACCTTCGCCACACGCGGGCTGGACGCCAGCGGCTTGCCCGCCTCCACGCCGAAGCCGTTGACGATGTTCAGCACACCGGGCGGCAGCAGGTCCGCGATCAGGCTGACCCAGTAGTGGATGGAGGCCGGGGTCTGCTCGGCCGGCTTGAGGACCACCGCGTTGCCCGCGGCCAGCGCCGGCGCCAGCTTCCACGCCGCCATCAGGATCGGGAAGTTCCACGGGATGATCTGCGCGACGACCCCGAGCGGCTCGTGGAAGTGGTAGGCCACCGTGTCGTCGTCGATCTCGCCGAGCGACCCCTCCTGCGCCCGGATCGCCCCGGCGAAGTACCGGAAGTGGTCGATCGCCAGCGGGATGTCGGCCGCCAGCGTCTCCCGCACCGGCTTGCCGTTCTCCCAGCTCTCCGCCACCGCGAGGGCTTCGAGGTTGGCCGCCATGCGGTCGGCGATCTTCAGCAGGATGTCGCTGCGCTCCGCCACCGGCGTACGGCCCCACCCCGGCGCGGCCTCGTGCGCCGCGTCCAGTGCCCGCTCGACGTCTTCCGCGGTGCCGCGCGCGATCTCGGTGAACGGCTGCCCGTTGACCGGCGACGGGTTCTCGAAGTACTGCCCGCGCAGCGGCGGCACGTACTCGCCACCGATGAAGTGGTCGTAGCGCGACTGGTAGGAGACGATCGCGCCTTCGGTGCCCGGCGCCGCGTAACGAGTCATGCTGGTCTGCCTCCCGGTGCAGTGCCGCCCGCCGTTGGGCAGCTCCCGTCGGCGAGGCTAGGCGGGCGGACGTTGCAACCACGTTGCGTCGCTGGTCCTTCCCCGGGTCCGGCCGGGCGGCGCCGTCAGTTCGGCCTCCAGCGCGGCGAGCCGCGCCCGCACCTGCGCCGTGGGCCGCACCGCGGCGAGCGCCCGCCACACCTCCAGGTCGTCCTCGCCCCACGGCGCGTGCGCCCAGTCCGCCAGCAGGTCCGGATCGCGGTGCGCGATGAGCGCCGAGCGCAGTTCTCCGGCGAGACGCTCCCGCAGCCGTACGATCGCCGGCGCCTGCGAACCGGGCAGCAGCGGACCGGTGTACGCCTCCGCCGCCGACGTCACCGCCCCCGCCCGCAGCCGCCGTTCCACCACGGTGGCGTCCGACTCGACCGCGGCGGTCAGCCGGTACGGCCGCGAGGCGAGCAGCCCCGGGCCCAGCAGTCTGCGCAGCCGGGCCAGTTCGGCCCGCAGCGTCACCGGTGTCACCGACTCGTCCGCGTACAGCGCGCACAGCAGCTCGTCGCCGCTGAGGCCCTCGGGGTGCCGGGCGAGCAGCACGAGGATCTCGCTGTGCCGGCGGCTGAGCCGGATCCGGTTGCCGTCCAGGACCAGTTCGGCCTCGTCCCGGCCCAGCGCGCCGAGCAGCGGCGTGCCGAGCGCGCTGCCGGACGGTTCGAGCAACGCGAGCTGCGTCTCGGCGGCGCGCGCCACCGCCTGCACGAACCCGAGGCTGTGCGGATGCGCCAGCCCGTCCCCGCCGGTGATGTCCACGGCGCCCAGGACCCGGCCGGTGCGCGGATCGTGCACCGGCGCCGCCGCGCACGTCCACGGCTGCACCCGCCGTATGAAGTGCTCGGCGGCGAAGACCTGCACCGGCCGGTCCACCGCGACCGCGGTCCCCGGCGCGTTGGTGCCGACCGCGCTCTCCGACCAGCGCGCTCCCGGCACGAAGTTCATCCCGTCCGCCCGGCGCCGGGTCGCCGGGTGCCCCTCGACCCACAGCAGCCTGCCGTGCGCGTCGCACACCGCCAGCAGGTGCTCGCCGTCGGCGGCGAACGTGCCCATCAGCTCCCGGAACAGCGGCATCACCCTGGCCAGCGGGTGTTCCGCCCGGTACGCGCCGAGGTCGCCGTCGGTCAGCTCCACGCCGGCGGTGCCGTCCGGAAGGACACCGGCCCGCGCGCTGCGCCGCCACGACTCCGCCACCACCGAGCGCACCGGGCGCGGCACCGTGCCCACCGTGGTGAACGTCTCGTGCGCGCGGCGCAGCGCACGGACCCGTTCGACGGGGTCGGCCCCCGGCTCCAGGGCCACCCACGGATCGGTCACTTCGGCCTCCCCGGACGGTGAAACAGTGATGTCGGTCCCGCGCCCATCGTCTTCCGGCTAGGCGAAGTTGACCAGTCTCAGGTAGCGGACCCAGTCCCAGTTCGGGCCGGGGTCGGTGTGGTCGGTGCCGGGCACCTGGTAGTGGCCGATGATGTGCTCCCTGTCCTTGGGGAGGCCGTAGGTGTCGCAGATAGCCGCCGTGAGTCTCGCCGACTCCTGGTAGAGGGCGTCTGTGAAGTAGGCGGGCTGGTCCACCCATCCCTCGTGCTCGATGCCGATGCTGCGCGTGTTGTAGTCCCAGTTGCCCGCGTGCCACGCGATGTCGGCCTCGTGCACGCACTGCGCGACGTGCCCGTCCGCCGAGCGGACCAGATAGTGCGCGGACACCTTCTTCTCCGGATTGCCGAAGATCGCCAGCGTGTTGGCGTACGTCTCCTGCGTGACATGGATGATCACACGGTCGACCGTGTAGGTGCCGGGGCGGTCGGAGGCGGTGTAGTTCGAACTGCTCGCCGGCTGCCACTCGGCGGGCGGGTAGTCCACGGACGCGGTCTGCGCACCGGCCCTCGGGTCGGGCAGCAGTGCGTAGGGAACGGCGGCGAGCGCCGCGCCCTTCAGCAGCCGGCGCCTGCTCAGGCGCGGCTGTGCCGGGCTCGCCGGCTGTGGCGCGGTCGCCGGCTGGGCCGGCTCTCTTCGCTGTACGGGTCCGGCCGGGTCCAGGTCCATCGGCGGGTGCCTTTCGGTGTGGGGGTGGGGGAGTGGTGTGGACGTCGGGAGCTGTGGTCTCGCGCGAGTGGTGGGGTGCTCGGGCGGGCCGGCGGCGTGAGGGGCCTGGGCACAGCGGTCCGGCCGAGCGGCGCCGGGGAACGCCGCCGGTGTCAGCTCCGCAGGGATTGCGCGGTCTCCCGCAGCCGCGCGTGCACGCCCCGGTATGTCTCCCGGGCCGGCAGCCACTCCTTGCGGATCTTGGCCACGCACGTGTAGTTCGTGTCGCACACGTTGGCCAACGGCGACTCGACCGCCTGGGTTGCGAATTGGTATGCGTCCGGCTCACTGAACCCGTAGTCGCGCACCAGCCACTGCACCAGGTCCAGCTGCGATATCCGGAACGCGTCCTCCAGCGGGCGGGCCGAGCCGGTGGAAACGATGTGGGTGTCCGACTCCAGCCGGGGCCACGGCGTGGCGACGTCCTTGAGGAGCTCCACGACCACCACGGTGTTCATGGCGCACTCCACCGCCACCCCGCAGGTCTCGCCCTCGCCCTGCCGGGCGTGCCCGTCGCCGAGGCTGAGCAGGGCGCCCTCGACATTGACCCCCAGGTAGCAGGTGACACCGGCCCGCATCTCGGGCGTGTCCATGTTCCCGCCGTGCGCGTCCGGGACCAGGGCCGAGCGCACCTCCAGATTGGCGGGCGCCACGCCCACGGTGCCGTGCATGGGATCCATGGGCAGCTCGACCTCGATGTCGCTGTCCCGCGCCTGGAACAGGGCGGTGCGCCGCGCGCGGTCCAGCTGCCAGATCCAGACGCGCTCCGGCAGCGGCGGCTGCAGCGAGGCCGTGGTGTGCGTGGAGGTGAGCGCGCCGAACAGCGGGACCGTCGTGGACGCCGCCCAGTCGCGGGCCGGTTCGATCGACACGAAGTGCACGGCCACGGTGTCACCCGGTTCGGCGCCCTCGATGTGGAAGGGGCCGGTCTGCGGATTGAGGAACGGGAACTCGCAGACCTCCGAGACGAGGTCCTTCTCGGACCGCACCCGGCCGGCGAAGCAGTCCTCCGTGTACAGGTCGAGGACCGTGCCGGGCGCGATCCGCGCCACGGGAGGCGCACCGCCGAACGTCCAGGCGTAGGCGTCCGGTTCCGGGCGCACGGTCAGGATGCGGGGGTCGGTCATCGCGGAGGTGGTCCCTTCTGCGGGGAAGGCGGGAAGGCGGGAAGGCGGAAGGCCGGGGAGAGGGGGAGCAGCGGACGGTGCGCCCGCAGGTCACCGGGGTACGGTCCCGTCCCGCCGTGGCCCGGCGGGGTCGTACGCGTCGAGGTGCACCCGGGCGGTCTCGGCTATGCGCTCGGGATGACGCCGTATCAGCAGGATCAGCACCACCACGCCCACCGCCATCCAGACTGCGACGATCGGACCGGCGTAGGAGACCGGGGCCGTGAGCGCGGTGACGAAGTCGAAGACCGGGAGGCCGGCGGCCGTCAGCAGGGCCGGGACGAAGGCCGCGATGCCGAGCACCGGGAACAGCAGATGCCGTACCGGCGCGAAGGCGGCCCGGCCGTCCCGCAGGAAGTAGCCGGCGCAGGCGAGGTTCACGACGATGTAGACGCCGACGACGACCGTGACGATCACCGTGGCGAGCAGCAGGAAGGCGGTCACCGGGTCGTAGCCGAACCCGAGCCCCAGCACGGCCGCGACCGCCACCACGGTCTGCAGCGCGATACCGGCGACGGGGGAGCGATGCCGGGGGTGGAGGGTGGCGAGAAGCCGGGGCAGGACCCGGATGCGGGCCAGAGCGAAGGCGGTACGGGTGGAGACGTTGGCGCACGCGTTGGCGTTGGCGATCGTGGAGTTGACCACCGCCAGGAACACCAGCACCCAGAACAGGCCGAAGGAGGCCCGGGCCACTCCGTCCCAGGAGGCAGCGCCCGACGTACCGAACTTCGCGAAGCGGTCGGGGCCGAAGTAGACCGTCATCGCATAGGTGGTGATCACATAGAACAGGCCGATGCCCAGAGCCGCCCCGAGGACCGCGCGGTGCATCGTCCGCCGCGGGTTCCGGGTCTCCTCGGCGAGCGGCGCCGCGGCCTCGAACCCGGCGAACGCCAGCACCGTGTAGACGGACCCGGCGAACACGCCGCTGATCCCGGCGTGACCGTCGGCGGTGTGCGAAGTGCCGAAGACCGACAGGGTGTTGGCGTCACCGGCCTTGCCGATGAGCAGGGCCGCGAACACCAGGAAGACGAGGATCTCGAAGACGCCGAGGACGGTGCCGAAGCGGGCCGAAGCCCGGACGCCGAGATAGCCGGCGACGGCGATCACACCGGCGCCCGCCAGGGACCACGGCCACCACAGGTCCGCCGGATACGACGACCACTCCTCGTGGAGCGTGCCCGCCGCCGTGAAGCCCAGCTGCAGAAGCAGCAGGGGCGGGACGAGCATCTCCACGAAGACGTAACCCCAGCCGACGAGGAATCCGACCGCGGGGTGCAGCCCGTGCGCGGCATACGTGGCCACCGAGCCGGCGGCCGGCAGCTCCCGGGCCAGCTCGGCCACGCACGACGCGGTGAACAGACAGGCCACCAGGGCGATCAGCACCGCCAGCGGCAGGCTGCCGCCCGCGAAGGCGGCACCGGCGGGAATCGACGCGGCCACCGCTGCGGCCGGCGCCATCGCCGTCACGCTCTGGAACAGCACCTCGCGCAGGCCGACGGCATCGCGGCGCAGCGTCCCGGTCGTCTCCTCGTGCATGTGCGTCCCCCGATGTCTGTCAGCCCACTGCCACCCGATGCGTGTGAAGTACCGTCAACCGCTCGAGGCAGGGCGACACTGACGGAGCGTCGGCCGTGCCTCGCGTGAATCACGGTACGGCGCGGGCGGGTTGGGCAGAAGAGCACGCACCGGTTCCGTGGAGAAGCCTCCGCTTGTGGAAAACCCGGCCACCCGATCGGGTGAACACCGGGCGTCGGCAGGCACCGGGGCCCGGCAGGCATCGAGGCCCGGTGGTCGGAGGTCGCGGGGGCTCGAGGCGTCAGGCGTGTTCCGCGACGAGCGCAGGGTCGTCCAGTACGCCCCGGACGACCGAGTGCGCGGCGCCCAGCAGGGGGCCCTGCGAGCCCAGTCGGGACACGGTGACCGGGCACGCGGGGCCCGCCGTGCGGCTCGTCAGTTCCGTCTCCAGGGACGGCAGCAGCCAGGGGGACAGTCCGGCCAGGGCGCCGCCGAGGACCACCGTCTCGGGGTCGAGGAGATTCACGGCCCCGGTGAGGGCTATGCCGAGCGCCGTACCGGCCTCGCGCAGGGCTGCCCGTACGCTCTCGTCGCCCTGCTCGGCGCGCCCGGCGAGCAGCCCCACCAGGTCCTCGCGCGGTTCCAGCCCGGCCGCGCGCAGCACCGCCTCCTCGCCCGCGTACTGCTCAAGGCAGCCGCGGCCACCGCACGCACAGGGCGGCCCGTCCGGCCGTACCGGCACATGGCCCAGCTCGCCCGCGAAGCCGCGGGTGCCGTGCAGCAGCCCGCCGTCCACCACGACCGCCGCGCCGATGCCGATCTCGGCCGACACGTGCAGGAAGTCGCGCGGTGTGCCCTCGCCGAGCCACAGCTCCGCGAGCGCGCCGAAGTTGGCCTCGTTGCCCACGGTCAGCGGCCACTCTCCGGGCAGCAGGGCGCCGAGGTCGGTGTGCTGCCATTCGAGGTTCGGGGCGCGCACGACGGTGCGGCCGTCGCGCGCCACGAGTCCGGGCACGGCGACCGCGAGCCCGGCGGGCCAGAGGGCCTCCCGCTCCGCCTCCGCGACGACCTGGCGCACCAGCTCGGTGAGTTCCCCGATCACCGGCTCCGGCGCCCGGCCCCGGTTCGCCGTGTGCCGCACCGCCCGGGCGCGCACCGTGCCGCGCAGGTCCACCGCGCAGACCGCGAGATGATCGACGCCGATCTCCGCGCCGATCCCCGCCGGACCGCGGCCGGACACCGCGAGCGCGGAACCGGGCCGGCCCACCCGGCCCGGCCGCTCCGGGCCCAGCTCCTCCAGCAGACCCCACCGGATCAGCTCGTCCACCAGCGTCGACACGGCGGCCCTGGTCAGCCCGATGCGCGTGGCGACCGCGGCCCGCGACAGCGAGCCCTCGGCGCTCACGGCGTGCATCACGCGTGCCAGATTGCGCCGGCGCATGCCCTGCTGGGTGTCCGGCAGGGCGCGGCCGGCGGCCGGCGGGTGTGCCTCGTGCGGCGGTGCGGTCATGCCTGGCGTCGATCCTCCGTGTCTGCCGCCCGGTCTCAGGCGCGCGATGTGGTCTGCGTCCCCCGGTCCAGCAGCGGGGCCGCGTCGGAGAGTACCCCGGTGATCCGGTCCAGCGTCCGCTGGTCCCGCTCCACGGCCTCCAGCACGGGGCCCGCGGCCGTGTTCCAGCGGCGGGCCACCGCGGCCGGGTCCTCGCCGGTGAGCAGGCCGGCGGCCTGTGCCGCTGCCCCTAGGGCGACGAGTTCCCTGGCCTCGGGGACCTGGACCGGCCGGCCGGACAGCCGCCGTACCGTCTGCTGCCAGGCCGTCCCCCGGGCCCCGCCGCCGATCAGTATCAGCGGGGTGCTGCGGTCCGCGTCCTCGTCCAGGACCAGGTCGAGCGCGCCGAGCAGGGCGTGCACGGCGCCGTCGTACGCGGCCTGCAGCAGCTGCCCGGGAGTCGTGTCATGGCGCAGGCCGTGCAGCAGGCCGGAGGCGTTCGGCAGGTTCGGGGTGCGCTCGCCGTCCAGGTACGGCAGCAGGGTCACCGAGCCGCCGGGCTCCACCGCCTCGCGGTCCAGGCCCAGCAGCGCCGCGACGCGGTCCACAGCGAGCGTGCAGTTCAGGGTGCAGGCCAGGGGCAGCCAGTCGCCGTGGGCGTCGGCGAAGCCCGCCACCGTGCCGGTCGGATCGGCCGGGCGGCGCCGGGAGACGGCGTAGACCGTGCCGGACGTGCCGAGGCTGAGCACCGGGGTGCCGGGCCGCAGGCCGAGACCGAGCGCCGCCGCCGCGTTGTCGCCGGTGCCCGGAGCGACCAGCGTGCCCTTGGAGAACGGCAGGTCGTGGCTGTCGCGCACGGTGCCGGCCACCTCACCCGGCCGTACCACCCGGGGCAGCAGCGCCGGGTCGAGCCCCACGTGCGCGAGGGTCTCGGGGTCGTACGCCTCCGTGCCGGACGACCACCAGCCGGTGCCGGAGGCGTCGCCGCGGTCGGTCGTGCCCTGCCCGGTCAGGCGCTCGGTGAGGTAGTCGTGCGGGAGCCGGACCGCCCTCGTCGCGCGGACCGACTCCGGCTCGTGTTCGGCGAGCCACGCCCACTTCGTGACCGTGAACGACGCGCCGGGCACGCTGCCCGTGCGCTCCGCCCAGGCCTTCGGCCCGCCCAGCTCCTCCACCAGGCGGCGGGCCTGCGGCGCCGAGCGGACGTCGTTCCACAGGAGCGCCGGACGTACCGGCTCGCCCCGCTCGTCCAGCGTGACCAGTCCGTGCTGCTGGCCGCCGATCGACACAGCGGCGGCCTCGTGCGCCGCGTCGCCGCACTGGCTGAGCGCCTCGCACAGCGCGTCCCACCACTGGCGCGGATCGCTCTCGCGGCCCGCGCCGGAGGACACGGTGTGCGGCGCCTGGCCGCTCGCCACCACGCGGCCGGTGGCCGCGTCGACGACCAGTGCCTTCGTGGACTGGGTGGACGTGTCCACGCCGACGACGAGCGGACCCTCGGCTGCTGACATGGGGCTCTCCCTTTTCCGCGACGTTCCGCGACTTCGTGACTTTCTACGACTCTGCGGGACAAAGACATCTTGGCTCTTCCCAGGGACGCGAGCGCATACTAATTTGTAAACGGCCATGACGAAATAGCCGCCACGCAGCAAGGAGCCGTCGCATGAGCTACCAGCCCACCCCCGAGGACAGGTTCACCTTCGGTCTGTGGACCGTCGGCTGGCAGGGGAGGGACCCCTTCGGTGACGCCACCCGCGGCGCCCTCGACCCGGTCGAGACGGTGCAGCGCCTGGCCGAGCTGGGTGCCCACGGAGTGACCTTCCACGACGACGACCTGATCCCCTTCGGGTCCTCGGACACCGAGCGCGAGTCGCACATCAAGCGGTTCCGGCAGGCCCTGGACGCCACCGGCATGACCGTGCCGATGGCCACCACCAACCTGTTCACCCACCCCGTCTTCAAGGACGGCGCGTTCACCGCCAACGACCGCGACGTGCGCCGCTACGCGCTGCGCAAGACCATCCGCAACATCGACCTGGCGGTCGAACTGGGCGCCAAGACGTACGTCGCCTGGGGCGGGCGCGAGGGCGCCGAGTCCGGCGCCGCGAAGGACGTGCGCGCGGCCCTGGACCGCATGAAGGAGGCCTTCGACCTGCTGGGCGAGTACGTCACCGCCCAGGGCTACGACATCCGCTTCGCCATCGAGCCGAAGCCGAACGAGCCGCGCGGCGACATCCTGCTGCCCACCGTCGGCCACGCGCTGGCCTTCATCGAGCGCCTGGAGCGCCCGGAGCTGTACGGCGTCAACCCCGAGGTCGGGCACGAGCAGATGGCGGGCCTGAACTTCCCGCACGGCATCGCGCAGGCCCTGTGGGCGGGCAAGCTGTTCCACATCGACCTCAACGGCCAGTCCGGCATCAAGTACGACCAGGACCTCCGCTTCGGCGCCGGCGACCTGCGGGCGGCGTTCTGGCTGGTCGACCTGCTGGAGAGCGCCGGTTACGAAGGCCCGCGCCACTTCGACTTCAAGCCGCCGCGCACCGAGGACCTGGACGGTGTGTGGGCCTCGGCCGCGGGCTGCATGCGCAACTACCTCATCCTCAAGGAGCGCGCCGCCGCCTTCCGCGCCGACCCCGAGGTCCAGGAGGCCCTGCGCGCCTCACGCCTGGACCAGCTCGCCCAGCCGACGGCTGCGGACGGCCTGGAGGCGCTGCTCGCCGACCGCGCCGCCTTCGAGGACTTCGACGTCGATGCGGCCGCCGCGCGCGGGATGGCTTTCGAGCGTCTCGACCAGCTCGCCATGGACCACCTGCTCGGCGCCCGGGGCTGAGCGCACCGAGGGCCGGGGGGCGGCACCCGTCGCCGCCCCGGCCCTGCGGTCAGCTCTCGTTCGGACTGCTCACAGACCCCTGGGCAGCCGGACGTCCACCACGGTCGTCCTGATCCCGCTGTCGACGAGCCGGCCCTGCGCGTCGAAGGCGCCCGCGCCGTCGGTCATCCCGAAGTCGTTGTCGTTGGCGAGGGCGAGCGTGTCGTGGTCCACGCGCGCGATGCCCTCGACTTTCTGCGGCACGCCGCCGACCGTGTTCAGGTCCACCACGAGCCGCTTGGCCGGCAACGGCACTCCGGCGGACGCCGGATCGTCCAGCTGCTCCAGGGACGGCGAGGTCGAGCCGTCGTCCCAAGGGCCGCCCAGAATGCTCGACGTGCGCTTCAGCCGGACCAGTTGGAGCCGGGCCGCCTTGTCCGTGCGCTCCTCGACGAGGAGCCGGTCGCCGCCCACGGCCACCAGCGAGGGGATCTTCAGTTCGGAAGTGTCGTCCTCGCCCGGGTCGACCACGTTCACCGGGTCGAACCGATAGGCGTACTCGGCGGTGACGGCCTTCGCGCGCGGCGAGAAACGCAGCAGCCGCGTGGTGCGTGAGGCGTCCCCGGTGTCCGTGTCCGGCAGCGACAGGGGGCTCTGCAGGGCCATCACCAGGTCGCCGTCGGGAAGCTGCGCCAGCCCCTCGAACCCCCGGTTGACCTTGCGGTGCAGGAAGACCGACGGCAGCGCCTCCACCACCGGATAGTCCGTGCCGGTCAGGCCGAGGCCCTTGGGCACGTAGCGGGTGAGCACCTTCCCGCGCGCGGAGACGTGGATCAGCGAGGGACCGTACTCGTCGACGAGCCAGAACGTCCCGTCCGCGGCGCGCACGATGCCCTCCGTGTCGAGCCCGTTCGGGTCGTACGGCAGCGGCGTCTTCGCGTCGTAGGTGTACGGCGCCTCGTCCCGGCCCTGCTGGTCGGGCAGCCCGGTGACGGCCTTGCCGGAGGACGTAGTCAGCGGGATCGCGTCGACGACCTGGATCGTGTCTCCCGAGACCCGGATCTTGACGATCGCCGGATCGAATCCCGGCACTGGGAACGTGCGGCGCTTGGTGCCGTCGACCTTGATCTGCCCGTTGGGGCCGCGGTCGGTCACGGTCCAGTACTCGCCCTTGCGGCCCGCCGGGTAGATGTCGCTGCCGATGCCGCCGAGCTTCACCCCGTGGTCGTCGTCGACGCTGCCCGGCAGCAGGGCGTTGCTGAACGCGCCGAGCGGGATCTCGCCGAGCGTCGCCGTGCGGACGACGCGGGCGCCCCGGGACAGCGCCGCGGTCGCCGTTCCCGCGGCCACCAGGACCGCGGCCAGAGCCAGCGGCAGACCAGTGGCGACGGAACGGGGGATGCGGCGCCGGCCGGAATCAGGGGTGGACATCGGGCCTCCCGGGGGACAAGTTCCTTGACAGCGGCCAGGTCTGGGCCCCATGAGGAACGCCGCACGGTGTCGGGATCAACGGCCGGTGTCGGCCGCTCATCGGATCACGGGGTGCAGCACGTCGGGAGGGCGGTCAGCGGAATGCCGGCGTCGTGATCGGGGCACTTCACAATCTGTTCGAGTGGTGGCCCTGCTTCATGGCGTACGTGAGGACGCCGTGCGACGGTCCGTGAGGGAGCGGCGGCGTCCGGACGTCCCGCGGGGGGCGGCCTCATCCACTAGGGGGCGGGTCTCGGGGATGTCTCAGGGGCGGAATGCGGAACCGCGGGGAGCGGGGGGCCGTTTCCAGTGCAGAGAGCGGCAGAGGCCGCGAAGGAGGCAACGCTCATGTCCAACACAGCGAAGATCGCCGTCGGGGGAGTGGCGGTCGGGTTGCTCCTGCTGATCTGGCTGCCCTGGTGGGTGGCGTTCCTGATCGTGGTGGGTGTTCCGGTGGCCGGGTATCTGGCGCTGGACCCCGCGCAGCGGCGCAGGCTCCGCAGGGTCACCCGCAAGGAGCTGGGCCGCTGAGGGGGCGGCGGACGCCGTAGAGGGCGGCCCTGCCGGGCCCTCACGCCTCCTTGCACGCCGGGCGGCCGTCTGGGCGGGGGCGGCGGTCCGGCCCGCGGGTGGCCGGCGGTCGTCGCCGGGTGCGGGAGGCGCCGGTTCCTGGCAGACGTCGTACGGTCGAGGGAGGCACCGGTTCGCCTCGGGCGTCGCCCGGTCGAGGGAGGCACCGGTTCGCCGCGAGAGTCGTCCGGTCGAGGCGAGGCGCTGCTTCCGCACGGCCGTCGCCCGGCTGCGATGCCGGCCCCGGACCCCGGACGCCGTCCGCCGTGGACGAGCCGCGGGGCCCGGCTCGCCTCGCCGGGGGGCGGCGAGCCGGGCCCCGGCCGACTTAGAGGGGCCGTACGGCCATCTTGTCGAGTGCCTCCAGCAGGCCCGGCAGTTCGGGCCCCCGGCCCACCGGCAGGACCTCGCCGGGCTCTTCGTCGAGCAGGACGAAGGCGATGTCGTCGGTGCGGGCCACGATCGACCAGCCGGGGCCGTCGGCGCGCAGCGTACGGGCGTCCCCCGGGGCGAACGACGAGCGCACCCGGCCGAGCGGCGGCGGCGAGTCGACATAGGCGCGGGCCTCCGCGAGCACCCGCCTGACTCCCCGGTGGCCGCTCTGCGGCACGGCCCGCTCGCCCTCCGGCGAGGACTCCTCGGCCTTCTCCCGCGCCTCCGGCGTGTCCCCGTCGGGCGTGGAGAACTGCGCGTCGTCGATCTGCTCCCGCCACTGCGCCCACTGCAGGGCTATCTCGTCGGCGCCCAGCCGGCGCTGGGCCGGTCCCCAGGAGCTCGTGTCCGGCGGCCTCAGCGCGGGCCGGTCCGCCACCTCGGGACCGGGGTCGTGCGGGGCGGGGACACCGGGAGCCGCGACGGCGACGGCCAGCGGCCAGCCCGGCAGGGCGGCCACGACCGCGCGCTCGTCCGGGGACAGCTCGTACTCCATGCCGCAGTCCCAGGACGCGATCGCCACGGCGACCAGCGAGACGTCGTCGATCACGACCGTCCAGCGGGCGCCCGTGCCGTCCTGGCCCAGCACCAGGCCGTACCCGTCGGCGAGGGGCGCGAGACCCAGCGCCGCGCACGCCTCCGGATAGTCGTCGCCCAGAACGCTCGGAAACTGCGCCGGCGTCAGCAGCACCGCCGTCAGCACGTACAGCGCATCGTCCGCGGCGGCGCCGGCTTCGTCGTCGGCTCCGGCCATCCCTGCCTCCCAGTGGTTCGTCCAACGGCGCGCACCCTAGTGCGAGCGCAAGCCGCTTGTCACGACTCCTCACACCACGCGGACCTGCAGGTTTCCGCCTGGACGGGGGCGAAACGACCACGGTGGGACCAGGGCCTGTCCGCTCAGCCCGTGGGCAGTCCGAGCAGATCGCGGGCCACCGACGCGGGCGACTGGTCGCGCTCCCGGGCCAGCGCGACGACGGCCCGGCAGGCGAGTTCGCTCACCCCGAACGACAGCGCTTCCGGCGGCACCCAGCCCGCCGCCTCCTCGATCCGGTCCTGATCGTCCTCCGCGCGGGCCACGACATAGGCGGCCGCGGCTTCGAACAAGTTGTGCGCGCGCCTCTGCCGAGTGCCCGCCGGCTGCGGGTGCGCGGCGGTGCGGAGTCTCGTGGCGTACTTGCGTATCAGGCCGAACACGCGGACCGCCCTCCCCCCGAACGGGGTCGTCGTCGATCGCTCATCTGCTCCCTCTCAACGTAGAGTTGGACTTTCTGCGGCAGAAGGGGGACGACGCAGTGAAGCGTTTCGAGCGGCTCGGGCAGATCCGCCGGCTGGACCCGGTGGCGGACGCGCTGGAGATCTACCGGCTCAGTGTGGCGTTCGAGTTTCCCTGGGACTACACCCGTGCACTGGAACTGGCCCTGTACCGCACCTACGCCGTGCCGAGCATCGGCCGGCTGCTCGCCGAGACGGCGGAGCTGACCGAGCGCACCCAGAAGCGGTACGACGACACCGTGCTGCTCCTCGACACCGTCGTCGAGCACGGCTTCGCCGGCGCGGAGGGGCGTACCGCGATCCGCCGCATCAACCAGATGCACCGCAGCTACGACATCAGCGACGACGACATGCGGTACGTGCTGAGCACCTTCGTGGTGATGCCCAGGCGCTGGATCGACGCCTACGGCTGGCGCCGCCTGTCCCGGCATGAGATCGTCGCCGCCACCGAGTACTACCGCACCCTCGGCCGGCACATGGGCATCCCCGGGATCCCCGCTACCTACGAGGAGTTCGAGGACCTGCTCGACGCGTACGAGAAGGAGCACTTCGCCTGGGACGAGCGGTCCCGGCGGGTCTCCGACGCCACACTCGCTCTGATGGCGTCCTGGTATCCGCGCCCACTGGCACCGTTGCTGCGCACCGCGACGCTCGCCCTGCTCGACGAGCCGCTGCTGCGCGCGTTCCGCTACACCCCGCCCGGCGCGGCGACGACGGCGTCGGTGCGCCGGGCCGTACGCGCGCGTGGCCGGCTCGTCCGGCTGCTGCCACCGCGCCGCTCGCCGCACTTCGCACGTCAGAACTGGGAGGTCAAGGGCTACCCGGACGGCTACCGGGTGGCCGACCTGGGCACCCGGCCGGTTCCCGGGCTGCGCGGCTGCCCGGTGCGGCACACGGGCGCGTCAGCGGCCGACGTCGCCGAGTGAGGCCAGGGTGTCGCGCAGCCAGGCCAGTTCGGCCCGGCTCGTGGCACGCGCGATGGTGAGGACACCGCGCCGGAACGGGTCGTCCAGCTCCTCGGCGCGAAGCGGCCGGTCACCGTCGTAGAAGAAACTCGCCGGCTCCTGCAGAAAGGCCAGCCGGCGGCGCAGTACGGCCGCCTGGGCGACGGGGTCCTCCAGGTGCCGCAGGAACGCGAGCAGCGTGAACCAGTGGTTCTCGTCGGTGATCTCGCGCTGCGCGGGCTCGGCCAGCCGGCGCTTCAGCTCTCGCCTGCCCTCCTCGGTCAGCCTCAGCACATGCCGCGGTGCCGCCACGGCGCCCGGCTCGGTGGCCCGGACCAGCAGGCCAGCCTTCTCCAGCCGTTTGATCGCCGGGTACAGCGTGCTCTCGGCGACCGGTCGCACATGCCCGGTGAGGGCCGCGATGTGCCGGCGCAGGACGTATCCGTGCAGCGGGGCGTCGTAGAGGAAACCGAGGATGGCGAGTTCGAGCACGACCGCAGTCTCGCGCAGGGCGAGGTACTTCGGCAATGTCATACTCCTTCGTCGTCATACCTCGAGACCGATGTATAGTCGCCGTGTCGCAGGACGGCAGGGGAGGGTGATGTGAAGCAGGCCGTGTTCGACCGTGAGGGCAGCCGGATCCGCTGGACCGAGGCGCCGGGGGCGGAGCCGGCGCGGGTGTATCTGCACGGGCTCGGCTCGATGTCCGCCGTGTATCACGCCCACATCGCGGCCCGGCCCGAACTGGCGGGCCGACGCAGCCTGTTCATCGACCTGCCGGGACACGGCCTGAGCGACCGGCCCGGCACGTTCGGCTACACGCTGCAGGAGCACGCCGACGCCGTGGCGGCCGCCCTGGACGAAGCCGGGGTCCGCGGCGCGGAGTTGATCGCGCACAGCATGGGCGGCGCCGTGGCCATCGTGCTCGCCCACCGGCGGCCCGACCTCGTCTCCCGGCTCGTCCTCACCGAGGCCAACCTGGACGCCTTCCCGCCGCTCACGGCCGGCAGCGGTGCAATCGCCTCCTATGAAGAGGACGATTTCGTCGACGTGCAGTACGCGCGTGTGCTGGAGCGCGTCGGCCCGCTGTGGGCGGCCACCATGCGGCTGGCCGACCCGCGAGCCCTGCACCGCAGCGCCGTCGGGCTGTGCCGGGGCTCCGACCCGGTGATGCGCACCCTGTTGGAGAAGCTGCCCGTCGACCGGGTCTACCTCCAGGGGGAGCACAGCGGCGAACTGCCGGGCCGGGAGACCCTGGAGGCCGCCGGAGTGCGCGTGGTGACGGTGCCCGGCGCCGGGCACAACGTCATGTTCGACAACCCCGACGCCTTCGCGGCGGCCGTCGCCGGCACGGACTGACCCGGCCGGCCCTCGACGCTATGACGAGCGGTCCCCGCGCACCGCGACCGCGAGGAAACGCGTGTTCTCATCGACGTACGACGTCAGGCGCCACCCCGAACGCGCCAGCAGCGGACGCAGGTTGTGCTCGGCGCGCAGGTCGTCCGGGGTGATCCGGCGGCCCTGACGCGCCGCCAGCGCCGCCCGTCCTATGGGGTGGAACAGCGCGAGCACGCCATCGGGCCGTACGACACGGGCCAGTTCGCGCAGGTTCTGCTCCGGCCGCGGCAGGTGGGAGATCAGGCCGGCCGCGAACACGGCGTCCAGCGCCGCCGACCGCAGCGGCAGCGCGGTGACGTCCGCCAGCAGCAGCCGCCCCTCCCGGTGCCGGCGGGCCCGTACGGCGGCGTCGAGCATCGCCGGGGTCAGGTCGGCGCCGAGCACCACCCCGGAGGGGCCCACGGCGGCACGCAGCGGTGGCAGAGCGCGCCCCGTGCCGCACCCCGCGTCCAGCACCCGGTCGCCCGTCCGCAGCCCGATGTCGGCGACCGCGGCCGTGTAGGCGGGGCCGTCGTCGGGGAACCGGGTGTCCCAGTCGGTCGCGCGTGCGGTGAAGAACTTCTGCACATGTGTGTGGTCGTCGCTCATGTTGCGCATGATTCCTCACCGTCACGGGGGATCCATAGGCGCACATGTTCGGGCCGGACCCGGTCGTTCCGTCGCATCCGGTGTCATATTCCAACAGCTTTCGAAATGCGCCCCCTGTGTGCGCCCGTGCCCCCCTAGCGTCCCTTGGCCATGGGACACCTGGACCACGCCGCCTTCGGCTGGCTGACCCCCGTGCTGTCGTACGTCATGGCGTGCACGGGCGCCGCTCTCGGTCTGCGCTGCACCGTCCGCGCGCTCGCCACCACCGGCCGCTCACGCCGGAATTGGCTCATCACCGCCGCTTCCGCCATCGGGACCGGCATCTGGACCATGCACTTCGTGGCCATGCTCGGCTTCCGCGTGAGCGGTACCGACATCCGCTACGACGTGCCGCTGACCATCCTCAGCCTCCTGGTCGCCATGGCGGTCGTCTGCGCCGGCGTCTTCACCGTCGGCTACAGCCGCGACCGCAACCGGGCGCTCATCGTCGGCGGCCTCACCACCGGGCTGGGCGTCGCCAGCATGCACTACCTGGGCATGGCGGCCGTCCGGCTCCACGGCGACATCAGGTACGACCCGCTTCTCGTCGGCGTGTCGGTGCTGATCGCCGTCGTGGCGGCGACCGCGGCCCTGTGGGCCGGCCTCAACATCAAGTCGCCCCTCGCGGTCACCGTCGCCTCCCTCCTCATGGGAGCGGCCGTCAGCAGCATGCACTACACCGGGATGTTCGCGGTGAGCGTGCGTGTCGACCCCTCCGGCGAGCCCCTGCCCGGGGCCACGGCGATGCAGTTCATCTTCCCCCTCGCCGTCGGCCTCGGGTCCTACCTGTTCATCACCTCCGCCTTCGTCGCGCTCTCACCCACGGCGGGCGAGCGGGAGGCCTCCGCGTCCGCCCAGCGGCCCGTCGAAAGCATCGCCCGCTAGCGGGAGCCCGGAGAGAGCGCCCCGACCCACGTCCCGAGCGAGGAGGCCATGCGCCCACCCCGTACCAGCCCGAAAGCCGGCGCCCCCGCGCACCCGCCGCGCGGCCGCCGCGCACACGCCGGACCGCCCGCCGCCGAGGGAGCCGGCCGCCCGCTCGGCACATCCGCCGCCATGCCACGCGCGCGTGGCGACCGCCTGCGCCTGCGCCCCCGCACCGTACGCGCCAAGGTGGTCAGCCTGCTGATGGTGCCCGTCGTCTCCCTGCTCGCCCTGTGGGGGTACGCCACCGTCACCACCGCCCAGGACGTCGCCCGGCTGCGGCAGTCCCAGCGCGTCGACGCCGAACTGCGCACCCCGCTGGCCGCGGCCGTCACCGCCCTCGAGGCCGAGCGCACCGCGGCCGTGCGTCACGCCACCGCGCCGAGCGCCGACGGCAGCGACCTGCGGGGTCTGGCCGCCCGCACCGACCGGGCCGTGGCCAAGCTGCGGCTCGGCGGCGACAACACCGTCGCCGACAGCGAGGACCTGCCCGCAGGCGTCTCCGGGCGCCTCAGCGCCTTCGTCACCGGTGCCGGGCACCTGCGCGCCCTGCGCACCTCCGTGCTCGACCGCCGAGCCGGCTGGGACACGGCGTACGGGCAGTACACGAAGACCATCGACGCGGCCTTCGCCGTGGACGGAGCCCTCAGCGGCATCCAGCGCGCCGACATCGGCTCCGACGCGCGCGTGCTGCTCGAATTCGGCCGGGCCGCCGAGGCGTTGGCCCAGGAGGACACCCTGATCGGCAGCGGGCGGCTGCAGGGCCAACGCCTCCGCCTGTTCGACGCCGCCGTCGCCGCGCGCCGTACCCTCACCGAGGCCGCCGTCGCCGACCTGCCCGAAGCCCAGCGCACCGCCTGGCAGAGCTTGGCCGACAGCGACTCCTACACCGCCCTCCGCACCGCCGAGGACAAGATCATCGCGTCGGGACCGGGTGCCGGAGCGGCCGACGCGGACGCCTGGAACGCCGCCCACGCGCGCGTGCGGGACGGGATGCAGGGCATCGCGGCGGACACCGGCCGCGCCGTCGCGGGCCGCGCCGACCCGTTCACGCGCGGCCTGCTCAGCACCGCGGGCGCCGCCGTGCTCCTCGGCCTGGTCGCCGTCGCCGCCTCCCTCGTCATCTCCGTCCGCATCGGCCGCGGCCTCGTGATCGAACTCGTCAGCCTGCGCAACGACGCCCTGGAGATCGCCCGCCGCAAACTCCCCGAAGCGATGCGCAGACTGCGCGCCGGCGAGGAGATCGACATCCAGGCCGAGGCACCCGTAGGACCGCCCGCGGAGGACGAGACCGGTCAGGTCTCGGAGGCCCTGACCACGGTCCACCGCGCCGCCCTGCACGCCGCCGTGGAACGCGCCGAACTCGCCAGCGGCATCTCCGGCGTCTTCGTCAACCTGGCGCGCCGCAGCCAGGTGCTGGTGCACCGTCAGCTCAGCCTCCTGGACAGTATGGAGCGCCGCTCGGAGGACCCCAACGAGCTGGGCGACCTGTTCCGGCTGGACCACCTCACCACGCGCATGCGGCGGCACGCCGAGAGCCTGATCATCCTCTCGGGCGCCGCGCCGGGGCGGGCCTGGCGCATGCCGGTGTCCCTGACCAACGTCGTACGGGCCGCCGTGTCCGAGATCGAGGACTACGCGCGCGTGGAGGTGCGTCAGCTCCCCGAGGCCCATGTCATCGGCGCCGCCGTCGCCGACCTGACCCACCTGCTCGCCGAACTCGTCGAGAACGCCGCGCAGTTCTCGCCTCCCCACACACGCGTGCGCGTCACCGGCGAGCCCGTCGGCAACGGCTACGCCCTGGAGGTCGAGGACCGGGGGCTCGGCATGGGCCCCGAGACCCTCGCGGAGGCCAATCGCCGTATCGAGCAGTCCGAGGCCCTCGACCTGTTCGACAGCGACCGGCTCGGACTCTTCGTGGTCAGCCGCCTCGCCTCCCGGCACGGCGTCAAGGTGCATCTGCGGACCTCCCCCTACGGAGGCACCACCGCCGTCGTCCTGCTGCCGACCGCCCTGCTGCACGGCGGCGCGGTCGAACACGTCTCCCACCACGGCGAGCAGGCCCGTCACGAGCGGGAACGCGAGTACGCGCGTGTGCCCGGCATGAGCGAGCGTCAGGAGGCCGTCGCCGCGCTGTCGGACCGGCCCGCCCTCGCGGCCACCGCTCCCGGCCCGCACGGCGCCGCCGACCCGCCGGGCCCGCACACAATCGCCGACGAAACCCCGCCCCCCGGAGTCACCACCTTGCGGCTGCACCGACCGCCCGGCGACTCCCAGAACACCGACGACCTCCCACGCCGGGTGCGTCAGGCGAACCTCGCCCCCCAGCTCCGCAAGCAGCGCCCCGAAACACCCGCACCGGAAACCGCACGGCACGACGACGAACGGCGCACCCCCGAACTGGTACGGGACCGCATGGCGGCCTACCGCGACGGATGGGTCCGCGGCGGCGGCAGACGGCCCGGCCGCGGCGCCACCCCCGCTCCCGGAACGGGCACGCACAGCAGCGAAGGAGACCCGGCATGATCCAGGACCCGAACACGAGGGCCGGACAGCGCTCCGGCGAACTGGACTGGTTGCTCGACGACCTGGTGATGCGCGTCAGCGAGGTACGGCACGCCGTCGTCCTCTCCAACGACGGGCTGGCCGTCGGCGCCTCCACCGGCCTCGCCCGGGAGGACGCCGAGCACCTCGCCGCCGTCGCCTCCGGCTTCAACAGCCTGGCCAAGGGCGCCGGACGGCACTTCGGAGCGGGGGGCGTCCGCCAGACGATGGTCGAGATGGACGACGCGTTCCTCTTCGTCGCCGCCGCCGGCGACGGCTCCTGCCTGGCCCTGCTCACCGCCGTCACCGCCGACATCGGACTGGTCGCCTACGAGATGGCCCGCCTGGTCAAGCGGGTCGGCGAGCACCTCTACACGCCGCCGCGCGTCGTCGCGCAGCCGCCCGCGGCCGGATGACCCCGTAAGGCGGCGCCGATGAACGAGAACCAGAGCGGCCCCTGGGAGCCGCCGGGCAGCCAGTGGTACGACGGCGAGGCCGGACCACTGGTGCGCCCCTACGCGATGACGGGCGGGCGCACCCAGCCGGGTCCCACCGGGGTGCGCTTCGACCTGATCGCCCTCGTCACCCTCGACCCCGCGGCACCGGCACTCGACGACGTCGCGCTCGGCCCCGAACACCGGGCCCTGATCGAGCTGTGCCGCACGGAGACGCAGTCCGTCGCCGAACTCGCCGCGGACGCTGACCTTCCGGTCGGCGTGGTCAGGGTGCTCCTCGGCGATCTCCTGGAACTCGGCTGCGTGGTCATCAGCCGTCCCGTGCCGCCGGCGCACCTGCCCGACGAGCGGATTCTCCGCGAGGTCATCGAGGGACTGCGAGCGCTGTAGATGACCGTTCCGAAGCCGCCGTGCGCCGCGCAGCGACCCGGTCCGGGCTCCTTTCGCCCCCGACCGGACGCAGGCCGGTCAGATCAGGTGCGTTTCGGTCCCACCACCCCGAGACGCCGCTCCGTTGCCATGATGCTGCCTTCGCGCCCGCAGCACACGGACGCCGACCGCAGCCGGTCCTCCCGAGAGAAGTGATCATGCTCACCGAGACTTCCGACGCCGTCGGCGACACCTCCGCCCTGGCACTGAAGATACTGGTCGCCGGCGGGTTCGGGGTCGGCAAGACGACCCTGGTCGGGGCCGTCAGCGAGATCCGGCCGCTGCGCACCGAGGAACTCCTCAGCGAGGCCGGGCAACTGGTGGACGACACCGACGGCGTGGACCAGAAGGTCACCACCACCGTCGCCATGGACTTCGGGCGCATCACCATCCGCTCCGGTCTGTCCCTCTACCTCTTCGGCACGCCGGGACAGGACCGCTTCTGGTTCCTCTGGGACGAGTTGTCCCAGGGCGCCCTCGGCGCCGTCGTCCTCGCGGACACCCGGCGCCTGGAGGACTGCTTCCCCGCGGTCGACTACTTCGAGCACCGGCGCATCCCGTTCGTGGTCGCCGTCAACTGCTTCGCGGGGGCCCGCAACTACGGCGCCCACGACGTCTCCCGCGCCCTCGATCTGGACCGCGGCACCCCGGTGGTGCTGTGCGACGCCCGCGACCGGGACTCCGGCAAGGAAGTCCTGATCCGGCTCGTGGAGTACGCCGGGCGGATGCACACCGCCCGGCTGCTGGACTCGGTCGGCTGAACCCTCCCCTCAGGCCGCCAGATCCTTCACGGCCACCACCTGGTCGACCGGCACCCGGACCAGCAGCTCACCCGGAACGCCGTTGCGGGCGCCGTACTCCTCGGCGCGGTCCTCGCCCATGTACCGGGCGGCGATCCGGGTGGCCCAGTGCCGCAGCTCGTCCAGGTCCTCCGACAGCCGTGCCCGGCCGTTCAGCACCACGAAGTGGAACGGCGGCCGGTCGTCGTCCACGCACAGGGCCACGCGCCCGTCGCGGGCGAGATTGCGCCCTTTCACCGTTTCCCTCCCGGTGTTGAAGACCAGTTCGTCACCGTCCAGCAGAAACCAGATCGGGGCCACATGAGGGCTCCCATCGGCGCGAACGGTGGACAGTTTGCCCGTCCTGGTGCCGTGCGAGACGAACGCTCGCCATTCCTCGTCGGTCATCTTCTGTGCCATGCGCCCATCCTGCTTGCCCGTACGCCGGAGCTGGGGAAGGCTGGCGGAGAGTTCCTCCAGCCAGGGGGAGACATCACACGGGGAGACGGAGATGGCGCAGAACCAGGGACTCGACTGGCTCCTGGACGACCTGACCGAGCGAGTGGACGACGTGCGGCACGCGCTGGTCCTGTCGAACGACGGCCTGGTCACGAGCGCGAGCACGGGACTACGCCGGGAGGACGCCGAGCATCTGGCCGCCGTCGCGTCCGGGCTGCACAGCCTGGCGAAGGGGTCCGGACGCCACTTCGGCGCCGGCAGGGTACGCCAGACCATGGTCGAGTACGACGACGCGGTGCTGTTCGTGACCGCGGCCGGCACCGGCAGCTGTCTGTGCGTGCTCAGCGCGGCGGAGGCCGACATCGGCCAGATCGCCTACGAGATGACGCTGCTCGTCCATCGCGTCGGCGAACACCTCGGCGTCGACGCCAGGCAACCGGAAAGAACCCCCATCGCAGACGCCTGACCAGCGGATTCTTGTCCTCCCGCGGAGTTATCCACAGGGCTGACACGCTGTGCGGGGTTACGGCTACGGTGGGTGCACGGCGCACACGCAGGGTGTGCGCCGATGACTCCACGGGGGAGTACGACCATGTCGTCCAGCACTTGCAGTCAGCCCCGCTCCGCCACCTGCACGCCGAGCCATGCCGCTCGGGAACTCGGCCTCAAGCGGGGTGAGTTCGAGCTCGCCGTGCACCTCGGCCTGGTCCGGACCGTGCCCGACGAGGGCGGGGGAGGGATCCGGAGGGTGGAGCGGACCGAGATCGACCGTCTTCGCGCACAGGAGGACCACCCGGAGACGCTGCGCGGGCGAGTGCGGGTGGTGGGCACCACCGAGGGCGCCGCGCTCATGGAGATCCCGGTCGGGCGGTTCAGCCGCCTCGCCCGTCTGGGCCTGCTCGTGCCGGTGAAGTGGTACCTGAACCGCTATCGAGCCGTGGTCTGGCTCTATCTGGCGGAGGACCTGCGGCAGTTCGTCTCCGACAGCAGCAACGTGCACCTGCTCAAGGGGCGCACGCCCGAGAATCTGCGCGGCCAGCTGGAGGCCGGGGTGGACCTGCGCGCCCGCAACTGGCGGGGACGACACCTCGGGTTCCTGCTGCGCCAGGCCGAGGACCCGTGGGTGCGGGCGGGAGCCGTGGCCGCCTTCCTCTCGCCCGTCGAGATCGCCGACGTCGTCAAGGATCCCTACGAGCGCGCCTATCTGCACCGCTTCCGGCTCGCACCACCCGGCCAGGGTGCTCCGGGATCGCCTGCCGCGCATCTCGCCGAGCGGATCACGACCGCGCAGGACGCGGACGAGATCGAGTGGCTGCGCAGCGACCTGGCCCATGTGCTGCAGGAGGCACGCGCTCTCACACCGGCCCCGCGTCCCCTTCCCCGCGGTGCGGCCGCGCCGGTCCGCCGAGCGGTCGCACGGCCCATTCCGCCCATGGCTCCCACGGTCACACGACCTGTGGCGCCGGCGGCACCTCCCTCGGCGGCACCCGGCGACAACCCGTCGGCGGCACGGGTGCCCGAGCCGCTGCCGGACCCTCCCGAGCCGGCGAGCGAACCCGTGAGCCGGGCGTTCGCCTGGCATGGCGCGCCGGTGATGCGGTCGGCTGCGCCGCCTCCGCGGCCCCACCGGGACAACCGCCGGGCCGAGCGTGCCCCGAGCCGCCCCACCCGCGGTCTGCGGGAGTGGCTGCGGCGGAGAAGTCCCCGCCCCGCGCGGCTCTGAGCCGCTCGGCCGCGGACTTCGGCGGCGAACGCCGCCCGCCGATTGCCGCGCCAGTGCGTCACAGGGCCCTGAACAGGCCTTCCTGCACGACCGAGACGAGCAGCCGGCCCTGACGGTCGTAGATACGCCCGCGAGCCAGGCCGCGGCCACCGGTGGCGATCGGCGACTCCTGGTCGTACAGGAACCACTCGTCCGCGCGGAACGGCCGGTGGAACCACATGGCGTGGTCCAGCGATGCCATGTCGAAGTTCCGCGGGCCCCACAGGGGTTCGACCGGGATGCGGACCGCGTCCAGCAGGGTCATGTCGCTGGCGTAGGTCAGCGCGCACGTGTGGACCAGCGGGTCGTCACCGAGCGGTCCGACCGCGCGCATCCACACGGCGCTGCGCGGCTCGGCTCCCTCGATCTCCTCGGCGTTCCAGCGCAGCCGGTCGACGTAGCGGATGTCGAAGGGCTGGCGGCGCGCCATCCGCTCCAACTGCTCCGGCAGCGCGCCCAGATGCTTGCGGACCTCCTCGGAGACCGTGGGCAGCGACTCAGGGTCCGGCATCTTACGGGCCGACGGCAGCTGGTGCTCGAACGGTCCTTCCTCAGGCTTGTGAAAGGAGGCGGTCAGATTGAAGATCGTGCGGCCCTGCTGCACGGCCGTGACCCGGCGTGTGGTGAACGACCGGCCGTCACGGACCCGCTCCACCTGGTACACGATCGGCACGCCGGGCCGGCCCGGTCGCAGGAAGTACGCGTGCAGCGAGTGCACCGGGCGGTCGCCGTCCGTGGTGCGGCCGGCGGCGACCAGCGCCTGGCCCGCCACCTGGCCGCCGAAGACCCGCTGCAGCGACTCCTGCGGGCTCCGGCCACGGAATATGTTGACCTCGATCTGCTCCAGGTCGAGCAGGTCGACCAGCTTCTCGGCCGGGTTCGTCATCGACGGGAATCTCCTTGGCTCACAACCGGTCGGGAAACGTTCACAGCTGGCCCACGTCGGTGACCCGGACGACGGCTCGGCCCTCGGCGTCCGAGGCCGCGAGGTCGATCTCCGCGCTGATGCCCCAGTCGTGGTCGTCGTTCGGATCGTCGAAGATCTGGCGGACGCGCCAGATGCCGTTCGCCGGCTCCTCGTTGATGACCAGCAGCTTGGGGCCGCGGGCGTCGGGACCGGTGCCGAGGTCGTCGTACTCGTCCCAGTACTTGTCCATCGCCTCGCCCCAGGCGTCCGCGTCCCAGCCGGACTCGGCGTCCATCTCGCCCAGTTCCTCGACCTGGTCGAGGGCGGCCAGCTCCACACGCCGGAACATGGCGTTGCGGACGAGCACCCGGAAGGCCCGCGCGTTGGTGGTGACCGGCTTGACCTCGTCGGCCTTCTCCTGGGCCTCCTCGGCGGTCATCTCCTCCGGGTTCGCGAGCTGCTCCCACTCGTCCAGCAGGCTGGAGTCCACCTGGCGCACCGTCTCGCCGAGCCACTCGATCAGGTCCTGCAAATCCTCGGACTTGAGATCGTCCGGGATGGTGTGGTCGAGGGTCTTGTAGGCGCTGGCGAGGTAGCGCAGCACGATGCCCTCGGTGCGCGCCAGCTCGTACAAGGACACCAACTCGGTGAAGGACAGCGCCCGTTCGTACATGTCCCGGACGACGGACTTCGGCGACAGCGGATGGTCGCCGACCCACGGGTGGCTCTTGCGGTAGGTGTTGTACGCGTGGAAGAGCAGCTCCTCCAGCGGCTTCGGGTAGGTGATGTCCTGGAGGCGCTCCATGCGCTCCTCGTACTCGACGCCGTCCGCCTTCATCGCGGCCACGGCCTCGCCGCGCGCCTTGTTCTGCTGGGCGACGAGGATCTGCCGGGGGTCGTCCAGGGTGGACTCGACGACGGACACCATGTCCAGGGCGTAGGACGGCGACTCGGGGTCGAGGAGTTCGAACGCGGCGAGCGCGAACGTGGACAGCGGCTGGTTGAGGGCGAAGTCCTGCTGGAGGTCGACCGTGAGCCGGACGATGCGGCCCTCGGCGTCGGGCTTGTCGAGCTTCTCCACGATGCCGCCGTCGAGCAGCGAGCGGTAGATCGCGATCGCCCGGCGGATGTGGCGCAGTTGCTGCTTGCGCGGCTCGTGGTTGTCCTCCAGGAGGTGACGCATCGCCTCGAACGCGTTGCCCGGACGGGCGATCACCGACAGCAGCATCGTGTGCGTCACCCGGAAACGCGAGGTCAGCGGCTCCGGTTCCGACTCGATCAGCTTCTGGAAGGTGTTCTCCGTCCAGCCGACAAAGCCCTCCGGCGCCTTCTTGCGCACCACCTTGCGCCGCTTCTTCGGGTCGTCGCCCGCCTTCGCAAGCGCCTTCTCGTTCTCGATGACGTGCTCCGGCGCCTGCGCCACGACGAGCCCCGCCGTGTCGAAGCCGGCGCGCCCGGCCCGGCCCGCGATCTGGTGGAACTCCCGGGCCCGCAGCGTGCGCACCCGGCTGCCGTCGTACTTGGTGAGGGCAGTGAACAGCACCGTGCGGATGGGCACGTTGACGCCCACGCCGAGCGTGTCCGTGCCGCAGATGACCTTCAGCAGACCGGCCTGCGCGAGCTTCTCCACCAGGCGCCGGTACTTGGGCAGCATGCCGGCGTGGTGCACGCCGATGCCGTGCCGTACGTAACGAGAGAGGTTGCGGCCGAACTTGGTGGTGAAGCGGAAGTTCCCGATCAGCTCGGCGATCTGGTCCTTCTCCTCGCGCGAGCACATGTTGATGCTCATCAGCGCCTGCGCCCGCTCCACGGCCTGCGCCTGCGTGAAGTGCACGATGTAGACCGGGGCCTGCTTGGACTCCAGCAGATCGGTGAGCGTCTCGGTGAGCGGGGTGAGCCTGTACTCGTAGGACAGCGGCACCGGACGGGTCGCCGAGCGGACCACCGAGGTGGGGCGGCCGGTGCGGCGCGTGAGGTCCTTCTCGAAGAAGGTCACATCACCCAAAGTGGCCGACATCAGGATGAACTGCGCCTGGGGGAGTTCCAGGATCGGGATCTGCCAGGCCCAGCCGCGATCGCCCTCGGCGTAGAAGTGGAACTCGTCCATGACGACCTGGCCGACGTCGGCGTGCTTGCCGTCGCGCAGCGCGATGGAGGCCAGCACCTCGGCGGTGCAGCAGATCACGGGAGCGTCGGCGTTCACGGAGGCGTCGCCGGTGAGCATGCCGACGTTCTCGGTGCCGAACAGCTTGCACAGCTCGAAGAACTTCTCCGACACCAGCGCCTTGATCGGGGCGGTGTAGAAGGTGACCTCGTCCCGGGCCAGTGCCGCGAAGTGGGCGCCCGCGGCGATCATGCTCTTGCCGGAGCCGGTGGGCGTCGAGACGATCACGTTCGCCCCGGAGACCACCTCGATCAGCGCCTCCTCCTGGTGCGGGTAGAGGGTGAGGCCGCGTTCCTGCGCCCACGACTCGAAGGCTTCGTACAGGGCGTCGGGGTCGGCGGTCGGCGGCAGCTGATCGATGAGGGTCACGCACCCATCTTGCCTGGCCTCCTCCCCGAGAGGGGAATCGGCTGCGGGCACGAAGATCGCGGCAGCTACGCTGTGGCGCCGACGCAAGGTCAGCGCACCAGGTCAACTGGACAGCGGTACACGAGGAATGGGGCGGAAAGCGGCCATGATGGGACCAGCACACTCACTGTCGGGGGCCGCGGCCTGGCTCGGGGTCGGAGCGGCCGCCGCCGCGGCCGGGCATGCGATGCCCTGGCCGGTCCTCCTGGCCGGCGCCCTGATCTGTGCCGGTGCCGCGCTCGCCCCGGACCTCGACCACAAGGCGGCCACGATCTCCCGTGCCTTCGGGCCGCTCTCCCGCTGGATCTGCGAGATCGTGGACAAACTGTCGTACGGCGTCTACAAGGCGACCCGGATGAAGGGCGACCCGCGTCGCTCCGGAGGGCACCGCACGCTGACGCACACCTGGGTGTGGGCGGTGCTGATCGGCGCCGGCTGCTCGGCGCTGGCGATCGCGGGGGGCCGGTGGGCGGTGCTGGCGATCCTGTTCGTGCACATGGTGCTGGCGATCGAGGGCCTGCTGTGGCGGGCGGCGCGCGGCTCCAGCAGCGACGTCCTGGTCTGGCTGCTGGCGGCGGCCACCGCGTGGATCCTCGCGGGCGTCCTGGACAAGCCGGGCAACGGCTCCGACTGGCTGTTCACCGCGCCGGGCCAGGAGTACCTGTGGCTGGGGCTGCCGATCGTGCTCGGCGCGCTGGTGCACGACATCGGGGACGCGCTGACGGTCTCGGGCTGCCCGATCCTGTGGCCCATCCCCCTGGGCCGCAAGCGCTGGTACCCCGTCGGCCCGCCGAAGGTCATGCGCTTCCGCGCCGGGAGCTGGGTGGAGCTGAAGGTGCTGATGCCCGTGTTCATGCTGCTCGGCGGGGTGGGCTGCGCGGCGGCGCTCAACGTGATCTGAGGCGCCCGTGCCGGAGCGGCCGGCCGGGCGGCGGATCAGGTGGCCTCGCCGGTCTCGGCTCCGCCGTACCGGCGCTCGAAGCGGGCGATACGGCCCTCGGTGTCGACCGTGCGGGCCTTGCCGGTGTAGAACGGGTGGCTCTCCGAGGAGATCTCCACGTCGATCACCGGGTAGCTCTGGCCGTCGTCCCACTCGATGGTCTGCTCGCTCTGCGCGGTGGACCGGGTCAGGAACGCGTAGCCGGCGGCGCGGTCACGGAAGACCACGGGGTGGTAGTCGGGGTGCTTGTCCTGCTGCATGGCGGCTCCTGGTGCGGGGCGTGCGGGCAGGGGCAGTGCGGATCAGCCGGGCAGGGAGTCCTCGTCGACGACGTGCATCGCGGCCTCCTCGGCGGAGGCGGCGGCGCCGTCGATGCCGACGTCGGTGGCGACGAGGGCGGGTTCCTCGTCCTCGTGCGCTCCCTCGTCCGGGGCCACCAGCCGGCCGGAGCGGCGGTTGCCGACCTCGTTGTCGAGCAGTTCCCCGTCGGTGTCGTGGTCGCCGATGTCGTCACCGTCAGGGGCGACCGAATCGGGCAGTTCCTCCGCGAGTCGCTGGTCGAGGGTCTCGCCCGCCTGGCGCTCGGCCGCCGTCACCCCGACGTGGTTCACCGCCCAAGGACGCTCGGGAGGGGACCAGCCGCGGTCGAGCGGCTCCTCGACGCCGTCGAAGTCCAGTGTGTCCTCGACGTCGAGCACACCCGTGTCCTCCCGGACCTCCATGGGATCGGGATCGGGCTGGTAGACGTCGTCCCCCCAGCCGTCGACGCTGTCCACGAGTACCTCCAGGTGGTGAGGACGGCCGTGCGCCACCGTAAGCGGCGGTGGGTCGCCGGCACGCGTGGCCCGGATGTCACACGCCGCCAACCGGGCGGCTGCGGGGCGTTCCCCAAGCCTGTGCCGTTCTCCAGACTTCCACCCCTGGTCGGGACCGCGCAACGGCACGAGCGCGGGTCACCGCCGGGGCCGGGGCACCGGCACGAGCGTGGGTCACTACCTGGGCCAGGACACCGGCACCGCTGCGGGCCTCACAGGCGCCCGCGGGCCATGGCCTGGCTGCCAGAAGCACCGGCGGACGCGCCTGCGTGCTCGCCGGGCGCGGTGCGTCTTCCCCGTCTTCCCGCAGCGCCGCCAGATCTGGCTTCCCGGCCGGGGCGCGCGGCCCGTCTGCCCGCGGCGCCGGCAGGTCCGGCCTCAGCCCCGCTGCCGGGAGCGTCGGCAGGCCCCGCCGAGAACGCCCACCCCGTGACCGGCCCGGATGCCGGTGGCCGGTGTGAGCGGGCGGTGCGGCGCCTCCGTGCCGGTCGTCCAGACCACGCCGGAGCTTCAGCCGTGCCAGGACCGCCACAGCGCGGCGTACGCGCCGTCCGCCGCGACCAGCTCCTCATGGCTGCCCAGCTCACTGATGCGGCCGCTTTCCACGACGGCGATCACGTCGGCGTCGTGCGCGGTGTGCAGGCGGTGGGCGATGGCGACCACGGTGCGGCCGTCCAGGACGCGGGCAAGGGAGCGTTCCAGGTGCCGGGCCGCGCGCGGGTCGAGAAGCGAGGTCGCCTCGTCGAGGACCAGCGTGTGCGGATCGGCGAGGACCAGCCGGGCCAGCGCGATCTGCTGGGCCTGCGCCGGGGTCAGCGCCAGCCCCCCGGAGCCGACCTCGGTGTCCAGGCCGTCGTCCAGGGCCCGCGCCCAGCCGTCCGCGTCGACCGCGTCCAGCGCTGCCCACAGCTCGCCGTCCGAGGCTGCGGTGCGGGCCAGCAGCAGGTTGTCACGCAGGGAGCCGACGAAGACATGGTGTTCCTGGTTGACCAGGGCGACGTGCGAGCGGACGCGTTCCGCCGGCATCAGGGACAGCTCCGCGCCGCCCAGGGTGATCCGGCCGTCGCGGGGTGCGTAGATCCCGGCGAGCAGCCTGCCCAGGGTGGACTTGCCCGCGCCAGAGGGGCCGACCAGTGCCAGCCGGGTGCCCGGGGCCACCTCCAGGGACACCGTGCGGAGCACGTCGACGCCCTCCCGGTAGCCGAAGCGCACCCGGTCGGCGTGCACGTCCCGCCCGTCCGGCGCCAGCGAGGCGTCCCCGGCGTCGGGCTCGATCTCCCGCACACCGACCAGGCGGGCCAGCGACACCTGGGCCACCTGCACCTCGTCGTACCAGCGCAGGATCAGGTTCACCGGGTCGACGAGCATCTGCGCGATGAGCGCGCCCGTGGTCAGCTGCCCGACCCCGATCCAGCCGCGCAGGACGAACACGCCGCCGACCATGAGGACCGAACCGAGCACGATGACGTGGACGGCGTTGATGACCGGGAAGAGCACGGACCGCAGCCAGAGCGTGTACCGCTCCCATGCGGTCCACTCCTTGATCCGCCGCTCGGAGAGGGTGACCCGCCGGTCCCCGAGCCGGTGTGCCTCGATGGTGTGGCCCGCGTCCACCGTCTCGGCGAGCGCGGCGGCGACGGCGGCGTACCCGGCGGCCTCGGAGCGGTAGGCCGAGGGCGCCCGCTTGAAGTACCAGCGGCACCCGGCCACCAGCACCGGCACGGCGAGCAGCACGGCGGCCGCCAGCGGGGGCGCCGTGACGACGAGCCCGCCGAGCAGCAGCAGAGCCCACACCACCCCGATGGCCAGCTGCGGCACGGCCTCACGCATCGCGTTGCCGAGGCGGTCGATGTCGGTGGTGATGCGGGAGAGCAGATCGCCGGTGCCGGCCCGTTCCAGCACGCCCGGCGGCAGTCCGACCGACCGCACCAGGAAGTCCTCGCGCAGGTCGGCCAGCATCCGCTCGCCGAGCATCGCGCCGCGCAGCCGCACCTGCCGGGTGAATACGGCCTGCACGGCCAGCGCGAGCACGAACAGGCCTGCGGTCAGGCCCAGATGAAGCTCCCGCGACCGGTCGGACACCCGCTCGACCAGGCCGCCGAGCAGGTACGGACCCACCATGGAGGCGATCACGGCGACCGTGTTGACGCCGATGAGCAGCAGGAACGCCCGGCGGTGCCGGCGGAACAGCTCGGCGACATAGGCGCGCACGGTCGCGGCCTTGCCGACGGGCAGGGTGGCGGCGGTCGTCGGGGCCGCCGGGTCGTACGCCGGTGGCGCAACGCCGATCATGCGCGCTCCTCCATCGCTTCGAGTTCCTGGCGGGCGCCCACCAGGGCGCTCTCGTCCGCCGCGGCCAGTTCGTCGTCCGTCTCCCGGGTGACCACGGCCCGGTACCGCGGTTCGCTGTCGAGCAGTTCGCGGTGCGCGCCGACCGCCACCGCCTCGCCGCCGTGGACCAGGACGACGCGGTCCGCGCGGTCGAGCAGCAGAGGCGAGGAGGTGAACACCACGGTCGTACGCCCCGAGCGCACCTGGCGCAGTCCGTCCGCGATCCGTGCCTCGGTGTGCGAGTCGACCGCGGAGGTCGGCTCGTCCAGCACCAGCACCCCGGGATCCGTGACCAGTGACCGGGCCAGCGCGAGTCGCTGCCGCTGCCCGCCGGACAGGGAGCGCCCGCGCTCGGTGATATGGGCGTCCATCGGGCCGGCGGCGGCCGGTGCTCCCTGGACGAGCGCCTCCAGGACGTCGTCGCACTGCGCCGCGGCCAGCGCGTCCGTGGCGCGCACGGATCCCGAGGAGGGCACGTCGAGCAGGTCGCGCAGCGTGCCGGACAGCAGGACCGGGTCCTTGTCCTGGACCAGGACGGCGGTGCGGGCGCTGTCCAGGGGGAGTTCGTCCAGGGCGACTCCGCCGAGCAGCACCGAACGGCCCGGCTCGGTCGGGTGGCCGCCCAGCCGCTCCGCGAGCCTGCCCGCGGCGTCCGGATCACCGCAGACCACGGCGGTGAGACGGCCGGCCGGCGCGAGCAGACCGGTGACGGGGTCGTACAGGTCGCCGCCCGGCACCTCCGCCTCGCGGGTGCCCGTCGTGGCCGTGGACCGCTGCAGTGACAGCACGCGGGCCGCCCGTTTGGCCGAGGGGCGGGAGAAGGAGTAGGCCATCGCGATCTCTTCGAAGTGGCGCAGCGGATAGTTCAGCACCATCACCGCGCTGTAGACGGTGACGAGTTCGCCGACGGTGATCCGGCCCTGGCGGGCCAGCTGGATGCCGTGCCAGACGACGGCGATGAGCAGCAGCCCGGGCAGCAGCACCTGGACGGCGGAGATCAGCGACCACATCCGGGCGCTGCGCACCGCGGCGTGCCGCACCTCCTGCGAGGCGCGGCGGTAGCGGTCGAGGAACAGTTCCTCGCCGCCGATGCCGCGCAGCACGCGCAGCCCGGCGACCGTGTCCGAGGCCAGCTCGGTGGCCCGGCCCGCCTTCTCGCGCTGCACGTCGGCGCGGCGCGTGGCCCGGGGCAGCAGCGGCAGCACCGCGAGCGCCACGACGGGCAGTCCGACGGCGACGACGATCCCCAGGGCGGGCTGGTAGACGAGCAGTCCGACGCCGACCACGACGACCGTCAGGGCGGCCGCGGTGAACCGGGAGACCGCCTCGACGAACCAGCCGATCTTCTCGACGTCGCCGGTGGAGACCGCCACCACCTCGCCCGCGGCGACCCGCCGGGTCAGGGCGGAGCCCAGCTCGGCGGCCTTGCGGGCCAGCAACTGCTGGACGCGGGCGGCCGCCGTGATCCAGTTGGTCACGGCGGCCCGGTGCAGGAAGGTGTCGCCGAGGGCGATGCCCGTGCCGCACAGCAGCATCAGACCACCCGTCAGGGCGAGCCGGGTGCCGGAGCGGTCGACGACCGCCTGGACGGCGAGGCCGACACAGAAGGGCAGGGCCGAGACGGAGACGAAGTGCAGCAGGCCCCAGGCGAGCGACTTCAGCTGTCCGCCCAGCTGGTTCCGCCAGAGCCACCACAGGAACCGGGGGCCCGAACGTGCGTCCGGGACGCCCGGATCGGAGTACGGAAGGTCTTGAATCTGCATGGCGTCCCAGTGGCTCGTGTCAGGGAGGGAAGAGGGAGGAGAGGGAAGGTGAGCGAGAGCGGGAGGGGAAGGGGAAGGGGAGGAGAGGCGGCGAGAAGCGGTGACAGGCCGTGAAAGGTTCGCCTCGCCGGGTGGTGAATTTCAAACGGTTTTCCCGGCGGCGGCCGAAGTCCACCGGCCACCGACCACCGGTCACCGTCTCCGGCGCCGTCGCGGATGCGTCGGCCGGGCGGCCCCGGTCAGCTGTCCGGCCGGTCGACCGCGCGCATGACGGCCGTCACCCGAATGTCTGGAAGATCGCACTATCGTCCGGTACGTGATGCGAGGATGGCCGGGTGAAGATCCACGGCGTGCGGCGAATGACGGTTGCGGTGACGGCTCTTGGGGCTCTGCTGGCCACTGTGTCGGCGTGCGGCAGCCACGCGTCCGGACCGGCTCGCCCCGGTGGGGAGGGCCCGCGCGGCCAGGTCCCCCGGAGCCCGGCGGCGCCGACCGCGCCCACCACCGACCCGACGCGTATCCCGGGCATCGGTGACCGGCTGCTGCAGGACATCCCCCGTGACTCCGGCCAGGTCCTCGCGGTGTACGGCGAAGGCGAGGACGCGCCCGACTCCACCGCCGTGCTGTACACACGGGAGGGCACGCGGTGGCGGTCGGTGGCCCGATGGGCCGCGCACAATGGCCGGAACGGCTGGACCACGGACCATCATCTGGGTGACGAGCGCAGCCCCGTCGGCGTGTTCGGCCTCTCCGACGCCGGTGGCGTGCTCGCCGACCCCGGAACCAGGCTGCCGTACGACCAGGACGAGGAGGCCTACGCGCCGCCGAACGACTGGGACGAGGCGCATCAGCACGACTTCGACTACGTCATCGCCATCGACTACAACCGTGTCCCGGGCACCCCGCCGCACGACCCCACCCACCCCGAGGGCGACGACAAGGGCGGTGGCATCTGGCTGCACCTCGACCACGGGGACGGCACGTCCGCGTGCGTCAGCCTGTCCAAGGAGGCCATGGAGTTCCTGCTGCGCACCCTCGACCCGGCCCGGCATCCGGTGGCGGTGATGGGCGACCGGGCGGAACTGCGCGCCTGACGCACGGACACCTCCACTCCTGACGGAGCTTCCACGGCCGGACGCGCGCGGCCCGGCCGGCGCCGATCGCGCCCTTCTGCCGGAGGCGTCATTGCGGCCGGCCCCGACTCCCCGTAGAACACCGGCCATGAGAAGACGGATAGTCATGTCCATGCTCGCCGGGGCGACCCTCCTGGCAAGCGCGCTCTTCGGCACGGGAGCCGCGGCCCAAGCGGCCGAGGTCCCGGCCGAGTTCGGCACCGACTGGCACGATCCGGTCACGGCGGCGCCGCCCGTCGAGCGGCCGCACACCAAGTCCTGCCAGGTCACCCTCGCCGACGCCCAGTTCCGCGACTTCACGCCGTACCGTGGCGCGTACACCCCGCCCCAGGGCTGCGGCGACCGCTGGAGCAAGGTCGTGCTGCGACTCGACGGCAAGGTGAAGGGCCGTCAGTACGACCGCCTCGGCTATCTGCACGTGGGCGGGGCCGAGATCCTGCGCACCTCCACCCCGGAGCCCTCGCCCGACGGCATCGAGTGGCACGTCGAGAAGGACGTCACCCGCTACAGCGACACGTTCCGCAGCCCGCAGGACGTCGAGATGCTGATCGGCAACGTCGTCGACGACACCTACACCGGCGTGATCGACGTGCACGTCACCCTCACCTTCTACGCGGGCCGCCCCGCGGAGCGGACCCCCGACCGGGTGCTCACCCTCGCCGACACACCCGACGGTACGACCCTGACCACGCCGCGCAACAGCGAGCGGATCCTCGCCGAGGTCTACGCGACCGGATCCGGTGGCGGCTGCGAGGAGTTCTGGTATCTGACCGTGGCCGATCCGGCGTCGTACTCCTGCAAGGCCGATCACGGGCCCTACCGCGAGGTGCAGATCAAGGTCGACGGGCAACTCGCCGGGATCGCCGCGCCGTTCCCGAACGTGTGGACCGGCGGCTGGTCCGACCCGTTCCTCTGGTATGTGATCCCGGCGCCGGGCGCCTTCGACGTCCGGCCGATCACCTACGACCTCACGCCCTTCGCGGGCCTGCTCGACGACGGCCGCCCGCACCGCGTCGAGGTCTCCGTCGTCGGCGTGCCCGCGGGCCAGCCGGGATGGAGCGCGCCGGTGAACGTCCTGGTCTGGCAGGACTCCCACCGCGCACAGGTGACGGGAGCGCTGACCGAGGACAAGGCCACGGACATCGCCAACACCTCGACCTACACGCCCGGTTCTGAGAACCGTGTCGACACCCGGGCCGGACACCGGCTCACCGTCTCCGGATACCTCGACACCTCGCACGGCCGCGTGACCACCACCGTGACCCGGACGCTCGCCAACACCTCCGTCCACCGCTGGACCGACGGCGAGAACACGGACGGACTCGACGCGACCTGGACCGACGACCAGACGGTCGCCGTCCATGGAGACGGTCCCGCGCGGATGACGCACACCGACCGGACGTACACCATGAACGGCGCCACGACCATCGGCACGGACGACCGGCTGCGCACCGTGCTGACCCTCGGCGACCGAGCGTCGTTCGTGGAACTGCGGGACGGCCGGCGCACCGCGTGGTCGCGGCTCGACGACACCTACAGTGGCGACGCGGCCTACACGGTCAACGTCCCGCGCGACCAGCGGCACGCGGTCGGCACATCGAGCGAGCGTTACCGGCTGTACGGCTCCGACGGCTGCTACGACCGTTCGCTGACCACGGTTCAAGGAGTGCTGACGGAGGACCGCGAGCGCTGCTGAGTACGGTGCGTTCGGAGTGCGTGGCGCGCACTGCGATCGACACGGTCGTGACAAGGGTGCGCGAGTGCGTCGACCCACGCCGGCGGGCCGTGCACCGGGTGGTGCGCGGCCCGCCGTGGTTCAGCAGCTCTTTCCGCCGTCGCCTTCGATCAGGGTCTCCAGCAGGACGCCGAGCACCTGGCGCTCCTTCTCGGTCAGCGGCGCGAGGATCTCCTCGGCCGCCGAGCGGCGGGCGCCGCGCAGCTCGCGCAGGGTCGTACGGCCCTCGTCCGTCAGCTCGATGCGGGTCACCCGCCGGTTCGCCGGATCCGGTACCCGCCGTACCTTCCCGCTCGCCTCCAGCCCGTCGACCAGCGTCGTCACCGCTCGGGGCACCACTTCCAGGCGCTCGGCGAGATCGGTCATGCGCGGGGGCGAGGGGTAGTGGGCCAGGGTGCGCAGCAACCGGGACTGGGCCGGGGTGACACCCACGTCGTTCCGTTCCAGATGGCGTTTCTGGATGCGGTGCACCCGGCGGGTCAGCCGCAGCAACTGCTCGGCGAGCAGGCCGTCGGAATCTGGGGTGGTCATGCGGGAACAATATCAGGATGCCGTTCATTGTGAGTATAGGTAACAATGAGCTACGATCCGTTCGTCATCGTCGGCCGACCTCCGACCGGCGCCGTTCACCTCCGTAGGAGCCCATGCATCCCGACCGTGCCCCGTCCTGGACCCCGCCTGCCGACGCCAAGGAACAGCCCCGGCAGGTGCGCCGCATCCTGAAGCTCTTCCGTCCCTACCGCGGGCGGCTCGCGATCGTCGGCCTGCTGGTCGGCGCCTCCTCGCTGGTGTCGGTGGCCACGCCGTTCCTGCTCAAGGAGACCCTGGACGTCGCGATCCCGCACGGCCGCACCGGCCTGCTGAGCCTGCTCGCACTCGGCATGATTCTCAGCGCCGTCCTCTCCAGCGTCTTCGGCGTGCTCCAGACGCTGATCTCGACCACCGTCGGCCAGCGCGTCATGCACGACCTGCGCACCGCCGTCTACGGCCGGCTGCAGCGCATGTCGCTCGCGTTCTTCACGCGCACGCGCACCGGCGAGGTGCAGTCCCGGATCGCCAACGACATCGGTGGCATGCAGGCCACCGTCACCTCGACCGCCACCTCCCTGGTCTCCAATGCCACCAGCGTCGTCGCCACGATCGTCGCGATGGTCGCCCTCGACTGGCGGCTCACGATCGTCTCGCTGCTCCTGCTGCCGGTGTTCGTGTGGATCAGCCGCCGTGTCGGCAACGAACGCAAGAAGATCACCACGCAGCGGCAGAAGCAGATGGCCGCCATGGCGGCCACCGTCACCGAGTCGCTCTCGGTCAGCGGCATCCTGCTCGGCCGCACCATGGGCCGCTCCGACTCGCTCACCGCGTCCTTCGCCGAGGAGTCCGAGCGACTGGTCGACCTGGAAGTGAAGTCGAACATGGCCGGGCGCTGGCGCATGGCCGTGATCACCATCGTCATGGCCGCGATGCCCGCCGTCATCTACTGGACGGCGGGCCTGGCCCTCCAGTTCGGCGGCCCCAAGGTCTCGCTCGGCACCATCGTCGCCTTCGTCTCGCTTCAGCAGGGCCTGTTCCGCCCGGCCGTGAGCCTGCTCGCCACCGGGGTCCAGATCCAGACCTCCCTCGCGCTCTTCCAGCGCATCTTCGAGTATCTCGACCTGCCCATCGACATCACCGAGCGGGAACGGCCGGTCCACCTCGGCCAGGTCAAGGGCGAAGTCCGCTTCGAGAACGTCGAGTTCCGCTACGACAACGACGACACGGTCCGCCCCGTCCTCGACGGCATCGACGTCACCGTGCCCGCCGGCGGCAGCCTCGCCGTCGTCGGTCCGACCGGCGCCGGCAAGTCCACGCTCGGTTATCTCGTGCCCCGGCTCTACGACGTCACCGGCGGCCGCGTCACCCTGGACGGCGTCGACGTCCGGGACCTGGACTTCGACACCCTCGCCCGCGCGGTCGGCGTCGTCTCGCAGGAGACCTACCTCTTCCACGCCTCGGTCGCCGACAACCTCCGCTTCGCCAAGCCGGACGCCACCGACGACGAACTGCGGTCCGCGGCCAGAGCCGCGCAGATCCACGACCACATCGCCGCGCTGCCGGACGGCTATGACACGGTCGTCGGCGAACGCGGCCACCGTTTCTCCGGCGGTGAGAAGCAGCGCCTCGCGATCGCCCGCACGATCCTGCGCGATCCGCCGGTCCTCATCCTCGACGAGGCGACCAGCGCGCTCGACACCCGCACGGAGGCCGCCGTCCAGGAGGCGATCGACGCCCTGTCGGCCGACCGGACGACGATCACCATCGCCCATCGCCTGTCCACGATCCGCGACGCCGACCAGATCGTGGTCCTTGAGTCCGGACGCGTGGCCGAACGCGGCAGCCACGAGGAACTGCTGGAACGGGACGGGCGGTACGCCGCGCTGGTGCGCCGGGACGCACAACTGGAACCGGCGAGCTGAGCGCGAGCGGAGGGGTGTGCCGAGGGGGAACCGGCGAGCTGACGCTGCGGTGGGCAAGCTGAAGAGATGCCGGGATTGTGGCGATATGCGTATTACCGTTCCGGCATGCAGACGAAGATTCCGCCGCGGAGCAGGATCCGGCTGACAGGCCGGGGCAGGCTCGCCCTCGTCCTGGCCGGCGCCGTCGCGACCGGCACCGCCGTGGCGGTGCCGCTGCTGGCGCTGAACGGCGGATCCGGGCAGGCGCGGACCGCCACGCTCGTCGTTCCGGAGGGCTGGCGTGCCGGCCAGGTGTACGACGCGATCGACAGGGCCTTCGGACTGCCCGACGGAAGCACGCGCAGGTCCGTCGGAAGGGCCGGACTGAAGCTGCCGCGGGACGCCGCGGGCAACCCGGAGGGCTACCTCTTCCCGGCGACCTATCCCCTGCGGAAGGGAGCGACGCCCGAGTCCCTGCTGCGCTCCATGGTCGACACGGCGGAGGCCAAGTTCGACGTGGCGCCGGTCGCGGCCGGGGCGCAGCGCACCGCGATGCGGGTCTATCAGGTCGTCACCATCGCCAGCATCGTCCAGGCCGAGGCTGCGACCAAGGCGGACATGGGCAAGGTCGCCCGGGTCGTCCACAACCGGCTGGAGCGCGGGATGCCGCTGCAGATGGACTCGACGATCAACTACGCGCTGAGCCGCAGCACCCTCCGCACCAGCCAGGAGGACACCCGCATCGAGAACCCCTACAACTCCTATCAGCGCATGGGCCTTCCGCCCACACCGATCGACAATCCCGGGGAGCAGGCGATGCGCGCCGCGCTCGATCCGACGCCGGGCGACTGGCTGTACTTCGTCACGGTCAGGCCGGGAGACACCCGCTTCACCTCCGACTACGCGACGCACCTGCGCAACGTGGCGGAGTTCAACGCCCTCCACCGGCGCACGGGGCGGGACCGGGAACCGGGGCCGAGTCCGGTCGCGCCGCCGTCCTCGGCGGGCTGAGCGGGCGGGACGTCACGCGGCGACCGGTTGGTCCTGCGCCAGCAGCCGCCTGATGTCCCGGACGGCCGCGCGGCCGGCCCGGTTGGCGCCGATGGTGCTGGCCGACGGGCCGTAGCCGACGAGATGGACACGCGGGTCGGCCACGGTCCGGGTGCCCTCGACCCGAATACCGCCGCCCGGTTCCCGCAGCCGCAGCGGACGCAGATGGTCCAGTGCGGCCCGGAACCCGGTCGCCCAGAGGATGACGTCGGCGGTGACGTGCCGGCCGTCGTCCCATGCCACGCCGTCCGGAGTGATCCGGTCGAACATCGGCTGCCGGTCCAGGACACCGTCCGCGAGCCCCTGCCGGATGGCGTCGTTCAGGGGCAGCCCGGTGACCGAGACCACACTGCGCGGCGGAAGCCCCTGGCGCACCCGCTCCTCGACCAGCGCGACGGCCGCACGGCCCGCCTCCTGGTCGAACGGTCCCTCGCGGAACACCGGAGGCCGCCGGGTGACCCAGGTCGTGGTGGCCGCGTACGGGGCCAGCTCCAGCAGGTGCTGCGTGCCCGAGGCGCCGCCGCCCACGACGACGACCCGCTGGCCGGCGAACTCCTCCGGCCCGGCGTACTGCGCGGTGTGGAGCTGCCGCCCGCGGAAGGTCTCCTGACCGGGGTAACGCGGCCAGAACGGCCGGTCCCAGGTGCCGGTCGCGTTGATCAGCGCCCGCGTCGACCAGGCGCCGTCCGAGGTCTCCACGAGCAGCCGCCCCCCGGCTCCTTCGCGCACCGCCCGCACGTCCACGGGCCGGCGCACACGCAGGTCGAAGGTGCGCTCGTACCGGTCGAAGTACTCGCCGATCACCTCCGCCGAGGGCCGCGCGGGATCGGCGTCCGTCAGCTCCATTCCGGGCAGCGCGTGCATCCCGTGCACCTTGCCGTACGTCAGCGAGGGCCACCGGAACTGCCAGGCGCCGCCCGGTGCGGGGGAGTGATCGAGGACCACGAAGTCGCGACCCGGCTCGAAGCCGGCGCGCCGCAGATGAAAAGCGCTGGACAGCCCGGCCTGACCAGCACCGATGACGACGACCTCGACCTCACGCGATTCGTTCACCTTTCTACTAACCGGGACGCGGGCGTGGATCTTCCCGGGGGCCGGGGCCGGGGAGACGGTGGCCGGTGGCCGCGGGCTGGGGGCCGTGAGCCGCGGCCGGCAAGCCCGGGAGTGAGGAGTTGGAAGCGCAGAGCCAGGAGGTGGGAGCTTGGCAGCCCGCAGCCCGCAGCCCGCAGCCCGCAGCCCGCAGCCCGCAGCCCGCAGTCCGCAGTCCGCAGTCCGCAGCCCGCAGCCGGGAGCCGGGAGCCGGGAGCCGGGAGCCGGGAGCTGTGGCGTGGCTCGCGGGTTGTCCCGGAGCCCGGCACCCCGCCCACCCGGTTCAGCGTCCGCTGGATACCAGTAGCGGCGCTGCGCTCCCGCTTCCGTTCCCGGCCGCCGGGGTCGCCGTACGCTCCAGCAGGCCGCGGGCGGACAGCTCCGGGACGACGCCCTCGCCGAACCAGTACGCCTCCTCCAGATGGGGATATCCGGAGAGGACGAAGTGCTCGACGCCGAGGGCGTGGTACTCCTCGATGCGGTCGGCGACCTCGGCGTGGCTGCCGACCAGTGCGGTGCCGGCGCCGCCGCGGACCAGACCGACCCCTGCCCAGAGGTTGGGGTGGATCTCCAGCCGGTCCCGGGAGCCGCCGTGCAGCTCGAGCATCCGCCGCTGCCCCACCGACTCGCTGCGGCCGAGCGCGGCCTGCGCGGCGGCGATCGTGTCGGCGTCGAGATCGTCGAGCAGCCGGCCCGCCGTCGCCCAGGCCTCGGCCGAGGAGTCCCGGGAGATCGTGTGCAACCGGATCCCGAAGCGCACCGTGCGCCCCTCGCGCTCCGCGAGCGACCGGATCCAGTCGATCTTCTCCTTCACCTGGGCCGGCGGTTCGCCCCAGGTCAGATACACATCGGCGTGCCGGGCGGCCACCGGTCCGGCCGCCGCCGAGGAACCGCCGAAGAACAGCTGCGGCACCGGGTCGGGCGGCAGCGCGGTCAGTCCGCCCTCGACCTGGTAATGGGCGCCGTGGAAGTCGTACGGCTCCCCGCGCCACACCCCGCGCACGACGGACAGGAACTCGTCCGTGCGCGCGTACCGCTTGTCGTGGTCGAGATGGTCGCCGAAGCGCCGCTGCTCCGCGGAGTCGCCGCCGGTCACCACATTGAGCAGCAGCCGCCCGCGCGTCACCCGCTGGTAGGTGGCCGCCATCTGCGCGGCCAGCGTCGGCGAGATCAGCCCGGGCCGGAACGCCACCAGGAACTTCAGCCGCTCGGTGTGCTGCGCGAGGGCGGCCGTGGTCAGCCAGGCGTCCTCGCACCAGGTACCGGTCGGCGTCAGCACCGCCTCGAAGCCGAGCCGTTCGGCGGCCTTGGCGATCTGCGCGAGGTACGCGATGTCCGGGGCCCGTACCCCGGTCACCTTGCGTTTGTCGTTCGGGCCGTAGGCGTGGCGGTCCACCAGGGTGCGGCCGTCGCCTCCGGTGGGCAGGAACCAGTGCAGTCGTACGGTCATGCCGCTGTTCTCCTTTTCTCGGAGCGTGGTTCTCAGCGCTCGGTTCTCAGCCCTTGGCCGGGGTCGTCGACGGCGGCAGCCCGCCGTTGTACCGCGTGTCCACGAAGTCGCCGAAGTCCACCTTCTTCGGGATCAGCTTCAACCCGGCGAAGGCGTCGACGATCTGCTGCTCGGAGGAGACGAGCGGCTTGTCGACGGCGACGGCGACGCGGGTGGAGTTGGTGCGCCGCACGGAGGCGAGTGCCACGTCGTAGGGCAGCCCGGTGTCCTTCGCCCACACCTTGGCCCACGCCTGCTGATGGTCGTCGGCCCAGGCCGTCGCCCGCCGCAACCGGTCGAGGTAGTCCTTGACGGCGGCGGCCTTCTTGGGGTCCTTGAGGGCGGCCGGCGCGGCCACCTGGAAGGTGAGCCCGTTGGTGACACCCTCACCGGTGGTCAGGACGCGCCCCTGCTTCGCCTGGAGGATCTGCGAGGTGTACGGGTCCCACACCGCCCAGGCGTCGACCTTGCCGGAGGTGAACGCGGCGAGCGCGTCGGCCGGCTGGAGGTACTTGACGTGGACGTCCGACAGGGTCAGCCCGGCCGCCTTCAGGGACGCGACCAGCTGGTAGTGCGCCGACGAACCCTGGGCCACGGCGACGGATTTGCCCTTCAGCTGCTCCGTCCTGGTCAGCTTGGAGCCCTTCGGCACGAGGATCGTGTCGCCCCTGGAGGTGCCGTGCCAGGCCGCCACCACGGAGATCTTCGAGCCGGCCCCGGCCGCGAAGACGGGCGGGGTGTTGCCGACGCCGCCGATGTCGACGGCGCCCGCGTTGACGGCCTCCAGCAGGGGCGGCCCGGAGGTGAACGTCGACCACTTGATCTTGTAGTTCAGATTCTTCAGCTCACCGGCGGCACGCAGGATGGCCTCCGAACCGCCCTTCTGGTCACCGACGTTGAGTGTGACCGACCCCTTGCCGTCGGTGCCCGTGCCGGTGCCCGTGCTGGTGTCGGCGGCCGAGTTCCCGCCGCAGGCGGTGAGCAGGAGGGCGAGGGGGAGGAGCAGGGCGGCGGGGACGAGTCGTCGTCGCATGGCGGTTCCGTTCATGTGCGGGGGGCCAGGGGGGTCAGGCGGCTTCGGCGGCGGTGCTGACGCCGAGCCGTTCGAGCAGGCCGGCGCGGAGCTCGGCGAAGCGGGGGTCGGTGATCTCACGCGGCCGGTCGAGGTCGATGCGCTGTTCGTGGGCGATACGGCCGCCGTCCATCACCAGGACCCGGTCGGCGAGCAGCACGGCCTCCTCGACGTCGTGCGTGACCAGCAGCACCGCGCAGCCACGGCGCTGCCACAACTCCCCGACCAGTCGCTGCGCCTTGATCCGGGTGAGCGCGTCGAGGGCGCCGAACGGCTCGTCGAGCAGCAGCAGATCGGGCTCGCGCACCAGGGCGCGGGCGAGGGAGGCGCGCTGCGCCTCACCGCCGGAGAGGGTCTTCGGCCAGGCGTCCCTGCGGTGGCCGAGGCCGACCTCGTCCAACGCCCGTTCGGCGAGGGCGCGTTCCGGCTTGCCGGGCAGGCCGAGCAGCACGTTGCGCCACACCTTCTTCCAGGGCATGAGCCGGGGCGCCTGGAAGGCGACGGCCCTGCGGCGCGGGACCAGCGCGGTGCCCTGGATGTCGCGGTCGAGGCCGGCCAGGATGCGCAGCAGCGTCGACTTGCCGCAGCCGCTGCGGCCGAGCAGGGCGACGAACTCGCCCGGGGCGATGTCCAGTCGGAGGTCGTCGATGACGGTACGGCCGTCGAAGGCGCGGGTCAGTCCCTCGACGTGGACGGCGTGTTCGGTCACCGGCCGGTGAACGTCGGTCGCCATTGCAGCAGCAGCCTTTCGAGGGAGCGGACGATGAAGTCGGCGAGCAGGCCGAGGAAGGCGTAGACGATCAGGCAGACGACGATCACGTCGGTGCGCAGGAAGTCCCGGGCCTGCACCATCAGGAAGCCGATTCCGGCGTCGGCGTTGACCTGCTCGGCGAAGACCAGCGCGAGCCAGGCGATGCCGAGCGAGTAACGCAGTCCGGTGAGCGCGCCGGGCAGCGCGCCCGGCAGCACGACGTGCCGTATCAGACCCCACCGGGAGAGCCCCAACGACTCACCGGCCTCGATGAGTTGGGCGTCGACCCCGCGGATCCCGGCGTACACGTTGAGATAGAGCGGGAAGGTCACACCGAGCGTGATGATGGCGATCTTCGGGGCCTCGCCGATGCCGAACCAGATGATGAACAGCGGGATGAGACCGACGAACGGCACCGTCCGCAGCATCTGCACCGGCGCGTCCACCAGGTCCTCGCCGATCCGGAACAGCCCCGAGACCAGGGCGAGTCCGGTGCCGGTCACGGTGCCGAACAGCAGCCCGAACGCCACGCGCCGCAGCGAGGTCCCCATCGCCGACGGCAGCGAACCGTCGCTGACCAGATCCCAGCCGACCTGAGCGATCCTGCCCGGCGAGGCGAGCACGTCGGCGGTCAGGACGCCGGTGGCGCTGAGGAGTTGCCACAGGGCGAGGAGCAGGACCGGGCCCGCGGTACGGCGCAGCCAGCGGGGGACGCGCAGGCGCCGGGTGGAGGCGGGGACGACGGGCTGGAGATCGAGGGACTGGGTGTCGAGGGCCTTCGGGCCGGCGGAGGCGCCGTCGGATCGCTCTGATCCAGTGCCGTCAGGCTTGGATATACCGGAAATATCCGGCTCCGGAGAGCTGGGAGGGGCATGGCTGATGCTCATGGGTGCTCCACGGACGGGAGAACGGGAACGGGGAAGCGGGATCCGGCTCGCCCGCCGGCCCGAGACGCGTCATGCCCGCCTCGGAAAGAAGGCCGGGTCAGGGGGTCAGGGGTGGGGCAGCGGAGCCCGAAGAGAAGCGGAGAAAGGCGTCAGCGGCCGCTGCGACACGCGGCGGAGGCCACCCGCAGCAGGTCGATGTGACCGCGCGTGGTGAGCAGGGCTGAACGCAACATGCGGCAGAAAGTAGCCAGATGGTCGGGCCAGGGTCAACGGCGTCTCGCCTTGTGGACCGGCCGTCTCGTCGAACCGCCCGCGCCGCAGGGTGTGAAACCCGGCGTATGGGTCAGGATGGGGGCATGCCAGAAGCCTTCACCACTCGATTGCTGCACGTCACCACCGGTTCCCGGGAACGCGTGGTGGATCTCACCGCCGACTGCGAGGAGTTCCTGCGTGAGGCGGCGGCGGGCCGTGACGGTCTGCTCAGCATCTTCGTCCCGCACGCCACCGCCGGAATCGCCCTCATCGAGACGGGCGCCGGCAGCGACGACGACCTCCTCGCCGCCCTGCACACCCTGCTGCCCGCCGACGACCGCTGGCAGCACCGCCACGGCAGCCCCGGCCACGGCCGCGACCACGTCCTCCCGGCCATCGTCCCGCCCCACGCGACCCTCCCGGTGATCGGCGGCCGCCTGGAGCTGGGCACCTGGCAGTCGGTCTGCCTGGTCGACACCAACAAGGACAACACCGACCGCAAGGTACGGCTGAGCTTCCTGGGCTGATCGGGGTCGCGCCGGTGCGGTCGGGGCCGACGCCGACGGGCCGGTGCGGCGCAGACGGCCTTGTGTCATCAGCGTCCGTCCAAGGGCGCGCGTGACGCCGCTGTTCGGCGACTCACTGTCGGCGAAGGGAGCTTGGTGCAGGCCGCGTTGGGTCTCTCGCCGTGCGGGGGTCGGCCAGGCCGGGCTCAGGCCGACCCGGAAGACGGCACCAGACCGAGCTGCTGGGCCCTCAGTACGGTGCCCAGACGGTCGCGGGTGCCTAGCTTGCGGTAGATGTTCTCGACGTGCTTGTGCACGGTGCGGACGGAGATGCCGAGGCGGCGGCCGATCGCGTCGGCGGTGAGCGCCTCGCCGAGCAGCAGCAGGACGGTCGTCTCGCGGGGCGTCAGCGCGCAGTCCGCCGCCCGCTCGTCCGGCGCAGTGCCCCCGCCGAGCCGGCGCCGCCACTCCTGAAGCAGTTGCCGCTGCCGCTCGACGGCGGCCAGCAGCGGCTGCGCCCGCTCCGCCATCGCGAGATGGTCGTCGGTGAAGTCCGTGCCGGTGCGGTAGACCAGGCAGCCGGTGATCGGCGTGGTGCTCTCGGGGAGCGGCACGCCCAGCACATGGTCGACGCCGAGCGCCGCGTCGAGCAGGCGGGCCGTCGCGCTGTCGGGCCAGCCGCGCCCCGCCGCCCGCCGCGCGGTGACCGGCGTGCGGTCGGTTCCGCTCGCGTAGTGCTGGGCCAACGGGTAGCCCCCGCGCAGCAGGGCCAGGTCCGCTTCCCCGAGCCGCTCCAGCTCGGCGGCGACGGCGTCGGGCGCCGCACCGATCGTGCCCGTGTCCTCGCTCCAGTCGTCGAGTTTGTGGAGGACCGCCTCGCCGCCGCACAGGTCCGCCAGGGCGCCGGCGAGCATCGGCCACAGACGCGCGGGCTCCCGCTCGTGCAGCGCCGCCACCGCGACCGCCGTCATCCGTTCGTAGGCCCTCTCCAGCGCCACCTGTTCCTCTCCGGTCTCTCGCGGCGGCCCTTCTTCTCCATCCGCGTACGTACTTGTACGCATACTCTCCCGGCCCCCGGCCGGTGCACACTGCAACCCGACGGCACCGGCCTGCGGCGGACGGGAGTCCGGCGGGCCGCCGACGCGGGGGAGCGGCGGCCCGCCCGGTGCCGGGCAGGCCACCGACAACGCCCTCCGGGTAGCCGGAGGGCGTTGTGGAAAAACGGTTCTCGGGAGGCGATTCCCGGAAGGCCATTCCCGGAAGGCGAGGAAGGTCAGTCGCGGCGGGCGGCGCGCTCCTGCTTCTCCTTGTTCAGCTGCCTGATCCGCGCGGCCTCCTTGCGGACCTCGGCCTGGGTGGCGCGCTCCCTCTCCAGCCACTCGGGCCGCTCCTGCTTGAGCGCCTCGATCTGCTCGGTGGTCAGCGGCTCCGTCACGCCGCCCCGGGCGAGGCCGGCGATCGACACGCCGAGCTTCGCTGCGACCACCGGACGCGGGTGGGGGCCGTTGCGCCGCAGCTCGCTCAGCCACTCCGGCGGGTTCGCCTGCAGCTCGTTCAGCTCGGCGCGCGTGACGACGCCCTCCTGGAACGAGGCGGGGGTGGCGGGGAGGTACACACCCAGCTTCTTCGCCGCGGTCGCGGGCTTCATCGTCTGGGTGCTCTGCTGCGAACTCATGAGGCCAAGGGTATCGGCCGTGTGCGGGGCGGCCGACCACGGCCGGTAACCTGGCCTGGTGACAGGCTCGGAGGAATCACCGTCGTTCCGGCTCGCGTACGTACCCGGAGTGACGCCCGCCAAATGGGTCAGGATCTGGAACGAGCGCCTGCCGGACATCCCGCTCACTCTCGTCCAGGTTCCCGCCGCGGACGCGCCGGACGTGCTGCGCGCGGGCGAGGCCGACGCGGGCCTCGTACGGCTCCCCGTGGACCGTACGTTCTTCAGCGCGATCCCCCTGTACACCGAGACCACGGTGGTCGTCGTCCCCAAGGACCACCTGATCACGGCCGCGGACGAGGTGACCATGGCCGACCTCGCCGACGAGGTGCTCTTCCATCCCCTGGACGACGTCTTCGACTGGGACAGCCCGCCCGGCGAGCCCGCCTTCGAACGCCCCGCGACGACACCGGACGCGATCGAGCTGGTGGCCGCGAACGTCGGCCTGCTGGTCGTCCCGCAGTCCCTGGCCCGCCTCTACCACCGCAAGGACCTCACCTACCGTCCGGTCACGGACGCCCCCCAGTCCAGCATCGCCCTGTCCTGGCCGGAGGAGGCCACCACCGACCTGGTGGAGGACTTCATCGGCATCGTCCGCGGCCGCACCGTGAACAGCACCCGGGGCCGTGCTCAGCCTCCGGCCGAGCAGAAGCAGAAGCGTTCCGAACCGAAGAGTTCCGAATCGAAGGGCACCCGGCAGAAGTCGGCGCCGAAGAGCGCGGGCCGCACGCCACGCGCCCGCGCGACGGGTGGCGGCACGCGCACCGCGGGGTCCAAGCAGGCCCCCAAGCGGGGCAAGCCGCGACGGAGATCCTGAGGCCCGAGAACCCTTAAGGCCGTAAGCCAGCCCCTACACGCTCTCCCGCGCCGGCTCCAGCTGTGGGCGGACCCGGCGTTCCCGCAGGTCGGCGTAGGCCAGGGACAGGGCCAGCAGGATGATGGCGACGGACGTGAGCAGGCCGTACTGGAGCGCCGTGGCGGGGGCGCCGTGGTGGGCGAGGTGGGCGAAGTACACCGAGCCCACCACGGCGACGCCGGCCGCGGACCCGATGCGCTGGGCGGTCTGGAGCACCCCGCCGGCGGCGCCGCCGCGCCGGACGGGCACGAGGGACAGGGTGAGCGTGGTGTTGGGGGAGATGGTCAGTCCCGAGCCGATCCCGGCGACGAGCAGGGGCAGCGCGGCCGCCCAGGCCACGCCCCGTCCCGGTACCCAGTGCACGGCCGCGACGGCGCCGAGCATCCCGGCCGCCACCGTGCACAGCCCCGCGATGACCAGCCTGCGCCCGAAGCGCACCACCAGCCGGCCGCCGGCCGCCGCACCGAGCGCCGAGCCCGCCGCGAACGGCATGGACGACAGGCCCGCAGCGAGCGCGCCGTAGCCCAGGCCGTTCTGCAGGAACAGCGTGTAGACGAAGAACAGCGTGGTGAAGCCGCCGAAGTACACCAGGCTCAGCAGCGCGCCCAGCGAGAAGGAGCGCAGCTGGAAGAGCCGCAGATCGACCAGGGGAGCCCGCTCGTGGCGCACCTGGCGCCGCTCCCACGCCCAGAACGCGGCCAGTAGCCCGGCGCCGGCCGGGAGCAGGGCCCACTTGAGCCGGCCGTGCCACTGCTGGTCCTGCACCAGCGGCAGCAGCAGGGCGAGTACGCCCGAGCCGAGGAGCAGGACGCCCGGCACGTCGAAGCACTCGCGCCTGCCCGGCGAGCCGGGGGAGCGGGGCAGCAGCCGCAGTCCCGCGCAGAACACGGCGACCCCGAGGGGCAGGTTGACGTAGAACACCCAGCGCCAGGCTTCCGGGCCGCCGGCCGCCTGGATCAGCAGGCCGCCCACCAGCGGGCCGACCGCCGTGGAGATGCCGATGGTGCTGCCCATCAGCCCGAACGCGCGGGCCCGCTCCGGGCCCTGGAACATCTGCTGGATCAGCGCCGACGTCTGCGGCGCGATCAGTCCCGCCGACGCCCCCTGGACCAGCCGGAACAGCACCAGCCAGGCCGCGCCGGTGGACAGCCCGCAGGCCGCCGAGGCGAGCGTGAACAGCGCGAGCCCGGTCAGGAAGGTCCGGCGCCGCCCGCGCATGTCGCCCAGCCGCCCGGCCGGGACCAGGGCCAGACCGAGGGTGAGGGCGTATCCGGACATCACCCACGACAGCTCGGCCGTGCTGGCGCCCAGTCCGCGCTCCACCGAGGGCAGCGCCACGTTCACGATCGACGTGTCCAGCAAGGTCATGAAGGCCGCGGTCAGACAGACGGCGAGCGCCTGCCACCGCCGGTCGTGCGGGGCCGGTCCGGCCCGGTCTGTGGTCATGGGATCACGCTAGGCAGCCACCGCGCCCGGCGCACCGCAGGAGCGTCCCTGGCGTGAACGGCGATCTGAGGCCGAAGGCCTGTACGTGCGGTCAGCGGGACCGCGCCGTGGCCCGGAGCCAGGCGTACGCCGACTGGGCCGTGAACTCCGTCTGGCCGCCGCGCAGCAGCAGGGTCGCCGTGGCGAACCCAGGGGCGTCGGCCTGGGCGGCCACGTACGGGATCGCGATGCAGCGCATGCCGGCCGCGTGGGCGGCGACCGCGCCCGGTGCCCCGTCCTCCAGCACCACGCAGTCGGCGGGGTCCGCGCCGAGCCGCCGGGCCGCCTCCAGGAGCACGTCGGGCGCGGGCTTGCCGTGCGGCACCTCCTCCGCGGACACCGCCGTACGCAGATACGCGCCGAGGCCCGTTCCCTCGAGGATCGCCTCGATCGCCTCCGGCGAGGACCCCGACGCGACCGCCATGGGCACACCGTCGGCCGCCAGGAGTTCCACGAGCTTGCGCATCTCCGGGTAGACCGGTGTGCGGGCGCGGGCCAGGTCCAGATAGCACAGGTTCAGCTCGGCGAGCAGGTCCTCGGCGGGTACGGCCAGGCCGTAGCGTTCCTTCCAGAGCCGTGTCGCGTCCTGGTTGCCGATGCCGACGTAGGCCTCGTTGTCCGCCCAGGTGAAGTCCGGGACGCCGTGCCCGGCCAGGGTCTGCCGGCTCGCCTCGTAGTAGTTCGGTTCGCTGTCCACCAGCGTTCCGTCGAGATCGAAGATGACCGAGAGGGTGCCGAGGTCGCTCATGCGGTCCAGCATGCCCACGGTCAGGCGCGGGCCGCGCGGCCGATGGACTCCACCAGGGGCAGCAGGCGGTGCGGGACGCGCTCGCGCAGCGCCACCTCCGTGCGGGTGCGCACCACGCCCGGCAGGCTGATCAGCTTCTGGATGACGTCCTCCAGATGGGCGTTGTCCCGGCCCACCACCCGGGCGAGCAGGTCCCCGCCGCCCGTGATGGAGAACGCCTCCACGATCTCCGGTACGGCGGCCAGCGCGTCCCCGACGTCGTCCAGATGGCCCTGGGTGACCTCGATGTGCACGAACGCCAGCACCGGATGGCCGAGCGCGGCGGGGGAGAGGGAGGGACCGGTGCCGGTGATGACGCCGTCCCGTTCCATGCGGTCGAGCCGGGCCTGGAGCGTGCCGCGGGCGACGCCCAGGATGCGGGCGTACTCGCGCACGCTGGTGCGCGGCTGTTCCAGGAGCAGCCGCAGGATGCGGGTGTCGAGTTCGTCCACGGCCATGATGGACGACTGTACCAATGGCTCAGCGCACGCACCGGCACGTGTGCCGTCCGACCTGGTCCGTTGGCCTTCCGGTGACCTTGGCGGTGACCCATACGGCTGGGCCAATGGACCAGCGATTCCGGTCTCACTTGAGCCAGTGACCCCGGGGATGCTCTCATGGACACGTCGATGGCGCTGCGGAACCCCGCGGCGCCTTTTGTGTGCGATGTACCACGTCGTTTCCAGGGGAGGGCATCAGTGCTGAAGAGGATGTTCGTGGCTCCGGACCCGAGGCGGGCGCGGCTGCGCTTCGCCGCGCGGGCCGTCCTCGGCATCGGCCTGGCGGTCGCCGTCTGCTACCTCGCCGGGCACTCCCTCGTCGGCGCGGTGACCGGTGGCCTCGCCGCGCTGCTCGCCCTGTTCACCGTCACCGACGCGACCGTGCGCGGGCAGGCCGTCACCACGGCGCTGCTGCCCGTCGTGGGCGTGCCCGTGCTCGCCGCCGCGGCCGAGCTGCACGCCCTGCCCGTCGCGCGTGACTTCGTCTTCCTGGCCGTCGTCGGCGCCGGGGTGTACGCGCGCCGCTGGGGTCCGCGCGGGCACAGCCTGGGCGTGTTCGCCTTCATGACCTTCTTCGTGGCCCAGTTCGTGCACGCCACCCCGGCACAGCTGCCCGAGCTGTACGCCGCCGTCCTGCTGTCCGTACTCAGCGCCGCCGCGGTGCGCTTCGGCGTGTGGTGCTACGAGCGCCGGCTGCCCCCGGCCGTCGTACCGGCCCCGCCGGCCGGGCGCGGTCTGGCCCGGGTGACCACGCGGCAGGCCGTCCAGGCGACCGCCGGCGCGGGCTTCGCGCTGGTCGTGGGCCAGCTGGTGTCCGGACAGCGCTGGTACTGGGCCGTGGGCGCCACCTGGTGGATCTTCGTCAACACCGCCTCGCGCGGCGAGACGCTGGTGCGCGGCTTCCGCCGGGTCCTCGGCACCGTGATCGGCATCGGCCTGGGCTTCCTCGTCGCCGTCCCCATGGGCGGCGCCCCGCTCCCGACGGCCGTCCTGATCGCCGTCGCCGTCTTCGGCATCTTCTACACGGCCGCCGTCTCCTACACCTGGATGATGCTCTGCGTGACCCTGCTCGCCGAACTGCTCTACGGCCTGTTCGGCGTCCTGAGCCCCGGCCTGCTCGGGCTGCGGCTGGCCGAGACCGGCGTGGGCGCGCTCGGCGCCGCGCTCGCCGTGCTGTTGGTGCTGCCGGTCACCACGCACGCCGTCACGGACGCCTGGATCGGGCGCGCCCTGCGCTGCGTCCACGCCTGCACGGCCGAGGCCGCCGCCCGGCTCGCGGGCTCGGCCACGGCCGACCCGGCGCCCCGCGTCGCCGAACTGGAGCAGCTGCTCGGCCGGGTCCGGCTCGCCGTGGCCCCGCTGGTGCACCCGCTGAACCCGATGCCGGCCCGCAAGCGGCGCGCCCGCCGGGTCCTCGCCCTCCTCGACGACTGCGCCCGCGAGGTCCGCGGCCTGGTGGCGGTCGCCGCCGACCCCGTGGCCTCCCACGACGCCCGGCTGGCGGCGGCCTGCTGGCGCGTCGAGGCCGCCGTCGAGGCGCTGACCGAGGGGCGCCCGGACGCCCTCGGCGGCCCCGCCGAATCGCCGGCCGAGCCCGCCCTGGCCCACCTGCACGGCCTCGAACGTGCCCTCGCCGACCTGGCCGAGCCCCTGCGGGCCCCCACGGGCTCACCTCTGGTGGGCGCCTGAGCGGGATCGCTCGAGGTCATGGGCGGGTTCTTGGTGTGACGCCGGGCGGCGCAAGGGCCCGACGGCAAAGAACTCCGGCCACGCCCGGCCCTCTTGGTCTAGACCGGCCGTGCTCGGCTGCTACCGTCGGCCCCGGACGGGCTCGACCGAGAGGGGACAGCGGTGGCACAGCACGGCAGGCCCGGCGGACGCCGGGCGTTCATCGGCTCGTTCACGGCGGCGGGCGGCCCCGGCCTGGTCACCGCGGAGATCGCCCCGGGGGGCGGCGCGCTCCTCCTGGGCACCGCGGTGAACGACCTGCCCGACCCGTCCTACCTGGTCCTGTCGCCGGACGGACGGACGCTCTACGCGGTCAGCGAGACGGCCGAGGGCGCCGTCGCCGCCTACCGGGTCGACGGCGACCGGCCGGAACTCGCCGGGCCGCCCGTGCAGGTCGACGGCAGCGGACCCACCCACCTCGGCCTGTACGCCGGCCATGTGCTGACCGCCAACTACGGCTGCGGCAGCGTCACCGCCGTACCGGTGCGCCCGGACGGCTCGCTCGCCGCCAAGCCGTCCGGCCGGCTCCAGCACACCGGATCCGGCCCGCACGACCGGCGCCAGCGCGGCCCGCACGCCCACCAGGTGCAGCCCGATCCGAGCGGCCGGTGGGCCGTCAGCGTCGACCTCGGAACGGACTCGGTACGCGTCTGCACCCTCGCGGACGGCGCTCCCAGCGTGCACCGCGAGGTCGCCGTGCGCCCCGGCTCCGGGCCCCGCCATCTGGCCTTCCACCCGGGCGGCACGCTGGCCTACGTCGTCAACGAACTCACCCCCACGGTCACCGTGTGCCGCTGGGACGCCGAGGACGGCGCCCTGCGGCCGCTGGCCGAGGTCCCCGTGCTGCCCGCGGCACCCGCCGGCGACGCCTATCCGTCCGGGATCGTGGTCTCCCCCGACGGCCGCTTCGTGTGGACCGCGACCCGCGGCGAGGACGTCCTGTCGGTCCTCGCCGTCGAGGGCGAGATCCTCCGGCTGATCGGCACCGTGACCTGCGGCGGGCACTGGCCGCGCGCGCTCGCCGAACACGACGGCTTCCTCTACGCGGCCAACGAGCGCTCCGGGGACGTGACCTGGTTCGCCGTGGACCGGGCCACGGGGCTGCCCCGCTACGAAGGCTCGGTGCCCGTCACCGCGGCCTCCTGCGTCGTCTTCGGCTGAGCGGCCGCGCTCCAGGACGGCCGTCTCCTCCCCGGCAGCGGACAGAACACGGTCAAGCCACCGGGCAGGGCGAAGGGCCCGCTCCGGGTGGGGAGCGGGCCCTGGGTCGTACGGGGTGCCGGTGGTACAGGCACGGGTCAGCGCACCGGCGCGCCCTGTGCCTGCTGCGGGGCGATGCCCAGCGCCGTCGTGTACTTGGCGAGGGCGAGCTTGCCGATCGCCGGGTACGCGCCGAGCGGCTCGGCGGTGGAGCAGCCCGCCTCCTCGGCGGCCGCCGCGAGCAGCGCCGGGTCGATCTCCGGACCGATCAGGTACGGCGCCAGCGCCAGCTGCTGCGAGCCCGCGGAACGCAGCTGCTCGGCGACGGAGGAGATCGAGCCCTCCTGGTCCAGGGCCGCCGCCATCACCGGCACGGCCAGGCGCGCGGCGAGCAGCATGCCGGTGATCCCGGCCGCCTGCACGGCCTCCTCGCCGCCCACGGACGCCAGGACGATGCCGTCCGCCGCGGTGGCCACGGTGAACAGGCGCGCGCGGTCGGCCCGGGCGAGACCCGCCTCGGACAGCCGCACGTGCAGCGCCTCGGCGAGCAGCGGGTGCGGGCCGAGGACGTCGGTCAGCTCGGCGGCGACCCGGCTGTCCATCACGGACTGGCGGATCTGCCGGAGCAGGGCGCTGTCCGGACCGGCCAGCAGCGGGACCACCACGGCGACCGGGCCGTCGGGCTCCTTGACCCCTTCGACCCCGGCGGCGACGGCCTGCTCATAACGGGCCGTGCGCTCCTCGGCCGCGCGCACGAGCACGGACCGGAGCGTGGGGTACTCGCTGTCGTCCCCGTCCAGGTAGCCGATCCGGGCGTCCAGACCGGGCAGCTCGGAGCGGGCGATGCTCACGACCTCCTCGGCGAGGGCGCGAGCGGCGGCGCTGGGCGCACCGGGCACCGCGAGGGCGAGCGCGGGCGCACCCTCGGGAGCCACCAGCGGTTCCGGTCGGCGGTGCCGTCCGGGCTGGCGGGGTCGCGGCATTCGTACGGGCAGGCCGGACGCGGGCCCAGTGGGGGTGCTCATGGCGCCGCATGTTACTGGCTTACCGGGTTACTCCGTTCGGGGAGGGTGCAGGTGAGCGGTATCCGTCCGGTTTTGTCTGATGAGGTGCTCGACGGGGACACGTGTTGCGGGCATGTGCCGAGAACATGCCCGACAAAGCGGGGACAAGGGAGAACAATCAGCTTTTACGGGGACCTCGCAGGCCCGGTACCGGGAACGCGGAGAGCGCAGGGCGGTTCACCCGGCAGGGTGAGCCGGCCGGCCGCTCGGTCGCCCGCGATCGGTAACGGAACAGGCCGTCGGTGAACGCCACTCGGGTCCACCGTCGGCGGCCGGGGGCGGTCACGGCAGTCGCCAGTCCACCGGTTGCCCACCCTGCTGGATCAGCAGGTCGTTGGCGCGGCTGAACGGACGCGAGCCGAAGAAGCCGCGGTCGGCCGACATCGGCGACGGGTGCGCGGACTCCACCGCGGGCAGCCTGCCCAGCAGCGGACGCACATTCCGGGCGTCCCGCCCCCACAGGATGGACACCAGCGGCTTGCCGCGCGCCGCCAGGGCTCGGATCGCCTGCTCGGTGACCTCCTCCCAGCCCTTGCCGCGGTGGGCGCCAGGACTGCGCGGAGCCGTGGTCAGCGCCCTGTTGAGCAGCAGCACCCCCTGCTCGGTCCACGGCGTGAGGTCGCCGTTGGACGGCTGGGGCACCCCCAGGTCGCTGGTCAGCTCCCGGAAGATGTTGATGAGGCTTGGCGGCAGCGGGCGTACGTCGGGCGCGACCGAGAACGACAGACCCACCGCGTGCCCCGGCGTAGGATACGGGTCCTGACCGACGATCAGGACCCGTACGTCGTCGAAGGGTTGCTGGAAGGCCCGCAGGACGTTCGGTCCGGCCGGGAGGTAGGTGCGTCCCGCGGCGATCTCCGTGCGCAGGAAGTCGCCCATCCCGGCGATCCGGTCCGCGACGGGTTCGAGGGCCTTCGCCCAGCCCGGTTCGACGATTTCATGCAAGGGTCGTGGAGCCACGGGCGTCACCCTACTGCCGTACCCGGCCCGGTGATCAACCGATGGCCGAAGCCCGGCCCGGACGCCCCCCGCCCCCGCACGCGTGTCTCAGCCGATCACCGCCGCCCGCACGCACAGCACGTCCGGCAGATGCGCGGCCAGCTGCTGCCAGCTGTCGCCGTCGTCGGCCGAGGCGAACACCTCGCCGTTGCGGTTGCCGAAGTACACGCCCGCCGGATCGGCGTCGTCGGTGCACAGGGCGTCCCGCAGCACCGTGCCGTAATGATCCTCCTCCGGCAGGCCCTTGGACAGCGGCTCCCAGGTCCGGCCCGCGTCCGCGGTGCGGAAGACCCGGCAGCGATGGTCGGCGGGCACCCGGTCCGCGTCGGCGTTGATCGGGAAGACGTACGCCGTGTCGCCCCGGCGCGGATGGGCGGCCACCGCGAAGCCGAACGTGGACGGCAGATCCGCGCCGATGTCGGTCCAGTGCGCGCCCGCGTCGTCGCTGCGGTACACCCCCCAGTGGTTCTGCAGGTAGAGCCGGTCGGGGTCGGCCGCGTCCCGCGCGACCTTGTGGACGCACTGGCCGAACTCCGGGTCCGGATCCGGCAGGAACACCGCGGACACACCGGAGTTGGACGGGGCCCAGCTCGCGCCGCCGTCGGTGGAGCGGAACACCCCGGCCGTGGAGACGGCCACGGTCACCGCTCTGGGGTCGCGCGCGTCGGTGAGCACGGTGTGCAGTCCCTCACCGCCGCCGCCCGGCACCCACTGGGAGCGCGTCGGATGCTCCCACAGCGGCCGCACCAGCTCGAAGCTCTCCCCGCGGTCCTCCGAGCGGTACAGCGCCGCCGGTTCGGTGCCCGCGTACACCACGCCGGGCTCGGCGGCGGCCGGGTGCAGCTGCCAGACGCGCTCCAGGGAGGCGCCGGTGTCCTTGGGGAACTTGACGGCCGGCTGCGGCGGTTCGGTCCAGGTGCGGCCGAGGTCGTCGGAGTGGAAGACCGACGGGCCCCAGTGCGCGCTGTCGCCGCCCGCCAGCAGCCGCGGCCGGTCCTCGCGGGTGTCGATCGCGACCGAGTAGACCGCCTGCGCGTTGAAATACGGGCTGTCGTCGAACTCCCAGGCTCCGCCGCCCCTGCGCCGCCCGATGAACAGGCCCTTGCGGGTGCCCACTGCCAGCAGTACCTCGGTCATGCCGATCACCTCCGGGACGCCTTCGTCCAGGTAGTCGTGAGACAGGTAGTCGTCGGTTATCGGCCAGTCTGCACCCCGCCACTGACAGTCATCCCTGGATCGGGTGTTCCCGCAGGTCACAGCGGTGTCGCCGACGGCCGGGGAAGATCGGCGGAGGTTCGTTGCGGCATGCGCCTGCGCGGGAGGGCACGCTCGTGCGACCGTCGGGGAGACGGCTCGTCGTGAGCAACGGAGCGGTCTCCCGCGTATGGGAGGGCGGTCCGGCCGGTCGGTGCGCTCGTGAGGAGGATGCCTTTGAAGGCGTTCCGTGGTCCGAAGGTGTGGCTGTGGCGCTGGCGGCGCAACCCGCTCAAACGCCGGGCCGACGTGGTGGAGGCGTGGGTGGTGCTCGGCGCCTGGCTGCTGACCGTCCTGGCCGGGGTCGCGGCCGGCCTCATCGCGGACGGGTCGGTGGAGAGCGGACTCGCGCGGGAGCGGACGGACTGGCGGCCCGTCGTGGCCCACGTGGTGGAGCGGGTCCCGGGAAGGGCCCCCGTGCACAGCCATGCCTCCTCCGGTGAACGGGTCTGGGCCAGGGTGCGCTGGACCGTGCCCGACGGCTCCGCCCACACCGGACAGGTCCGGGTGGAGCCCGGCAGCAGGCCCGGCGCGCCGGTCACCGTCTGGACCGACCCGCACGGCCGTCTCGTCGGCCGCCCCACCTCCGCCTCCGAGGCCACCTTCCGGGGCGTCCTGATCGGCTGCCTGGTGGGCGTGAGCGCCGCGGCCGTCCCCTTCGTCGGCGGCCTCGCCCTGCGCGGCCGCCTGGAACGCCGCCGCATGCGCGCCTGGGACACCGAGTGGGCGCGACTCGGACCGCAGTGGGGGCGGATGGTCTGACCGCGCCCGGGCACGCCGGTCCGGAGTGCCCATGCGGCTGACGGCACCTTGGCTCAAATCCGGTCTGCAACCGGCGGTTCGAAGGAGGGCCGACTTCTCGGCGAGTGACCGCCCGTGACACCCCCTACACCGCCGCCAGCACCTCCCGGCACGCGCTCAGCAGGTCCTCGTCCTCCGGTATGCCCTGGCCGCCCCCTGCGCCCGGCTGGGCCGAATGGCGGCGTGGGGCGGCCAGTTCGGCCTCCGCCAGGGGCCGTAACGGCCTGGCGGCCGGGCCCATCTCGGTGAGACAGCGGGCGATGCGGCGGCGGGTGCGCGGGTCCTGCTGCCAGGCGTCCCGGAAGACGGGCAGCACCGGCTCCGGATCGGCGTCGATGCGCCAGAGCGCGCACGCGGCCGCCACCCGCTCCGGCGCGGGCCGCGACCGGGCCGCCGCGCGGCGCAGCGCGGGCAGGGCGGGGCGCGCGGCCGGACCCAGGCGGGCGAGCCGCGAGGCGGCCGGCGGCCGACTGTCCGGAGCACCCTGGGTCAACTCCCGCAGCAGCACGGGGAGTACGGCCGTGGGATCCCGCTGCGCCGACCACAGGGCGCCGGCCGCCGCGGCGGCGTGCCGGGTGTGCAGGAGGGTGCGCAGGACCGGTATCGCCTGTGCGGTGGCGCCCAGCGCCTCCAGCGCCGCGATGGCCTGGCCCGCGACGGCGTCCTGTGGCCCCGGTCCGCCGGGCGCGTCCGACAGCAGCCGCAGCACCTCCGGAACGGCGTCCCGGTCCCCGACGGCGGCGAGCGCGGTGAGCAGGGGTCCGGCGAGCCGGGCGGCGGTCGTGGAGGCCGGCGGGATCCGGGCGAGCCGCTGTCGCAGCATGGGGGCGAGCGGGGCCGCGGCGGCGCCCAGGTGGGTCAGTTCGGCCCCCAGGTCCACCGGTGCGGCCGGGCCGGCCAGGAGGTGGGCCAGGGCCGGGACCGCGCGGGGATCGCCGCTTCTGACCAGTGCCTTGAGCGGACCGCCCAGGGTGGGGGAGCCGCGCTCGACACGGTGTGTCCACAGGTCGGGCCGGGCCCGCACCAGTGCGTGCAGGTCGTCGGCGGCGGGTGCGGCCAGGGCGAACAGCCCCGACAGAACGGTGACCGCCGCGTCCCGCAACCAGTCCTCCTCGGCGCCCAGTTGGGCGCCGAGCAGCCGGACCGTGCCGCTGTGGTCGCCGCGCCAGCCGCGCAGCAGCGCCGCCGCCAGCCACACGCCATGGCACCGGTCCATCGGATCCGGACTGGTCAACTGGCCGCCGAGGAGCGCGCCGCGGTCGGCCACGCGGTCGCCCAGCGCGGTGTGCAGGGTGCGCAGCAGCCGGGAGCCCTCCTCGTCGGACGGGCGCAGCCGCCGTATCCGCCCGACCAGGGAGTCGGTGGCCGGCTCGCAGGTGCGGGCGCGCTGCGCGCAGCGCGCCCGCAGCAGCCGGACGGCCGTCGGCACCAGATCGGCGGGCAGCCGGGCGGGCCCGACGAGGGCGAGCTGGCCGAGCGCCGCGAGCCGCAGCCCCGGCGCGTACGGCGGCGCGCTGTGCTCGGCCAGCAGGTCCACCGCGGCGTCGGCGTGCGCGGGGTACCGGCGGGCGAACAGGGCGAGCGCCTCGGTCAGGGCGAGCAGGACCCGGTCGTCCCGCTCGGCCCGCAGCCGCTGCCGCAACAGATCCAGGACCGGCGCGGGGCCGGTCACGAAGTGCACGAGGGCCCCGGCGGCCGCCCGGCGCACCGCCGGGTCCGGGTCCCCGGCGAGCCGGACGAACACCTCGCCGCCCGCGCACACCGCCTCACGCGCCCGCGGGTCCCCGTCCGCGCTGTGCGCGCCTATGCCCACCAGCAGTTCCACGATGCCGCCCCGGTCCGGAACCTCCTCGCGGGCCACGAGCGAGAGCAGGAACGGGACGCAGGCGAGCGTCGAGTCGTACACACGTCCCTGGTGGTGCAGCGCGCCGTGCATCCCGTCGAGCGCGGTCGCCCGCTCGACGGTGTCCGCGGAGGCCAGTGCCCGCAACCATCCGGGCACGTCCTCCGCGCTGCCGTACCGGTGCCGCAGCGAGGCCCAGTCCACCTCGTCGATCCCCGTGAACACGTTGTCCTCCCCAGACGAGTGCCACCTGATCGCGAGTGTGCACCACGGCACTGACAACGGTCCGGAGCCGCACACTGACTGTGTGCGATCCGTCGGCTGTCACCGGCCAGGCCGGCAGCGGCCCGCCCGCGTCCACCGGCAGGAGCATGGCCGCCCGGGGAGGGGGGTCAGTTCAGGCCGGGCAGGGCGCGCTCCAGGATCGGGCCGAGGTCCGTGCCGGCGGGCAGCGTGCCGAACGCGTGCCCCCAGTCGCCGCCCAGCCGGCTCGCGCAGAAGGCGTCCGCCACCGGGTGCGGGGCGTGCCGGACCAGCAGGGAGCCCTGGAGGGCGAGCGCCATCCGCTCCACCAGCCGCCGGGCGCCCACCTGGCCCGTTTCGGCCAACTGGTCCTTGAGCGCGGCCACCGCCGCGTCCAGGCGGGCGTCCGCCCCGCGCGCGAGGGCGAGTTCGGCGAACAGGGCCTCGGCGGTGTCCGGTTCGCGCCCGAGGGCGCGCAGCACGTCGAGCGCGTTGACGTTGCCCGAGCCCTCCCAGATCGACAGCAGCGGAGCCTCCCGGTAGTGCCGCGGCATACCGGAGTCCTCGACATAGCCGTTGCCGCCCAGGCACTCCAGCGCCTCCGCGGTGAACGCCGGGCCCCGCTTGGTGACCCAGTACTTGCCGACGGCGGTGGCGATCCGCCGGAAGGCCCGCTCCCCGGCGTCCCCGCGCACCGCGCGGTCGGCCGCGCCGGCCAGCCGCAGCGTGAGCGTCGTCGCCGCCTCCGACTCCAGCGCAAGGTCGGCCAGGACGTTGCGCATCAGCGGCTGCTCGATCAGCCGGGCGCCGAACGCGCTGCGGTACCGGGCGTGGTGCCCGGCCTCGACCAGCGTCTTGCGCATCAGGGTCGCGGAGGCCATCACACAGTCCAGCCGGGTGCAGTTGACCATCTCGATGATGGTCTTCACGCCCCGCCCCTCCGGTCCCACCAGCCAGGCCACGGTGTGGTCGAACTCCGGCTCCGAGGAGGCGTTGGAGCGGTTGCCGAGCTTGTCCTTAAGCCGCTGGATGCGGAAGGTGTTGCGGCTGCCGTCGGGCAGCACGCGCGGCACCAGGAAGCAGGACAGCCCGCCCGGGGCCTGCGCGAGCACCAGGAAGACGTCGCACATCGGCGCCGATGTGAACCACTTGTGGCCGCGCAGCGTGTACACGCCGGGTTCCCCGGTGGGCGTGGCGACCGTCGCGTTCGTCCGGACGTCCGACCCACCCTGCTTCTCGGTCATGCCCATCCCCGCCAGCAGCCCCGGCTTCTCGGCCGGCACCCGCAGCTCGGGGTCGTACTCCCGGCTGGTCAGCAGCGGTTCGTAGACCTTGGCCAGGTCCGGCTGGGCGCGCAGTGCGGGTACGGCGGCGTACGTCATCGACGTCGGGCAGCCGTGACCGGCCTCCGTGTGCCCCCACACCAGTCCGCCCGCCGTGCGCACCACATGCGCGCCGGGCCGCTGGTCCGCCCAGGGCGCGCCGGCCAGGCCCTCGGCGACCGCCGTGCGCATCAGGTGGTGCCAGCTGGGATGGAACTCCACCTCGTCCACGCGGTGGCCGTAACGGTCGTGGGTGCGCAGGACAGGCTCGTGCCGGTTCGCCAGCTCACCCCACTCCTGCGCCTCGACGCTGCCGGCGCGCGCCCCCAGCCGCCGGATGTCCTCCTCCGCCCATCCGGCGCCCTCCCGGCGCAGCCCCTCCAGCAGGGCCGGGTCGTCGGAGGCGTCGTACGGCGCCAGGGGAGGGGCCTGGTTGGTGACGTCATGCGTGGCGTACGGCTGCTGAGGCTGCGCCTGCGACATCGACGGCGACTGCGACTGCGACTGCGACTGCGCGGAAATCGAGACCATAGAAGCATGTTGCACTCTTGCTGCGGTCGTAGCAATACTGCAACAATGAGGTGCACGTACAGTACGTGCCCATGCGCATGAACGTCTCTCCCGAGCCGGCGCAGGCATCGCAGCAGGCAGTGGAGCACGCGGGCCTGCGGCCGCTGTCGGCGCGGTCGGTCGTACTGAGCCTGCTGCTCGGCGCGCACCCGGCCGAGATGCCGGTGAAGGACCTGGTCCGGCTGGTGGAGCCCTTCGGCGTCGGCGGCTCCACGCTGCGGGCCGCGCTGAGCCGGATGGTGACCGCCGGCGACCTGCGCCGCACCGACGCCGGCTACCGGCTCAGCGACCGGCTGCTCGCCCGCCAGCGGCGCCAGGACGAGGCGCTGCGCCCCGCCACGCGCGCGTGGCACGGCGACTGGGAGATGGTCGTGATCACGGCGACCGGGCGCGGCCCCGCCGAACGCGCCGAGCTGCGCGCCCGGTTGACCGCCCTCCGGCTGGCCGAACTCCGCGAGGGCGTCTGGCTGCGCCCGGCCAACCTCGACCGCGCCCTGCCGGACGCGCTGACCCGGGTCGCCCGCACGTACATCGCGCGCCCCGACGAGCCCCCGCACGACCTGGCCGCCCGGCTCTGGCCGCTGGACGCCTGGGCGGCCACCGCACGGACCCTCCTCGACCGCACCGAGGCCGCACGCACCCCCGCGGACCGCCTCACCGCGTACGCCGCCGCCGTACGCCACCTGCTCACCGACCCCGTCCTGCCGCCCGGACTCCTGCCCGCCGACTGGCCCGGAGAGGCCCTGCGCACCGCCTACACCGGCTATCAGCGGGAGCTGGCCGCGTCCGTGGGGCGCGGGGAGGGCGCCGCATGACCGCCTCGGCCATGCGAGCGGAGCCCTAGGCCTGGTGAAGCCGCTCGCCCAAGTGGTCCGGCACGCTGCGGCCCGCCGTGTGCTCGCGGAGCCGGGTGAGACGGGGCCGTAACCGCCGCCGTCGGACCGGGCCGGTTTCGTCCGCGAGCCGCCGCAGCCGCACGCGTCACATGAGGTGAAAGCGGATCACGCCGACGACGAACGCTCGTCGGCCACCAGACCGGTGCCGGCGTCGAGCAGTGACTCGGAGGCGGCCGAGCCGGTGGCGAAGCCCAGCCGTTCCTGCTCCTCCGCGACGATCCGGCGCGCCAGTTCCGTGTCCGACACGTCGACGGCATCCGGAGTCGCCTCCGCGACCGCGCTGCGGCGGGCGTAGGTGTCGAACAGGCGGGCCTTGCGCCGGAGCATCTCCACCATGCGTTCGTCCACGCCGCCCGGCGCCAGCAGGCGGTGCACCCGGACCGGCCGTACCTGCCCCATGCGGTGGGCCCGCGCCACGGCCTGCTGCTCGATCGTCGGCTTGACCTGGGGCTCGCAGATGACGACGACGGAGGCGGCCTGGATGTTCAGCCCGACGCCGCCCGCCTGGATCTGCGCCAGCAGCACCGCCGGACCCGGCACGGCCGCGAACTCGTCGACGAGCAGCTGACGCCGCTCGGGCGGCACGCTCCCGGTGAGCGGGCCGACCACGGGGCCGTGGGTCCGCCGCCCGGTGTCCAGCGCGTCCCTCACCGCGCCCAGCACGTCCCGGAAATGGGAGAACACCACCACCTTCAGCCCGTTCTCGGCGGCCTCCTGCACGATCTCGCGGAGCCGGACGAGCTTGGCGGACTTCTCCGGGCGGGCGTACGCGGCCCTGCGCATCGCCATGAAGTTCCCGGAGCGCACCGCCTCGCGGTACGCCTCCTCGTCCGAGGCGCTCGGTTCCTCCCACTCGTCCGTGTGCTGGAGGGCGGGCAGTTCGGCGAGGACGTCCACCTGGTTGCGGCGCAGATAGACGGGGGCGACCGCTTTCCGGAAGGCGACCGAGCCGGTGAGCCCGGCGCGGTCGTCGACGCGGTCGGCCACGCCCTCGTCGAGCATCCGGACCAGATTGCGGAACTCGGCCACCCGGTTCTCCATCGGAGTGCCCGTCATGAACAGGACGCGTTCGCAGGGCCCGGCCCACTGGGCCACGGCCTGGGAGCGCAGGGCCTTGGGGTTCTTCACCGCGTGCGCCTCGTCGACCACCAGCATCCCGATCTCTCCGCCGCCGGGGGCCGGGAACCCGCGCAGGGCGTCGAAGGTCGTCACGGCGGCGCCGCCGCGGCCCTTCCAGTAGGCGAAGGCCTCGTGCCGGTCCGGTCCGTGCAGGGGCGTGACATGGAGCGAGGTGCGCGACTCCAGTTCCCGGGTCCAGTTCACCATCACGCTCGCCGGGCAGACGACCATGAAGTGGCTCTGTCCCTCGGCCGCCAGATGCGTCAGAGCGGCCATGGCCTGGACCGTCTTGCCGAGCCCCATCTCGTCGCCGAGGATCACCCGGCGCTGCGCCAGCGCGAACCGGGCGCCGAACGCCTGGTAACCGCGCAGCGACACCCGCAGCCGGGAGTCGTCCAGCTGCTGGCCGCGCACCCGCTCGGCGATGCCGTCGGGCAGGAATCCCTCGGCGGCCGCCGTGTCGGGAGCGCGCCCGGAGATCTCGGCGAGCAGGCCGTAGTACTCGGCGGAGCGCAGCTCGAAGTCCACCCACGCCGTGACGTCGTCCGACGTCCCCCGCAGCAGGTCCACCGAGGCCTGCGCGAGTGCCTCCGGCGTCCCGGCCTCGGCGGCCTCCGCCACGAGCGCGCGGAGTTCCTCCACTGCCTGCAGCGCGCGGGCCTTCCTGGCCCGGCCGGCGACCAGCATGCCCAGACGCCGGGCGGCGGGCCGGGCGTCGGCCATCAGGGGATCGAGCCGCTCCACCAGCTCCGCCGCGGCGCCGACCGCGTGCCGCGCGTCCGGCCCCGCCTCCACCAGGACGTGCAGGGCCGTGACGAGCGCGGTGGTCCGCGGCTCCGGCCGGTCGACGTCGATGCGGACGGCGACGGTCTCGCGCACTGCGTCGGACAACTGCCGTGCCGCCGCAACCATCTGGTCCGCGGTGCGCTGACCGACGCCGGGGATCTGCCGCAACCGGTAGGGACCGGCTTCGAGCACCTGCCGGACCGTGCGCAGGCCGCTCTTCTCGACGCCGGCGAGCCGCAGCCGTCCCTCGGTGGCGTCCTGCAGCCGTGCCACCGGCAGGGCGTCCAGCCCCTGTTCGACCGCCGCGTCCTGGATCGGCCGCAGCGCCGCCCGCACCGCCTCTACGGCCCTGCCGTGGTCGTCGGTCAGTGACCGTGCCGCATCGTGCAGCCGGACCGCCCGCGCGACCGTCTCCCGCTCCCTGCGCCCCATCCGCCCTCCCTGACGCACCATCCTTCCATCGCCCGGCCGGACCCGGACCGGAGCCCGGTGCGGCGAGAGGGCGCGCGGGCGGTGCGGTCGCGGGCGGGAGTGCGACGGCAGCGCGGAGACAGGGGCCGCCGGCGGTGACCCCGGGCGTGCGGGGCCTGCTTCCGACCTGCGCCCAGGCGCCGAGCTGACGGTGACGGCGTACACCGCGCGCGGCCAGGCGTCGCTCGCGCTCACCTCCTGCCCCGGCTCGCGCACCACGTCGTACCTTCTGCACGGCGACGCCGACCTCGGGGGCGCGACCGCCGTCGACCACTGGTACCTGCTCAGCGACGTCGAGGTGCCGGCGCCCTCCCAGACCCGCGCGGTGGCCGTCGTCGGCGACTCGCTCACCGACGGGCGCGGCTTCACGACCGACGGCAACGACCGCCGGCCCGACCAGTTCTTCGACCGCCTGCGCAGCCGTGCGGACACATCGGACATCGCCGTACTCAACCAGGCCGCCGGCGCAACCGCGTCCTCAACGACGGACTCGGCCCCAACGTCCTGGCCCGCCTCGACCGCGACGTCCTCTGCCGCAGCGGGGTCGCCTGGCTGATCCTGTTCGAGGGCGTCAACGACATCGGCACCGCCGACGCCACGCCCGAGGCCCAGCACGCGGTCACCGACGACCTGCCCTCCAGGTCGGCGACTGGCTGCACCTCAACCCTGAGGGGTACCGGGTCCTCGCCTCGGCCGTGCCCGAGGCTCTGTTCCGGGGCGGTCGCTGAGGGATCCGGGGAGCCGCGCGGTTGCTGGAGAGTCCGGTGCGGGGCGCGCAGCCGCACGGTCGCTGGAGAGTCCGGGCCAGGGCGGTCGTTGGAGAGTCCGGGGCGCGGAGTTCGCGGGCGCAGCTGAGGAGTCCGGGTTGGGGGCCCGGGGCTCGCGCGGGCCGCTGAGAAGTCCGGAGCGTCGGACTCGGCGCATCGGCTCGGGCCGCCGCCGGGGCGCCCGGCCGGGGTGCCTGTGCGGTGCGGTGGCGCGGACGCGGTGTGAGGGGTTCCCTGGGAGTGCGGGTCCGGGGGCCGAAACCGGGGATGACCAGCGCGATGGCGGGCACTCGGTGGGGCACGCGAGGAGATCTCACCCGAGGAGAGTCATGGCTGAGCAGAAGTCGTCGTCAGCCCTCACGGCGCCCCTGCGCGGCGCGGCCTCGGCCCTGCGCAGGGTGCCCGGCGCCGGAACGGTGGGCAGGGCGGCGGAGGAAACCCTGGACAAGATCGGCGCGGTCTCGCCGCGCGGCCGGCGCTTGGCGGTGTACGCGGGGGCCGGAGTGCTCGGAGCTGCGGGCGTGGTGGAGTGGCCCGTGGCCTTGACCGGCGCGGCCGTGGCCTGGCTCACCCAGCCCCGGCCCGCCCATCCGCCGACCGGCGAGAGCGAGGCCGGACAGCAGCCGGAGCCCGCCCATGACCTCGGCACCGCGGCCCTGAGGTCGGGCCACGGCGGCGCGGCCACGGGCGGCGCCGGGACTGAGGCAGCTGCCGGCACCACCGGAGAAAGCCGCGTGCCGGGCACCGGCGAGAGGACAACCGGAGGTGGTCATACGTCTGCCAGCGGCACGGCCGGCACCACCGGAGGAAGCCGTACGTCCGGACCCGGCAGCGGCGCGAGGACTCACGGAGCCGGCCATACGGCCGAGAGCAGCGGGGCCGGCACCGCCGAAGGAAGCCGCACCTCCGGACCCGGCGCCGGCGCGAGGGCTCACGGAGCCGGCCATACGGCCGCGAGTAGCAGAACCGCGGGTACGGCCGCGTCGTCCACGGCCGGTACCGCCGGCGGGTCCGGAGGCGCGACCGCCGCCGGTTCCGCACCGGGCGCGCGCCGGGCCGAGGGCTCGGCGGGCAAGCCGTCCAGCGGGCCGCTCGGTCCCACGGCCCGGCCCGACCGCACCACGCTCTGAGGAGGGCCATGGGGTTCGGACTGCTGACGGTGCCCTCCGCGGCCGCACGGCTGCTGCCCGCCGCACCGCGGCTGCTGGCGCCGGCGGTGGGGATGGCCGCCGGTGCCGCCGCGGGCACGGCGCGTGCCGGTGTGCGCGGCGCGGACACCGCCGTACGGGTGGCACGGGTCGCGCGCAACGCGCTGCCCGGCGCCGGTGGCCACTGGCGGGCCGGCGCCCGCGCCCATCTGGCGCTGCGGCCGGTGGAGCGGGAGCAGGTGCGTCGCGCGGGCGGCACGGCGCACCTCGCGCGCCGGGTGGCCGAGACGCTCGCGGAGCGGCCCGACGTGCTGGTCGCCTACTGGGACCAGGGGCTCGCGCGCCTGGTGGTGACCGCGACCGGCGAGGAGGCCGCCGACCGGGTCGTGAGCCACGCCGCCGAGCTGGCCGAGCGGCACGGGCTCGTGCTGTCCGGCGGCGACGTGGAGGAGACCACGCATCCCGCCGACCCGGCCGGGGTGCGCGCGGCCGCAGCCGCACTCGCCGCCGACGCGGCGGGCATCGGCGTCGCGGCCACCGCGTACGCGCTGCGGCTGCCGCCCACGCCCCGCGTCGCGACCGCGGCGGTGACGCTGCTCCGGGAGAACCCGCGCTTTCGCACCTGGCTGCGCGGCCTGCTGGGGGACACCGGCATGGATCTCGTCCTGGCCTGCGCGAACGCCGCCGTCCACGGCGCCGGGCAGACCCCGACCTCGCTGCTGCTCGACGGCGCCCTGCGGACCTGCCAGGTGGCCGAGACGGTGGCCCGCGCGGCCGCCTTCGACTCGGTGCACGACCAGCTGTGCGCGCCCGGCCGCGTCAGCCTCCCGGCGGACGGCACCCCCCGGCCGCCGTTGCGGGAGTCGCCGGCCCAGGAGTACGCCGAGCACGCCTCCGCGGGCAGTGTGCTGGGCGCGGCGGCCACCCTGCTGGTCAAGCACAACGGCGCCGAGGCGGCGGAAGCGGTCCTCGCCGGCTCGCCGAAGGCCGCCCGCTACGGCCCCGCCGCCTTCCACGCGCTGCTGAGCACCGCCCTCGCCCGCACCGGCGTCCTGGTCCGCGACCCGGACCGGCTGCGCCGGCTGGAGATGGTCGGCACCATCGTCCTGGACGCCGACGTGCTGCGCACCGACGAAGGGGAGCCGGACCCGTGGGCGGAACCGGTGCTGGACGCGGCACGCCGGGCCGGCCTGCGGGTGGTGCTCGTGGAAGACCCCGCCCTGGAGGACTTCGTCGGCCTCGCCGACCAGGTCGTGGACGCGCGCCGGCCGCTGGACGACGTGGTGTACCAGGCGCGCGGCGACGGAGGCGGGGTGCTCACGGTCGCCCGGGTGTGCTCGGCGGACGACCACGAGGTCCTGGCCGGGCTGCGGGCGGCCGACATCGCCGTCGCCCTCACCGACCAGGAGGGCGCCGTGGTGTGGGGCGCGGATCTCCTCGCCCTGCACGGACTGCCCGACGTATGGCGGGTGCTGATCGCGATCCCGGCCGCCCGGACGGTCAGCGGACACGCCCAGATCCTGGCCCGTTCCGGCGCCGCGCTGTCCGGGCTGCTGGTGGCGGTCGGCGAGTCCGGCGGCGGCCGGGGACGGTTCGCCGCGCTGCCGGGACTGCGGCACGCCCCGGTCGACGTCGCCGCCGTGTCGGCCCTGCTGTCCGGGGCGCGCGCCGCGTTCGGCGTGGCGGCGGCCCGGCCCCCGCATCCGCGGCCGCGCGTGCACTGGCACGAGCTGGCGCCCGAGCAGGCGCGGGAGCGGCTGGAGCACGAACCGGCCGAGGAGCACGGCGCGTTCGAGGAACTGACCGCCCGCGCGCGCAAGGCCGCCGCCGGTGCCGTCCGGCACCCGGCCGCCGCGCCGCTGCGCTGGACCTACCGGCTGGGCCGGGCCGTGCGCGGCGAACTCCACGACCCGCTCACCCCCGTCCTCGCGGTCGGCTCGGCGGCGTCGGCGATCCTCGGCTCGGTCGTGGACGCCCTGCTCGTCGTCGGCGCCCTGGACCTGAACGCCCTGGTCGGCGGCATCCAGCGGCTGCGCGCCGAGCGGGCGCTGTCCGGACTGCTCGCGGAGCAGCAGCAGAAGGCGCGGCTGGTCCCGCCGCAGGGCGAGGCGCCGGCCGGCGGCACCCGCACCGTGGAGGCGGGCACGCTGCATCCGGGCGATGTGATCCAGCTGAAGGCGGACGACGTGGTGCCCGCCGACGCCCGGCTGCTGTGGCAGGAGGGTCTGGAGGTCGACGAGTCGGCCCTGACCGGCGAGTCGCTGCCGGTGGAGAAGCAGACCGACCCGACCCCGCACGCCCAGGTCGCCGACCGGCGCTGCATGGTCTTCGAGGGCACGACCGTCGTGGCGGGCCAGGCCCGCGCCGTGGTCGTCGAGACCGGCGAGCACACGGAGGCCGCCCGCGCCGTCCACCTCGCCGCCCGGACACCCCCGGCCGGCGGCGTCCAGGCCCGCCTGCAGGAACTCACCCGCAAGGCCATGCCGTTGACCCTGGCGGGCGGCGCCGCGGTGACCGGTCTGGCGCTGCTGCGCGGCACCCCCATCCGGGAGGCGGTCAGCGGCGGCGTGGCGGTGGCCGTGGCCGCCGTACCGGAGGGCCTGCCGCTGGTGGCCACGGTCGCGCAGCTGGCGGCCGCCCGCCGGCTGAGCCGCGACGGCGTCCTCGTGCGCACCCCGCGCACCCTGGAGGCGCTCGGCCGCATGGACACGTTCTGCTTCGACAAGACCGGCACGCTCACCGAGAACCGGCTGCGCCTGGTGCGCACCTCCGCCGCCGACGGCACGGTCCACGCGGTGGACGACCCCGGGTCCGCGGGCACCGTCCGGGCCGCCGCCCGCGCCTGCCCGCGCATCAACGGCGGCACCGAGCAGCCCGTGCACGCCACCGACGAGGCCGTGCTGGACGCGGCCCGCCCCGACCCGGACTGGACCCAGCTCGCGGGCCTGCCGTTCGAGGCGGCCCGCGGATACGCCGCCGCCGTGGGCCGCAGCGGGGACGGCTCGCTCGTGCTGGTGGTCAAGGGCGCCCCGGAGACCGTGCTGCCCGCCTGCTCCGCCCTGCCCGGGCACGCCTCCGAGGCGGCCAGGGCGCTGGCGGGCGAGGGCCTGAGGGTGCTCGCGGTGGCCGAACGGCGGCTCGACGCAGCCGAGGAGCCGGCCGATGTCCTCGAACAGCCGCTGCAGGAGCTGGAGTTCACCGGACTGCTCGCCCTGTCCGACGTACCGCGCGAGACCTCCACGGCGCTGGTGGAGGGCCTGTTGGAGGAAGGGGTACGGCCGGTCATGCTCACCGGCGACCATCCGCAGACCGCGCGGGCCATCGCCGCCGAGCTGGGCTGGCCCGAGGACACCGTGGTGGTCACCGGGGACGAGCTGGCCGCGGCGGACCGGGCGGCCAGGGCCCGGATGCTGCGGGACGCGGGCGTGGTGGCGCGGGTGGCGCCGGAGCAGAAACTGCAGGTCGTGGAGGCGCTGCGGGACGCGGGCCGGGTCGTCGGCATGGTCGGCGACGGCGCCAACGACGCCGCGGCGATCCGCGCCGCCGACATCGGCGTCGGGATCAGCGCGCGCGGTTCGGCCGCCGCCCGCAACGCCGCCGACATCGTCCTCACCGACGACGACCTGACCGTCCTGATCGACGCGGTCGGCGAGGGCCGCGCGCTGTGGCACAGCGTGGCCGACGCCATCGCCATCCTGATCGGCGGCAACGCGGGCGAGGTCGGGTTCGGCATGCTCGGCACCCTGCTGTCCGGCCGGGCGCCGCTGTCCACCCGGCAGATGCTCATGGTGAACCTCTTCACCGACCTGTTCCCGTCGATGGCGGTCGCGGTCACCGAGCGGGCGGAGGAGCCCGGCACCCTGCGGGCCCGCGGCGGCCCTGCCCCGGGCGAGGAGTCCCGCACGGCGGGCGCCCACGGCGGATCCCCGGAGGACGCCTCCGCCGTGCTCGGCGCGCCCCTGCTGCGGCAGATCCGGCACCGGGCGCTCACCACCTGCCTGGGCGCGGTGACGGCCTGGCTGTTCGGCCGCTTCACCCCCGGTACCGCGCGCCGCTCCAGCACGATGGCGCTGTGCGGGGTGGTCGGCACGCAACTCGTGCAGACCTGGCTGGACCGGCGCGACAGCCACCTGGTGCAGATCACCTGCCTGGGTTCCGCGGCGGCCCTGGTCGCGGCCGTGCAGACCCCGGTCGTCAGCCAGGCCGTCGGCTGCACCCCGCTCGGCCCGGTCGCCTGGGCCGGGGTGGTCGCGGCGATCGCCCTGGCGCTGGCGGGACAGCGGGTGCTGCCCCGCCTGGAGGAGACCGTCACCAGGCTGCTGCCGAGCTGAGCCGGCCGGCGGGGCGCCCGTCCCGTCCGGCCGGGTTCAGACCGAGCGGTGGTACGGGTCCGGCACCCGGATCTCGCCGCCCAGCTCGCGGGCGGCGTGCCGGGCCCAGGACGGGTTGCGCAGCAGCTCGCGGCCCAGCAGGACGGCGTCGGCCTCGCCGTTCGTCACGATCTTCTCCGCCTGCCCGGCCTCGGTGATCAGACCCACGGCGGCGACGCGCAGCGGGCTCTCGGCCTTCACCCGGGCGGCGAACGGCACCTGGTAGCCGGGCCCGGTCGGTATGGTCACGCCGGAGGCGTTTCCGCCGGTGGACACGTCGAGCAGGTCGACGCCGTGCGCGTGCAGGTCGTGGGCGAAGCGGACCGTGTCCTCGGTGGTCCAGCCGCCGTCCTCGAGCCAGTCGGTGGCCGAGATGCGGAAGAACACCGGCTTGTCCTCGGGCCACACCTCCCGTACGGCGTCCACGACCTCCAGGGCGAACCGGGAGCGGTTCTCGTACGAGCCGCCGTAGGCGTCGGTGCGGTGGTTGGAGTGCGGGGAGAGGAACTCGTTGATCAGATAGCCGTGGGCGCCGTGGATCTCGACGACCTCGAAGCCGGCGGCGAGCGCCCGGCGGGCCGCGGCGGCGAACCGGCCGACGACCTCCCGTATCTGCTCCACCGTCAGCTCGGCGGGCACGGGGTGGCGCTCGTCGAAGGGCACCGCGCTCGGTGCGACCGGCTGCCAGCCGCCCGCCTCGGGGCCGAGCGGCGCACCGCCCTTCCAGGTCCGGTCGGTGGACGCCTTGCGGCCGGCGTGGGCGAGCTGGACGCCCGGCACCGTGCCCTGGGCGCTGAGGAAGCCGGTGATCCGGCGGAACGCCTCCACCTGTGTGTCGTTCCACAGGCCGAGGTCGTACGGGGAGATCCGGCCCTCCGGCGCGACCGCGGTGGCCTCCATGACGATCAGGCCGGTGCCGCCCGTGGCGCGCGCCCCGTAGTGCGCGAAGTGCCAGTCGCCGGGCGCGCCCGTGAGCGGGCCCTCCGGTGCGGCCGAGTACTGGCACATCGGGGGCATCCACACCCGGTTCGGGATGGTCACTTCGCGCAGGGTGATGCTCTCGAAGAGGGCGCTCACGTCAGACTCCGTTCGTCACGGGACCGTGGTCGCCTCGTACGATAAACCTCGTACTACGATAGATGTCAAACTACGATGACTCTCGTACAATCGTGGTGACCGAGGAGTTCCGCAACGAAGGGCAGCCGCCGTGACCGAGACCGCCGCCGGCCGCGCGCTGCCGCACCCGGAGCGCGAGGACATCCGCCTGGAAGGCGTGCTGCACGCGGTCTCCGACCCGATGCGGCTGCGGATCGTGCGCGAACTCGCCACAAAAGAGGCCGAGTTGACCTGCTCGCAGTTCGACCTGCCGGTGACCAAGTCCACCTCCACGCACCACTTCCGGGTGCTGCGCGAGAACGGGGTCATCCGGCAGGTCTACCGGGGCACGGCCAAGATGAACGCGCTGCGGAGGGACGACCTAGACGGTCTCTTCCCGGGACTGCTCGCCAGCCTCCTCGCCGCCGCGGACCGGCAGTCCGTCCGCCTCGGCGACGACGGCTGAACCCGCCCTCCGGGGAAGGTGGTTGAAGAGCAGGTTCAGGACGATCGCGGACAGGCAGCCCGCGCTGATCCCGCTGTTCATCACCGTCTGGAACCAGTCCGGGAACTTCTCGTAGACCGTCGGCACCCCCACCGGCAGCATGCCGATGGCCACCGACACGGCCACCACCGTCAGATTCTGGGTGCCCGCGAAGTCGACCCGGGCCAGCGTCCGCAGCCCGCTCGCCGCGACCGTGCCGAACATCACCAGCCCCGCCCCGCCCAGCACCGGCGCCGGGATCGCCGCGACCACCGCGCCCAGCTTGGGCAGCAGACCGAGCAGCACCAGGATCCCGCCCGCCGCCGCGACCACCCAGCGGCTGCGCACCCGGGTCAGCCCGACCAGGCCCACGTTCTGCGCGTACGCCGTGTACGGGAAGGTGTTGAACACCCCGCCCAGCACCGTCGAAAGACCGTCCGCGCGCAGCCCGTCGGCGAGCGAGCGCGGCTCGGCCCGCCGCCCGGTCAGCTCGCCCACCGCGATGAGGTCACCGGTCGTCTCGGTCATGGTCACCAGAGCCACCACCAGCATGGACACGATCGCGGAGGCCTTGAACGCCGGCGCCCCGAAGTGGAACGGCGTGCTGACGCCCAGCCAGTCGGCGTCAAAGACCCCGCCGAAGTCGGTGAACCCGAACGGCACCGCCACCGCCAGGCCCACCGCGATCCCGATCAGCACGGCGATCCGGCCCAGGGCGGGCGGCGCGAACCGCTGCACGGCCAGCACCACCGCCAGCACGAACGCCGCCAGCGCCAGGTTCCTCGGCTCCCCGAAGTCCTTCGAACCGGCGCCGCCCGCCGCCCAGTTGCCCGCGACCGGCAGCAGCGAGACCCCGATGATCAGGATCACCGTGCCGGTCACCAGCGGGGGGAAGAACCGCAGCAGCCTGCCGAAGACCGGCGCGAGCAGCATGATCGCCAGACCCGCGACGATCACCGAGCCGTAGATCGCGGGCAGCCCGCCGCCCGTCGTCCCGATGAGCACCATCGGCGACACGGCCGCGAACGTACAGCCCTGCATGATCGGCAGCCGGACACCGAACCGCCAGAAGCCGACGCACTGGATCAGGGTGGCGATTCCGCACACCAGCAGATCGGCGGTGATCAGATATGCCAGGTCGGCCGGCGAGAGTTTCATCGCGGCGCCCACGATCAGCGGCACGGCGACGGCGCCCGCGTACATCGCGAGCACATGCTGCAGCCCGAAGGCCGCCAACTGCCGTACCGGCGGTATCTCGTCGACGGGATGGACGTCTGTGGTGGCCATGGGTACTCCAACGGTGCGCGGGCGGGGGTGGCATCCGGACAGGACGAGACCGTAGGCGTCTTGCACAGTTTGTTGATTTCCGGACTGTTGCCGGTGTGTGTCATGCCCGCCCGGCAGCGGAGGAATCCCTGGCCACCGGGGCTACCGCGACCCGGCCGCCCTGAGCAGCGCGTCCCAGTCGGCCAGCTTCACCACGCTCCGCCCCAGCCGTGCGCCCAGCTCGGCCTCGGCCCGCTCGATCGCCAGCCACCCCACCCACGGCACCGGTTCGATCCCGGCCGCCCGCAGCGCCGCCACCGGGTCCTCGGGCACGTGCCGGCGCATCAGCGCGGGAGCGTCCGCCAGCAGGGAGGCCGCCGTCTCCTTGGCGCAGGGCCGGTTGGTGCCGATGACACCGGTCGGGCCGCGCTTGATCCAGCCGGCGACGTACTCCCCGGGGGAGGGCACGCCGTCGCGTACGACACGCCCGGCCGCGTTCGGCACCGTGCCGCTCGGCGCGTCGAACGGCAGCCCGTCCAGCGGCACCCCGCGATAGCCCACCGAGCGCAGCACCAACTGGGCGGGCACCTCCTCGAACCGGCCCGTGCCCGTCACCCCGCCCCGGCCGTCCGGCGCCGTCCGCTCGAAACGCACCCCGCCGACCCGGCCCGCCTCGGCGAGCAGTTCCACCGGGCGCAGGAAGAACCGCAGGCGGATACGGCGGGCGGCACCGGACGAGGGCCGGCCGGCCCAGCCGCGCAGCACCTCCAGATTGCGCCGCTGCACGGTGGGCAGCACCGCGGGATCCACCGGATCCAGCGCCAGGTCGCCCGGATCGACGGTGACCTCGGTGCCGGGCAGCCCGCCCAGCTCGCGCAGTTCCTTGGTGGTGAAGCGGGCCTGGGCGGGGCCGCGCCGGCCCACCATCTGCACCTCGGTGACCCCGCTCGCCGCCAGGGCGTCCAGCGCCCCCTGCGGAATGTCCGTCGGCCGCAGCTCCTCCGCGCCCCGCACCAGCATCCGCGTGACGTCCACCGCCACATTGCCCACACCGATGACGACGGCCGACCGCACCCCGCGCAGAAAGCCGGCGTCGGCCGCGTCCGGGTGCGCGCTGTACCAGGCCACGAAGTCGGTCGCCGACCAGCTGCCCGGCAGCTCCTCGCCCGGAATCCCGAGGTGCCGGTCGGTGGCGGCGCCCACGCAGTACACCACCGCGTGGTACAGCTCCCGCAGCCGCTCCACCGGCAGCCCGCCGGGGCCGCCCACCCGGACCCCGCCGAGGAACCGCACCCGCTCGTGCTCCAGCACCGACCTCAGGCTGCCCTGCAGCGACTTGATCTTCTCGTGGTCCGGCGCGACGCCGTACCGGACCAGGCCGTACGGGCACGGCAGCCGGTCCAGGACGTCCACGCAGACCTCGGGATCCAGCTGGACCAGCATCTGGGCGGTGTAGCACCCGCTCGGTCCCGAGCCGACGACGGCGATACGCAGCACAGCGGGACTCCTCGGCCGAAGGGGAAGGAGAAAGTGTGCGAACGGCTCCAGCATCGCATCCCCCGGCCCGTCACGGCAGGGTCCGGCGGGGTGACGCCGACGCGTGTCCCTTCGTTTGGAGGGTGATCACGCGATTACGTTGCGTGTGTGCCAGAAGCGTCCTTTCTTCATCTTTCCGACCGGAACGCGGCGGACGGCGCGGTCTCCGTGTGGCCCGCGTGGAAGGTGCGGCAGCACGGCGACGAGCAGGAGCGCGGCGACGAGACGTCCTGGTTCCAGGTACGACTGGCCTTCCCGGACGGCGCGCGCGTCGACGCCCTGGCCGTGCTGCACGACGGACGCGTGTCCATCGAGGACGTGCGGGCCGAGCCGGCCCTGTCCCTCGCCGACCTCGCGGTGCTCGGGGACTGGATCGAGGGCCCGCTGTTCGAGTCGTGCGGAGTGCAGCGGCCGGAGCCCCGCGCGGCGGAGGGGTCGTACGACGGGGACGGCGAGGGAGAGGAGGACGGGGAGGGTGGCGGGGACGGCGACGAGCTGCCGGAGGACGGGGGCGGACCGGAGGCCGGCGACGTGGCCGCAGAGGCGGGGGAGGGCGCGGAGGACGACGTGCTGTGCGCGGGACCGCAGCACGCCCGGCCGGTCCGGTTGCGCGGCGTCGAGGGCAGCCGGCTGGTCGCACAGGAGTACCGCGCCGCGCAGGAGGCGGGCGTCGACCCGGTGCTCGCCGTGATGAACGCGACCGGACGCAGTCGCCGGCGCTCCCTCAGGCTGATCGCCCAGGCCCGGGACGCCGGGTTCCTGACGCCCCGTCACGTGCGCCGCGACTGACGCGGATGGTCTCCGTGGCGGGCCCGGACGCTCCTCAGGGGCTGCTCGGGCGCTCCTCCGTGGCGAAGAACCGGGACAGATCCCGCTTCCGGGCCTCCTCGCACGTCTCCTGCTCCGGCGGCAGCCCCGACTCCCGGTCGAGCCCGTACCGCTGGAACAGCTCGGCCCGCAGCGCCGGAACGGGCATCGGCACCCCCGGCACCAGCGCGGCGTACACCGCTCCCATCAACAGGGCCCGCAGCATCGGATAGTCGGCGGCGACGTCCTGCGAGCCGTACCGGGCGACCGTGTCGCTGAGCAGCTCCGACAGCCGGCGCTGCTCAGGGCACTGCACGAAGCCCTCCGCCTGCAGCAGCCCCGCCATGTGCTGGCGCATCAGCACCGGACGGTCGCGGGCCAGGCCCAGGATCGCGTCGATGGCCCGCGCCAGGCGCTCCCGGCCGTCGTCGGTGCGCGGCTCCCGCTCCAGCGCCTCCTCCAGCGTGCGGTGCATCAGCCGGTGCACGGCGGACTGCACCAACTGGCGCTTGCCGGGGAAGTAGTACGACACCAGTCCGCGCGCCGAACCGGCGCGGTCCGCGATGTCGCCCAGCGTGGTGGCCTCGAACCCGTGCTCGTCGACCAGCTCCACGGCGGCCTGCAACAGCCGCTCCCGGGAACGCCGCCGCAACTCTTCATTGACCGAGGCGCTGCGCGGGGACATCCTGTAACTCCTGCGTTGACTGGCTGCCAGCCAACTATACTCAACGCGGTGGGCACCGCCATGTGCGGGCCCTGTCCAGGGCTGCCGTCCGTCTGGGGCGACGCGGGGGATCGTCTCAGGCGGGCGGCTGACGGCTCACGGGCGATGGGCCGTGCGCGGTGGGCGATGGATGAGCCTCAGCTCACCAGGTCCAGCACCGGCAGCAGCGCGTCCGGGCGCTCCGTCACCGGCAGGTGGTCGACGAAGTGCACCCGGCAGCCGAGCGCGACCGCCCCGCCGTCCGCCTCCTTGCTGTCGCCCACCATCACCGTGTCGCGCGGATCGGCGCCGAGCGCCGCGCAGGCGACCGAGAACAGCCGCGGATCCGGCTTCTGCACGCCGTGCTCGTACGACAGCACGTACGCGTCCACGTACCGGTCGAGCCCGTGCTCGCGGAACACCGGGCGCAGGTCCCAGCCGATGTTGCTGACCACGCCCACGCCGATCCCGCGCTCGCGCAGGGTGCGCAGCACCTCCTCGGCGTCCGGGTAGGGCGCCCAGGCGGCCGGGATCTTGTGCCGCTCGTACAGCGCGTCGTGCAGCCCGGGGTCGGGCAGCGGCACCCGCCGGGACAGGCCCGTGTAGGCGGCCCGGTGGAGCTCCGCGCTCTCGTCCCGCACCGCCCAGAGCCCGGCCAGGTCGGCCGGCACCTCCACCGGTGACGCACCGCCCGGCAGCGCACCGGCCGTCTCCAAGTCCCGTGCCTTGACCTTCAGTTCGGGCTCCGGCAGCGTATGTCCCGTCTCGGCCAGTACCGCCCGCAGCCAGGACTCGGTGGACTCGATGCGGAACAGCGTCCCGGAGAAGTCGAACAACACGGCAGTCATGCGCCCGACCCTATCCGGCCCGCTGACATGACCCGCTCACCTTCGTCCGGTCACATGGTGAGCAGCATCGCCACCATGCCGATCCCCATCGACAACCGGCAGGCGCGGGCCAGCTCCGGCCGGTCTCCCCAGCCGAGCGGCCTTCCACCCGGACCGACCGCCGGCCCCGCCCCGACCGCGGCCCCCGCCCCGACCGCCGTCCCCGGACCGACCGCCGTCCTTGGGTCGACCGCCGCACCGGGACCAACCGCCGCCCCCGGGCCGACCGCCGCCCCCGGGCCGACCGCCGCCCCCGGACCGGGCGCCGGCACCGCACCGGGCGCCCGCCCAGGACCGGCCGCCGGGACCAGTCGGGCGCCGGTGAGCAGCACGTACCCGGCGAAGTACAGCAGCAGCGCGCCGGTCAGCAACGGCATCCCTGAGCCGCCGTGCGCATGGTGCGCGCCGGGCGGGGCCGCCGCCATCGCCACCGACATGTAGACCATGGCCGCCGCGCCCACCAGGTGGTGCAGATGGTGCGGCGCGGCGCGCGCGGCCCACAGTGCGCGCAGCGCCGCCGCGCCGAACACGGCCGCGTAGAGCGGCCACGCCCACCTCGGCGGCGTGAACACCGCCGCCGGTACGGCCATCACCGCCATGCCGAAGCCCATCAGCGCCTCGCCGCCCGCGGCCCGGCGCTGTTCCTCGACGCCGCTGCGCATCCGCAGCAGGCAGTACGCCCCCGTCGCCGCGCACAGGGCGACCAGCAGCCACGCTGCCGACACCGGTCCGGGCACGCGCACCTCCCCGTTCGACGGTCGGTCGAAGGATGCGATGCCCACCTCATGTGGAGCGCACGCGAGCGCAAGGGTGTACACGGGGAGCATTCGGCGGAGCACACGAGGTGAGCGGACAGCCGGGCGACGTAGGCTGCAGGAATTTTACGAGTAAAACACCTGCTAAATTGAATGTATGAGCAGTGCCAGCCCCCACCGACTTCCCCTCGCCGGAGTGCTCCGCCTCGGGCGGCCCTCCGACATCTGGTTCAAGCCCGCGCTGAGCGTGGTCGCCGCGGTCGCACCGGCCAACCTGATCCTGCTGGCGCTCGGACGCCTCGACCTCGCGATGTACACGATGGCCGGGTCGCTGTGCGCGCTCTACGGCCACAGCCGGCCCTACGCCGCCCGCGCCCGCGTTCTGGCCTGGGTGGTGCTCGGCATGGTCGGCGGCCTCACGGTCTCCCTGCTCGCCGCGTCCCTGACGCACAGCGCGGTGGTCCTCGTCACCGTGGGCGCCGTGCTGGCGGCCGTGCAGAAGACCGTCAGCGACGCCACCCGGCTCGGCCCGCCCGGGAACGTGGTGCTGACCTTCATCAGCTCCGCCTCGCTGTTCGCGCCCCAGACCCTCGGCCAGGTGCCAGGGCACGCCGGGCTGGCCCTGGCCGCCGGCGCCTGGGCCTGGCTGGTCGGCATGGCGCCGGGGCTGCTGCGCCCGCACGGCCCGGAGCGCCGCGCCACCGCCCAGGCCCTGAACGCCGCCGCCGCGTACGCCGACACCCGCGGCACCGCCGACGGCCACGGCCGGGCCCGCGCCGCGAGCGCCGCCGCGATCCACGCCGCCTGGCAGTCGCTGCTCGCCGCCGGCGCCCGCCCGGACCGCAACCGGCGCGCCCTCGAACGCCTCCTCGTCCGCGCCGAGGTCGCCCTCGCCGCGCCCGCCGACGCCGACCCCGTACGGCTGCGTGCCTGGGCCCGGGAGCTGCTCGGAACCGGCCGGATCCCGCGCGTGGCGTCCCCGCGCGGGTCCGCGGACGAACTCCTCGGCGTGGACACCGAACTCGCCCTGCCGCGCCGGCCGTTGCGCCACCGGCTGGCCCCTCTCGCCCCGATCGCGGTCCGCACCGCGGTCGGCTGCGCCCTCGCCGGTTACGCCTCCCTCGCCCTCGGGGTCGGCCGGCCGTACTGGGCACTGGTCACCGCGGCCTCCCTCTACCAGGCCAACGTCACCCTCACCTGGAGCCGGGCCGTCCAGCGGGTGGTCGGCAACGTCGTCGGCGTGCTGGTCTTCGCCGCTCTCGCCCCCCTCGCCCATGTCCCCCCGGTGGCGCTGGTGCTGTCCGCCCTCGCGCTCAACTTCGGCGCGGAGGCGCTGATGGGCCGCAACTACTGGCTCGGCAGCGTCTGCGTGACCCCGATGGCCCTGCTCATCACCGAGTTCGCCCGCGCCCAGAACCCGGCCGAGCTGATGACCGAGCGGGTCATGGACACCCTCGTCGGGGCGCTGGTCGGTTTCGTCGCGGCCGTCGCCGTCACCAACCGGCGCGCCGGCGACCGCCTCGGACACGCGCTGGCCACGGCGGAACGCGCCCGCGAGGACGCCGCCCGGCTGCTGGCCGAGCCGCACCCGGCGCCGCACGCCCTGGAAGCCGCCCGGCGCGCCCTCGCCGCCGCCCTCGCCGACCTGCGCGCCACGGCCGACGCCGCCTCCGGCGAGTGGTGGCAGCGCGCCCTGCCCGAGGAGCGGGTCGTTCTCGCCGAGCAGTCCGGACACCGTACGCTCGCGGCGACGGTACGACGCCAGGGGTTGGTGCCGCAGCGGGACCAGGACGGCAGAGCGACGGAGGACGTACGGCCATGACGGGGACGAACGGCGGACACGCGCCGGCGGACGACACGCCCGGCGCCGACCGGGCGCGCGACCACGGACGGCTCGCCGGCCCGCGACCCGGGGGCGCGCAGCCGGGGAGGGACCAGGCCGCGGCCGGCGCCGGGGCGCGGCGCGACGGCGACACCGTCGCCGCCGTCGTCCGGCAGTGGCGCGCCGTGCACCCCCAGCTGGACACCGGGCCCATGGAGGTCATCGGCCGGATCAACCGGTGCGCCGCGCTGCTCCAGCAGGCCGAGGACGCGCCGCTGCGCCGCGCCGGGCTCAGCCGTCCCGAGTTCGATCTGCTGGGCGCGCTGCGCCGCACCGGGCACGAACTGACCCCCGGTGAACTGGCCCGCGAGACCTTCTCCTCCGGAGCCGCCGTCACCAAGCGGCTGAAGCAGCTGACCGAACGCGGGCTCGTCGAGCGGCGCGGCGACACCCGCGACCGGCGTGTGGCCCACGTCCGCCTCACCGACGCCGGCCGCGACCTGGTCGACGGCATCCTCCCGGAGCAACTCGCCTACGAGACGGCGGTGCTGTCCGTCCTGGCCCCGCAGGGGCAGAGCGAACTCGCCGGTCTGCTGGCCGAGTTGCTGAGCCGCCTGGAGGGCCGTATGGAGGCCCTGCGCGCCTGACCGTCCGGCACTGTCACCACGCGTCGTCAGCCGCGCGTCCCGCGCCGCCCGGGCGGGACGGCCGCCGGACCCGGGGGGTGCGGCGCTAGATGCCCGGGCGGTAGCGCATCGGATGGTCCTTGGGGACCTCCACCAGGGCGATGCGGATGCCGTCCGGGTCGGCGATCCACATCTCGACAAGACCCCACGGCTCCTTCACCGGCGGCCGGACGATCTCGACGCCCTTGGCCCGCAGCTCCTCGTGCGCGGCCGTGACGTCCTCGACCTGGAGCCAGAGCCGGACCGCGGGGGACTGCGGGGTGCCGGACCTGCCGGAGACCTCCAGGAAGCCGCCGCCGAGGAAGTAGACCGTCCCGCGCTCCGGCCCCGTGCCGAACTCGCGGTAGACGGACAGGCCCAGCTGATCGCCGTAGAAGACCCGGGAGCGCTCGGGGTCGGTGGGGGTGAGCAGCGTCCGGCTGCTGAGTACATGCACCATGCGGGTGGAGCCTAGTGGCAGGGTTACCCTCGACCCTGGCTGAGCCACGCCCGAGATCGGAGAGAGAGCCCCCATGCAGACCCCCGCCGCCGGCCCCACCTTCCGCGACGCCACCGACGCCGACGTCGACGCGCTGGTCGCGCTGATCGAGTCCGCCTACCGCGGCGACTCCAGCCGGGCCGGATGGACCACCGAGGCGGACATCCTCCAGGGGCGGCGGACGGATCCCGAGGGCGTGCTGGAGGTGATCAAGTCGCCCCAGAGCCGGCTGATGACCGTGGAGCAGGACGGCGAGATCATCGCCTGCTGCCAGCTGGAACACCGCGGTGACCACGCCTACTTCGGCATGTTCGCGGTCCGTCCCGGGCTGCAGGGCGCGGGCCTGGGCAAGACGGTCATGGCGCAGGCCGAGCGCCAGGCCCGCGAGGACTGGGGCGTCACCGAGATGCACATGACGGTGATCTCCGTACGGGACGACCTGATCGCCTGGTACGAGCGGCGCGGCTACCGCCGTACGGGAAAGATGTCGCCCTTCCCGTACGGCGACGAGCGCTTCGGCATCCCGCAGCGCGACGACCTGCAGTTCGAGCTGCTGGTCAAGAAGCTCGGGTGACCGTCACGCCGTGAAGCGCCCCGTGCGCTTGATCTCCGGGAAGTCGGTCGTCGCGCCGTCCAGCTCCAGCGCGCGCACCAGGCGCAGATGATCCTGGGTGTTGACGACCCAGCCGATGATCCGCAGCCCGGACCTGCGCGCGTGCTCGACGATCTCCAGGGTGAGCCGGCGGATGTTGAGGCAGACGGTCGCCGCGCCCACGGCGACCGCGCGCTCCACCACGTCCGTGCCGTAGCGGCTGGCGATCAGCGCCGTGCGCACGCCCGGCACCAGCCGGGCGATCTCGGCGATCGCGTCGTCGTGGAACGACGACACCTCCACGCGCCCGACCAGATCGCGCTCGTGCATCACCGCCGCGAGCGCGCGGGCCGCCGCCACGTCCTTGATCTCGGCCTGCAGCGGCGTGCGCACCGCCTCCAGCACCTCCTCGAACACCGGGACCCGCTCGCCGCGGCCCGCGTCCAGGGAGCGCAGCTCGGCCAGGGTCTTGTCGGCGATCGGCCCGGTGCCGTCGGTCGTGCGGTCCACCTCGGCGTCGTGCATGACGACCAGGGCGCCGTCCTTGCTCAGGTGCAGATCGAGTTCGATCAGGTCGAGGCCGGCGTCCTGCGCGGCGACGAAGGAACGAAGGGTGTTCTCGGGCTCGACACCCATGACCCCGCGGTGACCGATGGTAAGGAAGTTCAAGGTTCGACTCCGTTCCGTCGACGGCGGCTCGGCCGCGCGGAACGGGCGGACGCCGTCGTCCGCGCGGGCAGAGTCGCAGCCTAACGGCCGGGCCCTGCGATGAACCCGCACGTGCACGAGGCATACGGGTGCGTGGCGGCCGTCGACTGGCCGGTATGCGCCCCTGCCGTCACCCTCGAGTGGGCGCGTCCCCGCACCCGTGGCCGACCGGACCCCTACGGCTCCGGGAACCCGGCCACTCGACCGAAGTGAGCGTCGTCACGGTTTACGGCAGGAAAAACGTCGGTGACCAAGGGGCTTGACAGAATAATTTCCCGATCTGCCTCTTGCTGGCTGAATCGGGGTATGCATACGGTGTCCCTACGCGAGCTTCTCCCGTGGAGGATGGGTCATGACGGAAATTCTTGTGCAGGCGGGTACGGAGGGACGGATTCCTTCGTCGACCAGGGTGGTTGAGCACCCGGCCTGGCCCGTGCTCAAGGATGCCGTGGAGCGGATCCGGCCATGGCAGTCCAAGGACGGATCGATCGACTTCGACGCCGAGGGCGCCCCGGACAAGGCCGAAGCGGAGGGGGCCGTACGGCGTGTCGTCGAGGCGGTCGAGCAGCTGTCCCCGCTGCTCCCGCACGACGAGGCCTACCACCGCGCCCTGGTGAAGGACCTGCACCGCTGGGCCGAGGGAGGCTTCCAGGTCCCGGACTTCCTGGACTCCCTGCTGGCCTTCCAGCCCGCCGCGAACCGCGTGGACGGCCTGCAGCATCTGGTCGTCTTCCCGATGTACACGCAGAACGGCAACCCGGACCGCAACCTGGAGGCGGTCGTGCTGCGCATGGTCTGGCCGGACTGGCTGGCCGAGCTGGAGCGCACCCGCTACGACAACCCGCTGTTCTGCGGCATCACCTTCGAGGACTTCACCTCCGGCTATGACACCAACTCCGCGGTGCTGTTCCCGGAGACCATCGCCGTGCGTGAGGCACCGGAACGTTTCTCCTGGGGTGGCATCTTCTGCGACCGCGAGGCCGCCCGCTTCCGCCGGGTCACCGCGGCCGCCGTCGACATCCTGGGCCTCGACCTGCCCGAGGACATCGCCGCGATGGTCCACGACCAGAAGCGCTGCGAAGAGGCCTTCGTCCTGTGGGACATGGTCCACGACCGCACCCACAGCCACGGCGACCTGCCCTTCGACCCGTTCATGATCAAGCAGCGCCAGCCGTTCTGGATGTACGGCCTGGAGGAGCTGCGCTGCGACCTCACCGCCTTCAAGGAGGCCGTCAAGCTCCAGGCGGACGGCGTCCCGCAGGCCCGTGACGTGCAGTACGCGGTGCTCTTCGACCGGATGTTCCGCTTCCCGGTCACCGGCGACCGCAACCGCAACTACGACGGCCTCGGCGGCCAGCTGCTCTTCGCCTACCTGCACAAGCACGACGTCGTCCGCTGGACCGACAACAAGCTCTCCATCGACTGGGAGCGCGCCCCGCAGGTCACCAACCAGCTCTGCGCCGAGATCGAGAAGCTCTACAAGGACGGCATCGACCGCCCGAAGCTGGTGCACTGGTTCGCCGGATACGAGCTGGTCGCCACCTACCTCGCCCCGCACCCGGGCTCCAAGTGGGCCAAGGGCCCCGACGCCCTGGACCTGACCCAGCCGCCGCGCAAGCTCGTGGACGACGTGCTTCCGGACGAGTTTCCGCTGAGCATGTTCTACGAGGCCCTGTCCAAGAAGCTGAAGAATGTGATCGCCTCCACCAAGGGCATCACGGCGGACAGCGCCGAGCGGATCGCCGCGTGAGCGACCGCAGCGACGAGAACACTGCTTCGAAGAACACTGCTTCAGAGGGGAACAACGTGGCGAACAACGGGTCTCTCAGCGGTGCGGTGATCGCGGTGGCCGGTGCGGGCGGACCCGCGGGGCACGCGACCCTGGTCCGGCTCGCGGAGGCCGGCGCGGTCGTCGTCGGCGCCGACAACAACCCCGAGCGCCTGGCGGAGGCCGTGGACGCGGCCCGCTACGCCCGCGGCGGGGCCACGGTCACCGGGGAGACGGTCGACCTGCTCGACCTGGCCGACACCCGGGCCTGGGCCGACCGCATCGAGAAGGACCACGGCCGGATCGACGGTCTGGTCCACCTGGTCGGCGGCTGGCGCGGCAGCGCGACCTTCACCGAGACCGACCTCGCCGACTGGGACCTGCTGGAGAAGCTGCTGGTCCGCACCGTCCAGCACACCTCCCTCGCCTTCTTCGACGGCCTGCAGCGCAGCGACCGCGGCCGCTATCTGCTGATCAGCGCCGCCGGCGCCTCGAAGCCCACGGCGGGCAACGCGGCGTACTCCGCGGCCAAGGCCGCCGCCGAGGCGTGGACGCTGGCCATGGCCGACGGCTTCCGCAAGGCGGGGGGCGAGGCCGGTTCGCGCTCGGCTGCTGCCATCCTGGTGGTGAAGGCGCTGGTGCACGACGCGATGCGCGCCGAACGCCCCAACGCGAAGTTCGCGGGCTTCACGGACGTCAAGGACCTCGCCAAGGAGATCGAGGACGTCTGGAGCAGGCCCGCCGCGGAAGTGAACGGAAACCGTCTGTGGCTGACCGAGAAGCCGTGAACCCTCCGAAGACCGACGCGCGTCGCCATCACGACCCGCAGGTCCGCGGTTTCGCCAGTGACAACTACGCCGGGGCACACCCGGAGGTGCTGGCCGCCCTGGCCCTCGCCAACGGCGGCCACCAGGTGGCCTACGGCGAGGACGACTACACCGAGAACCTCCAGCGGATCATCCGCAGCCACTTCGGGGCCACCGCGGAGGCCTTCCCGGTCTTCAACGGCACCGGCGCGAACGTCGTCGCGCTCCAGGCGGTCACCGACCGCTGGGGCGCGGTGATCTGCGCCGAGAGCGCCCACATCAACGTGGACGAGGGCGGCGCGCCCGAGCGCATGGGCGGCCTGAAGCTGCTCACCGTGCCCACGCCGGACGGCAAGCTCACACCCGAGCTGATCGACCGGCAGGCGTACGGCTGGGAGGACGAGCACCGCGCCATGCCGCAGGTGGTCTCGATCACCCAGAGCACCGAGCTGGGCACCCTCTACACGCCGGACGAGATCCGCGCGATCTGCGAGCACGCCCACGCGCACGGCATGCGGGTGCACCTGGACGGCTCCCGGATAGCCAACGCGGCCGCCTCGCTGGACGTGCCCCTGCGGACGTTCACCAACGCGGTCGGCGTCGACATCCTCTCGCTGGGCGGGACCAAGAACGGCGCCGTCTTCGGCGAGGCTGTCGTGGTGATCAACCAGGACGCGGTGCGGCAGATGAAGCACCTGCGGAAGATGTCGATGCAGCTGGCCTCCAAGATGCGCTTCGTCTCGGTGCAGCTGGAGGCGCTGCTGGCCAGGGACCTCTGGCTGCGCAACGCCCGGCACGCCAACGAGATGGCCCAGCGCCTCGCCGAGGGGGTGCGCGCGGTGCACGGCGTGGAGATCCTCTACCCGGTGCAGGCCAACGGCGTCTTCGCCAGGCTTCCGCACGACGTGACCGAGCGCCTGCAGAAGCGCTTCCGGTTCTACTTCTGGGACGAGGCCGCCGGGGTGGTGCGCTGGATGTGCTCCTTCGACACCACCGAGGAGGACGTCGACACCTTCGTGGCAGCGCTCAAGGAGGAGATGGCCCGGTAGTCCTCAGTAGTGCATAGGTATGCGATCACTCGAAAAGTCATTGACCTTCGAGTGATCGCTTTCCTATGCTCGGCAGGCATGGAGCTGATCCAGAACACCGCCGATCTGTCCGCGTACCTGGCTGCGGACGAGGCCATCGACCATCACCATCCCGTGGTCCGGGACACCGCCGCCAGGCTGGCTGCCGGAGCGGCCGACTCGTATGCCTATGCGCAGGCCGCCTACGAATTCGTCCGGGACACCATCCCGCACTCCCGGGACTCCGGTGACCTGCGCGTCACCTGGCGCGCCTCCGACGTGCTCGCCCTGGGCACCGGCATCTGCTACGCCAAGGCGCACGCCCTGGCCGCGCTGCTACGCGCCGAGGACATCCCGACGGCCCTGTGCTATCAGCGGCTGACCGACGACGCGGGCGGCCACGCCGTGCACGGTCTGGTCGCCGTCCGCTTCCACGGCGCCTGGCACCGGCAGGACCCGCGCGGCAACAAGCCCGGCGTGGACGCCCAGTTCTCCCTGGACGGCGAGCGGCTGGCCTGGATCCCCGACCCCGCGGCCGGTGAGCTGGACTACCCGGTGCTGTACGCCGAACCACACCCGGTCGTCCTCGACGCGCTGAAGGCGTCCCCGGACCGGCCGCATCTGTGGAAGACCCTGCCCGACGCCCTCTGAGCACCGAGCATCCCGCCCGACGCCGGCGCGAAGCACTCGCCAATCTCCCCGCCATGACCAACGGGGGAGCAGCGCAAGGCGGCACCAACGGCACGAAGAACACGCCGGCTTCGGCGCCGTCCGCCGCGCCGGGCGAGGACGGGGACGGCGCCTGCTGCGGGGAACCGGCCGGTTCGGATTGGGAAGGCGTGGGCGCCGCGGAACGGGAAGGGGCGGGCGCGTCGGACCAGGAGGGCGTGGGCGCTTCCGATCAGGAAGGGGCGGGCGCTCGGCAGCAGGAGTCCGCTGGGCGGGACGGCCATTCCGGCGCACCCGAGCGGAACTTCGCCGGTCGGCGGGAGGCGGGTGCCGGGGTGCGCGGGGCTGTGCCGGGCAGGGGGAGGCCGGTGCCGGGGGCCCACGGGACTTCGCTTGTGGGCGGGAGGCCGGTGCCCGGGGGTCCGCGGGGCTTTGCCGGGCAGTCGGAGACCGGTCCCCGCGGTCCGCGAGAGACCGGTGCCGGGGGTGCGCGGGACTTACGCCGGGCAGGCAGAGACTGGTGCCGGGGGTGCGCGGGGCTTCGCCGGGCAGGGGGAGACCGGTGCCGGGGGGCCGGCGGGCGACCGCTGCCCCTTGCCGGAATCCGGCAGTGCGGCGTCGCCCTTCGGCATCGCCAGCGGCCCGGCCCCGCAACCCAGATGCGCAGAGGCGGAGTTGACGAGGGAGACGGCAGACTCGTACACGGCGTGACTCGTGCGGGCGGCGGCATAGCCGACGTGAGCGCTCACCGGCATCCTGCGCGGCCGGCCCGCCGCAGCCGTAATCACCGAGCCGGGGGTGCGACGGCGACTTCTCCTTGGTGAAGCGATCGCCGTCGGCAGCGAGTTCGCGCACCGGACCGGAGGGGAGCGCGCCGTCGCAGGCGGTGCGCACCAACGTCACCTTTCACCAGTGCCGCATCCTCGGCTGCCCGCCGGTGGGGGCTGGTCGCGCAGTTCCCCGGGCCCCTTGGGGATTGCAGCGCACGTTGGCTTCGCGGAACCGTCGTGTTGGCCCCGGCAGCCCGTCGCGGTCCCCAAGCCCACCGGCCAAAGCACCGCAGGCTAGCGCGCTTCGGCCGCCCGCAGTTGCTCCACCGTCGGCGCCGTGCCGCCCAGGTGGGCCGGCAGCCACCAGGTGTCCTCCAGGCCCTTGGGGCGGCCGGGGTAGGCGCGCTGTGCGGCGTCCAGCAGTTCCTGGACGCGCTCGCGCAGCCGGCGTGTGATGGCGCCCGCGTACTGGTCGCGGGGTGCCTCGACCGCCTCGCCGACACGGATGGTGACGGGCAGGTGGCTGCGCTTGAAGTTGCGCGGCTGCCCCTTGGTCCACAGCCGCTGGGTGCCCCACACCGCCATCGGGATCAGCGGCACGCCGGCGTCCTGGGCGAGCCGGGCCGCGCCCGACTTGAAGCTCTTCAGCGTGAACGACTGCGAGATGGTGGCCTCCGGGAAGACCCCGACGATCTCACCGGACCGCAGCGAGTCCAGCGCGTGCTCGTAAGCGGTCTCGCCCTGCTCGCGGTCGACCGGAATGTGCCGCATGCCGCGCATCAGCGGGCCGGAGATCCTGTGGCGGAAGACGGACTCCTTCGCCATGAAGCGCACCAGGCGCTTCTGCGGCAGGGCCGCCAGGCCGTTGAAGACGAAGTCCAGGTAGCTGATGTGATTGCTCACCAGCACGGCGCCGCCCGAGCGCGGGATGTTCTCCGACCCCTGACAGTCGATCTTCAGGTCCCAGACCTTGAACAGCGTCTTGGCGAAACCGATGACGGGACGGTAGACCAGCTCTGCCATGGGCGGGGTGGACCCTTTCTGCTCTGCTCGGGAAAGGGGGGCTCCCGGCGGGGAAGTTACGCGGCCGTAGGTTTACGGCGTCTCGCAGATCGTGCCCGAAGAACGGACGGGTAGCCAGTCCTGGTGCCCCGCGGCGGCGAGATCCTCGTCACGTCGGCCTACATCCCCCTTCGGATCTTTAAATCCCCTTTACTCCGTCCGTACCGTGGCCCTCTTCAGAAGCAGGAACATCTCGCACCCGAGGCAGTAGCCGAACGCGGCGTTGAGGAACGCGGCCGCGAGCGCGGCGCCGGTCGCGGCCAGCCCCAGCCACGTGGGCCCGACGCCGAACCCGACCAGGCCGAGTCCCGCGAACACCAGACCCACGGCCTGCGCGAAGCGGGGCGGCTCCGGTGCCTCGAACTCCTTGGGCGGCCCGAGCCGCGGCCGTACGGCCGTGCGGAACGCCCAGCCGTAGGGCGAGCGCTGCACACCCGCCGCCGCGCCCAGCGCGAACACCAGCGTCTGCCAGCCCAGCACCCACACGTTCTCCAGACTCAGGGCCGCGGCCAGGACGGCCGTCGTCACGGCCGCCGCGAAGCGCGGCCCTCTCGCGTCGATGTCCATGAAGCAAGCATTCCGCAACGGGAACGCCCCCGGGAGGCGGGAATCTTTGCAGTCTCGTGAATGCTTGTGCAGATGATGACCGGATTGATGGTGTGCGTGGCGGTGCTCCTCGTGGCGAGCGCCGCCGGAGTGCTGCACAAGCGGCGGAGCGGGAGAGTGCGGGTGCGCGGGCGGGACGAGGGCAGGCGGCTGGGACCGGCCGAACTCGGCGGCGACCTCGGCGAGCGGGCCACCCTGGTCCAGTTCTCCAGCGCCTTCTGCGCGCCCTGCCGGGCCACCCGGCGCGTCCTCGGCGAGGTCGCGGACATCGTCCCCGGAGTGACCCACGTCGAGATCGACGCCGAGGCGCACCTGGGCCTCGTACGCGAACTGGAAATCCTCAAGACGCCCACCGTGCTGGTGCTCGACGCCGACGGGCGGATCGTACGGCGGGCCACGGGACAGCCCCGCAAGGCCGACGTCATCGCGGCACTGGGGGAGGCAGTGTGAGGGGGTCTCAGGAGACCGGGCGGCGCCTTCCGGATCCCGGACCGTGCTTGACTGGGCGCACCATCCATCGTCAGCCTGACCGTATGCCGATCGAACTCCTTCTCTACGGACGGGTCCACGTCGACCTCGCCCGCACCGCGAGCGCCACTTGTCCGGGCTGCTGAGAACTCCCGGCTCCCAGTTCGCGAACTCCGGCAGAAGGACAACTCCATGACGGCCTCTCCCGACCTCGGCACCGTTCAGCTCGCCTCTCCCGACCTGTTGCGCTCCACCTTCCGCCGGCACGCCGCCGGTGTGGCGGTGATCACGGCGGGTGGCGCATCCGGCCCGGTGGGCTTCACCGCCACCTCCCTCACCTCCGTCTCCGCCGAGCCCCCGCTCGTCTCCTTCGGCATCGGCACGGGCGCCTCCAGCTGGCCAGCGATAGCCACGACGGACCACATCGGCGTGCACATACTCGGCGAGCACCAGAGCGAGCTGGCCGCCACCTTCGCCCGCAGCGGCGCCGACCGTTTCGGCGCGCCGACCGCCTGGCGCGAGGGCCCCGAAGGCGTGCCGGTGCTCGACGACGTGCTCGCCTGGCTGGTGTGCCGCATCGTCGCCCGGGTCTCCGCCGGCGATCACCGGATCGTGCTCGCCGAGGTCGTCATGGGCGACCCCTCCGGCGCCGGCCGGCCGCTCCTCTACCACCAGGGGCGCTTCAACGGTCTGCGGGATTGATCACGCCACCCGCGCCCTGCGAGGCCGTCCAGTTCCGGTTACGCTGCGTTGCGAAGGTCACAGTTCAAAGCGCTTGCTTAGCGGGCAGGAACTGGGTGTACTGACGAGTAATATTTCAGTCGGAGCGCGCGGACGCTCCGACCGGGATCGGCCGCTTGAGGCGCCTATGCTGCCTGCAAGAGGCAGCCAGGAAATGACGATGCAGTAGGAGAGCCGGCGTGAGCTTGAGGATCGTTGTCACTGTGAAGTACGTGCCCGACGCCACTGGCGACCGGCACTTCGCCGATGACCTGACCGTCGACCGCGACGACGTGGACGGTCTGCTCTCCGAGCTGGACGAGTACGCGGTCGAGCAGGCGCTGCAGATCGCGGAGAACTCGGACGACGACGTCGAGGTCACCGTCCTGACCATCGGCCCCGAGGACGCCAAGGACGCGCTGCGCAAGGCGCTGTCCATGGGCGCCGACAAGGCCATCCACGTCGAGGACGACGACCTGCACGGCACGGACGCCATCGGCACCTCGCTGGTGCTGGCCAAGGCGATCGAGAAGGCCGGTTTCGACCTGGTCGTCTCCGGCATGGCCTCCACCGACGGCACCATGGGCGTCGTACCGGCCCTGGTGGCCGAGCGCCTCGGCGTCCCGCAGGTCACCCTGCTGTCCGAGGTCTCCGTCGAGGACGGCGTCGTCAAGGGCCGTCGCGACGGCGACGCCGCCTCCGAGCAGCTCGAGGCGCGGCTCCCGGCGGTCGTCTCCGTGACCGACCAGTCGGGCGAGGCCCGCTACCCGTCCTTCAAGGGCATCATGGCGGCCAAGAAGAAGCCGGTTCAGTCCTGGGACCTGTCCGACCTGGACATCGAGGCCGAGGAAGTCGGTCTCGAGGGCGCGTACACCAAGGTCGAGGCCGCGAACGAGCGCCCGGCGCGCACGGCCGGCACCATCGTCAAGGACGAGGGCGAGGGCGGCAAGCAGCTCGCTGAGTTCCTCGCGAGCCAGAAGTTCATCTAAGGGCTCGCCCCCGCTGACCGCCCCTCAACTTCGTTTTCGCAGGAGAGCAATCCCATGGCTGAAGTCCTCGTCTACGTCGACCACGTGGACGGCGCCGTCCGCAAGCCCACCCTGGAGCTGCTGACCCTGGCCCGCCGCATCGGCGAGCCCGTCGCCGTCGCCCTGGGCAAGGGCGCCGCCGACACCGCCGCCACCCTCGCCGAGCACGGCGCGGCCCGCGTCCTCACCCACGACGCCTCCGAGTACGCCGAGTACCTGGTCGTGCCGAAGGTGGACGCCCTGCAGGCCGCCTACGAGGCCGTGTCCCCGGCCGCCGTGCTGGTGCCGTCCTCCGCCGAGGGCAAGGAGATCGCCGCCCGTCTGGCGCTGCGCATCGGCTCCGGCATCATCACCGACGCCGTCGACCTGGAGGCCGGCGACGAGGGCCCGGTGGCCACCCAGTCGGTGTTCGCCGCGTCCTTCACCACCAAGTCCCGCGTCATCAAGGGCACCCCGGTCATCACGGTCAAGCCGAACAGCGCGGCCGTCGAGGCCGCCCCGGCCGCAGGCGCGGTTGAGGCCCTGTCGGTGACCTTCTCGGACAAGGCGACCGGCACCAAGGTCACCGGCCGTACGCCGCGTGAGTCCACCGGCCGCCCGGAGCTGACCGAGGCCGCGATCGTGGTCTCCGGCGGCCGTGGCGTCAACGGCGCGGAGAACTTCTCGATCATCGAGGCGCTGGCCGACTCCCTCGGCGCGGCCGTCGGCGCCTCGCGTGCCGCCGTCGACGCCGGCTGGTACCCGCACACCAACCAGGTCGGCCAGACCGGCAAGTCGGTCTCGCCGCAGCTGTACATCGCCAACGGCATCTCCGGCGCGATCCAGCACCGCGCCGGCATGCAGACCTCCAAGACGATCGTGGCCGTCAACAAGGACGCCGAGGCCCCGATCTTCGAGCTGGTCGACTTCGGCGTGGTCGGCGACCTCTTCGACGTCGTCCCGCAGCTGACCGAGGAGGTCAAGGCCCGCAAGGGCTGAGTCCGACCCGGCACGTCCGAGGCCCCGGTGACCGACGCGGTCACCGGGGCCTCGGTGCATCCTGGTGACGACCGCCGGGCGCCGACCAGCGGATGGACGGGGTGTTGACCAGCGAGAACCGCCCAGATAACTTCGTTCTACGGATTGTTGATTCCGTAGAGCGGAAAATTGGAGGGTGTGGGATGGGTCAGCAGGAGAAGGTGGCGACGAGTCTCGCGGGCGCCGTCAGCGAGGAGATCAGCGCCTCCCTGGCACCGGTCGACGCGGAGCTGGAGCGCCGCTACCCCGGGGACCCCGGCACCCGGCAGCCCGTGCACACCGTCTACGTCCCCGGTGACGCCTTCGCCGCCGACACCCTCCGCTCCTGGGGCGACCAGGCCCTCGCCGCCCTCGACCAACACGCCCCGGACGCCGCCTCCTTCGCCGCGGTCCTGGGCCTCGCCGACGAACTCGCCGAGCCGGTCTACTCCCGGGTCCGCGCCAAGCTCGAGCGGGAGCCGATCGAGGACCTGCGCGTCGACTTCGAGGACGGCTACGGCCCCCGCCCCGACGCCGAGGAGGACCAGGCGGCGGCCCGCGCGGCCCGGCTCATCGCCGAGGCGTACGAGAACGGCACGGCCGCGCCGTACATGGGCATCCGCACGAAGTGCATGGAGGCCGCGGTGCGCGACCGGGGCATCCGCACCCTCGACGTCTTCCTCACCGGCCTGATCGAGGCCGGCGGCCTGCCCGAGGGCCTCGTGCTGACCCTGCCCAAGGTGACGTACCCCGAGCAGGTCACCGCGTTCGTACGGCTCCTGGAGGCCTTCGAGAAGGCGCACGGCCTGGACGCCGGCCGGCTCGGCTTCGAGATCCAGATCGAGACCAGCCAGTCCATCCTGGGCACCGACGGCACCGCCACCGTCGCCCGGATGATCCAGGCCGCCGAGGGCCGCGCCACCGGGCTGCACTACGGCACCTTCGACTACAGCGCCTGCCTCGGCGTCTCCGCCGCCTACCAGGCCAGCGACCACCCGGCCGCCGACCATGCCAAGGCGGTCATGCAGGTCGCGGCGGCGGGCACCGGCGTACGGGTCTCGGACGGCTCGACCAACGTCCTCCCGGTCGGCCCGACCGCCAAGGTCCACGACGCCTGGCGGCTGCACTACGGCCTCACCCGGCGCGCCCTCGCCCGCGCCTACTACCAGGGCTGGGACATGCACCCCGGCCACATCCCGACCCGCTACGCCGCCGTCTTCGCCTTCTACCGGGAGGGCTTCGAGCAGGCCGCCGGCCGCCTCGCCCGGTACGCCAACCGGGCCGGCGGCGACGTCATGGACGAGCCCGCGACGGCCAAGGCCCTCAGCGGTTACCTCCTGCGCGGCCTGGACTGCGGCGCCCTCGACATCGCCGAGGTCGCCCGCCTCACCGGCCTGACCCGCGCCGACCTGGAGGGCTTCGCGGCGCCCCGGCGCGGTGACCTGACGGCCTCGGCGCAGTAGAGGTCGCGGACCGGTCACAGTGCCCCGGCCGGGGCGGTGGGCCGTCACCGCCGCCCCGTACGCTGGACGCCACGCATCGACCGGGCGGACGCGGCAGAGCACGAGACAGGAACGGGGCGGCGGTGTCTTCGGGGGAGCACGGACCTGAGCAGGGCGGGAACACGGAACAGGGAAACGGCCGGCTGCTGGCCGGGCGCTACCGCGTCGGCGCGCGGCTGGGGCGCGGCGGCATGGGCGTGGTCTGGCGGGCCGTGGACGAGGTCCTCGGCCGCGAGGTCGCCGTCAAGGAGCTGCGGACGTACACCGACGCGGCCGGACCGGAGCTGTCCGAGCTGAGGCTGCGCATGCAGCGCGAGGCCCGCGCTGCGGCCCGGGTCCGCCACCCCGGTGTCGTCGCGGTCCACGACGTCGCCGAGGTCGACGGCCGCCCGCTGATCGTCATGGAACTGATCGACGGGCCCTCCCTCGACGACGTCCTGCGCGAACGCGGCACCCTCGACCCGTACGAGGCCGCGCGCGTCGGCGCCGCGGTGGCCGACGCACTCGCCGCCGCTCACCGCGCCGGCGTCCTGCACCGGGACGTGAAACCCGGCAACATCCTCCTCGACCGCTCCGGCCGCGTCGTCCTCACCGACTTCGGCATCGCCGCCATGGACGACCCCGGCGACGGCTCCGCCACCCGCCTCACCCGCAGCGGCGAACTCGTCGGCTCCCTCGACTATCTGGCCCCCGAGCGCGCCCAGGGCGCCGAGCCGGGTCCGCCCGCCGACGTGTGGGCGGTGGGCGCCACGCTGTACGCGGCCGTCGAAGGAGCCTCGCCGTTCCGCCGCGAGTCCACCTACTCGACGCTCACCGCGATCGTCTCCGAGCCCCTGCCCGAACCCCGCCGCGCGGGACCCCTGACACCGGTCCTGCGGCGCCTGATGGACAAGCGCCCGGACGCCCGCCCGGACGCCGAGGAGGCCTGCGAGGCGCTGGCCGAGGTGGCCCGGACACGGATCCCGGACGTCCCGACGACCACGCTGCGCCCGACGCCGCCGACACCCGTGGCACCGGAAGCGACGGAAAATGGCGCGCCGTTGCAGGCACCGCCGGGCTTCGGGCCGGCAGCGCCGGGTACGGGCGGTGCCGCTCAGTCGGGTACGGGCGGTGCCGCTCAGTCGGGTACGGGCGGTGCCGCTCAGCCGGGTACGGGCGGTGCCGCTCAGCCGGGCGCGGGTGGTGCGGGTCAGCCGCGCGCGGGGGCTCCGGCTCAGTCGGGTGTGACGGTTCCCGTGCAGCCGGACGCGACCGTTGCCGTACAACCGGGCGCGACCGTTCCCGCGCAGCCGGGCGCGGCCGGGCCGGCCGGTCCCGCCGCCGCGTACGCCCCCGGCGCTCCGGCCGCCGCGTACGCCCCCGGCGCTCCGCCCGCCGCCCACGGCCCCGTGACTCCCGCCGCCGCGTACGCCCCCGGTGCTCCGGCGGCCGCTCACGGCCCCGGTGCTCCGGCCGCCGCTCACCGTCCCGTTGCCGCGCCCGGTGCGTCCCTGGCTTCGGTGGTGTCCTCCGCCGGGGATCCCGGTGTTCCCACTGGGCCGGTGTCCGCTTTCCCGGCCGGTGCCCCCACCGGACCCATGAGCACCCCACCGGGCTCCTCCCGCCGCAAGGGCCGCGCGCTGCTCGCCGCCGGGGCCGTCGCCGTCGTCCTCGCGGTGGCCGGGGTCGCCGTGGGCCTGGTGCGCCAAGAGGGGACGCCGGAGGCCGACTCGGCGCCGGCCGCGTCCCGCTCCCGGGCCGCGGCCGCGACACGGGCCGGCACCGACTGGTCCACGCGGCCGAAGAAGTCGCACGGGGCCGGCACGAAGAGCGCCGGGCCCAGCAGGACGGCCAGGGGCGCCGCCGGCCGCACCGAGCCGTCCTCGCGCGCCTCGGCCTCCGCCAGGGAATCGGAGAAACCCTCCACCGGCCCCGCCCCGCCCGCGACTTCGGAGCACACCTCCAGCCCGGCGCCGGCCTGCCGGCCCGCCGGCGGCGGCAGGTACGACTGCCAGGTCTGGCGCACCGCCACCTCCTACACGGCCTCCGGCACCCGGGCCGGGACCCTGAACGCGGGCACGAACTACTTCTACTGCCAGGCGAATCTGGGCCGCCGCGAGACCTACGGCCGCTGGACGAACGTGTGGTGGGCCAAGACCGACGACGACAGCGGCAACACCGGCGTGTACGTCAGCGACGTCTACCTCAAGGGCGGGAACAACGACGCGCCCGTGCCCGGGCTTCCGGTCTGCTGACCGTCGGCGTACGCCTCGAAACCCGACTCCGTCACCCACTTCTGCTCCGCGAACAGCCGAGTGCCCCGCGCACACAGTCCGGGGTCACGGCGTGCCCGCGCGCAGAACTCCTCCGGCGTGACCCCGAACAGCTCGCGCAACGGAGCCGACCGCACGAGGAGTTCGGTGAGCAGGGCCCGCTGGTCGCCGGCATCGCGGCGCGGCTGTGCGGTGCCGTCGTGGAGCACGCCGTACCGGTTGACGTACGCGTACGCCCCCGCGAGCCCGGAACCGTCCGGCAGCTCGATCCGCACCTGCGGGGCGGGCAGCCAGGCGCGCCGGAAGTTGGGTTCGCCGGCGTCGATCACGGCCAGTTGGCGCCGGTCCAGCCAGATCACGAACAACTCCCGTAACGCGCCAGGTGACTTGACAGGAGAGGCGGAGACATAACCATGCCGGCTGACGTGCGCCGAGACGCCCACGTCGAGCCCGGACACCCGCGAGCGCACCATCGGCACGGCGGAGTCGATCCCGGACCCGGCCATCTTGTGCCGGAGCTGGCCGGGGCAGGCGTTGGAGCCGACGGCCAGCACCGGCACCCGGTCGTCGTACACCAGGCGCTCCAGCGGGAGCATCCGGTCGCCGTGCAGCAGCGCGGAACCGGCGGGCCAGGCGCCGGGATAGGTCAGCGGATGGTCGCGGGGGACGTCGGCGAGGCCGAGCTCCTCCAGGGTGCGTCCGGTCACGGGCGGCTCAGTCGGCCGGCGGCAGCTCGCCCGAGCCGCGGGTGATCAGCCGGGTGGGCAGCTCGATGCGCTCCGGTGCGACCAGGCCGCCGTCCAGCCGCCGGAAGAGGCGCTCGGCTGCGGTACGGCCGAGGGCGGCCGCGTCCTGCGCGACGACCGTGAGGCCGGGCCGCAGCAGATCGGCCAGCTCGATGTCGTCGAAGCCGACGAGTGCGACCCGGCGGGACTGCTCGGCCAGCACCCGGATCACGGTGACCGTCACCCGGTTGTTGCCGGCGAAGATCGCGGTGACGGGGTCGGGACCGGAGAGCATCTCCTCCGCCGCCCGGCGCACCCGCTCCGGGTTCGTCTGCCCGAGGGACATCCAGGCGTCGTCGACGGGTATCTCCGCGTCCTCCATGGCCGCCCGGTAGCCGCGCAGCCGCTCGGCGGCGGTGTGGATGCGCGGCATGTCACCGATGAACCCGATCCGGCGGTGGCCGTGGGCGATCAGATGGGCGACGCCGTCCCGGGCGCCGCCGTAGTTGTCGGACAGCACCACGTCGGCGTCGATGCGCCCGGCCGGACGGTCCACGAACACCGTCGCCACGCCCGCCCTGATCTCCGGTTCGAGATAGCGGTGGTCGTCCCCGGCCGGGATCACCACCAGACCGTCCACCCGCCGCGCGCACAGCGCCAGCGCCAGCTCCTGCTCGCGCTCCGGGTCCTCGGCGCTGGAGCCGTTGATCAGCAGGGCGCCGTGGGCCCGGGCCACCTCCTCGACCGCGCGGCTCAGCGGACCGTAGAAGGGGTCGGCGAGGTCCTCCAGGACCAGGCCGATGCTCGCCGTACGGCCCTTGCGCAGCACCCGCGCGCTGTCGTTGCGGCGGAAGCCGAGCGCCTCGATGGCCTCCTGCACCCGGCGCTCGGTGTCCGGGGTGACGCCCGGTTCGCCGTTCACCACCCGGGAGACCGTCTTCAGGCCCACCCCGGCCCGCGCCGCCACGTCCTTCATGGTCGGGCGGTTGCCGTAACGGGTGCCGGGAGGGCTGTCTGCGCGGCGGGTGGTCTCGGGCACGGTGCGGTGTCCTGTTCCTGTCGTCCGTCTGTCGTCCCTCGGGCCGTGGAGGCGGTGCGTCCGGGGCGGGCCGCCGGTGCGGGCGAGCCCGTGCACCCCGGGTGGTGCGCCGATCCGCGGTGTGTATGAGGATGTGGCGTCGAGCATAGAGCCTGGACAACGTTGTCAGATGCGCGAGAGACTGTCCACCGTTGTCTGTCGGCCCGCACCCCCACCGCCCGACCGGCCCGCGTCTGTTTGTTTTTCGAGCTTCAACGGGGAGATCTGACTCTGATGCACACCGACCTCGTCGCGGCCCTGGACATCGGCGGCACCAAGATCGCCGGCGCTCTGGTGGACGGCGACGGACGGATACTCGCCCGGGCCCAGCGCGGCACGCCCGCCCAGCAGGACGGCGCATCGGTCATGCGGGCCGTCGAGGAGGTGCTCGGCGATCTCGCCGGCTCGCCGCTGTGGGGGCGCGCCGACGCCGTCGGCATCGGCAGCGCCGGGCCGGTGGACGCCTCCGCGGGCACGGTCAGTCCGGTGAACGTGCCGGGCTGGCGGGACTTCCCCCTGGTCGAGCGGGTGCGAGCGACCACCGGCGGGCTCCCGGTCGAGCTGATCGGCGACGGCGTCGCGATCACCGCGGCCGAGCACTGGCAGGGCGCCGCCCGCGGCCACGACAACGCGCTGTGCATGGTCGTGTCGACCGGGGTGGGCGGTGGCCTGGTCCTGAACGGCCGGCTGCACCCCGGACCGACCGGCAACGCCGGGCACATCGGGCACATCAGCGTCGACCTCGACGGCGACCCGTGCCCGTGCGGCGCGCGCGGCTGCGTGGAGCGGATCGCGAGCGGCCCCAACATCGCCCGCCGCGCACTGGAACACGGCTGGCGTCCCGGCCCCGACGGTGACACCTCGGCCGCCGCCGTGGCCGCCGCCGCCCGTCAGGGCGACCCGGTCGCCGTCGCCTCCTTCGAGCGCGCGGCCCAGGCGCTCGCCGCCGGCATCGCGGCCACCGCGACCCTGGTCGAGATCGACATCGCCGTGATCGGCGGAGGTGTCGGCAAGGCCGGCGACATCCTCTTCACGCCCTTGCGCAAGGCGCTCACCGAGTACGCGACGCTGTCGTTCGTCCAGCGGCTCACGGTCGTACCGGCGCAGATGGGCACGGACGCGGGCCTGGTCGGCGCGGCGGCGGCAGCGCTGGCCCGGCGCCCGGACGCGACGGCGGGGGTCTGAGCCGGGGCATCAACGCCCCGAAGGGGCGCGGGCCGTGTCGACATGCGGCTCCGCCGCGAGGGCGCGACCAGCCCTCACGCACCCGCAGCCGCGCACGGTCTCGCCCGCACCCCTGGGGAGCGCGCGCCCGCACTCCCCGGGACCTGCGCCGTCGTCAGCAGCTCACGCGGGCGTTCGCCCAGTCCGCGTGGTCGGAGTCGTTGCCGTCCCCCGCGTCGGTGACGACCAGGCGGACCACCTGGGCGCCGGTGATGTCGGCGGCGAGCGGCTGGGCCGGCATCGCGTTGGTCAGGACGTCCGTCGAGGCGGCCTTCGTGCCGTCCGCCCATATCTCGAAGGTGACGCTGCCCTTCGTGCCCTTCTCGTCGTCGACCCCGACGTCCGCGGTGAGCCGGGTGCAGGACGTGCCGGTGTAGAAGGAGACGTCGCTCGGCGCGTGGACGCCGAGGCCCTTGGCGTACACCGTGCCGCCGATGGTGATCGGATGGCCGTCGCCCGCGCCGCTCTCGCCGTTGCTCGTGTCGCGTTCCACCGGCCCCCAGCCGCTGGTCGCGGACAGCCAGGGCAGGTCGCTGAGGTACGAGGTCCCGGCGGGCGGCCGGACGACGACGGACGCGGTCAGCGGGAGGGTGTCGGTCACGCGCTGCCCGGTCGGTGAGAGATAGCGCGCCCGCAGGGTGAGGCCGTAGGAGCCGGTCGGAGTGCCGGGCGGCGCGGTGACGGTCCAGCCGGTGCGCAGGGTCCCGCCGGTGGCGAGGGCGTCGGCCGTGGTGGGCGATGCGGCCCGTACGGTCCACCCGTCGGGGCCGGTCAGGGACACGGACGCCTGGCGCGCGGGAGTGCGGCCGAGGTCCGTCACCGTGCTGGTCAGCGTGGCCGGGGTGCCGGCCTCCAGCAACGGCGTGCCGTCCAGGCCCAGTTCGGCGGCGGGCGGATACGCGGCCCAGTGGGAGTCGGCCGAGACCCGCAGCAGCACCGTGCCGTGGGCGGGGACGGTCGCGGCGATGGTGCCGGCGGTGTTGTAGGTCTTGTGCTGCCACAGGTCCCGCAGGGTGTACGCGGAGGCGCCGGGCAGGCCGACGGCGGAGGCGGTGGTGGCGATGCGCTGGGCGGTGCCCGACTCGTTGAACAGGGCCACCGTGCGGCTGCCGTCCTTCATCTGCTTGGCGATCACCCAGCGTCCGCCCGCCGAGGAGACGACCGTGCCCTGCTTGCCCAGCGGGTCCTGGTCGGCGGCGATGACCTCCTTGTTGCCCAGGATGTCGAACGTCGCGGGTGAGGCCTTGCGCAGGTCGGTGCCGATGAGCAGCGGCGCGGCCATGACCGACCAGAGGGAGAAGTGCGAGCGGTACTCGGTGTCCGTCATGCCGCCGTTGCCGACCTCCAGCATGTCGGGGTCGTTCCAGTGGCCGGGCCCGGCGTACGGCGCGAGCGGCAGGTTCTGCTTCAGGATCGACAGCATCGACCCCCAGCTGTCACTGATGTCGCCCGTGGTGCGCCACAGATGACCGACGTCCGCGGCCCACTCCCAGGGCTTGTTCTGGCCCCATTCGCAGATGCTGTAGACGATGGGCCGCCCGGTCGCCTTGAGCGCGTCGCGCATGGTGGTGTAGCGCTGCTTGGCGTCGACGCCCTGGTTGTTGCAGTTGTCGTACTTCAGGTAGTCCACGCCCCAGTCGGCGAACTGCCGGGCGTCGCTGTACTCGTGGCCGAGCGCGCCCGGGAAGCCCGCGCTGTTGCAGGTCTTGGTGCCGGCGCTGGTGTAGATGCCGAGCTTGAGGCCCTTGGAGTGGACGTAGTCGGCGACGGCCTTGATGCCGTGGGGGAAGCGGGCCGGGTCGGGCACCAGCTTGCCGCCGGCGTCGCGCTGCGGCAGCGCCCAGCAGTCGTCCAGGTTGACGTACTGGTAGCCGGCGTCCTTCAGGCCCTTCGACACGAAGAGGTCGGCGATGCCCTCGACCATGCTCTCGTTGAAGTCGGCGCTGCAGTGCGTGGAGTTCCAGTTGTTGAAGCCCATGGGCGGGGTGAGGGCGAGACCGTCGGCCGGGCTGGGGGCGGCGGGGGCCGCGGCGGGCGCCGCCAGGGCGGGGCCGGCGAGGCCCGCCGCGCAGAGCAGGCCTGCGGTGAGCGCTCCGAGCACTCTTCTGCGGGTGGTGCGGGTGTGAGGGTGACGCATCGTTGACGTTCCTCCGACTCGCGAAAGGTGGCTGACGACCGTCCGGACACCCGTGTGGCGCCTGGGTGTCATGTGTGCGTCAGCTGTGCGCGTTTACGGTAGGACCTGTCGGACTGTGTTGGAAGAGGCATGCCGAGACTGCCCGGCAGTCCGTTAAACTCCGCGCTGCCACGCTCATTTCACCCTTCGGCGGTGCCGGGTGTTCGGATGTGTTGTCTTCCGGAGGTCATCTCTGTTCGGCGACGCGGCCCCAGCCGGGCAGCGGCGGCTGGGGCCATGCGGGCGGGGCGGGGAAGGATCCGGACGCGGCGTCGGTCGTCAGCACGGCGGCCGGGGCGCGCCCGCTGAGCCAGCCGAGCACCTGGTGCCCGGCCCCCGCCACCGAGGGCCCCTCGGCCGCCACGGACCAGCGCCGGCCGAGGTCCACGGCCTCCACCGATGCGATCGGAAAGCCCCGGGCGCGCAGGGTGGTGAGGGTGTCGTCCAGCGCCCAGGAGACATAACCTTCGGGCCACCGCTCGGTGCCGTGGCCGACGTCCAGGTCGTGGTGGTGCGTCTCCAGCTCCCGCAGACAGCGCAGCAGCAGGTAGTAGACGGGATGCCGCCAGCCGGCCGGCGCGGGGACCAGACGGTCCCAGGCGTGAGCGGGCAGCGTGCGTGCCTGCTCCTCGAACCGGTCCAGGCTCTCGCGCAGCCGGTCTGCGAGCCGGTCGGCGGGGAGTGCCGCATCGCGCTCGATGGCCGCTGCCAGTGCCGCGGAGTCCGCGCGCGGCCCCGGTTCGCGGCCGGTGTGCGCGAGCCGCAGCAGCCACACATACGCGTCGACGCTGTGGGCGACATGGGCGAGCACATGGCCTCGCGTCCACCCCGGCAGCCTCGACGCGGCGTGAAGTCCCGTGCCGGACAGGCCGGCCGCGGCCCGCACGAGCCGGTTGCCCGAGCGCACGACGTCCTCGACGCGGTCACCCGCGCTGTGCGCGGCCGGGCTCAGCGGAACTCCCGTACGACCTCGATGCGGCCGACGATGTGGGCGTTGAACTCGTCCAGCTCCTCCGCCGGCACCCACAGTTCGAGGATCGTCTCGCCGCCGGCTCGGCGGACCGGATACCGGGCGAGGAACTCCGTGTCGACCTCGAACCGGGTCACGTAACCGGCGCCGTCGTGCTTGACGTTCCAGTCCCGGGCGATGCGGATCGCGTAGTCCTCGTTGAGGACGGGGTAGAAGAACGGCTGCTCCGGGAGCCGGGGCGGCCAGGCCCGCCAGTCGAGCGCGCGGACCAGCTCCAGTTCCTTGGGGCCCGTGGGGCGCCAGAGGGTTGTCGTCGGCGGCGGTGAGCTGGTCATCGGGTCGCGTTTCCGGTCGGGCCTGCCACGGGAGCGGGCAGGGCGGACCTCGGACGATATCGGTCGCCCTCCGGCCCGGACCACCGGTTTCCGGCCTGGCCGGCACCAGGACGGCAACCCGCGTCGTCCGCTCGCCGGTATCCGCGTGACCCGTGGCGCGGTTGGCAGTTGGTCAGGGCATGAAGAAGCGCAGCATGCTCGCCATCGCCTCCCTGGCCACCGGATTCGTCGTGGCCGCCGTCACCCCCTCGCACGCGGCGGACCACGGTCCCGTGAAGGACCTGCACGTCTCGGACACCCTCGACTCGGTCGGTCACCTGGTCAGCCAGGACAGTCTCGCCGTCGACGACAACGCCCTCGGGGGCCAGGAGTAGCCCGGACTTCTCAGGGCGCGTGTGCCGGTGTCCCCGCCGCAGGGGGGCACCGGCACGCTCGTTCCGGCGCCCTCACCGGGGCGGGGTTTCCGTGGCAGGGTGGAGCGGGCAAGCCTCAGGGGGCCGACACAAGAGGGGGAGTCCGTGACCGTCGTCTGGATCAACGGCGCGTTCGGTGCGGGGAAGACCACGACCGCACGGGAACTGATCGAACTGATCCCGAACAGCACGCTCTTCGACCCCGAGGTCATCGGCGCGGGGCTCGCGCACCTGCTGCCGGCCAAGCGGCTCGCCGAGGTCGGCGACTTCCAGGACCTGCCGATCTGGCGCCGGCTCGTGGTCGACACCGCGGCCGCGCTGCTGGCCGAGCTGGGCGGGACGCTCGTCGTGCCCATGACCCTGCTCCGCCAGGAGTACCGCGACGAGATCTTCGGCGGCCTCGCCGCCCGCAGGATCCCCGTGCACCATCTGCTGCTCGCCCCGGCTGAAACGATCCTGCGCCGGCGGATGGCCGACCGGGAGACCCCGCCCGGCCTGCCCGACGGCGAGATACGGCAGCGGCAGTGGGCCGACGACCGCATCGAGCCCTACCGTGCCGCGCTCGCCGCCTGGCTCACCGCCGACGCCCACCTCGTGGACACCAGCGACCTCACCCCGTACGCCACCGCCCTCCGCATCGCCGAGGCCGTCGGCAGCGGCGCCGTACCGCCCTGTGACATCGTGCAGACCCCCGAGCCGACCGCCGAGACGCTCGCCGCCGGGGTGCTGCTCTTCGACGAGCACGACCGGGTGCTGCTCGTGGACCCCACCTACAAGCCCGGCTGGGAGTTCCCCGGCGGGGTGGTCGAGCGCGGCGAGGCGCCGGCCCGCGCCGGGATGCGCGAGGTCGCCGAGGAGACCGGGATACGGCTCACCGAGGTGCCCCGGCTGCTCGTCGTGGACTGGGAACGTCCGGCGCCGCCAGGCTTCGGCGGGCTGCGGCTGCTGTTCGACGGCGGCCGGCTGGAGTCCGGCGAGGCGTCGGGGGTGCTGCTGCCGGGCCCCGAGCTGCGCGGCTGGCGCTTCGCGACCGAGCAGGAGGCCGCCGACATGCTGCCGCCGGTGCGTTACGAGCGGCTGCGCTGGGCCCTGCGCGCCCGGGAGCGCGGTGCGGCGCTGTATCTGGAGGCGGGGGTGCCGGTCGGCTGAGCCGGCCGCGGTGGTGCGGTCAGCCGGCGCTCGCCGCCGCGCGCAGGGCCGGGGCGGCATTTCCGACGACCGGGTCCCCGTGCCCGAAGCAGGCCACGTCCGGCTCCAGCTCCGCCAACCGGTCCAAAGACAATCGGAGTTGGGAGCGGTCGAGGTTGAACACCCCGGGGATGACCGTGCCGTCGACGGGGGAGGCGGCCACCGTGTCCCCGGTGAACAGCACCCCGTGCTCGGGAAGGAACACGGCGATGCTGCCGTCCGTGTGCCCCGGGATGTGCAGCACCCGGGCGCCGTCGCCGAAGTCCAGGACGGCGCCGTCCGCCACCTCGGTCAGCGCGGCCGGCGGCACGGGCGTGCCCTCGGGCAGCTGCTCGGCCACGGCCGCGTGGATCGGCCGCTCCCACTCCTCGAACTTCGGCGGTGGGCCGGGGAGTTCGCCCCGGATGAACGGCGCGTCCAAGGGGTGCGCCAGCACCTCGGCGCCGCCCAGCCCGGCGAACTCGCCCGCCCCGCCCACGTGGTCCTCGTGGAAGTGGGTCAGCACGATCCGCCGTACGTCCTCCGGAGCGTGCCCCAGCGCCGTGACCGCGTCGGCGATCGCCCTGCCGGCGCCGATCGGGCCGGCGTCGATCAGCGTCAACGCGCCGCCGTCGCGCCAGAGATAGGCCTGGCCGACCGGGAAGCGCAGGAGGTGGAGCCGGGGGAGCAGTTCGATGACGTCCATGCGCCGACCGTAGGCGGCGCCCCCGCCCGTGGGCGAGGGCGCTCCGCCGACGGCAGAAGGGCTCAGCCCGCCGCGTAGTTGCGCAGGAACAGCGCCTCCGCGACCGACAGCCGCTCCAGCTCCTCGGCGGACACGCTCTCGTTGACCGCGTGGATCTGCGCCGCCGGCTCGCTCAGGCCGATGAGCAGGATCTCCGCCTGCGGGTACAGGCCCGCCAGGGTGTTGCACAGCGGGATGGAGCCGCCCTCACCGGCGTACTGCATGGTCTCGCCGGGGTAGGCGACGGCCATCGCGTCGGCCATCGCCTGGTAGGCCGGGCTGGCGGCGTCGGCGCGGAAGGCCTGGCCCTGGCCGATCTGCTCGGTGGTGACCCGGGCGCCCCAGGGGGTGTGCGCCGCTAGGTGGGCCTCCAGCAGCTTGCTCGCCTCCGCCGCGTCCACGCCCGGCGGCACCCGCAGGCTGACCAGCGCGCGGGCGCTGGCGTGCACGGACGGGGTGGCGCCGACCACCGGCGGGCAGTCGATGCCGAGGACGGTGACGGCCGGGCGGGCCCACAGGCGGTCGGCGACCGAGCCGTTGCCGATCAGCTCCACCCCGTCGAGCACCTTGGCGTCCGCGCGGAACTGCTCCTCGGTGTACTCCAGGCCGTCCCACGCCCCCGTGGCGTCGAGCCCGTCGACCGTGGTCGCGCCGTCCTCGGCGCGCAGCGAGTCCAGCACGCGGATCAGCGCGGCGAGCGCGTCCGGGGCGGCGCCGCCGAACTGGCCGGAGTGCAGATTGCCCGCCAGCGTGTCGATCCGCACCCGGACCAGGGTCATGCCGCGCAGGGTGGTGGTCACCGTGGGCAGCCCGGCACGGAAGTTGCCGGCGTCGCCGATCACGATGGTGTCGGCCTTCAGCAGCTCGGGGTGCTCCTCGGCGTACCGCTCCAGGCCGCCCGTGCCCTGCTCCTCCGAGCCCTCGACGATCACCTTGACGTGCACCGGCACGCCGCCGTTCGCCTTCAGGGCGCGCAGTGCGAGCAGGTGCATGATCACGCCGCCCTTGCAGTCGGCGGCCCCGCGGCCGTACCAGCGGCCGTCGCGCTCGGTCAGCTCGAACGGCGGGGTGGTCCAGCCGGCCTCGTCCAGCGGGGGCTGCACGTCGTAGTGCGCGTACAGGAGAACCGTTTTCGCGCCCTGGGGGCCCGGCAGGTAGCCGTACACGGACTGGGTGCCGTCGGGGGTGTCGAGCAGGGCCACGTCGACGAATCCCTCGGCGCGCAGCGCGTCGGCGACCCAGTTCGCGGCGCCCTCGCTCTCGCTCCTCGGGAACTGCGTGAAGTCCGCCACCGACTTGAAGGCGACCAGCTCGGCCAGCTCCGCCTTGGCGCGGGGCAGCAGCGAGGCGACGGTCTCGGCGACCGGATTCGACGACATGGGCACGCTCCTCGTGGGTGCGACGGTGAACCGCTTGTACAGGTGGGTACCCCTGATCCTCCCACAGTGGCCTGCGAGGACGGCCGCCGTAGGATGCGGGGGACACTACGGCAGCGGCTTGATCGGAGCGGTAGACCATCGTGAGCGGCGAGAACTCTTCGGCGGACGACGTGCAGCAGGTGTGGGACGTCGTCGTGGTGGGCGCGGGACCCGCGGGGGCCTCGGCCGCCTACGCGGCGGCGGTCGCGGGCCGGCGCGTGCTGGTGCTGGAGAAGGCGGAGCTGCCCCGCTACAAGACCTGCGGCGGCGGCATCATCGGCCCCTCGCGCGACGCGCTGCCGCCCGGCTTCGAGCTGCCCCTGCGCGATCGGGTGCACGCGGTCACCTTCTCCCACAACGGCCGTTTCACCCGCACCCGGCGGTCCAAGCAGATGCTGTTCGGCCTCATCAACCGGCCCGAGTTCGACCAGCAACTGGTCGAGCACGCCCAGAAGGCCGGCGCCGAGCTGCGGACGGGCGTCACGGTGCAGCGGGTCGAGCAGCACGGCTCGGCGGTGCCGGACCGGCGGACGGTCGCGGTCGTCCTGCAGGGCGGGGAGACGGTGCTGGCCCGCGCGGTCGTCGGCGCCGACGGCAGCGCCAGCCGCATAGGGGCCCATGTCGGGGTGAAGCTCGACCAGGTGGACCTCGGCCTGGAGGCGGAGATCCCGGTCCCCGAGCCGGTCGCCGACGACTGGAAGGGGCGGGTCCTCATCGACTGGGGCCCCCTGCCGGGCAGTTACGGCTGGGTGTTCCCCAAGGGCGACACGCTGACGGTCGGTGTGATCTCCGCGCGCGGCGAAGGCGCCGCCACCAAGCGGTACTTGGAGGACTTCATCGCCCGGCTGGGCCTGTCCGGCTTCGAGCCGGCCGTCTCCTCCGGGCATCTGACCCGCTGCCGCGCCGACGACTCGCCGCTGTCCCGGGGCCGGGTGCTGGTCTGCGGAGACGCGGCCGGGCTGCTGGAGCCGTGGACCCGCGAGGGCATCTCCTACGCGCTGCGCTCGGGCCGGCTCGCGGGGGAGTGGGCGGTGCGCGTCGCCGAGGCGCACGACGCGGTCGACGCCCGCCGCCAGGCCCTGAACTACGCGTTCGCGGTCAAGGCCGGGCTCGGCGTCGAGATGAGTGTCGGCAAGCGCCTGCTGGCCGTGTTCGAGAAGCGCCCGGGCCTCTTCCACGCGGCCCTCACCGGCTTCCGCCCGGCGTGGAACGCGTTCCGCGACATCACCCGGGGCTCGACCTCGCTGGCCGACATCGTCCGCACCCACCCGATCGCCCACCGCGCCCTGAGCGCGCTGGACCGGCGCCCGGCTGCGGCAATGGCGGAGGACCCGGCCGATTCCTGACCGGGGCCGGCGGGGAAGAGGCCCGGCGCCCTCGGTCGGGAACCGCTGGGGCGGCGGGCGGAGTCCGCGAGGACCGGGCCGGTGAGGGACGGCGCCGGTCGTGTACGGGCGGGCAGCCCGCGGCGGCGAGGCCGGTCGGGGGGCCGGTCCGGCGAGGCGCCCGGTCAGCTCGTGACCGTGATCTGGAAGACGGGGTGGTCGGGGGCGATGCGGCGCAGCTCCTCGTCAGGGGAGTCGGGGCCGACGCCGTCGAAGAAGACGCCGACCTCCGCCTTCCAGCGCTTGAGGTAGGCGCGCAGCAGCGGAACCTTGTCGTCGTCGGTGACCTCGGTGGCGGTGAACACGTCCACGTTCCTGCCGAGCCGCAGTTCGCCGCCGCCGGCCGCGCGCATGTTGTGGGTCCACTGCACATGGCCGCGCGGGGCGAGCAGGTACTGGTGTCCGTCCACCGTCAGCAGGTTCACCGGCGTGGTGCGCCACTCGCCGCTCTTGCGCCCGCGCACCGCGAGGACCCGCGAGCCCCAGACGCTGATGCCGCGCCGGGTGACCCAGGCGACCACCCGGTTGAAGACGTTCACGGTGAACCAGCCGGGCTTCTTGACGTGTGTCGACATGGTGTCCCCCACAGTTTTGGAGAGCGGTGCTCTCGCTTGCCTCGATAGTGGCGCAGGCAGGGGCTCCAGCGCAAGAGCAGTGCTCTCTTTTGTGTGCACCGATCTCGATCCATGGCAGACTGCTCGTATGAGCACCACACAGGGAGCCCGCGCACGGGCCAGGAGGGACGTCACGGCGGCCATCAAGGAAGAGGCGCGCGGACAGCTGGCGAGGGAGGGCGCCGCCAAGCTCTCGCTGCGGGCCGTCGCCCGCGAGCTGGGCATGGTCTCCTCGGCGTTGTACCGGTACTTCCCCAGCCGCGACGACCTGCTCACCGCCCTGATCATCGACGCGTACGACTCCCTCGGCGAGGCGGCGGAACGGGCGCGGGACGCCGCGGCCGGCGCCGGTCCCCTGGACCGCTGGACGGCGGTGTGCGAGGCGGTGCGCGACTGGGCGCTCGCCCATCCGCACGAGTACGCCCTCATCTACGGCTCGCCCGTGCCCGGCTATGCCGCCCCGCAGACCACGGTCCCGGCCGCCGCCCGCGTCGGCCTGGTCTTCATCGGCATCGTCCGCGACGTCCACGAGCACGCCGGCCTCGCCGACCTGCCCCTGCCCGCCGAGCTGCGGCCCGAGGCCGAGCGTATGGCCGCCGACCTCGCCCCCGAGCTGCCCCCCGAGGCCGTCGCGGCACTCGTGGCGGCCTGGGCACAGCTGTTCGGCCTGGTCAGCTTCGAACTGTTCGGCCAGTTCACCAACGTGGTCGAGGACCGGGCGGCCTTCTTCCGGCATGCGGCGGCCGGGCTCGCCCGGCAGGTGGGACTCGACCGCTCCTGACGCCCCGGAAAGCGGCGGCGATCACGGCATCGCCCGCGTCGGCACGGGGGCACGCGTACTCCCCGGGAAGTACGCGTGATCACCTCGCCCGGCTGACGCCCGCGTCGGCCGGCGGCGTCTACCGTGGCCTGCATGGAAGAGCAGCGCGCCCCGGGGTGGTGGCGGCACGGGCCGCCGTGGTGGGGCGCGCCCGACGAAGCGGAGCCGCACGGCACCCGACGCCTGCCCTGGCGCACCACCGCGCTGATCACCGCGTTCGTCCTGATCGGCAGCAACTTCGCCGGGCACAGCCAGCCGCACCGCGTCCCCCTGGACGGCTACGGGCGTGTGCTGCTGCTCGTCGCCTCGCTGCTGTTGCTGGGGCGGCACCGGTATCCGGCGGCCGTGGCCTTCGGCGCCGCCGCGGTGACCCTCGGCTACCTGGCCGCGGGCTACCCCTACGGCCCGGTCTTCCTGGTCGTCGCCGTCGCCTGCTTCAGCGCGGTCGTCGCCGGGCGCCGGCGGGCCGTTTGGGCGTCCGTCGGCCTGCTCTGGGCCGGGCACGCCCTGGTCGCCCTCTGGCTCTACCGCTGGCTCCCGCCCGCGGGCGACCGGCGCGCGGGCCTCACGCAGGAGATCGTCATCGGCACCTGGGTGCTGGCGATCGTCGCCCTGGCCGAACTGGCCCGGGTGCGGCGCGAGCAGTGGGCGCGCGAGCGAGCCGACCGGGCCGAGGCGGCACGGCGCCGCGCGGACGAGGAACGGCTGCGGATCGCCCGCGAGCTGCACGACGTGCTCGCGCACAGCATCTCCGTCATCAACGTCCAGGCCGGCATGGGGCTCGCGCTGCTCGACAGCGACCCCGAACAGGCGCGGGCCGCGCTCACCACCATCAAGTCAGCCAGCAAGGAAGCGCTCGGCGAGGTCCGCCAGGTCCTCGACACCCTGCGCGCCCCCGGCGCCGCGCCGCGTGCCCCCGCGCCCGGCCTGGACCGGCTGCCGGAGCTGGTGGAGCAGGCGGCCGCGGCCGGACTCACCGTCGAGGTCGAGGGCGAGCCGCCGCAGCTGCCGCCCGGCGCCGACCTCGCCGCCTTCCGCATCGTGCAAGAGGCCCTGACCAACGTCGTACGGCACTCGGGGTCGCGGCACGCGCGCGTGCGGTTCGCCCACGACGGCGAGGCGCTGCGGCTGCGCATCGACGACGACGGACCGGCCACCGGGGCCGACGCCGGCGGCAGCGGCAACGGACTGGCCGGCATGCGGGAGAGGGCCGCCGCGCTCGGTGGCACCATCGAGGCGGGGCCGCGGCCCGGCGGCGGCTTCCGGGTGCTCGCCGTACTGCCGTCGCACATCAGGGAGGACCAGTGATCCGGGTACTGCTCGCCGACGACCAGTCGCTCGTGCGGGCTGGTTTCGGGGCGTTGCTCGACGCTCAGCCGGACATCGAGGTGGCCGGCGAGGCGGCCGACGGCGAGCAGGCGCTGCGGCTGGTGCGGGAACTGCGGCCGGACGTCGTCCTGATGGACATCCGCATGCCCCTGCTGGACGGCCTCGCCGCGACCCGGCGCATCACCGGCGACGCCGGGCTGAAGGACGTGAAGGTGGTGATGCTCACCACCTTCGAGCTGGACGAGTACGTCTTCGAGGCGATCCGCTCCGGCGCCTCCGGCTTCCTGGTGAAGGACACCGAACCGGACGAACTCCTGCGCGCGGTACGGGCGGTGGTGCAGGGTGACGCCCTGCTGTCGCCGGGCGTCACCCGCCGGCTGATCGCCGAGTTCGCGGCCCGCTCCAAGGAGCCCGCGGCCGCGGACGCCCTCGCCCACCTCACCGAGCGGGAGCGGGAGGTGATGGCGCTGGTCGGCATCGGCCTGTCCAACGAGGAGATCGCCCGCCGCCTGGTCGTCAGCCCCCTCACCGCGAAGACCCACGTGAGCCGCACGATGGTCAAACTGGGCGCCCGGGACCGCGCCCAACTGGTCGTCCTGGCCTATGAGTCGGGGTTGGTACGGCCTGGGTGGCTGGGCTGAACGGCCGCCGAAAAGAGCATCGGCTTCACAGACACGCGCCCGGCGGAGCAACCAGCTCCGCCGGGCAGCAGTGGGCGCCACGAAGGGGCGCGGGGCTGTGTCGACATGCGGCTACCACCGCGCGGGCGCGAGCGGCCATCGACGGGCCCGCGGACGAGCGACAGCTCCTCATGGACGTCCGCACATCCCGCGGAGCGCTCAGTCGCGGACCGGCACCCGTTCCGCGCTCGCCTCCTCCACGGTGGACCCGGCGATCACGAAGGACCGCTGGACGCGGCGGTTGCGCAGGCCGGTGAGGGTGATCAGCAGGCCCGCCGCGGCGATGACCGTGACGACCACGAAGCCCGGCCGGTAGCTGTCGAGGACGGCCCGCGGGGTGGCGTGTGCGGGGGCGTGCGCGGTCACCACGGCCGTGACCACCGCCAGGAAGATCGCGCCGCCCACCTGCACCGAGGTGTTGAGCAGACCGGAGACCATGCCCTGCTCGTGATCCTCGACACCGTTGGTGGCCTGGATGTTGAGGGACGGGAAGACCAGGGCGCAGGCCGCGCCGATCAGCAGCATGGACGGCAGGATCACCGCCGCGTACACCGGGTCGAGGTCGACCCGCAGGAACAGCGCGTAGCCGAGGACCATGAAGGCGAACCCGGCCGCGATCAGGCGCGGGGTGCCGAACCGGTCGACGATCGCACCCACCTTCGTGGAGGACACCGCCACCAGCGCGCCCGCCGGCAGGAACGCGAGCGCCGTGTGCAGCGCGGACCAGCCGAGCAGGGACTGCATGTACAGCGTCGTCAGGAACTGGAAGCCCACGTAACTGCCGAAGAAGGCGATCGCGCCGAGCTGCGCGCGGACCTGGCTGCCCGAGCGCAGGACGCCCAGCCGGATCAGCGGGCTCGGCGAGCGCCGCTCCACCAGGACGAAGACGGCGAGCAGTACGGCGACGGCGAGGAAGGACAGCAGGGTGCGGGCCGAGGCCCAGCCGGCCTGCGGCGCCTGGACCACGGTGAAGACCAGCAGCAGCATCGACGCGGTGCCGAGGACGGCGCCCGGGATGTCGTAGCCGTCGTGGTTCTCCTCGCGGGCGCTGCGCGGCAGCAGCCGCAGCCCGGCGAGCAGCGCGACCAGGGCGATCGGCGCGGGCAGCAGCATGGTGAGGCGCCAGCTGGCCTCGGTGAGCAGACCCGAGAGCACCAGGCCCATGGAGAAGCCGGTGGCGGCGCAGGTGGTGTAGATGGACAGGGCGCGGTTGCGCAGCGGGCCCTCCGGGAACGTCGTGGTGATGATCGACAGGCCCGCCGGCGCCGTGAAGGCCGCGCTCAGGCCCTTGATGAAGCGGCTGGCGATCAGCAGCGGACCCGAGTCCACGAGCCCGCCGAGCAGTGAGGCGAGCGCGAACACGCCGAGGGCGACGAGGAACACCTGGCGCCGGCCGAGCAGGTCGGCGGTGCGGCCGCCGAGCAGGAGCAGGCCGCCGTAGCCCAGGATGTAGCCGCTGACGATCCATTGCAGCGTCGACGTGGACAGGTGCAGATCGGAACCGATGGACGGCAGCGCGACGCCGACCATCGACACGTCCAGCGCGTCCAGGAACATCGCCGCGCAGAGCACCAGCAGGGTGCCCCACAGCCGGGGCGTCCAGCGGACCGCCGGGGACGGGGCCGTGGAAGGGGTGAGCGGAGAGGTCATGCCGACGACACTACATGCGCATGCATGAGATGCAAATGCATTTAATTCCGATGCAACAATCTTGTTTCTCTGCTACGGTGCGCTCATGGCGTCGAACAGGTCCGAGCAGGCGCTCGTGGAGCAGTGGCGGGAGATCCTCGCGCTGCATGCCCGCACCCAGTGCGAACTGGACCGGGTGTTGCACGGACACGGCCTGTGCGCCAGCGACTTCGAGGTCCTCGACCTGCTGGCCGAGGCCGCGCCGGGGGACGGCGGCTGCGCCTACCGGGTGCAGGAGATCTCCGAGCGCGTCCACCTCAGCCAGAGCGCGCTGTCCCGGCTGATCGGCCGCCTGGAGAAGGACGGTCTGGTCGAGCGCGCGATGTGCGCCGAGGACCGGCGCGGCGTGCGGGTGGCCCTCACCGCGAAAGGGCGCGCGCTGCACGGCGAGGTACGGCCGGTGCAGCGCGCGGTGCTGAGCCGGATGCTGGCGGACGAGCTCAGCTCCAGGTGACGGCCGACCGCTCCCGCCACAGCTCGGCCACGGCCTGATCCCCGGTCACCTGCGGGAACGGCTGCCGGTTCCACAGCGCCAGATACAACTCGGTTGCGGGCCCGGCCACTTCGCAGTCGGCATCGCCCACGGCTTCCCGCGTGGCCGTCGGCGGCTCCTGGGACAGCCGTACGGTCCACACCGCGCCGTCGGTGTCCGTCGCCCGCACCCGCAGCACCCGGGGCTCGGCGCTGCGGACCCTGCTCTTGGGGCGGGCGTGGAAGCCGCGCAGCAGTTCATCGACGCCGTCCACCGCGAACGCGGGGTTGATCCCGGACCGGGTGCCGCCCCGCGCCGACTCCGCGTCGACCCGGTGCACCGTCGTCTCGTGCGCCTGGCGCCGCGCCCAGAACGCGAGGGGTGACGGCGCCGGCAGGAAGTGCCAGCACTCCACGTCGGGCGCGGCCGAGGCGAGGGTGCCGACGAGATACCGGTGCCCGTCGCGGAACCAGGCGAGCAGTTCGTCGCCGTCGAGGTCGGGCAGCCCGCCGTCGGGGTGGTAGGAGGTGTGCCCCTCGGCGACGAAGGCGGCGGCCCAGCGGTGCACCATCCCGGTGTGCCGCAGCAGGTCCCGCACCTGCCAGTCGGGACAGGTCGGCACCTTGGCGTCGGCGCCGGCCTGCTCGGCCGCCTCGGCCAGCAACCGGCCCTCCCGGTCCAGGGTCTGAAGAAAGTCGGCAGTGTCCATGGGCGCGAGTCTGCCGGATGGAGCCGGCTCGAAGCGCACACTTTTCGGTCCGGCCGAGCCCCTGCTCGGCCGGCGCGTCAGACACCCGCCGTACGGCGGGTGCACACCCCGATGACCGCGGCGACGGCGGACAGGGCCGCCACGCTGGTCAGCGCGGCCGGCAGGGAGAACCAGTCGGCCATGAACCCGATCGCGGGCGGCCCGAGGAGCATGCCGCCGTAGCCCAGCGTCGAGGCGACCGCCACGCCGGACGGACCGGTCAGGGCGCCCGCCCGTTCCACCGCCACCGGGAACAGGTTGGCGAGGCCCAGCCCGGTGACCGCGAAACCGATCAGCGCGGCCCACACGGACGGGGCGAGCGAGCCGAGCAGCATGCCCAGGGCGGCGACGCTGCCCCCGCCGATCACCGTGCGGGCGCGGCCGAGGCGTTCCAGGAGGGTCGTGCCGGTCGCCCGGCCCAGGGTCATGGCCAGCGCGAAGCACGCGTACCCGGCCGCCGCCACACCGGACGGCGCCGCGAGGTCCTGCTGCAGGTGCAGGGCGCCCCAGTCGGCCATCGCGCCCTCGCCGTAGGCGGTGCACAGCGCGACCAGCCCGAAGACGACAACCAGCCCCCGGCCGCCGGTCCGCAGCGGCCCCGCACCGTTCGTCTCCGTTCGTGCGGAGGGCGTACGGTCCGCGGGGGCGGGCGGCGCCTGCCGCAGCAGGATGCGCCCGGCGACGGCCGTGACGAGCAGCCCGGTCAGGGTGAGGCCGAGCAGATGCCGCGTGGGGGAGAGCGCACCGGCGACGAGTCCGCCGAGACCGGCTCCGACCATGCCGCCGAGGCTGAACGCCGCGTGGAACGACGGCATGATCGGCCGCCGCAACGCGGCCACCAGGTCGACGGCGGCGCTGTTGAAGGCGACGTTGATGCCGCCGTAGGCGGCGCCGAAGAGCAGGAGTACGGCGCCGAGGGCGGGCGCGGAGTGGGTCAGCGGGGGCAGGCTGACGCTGAGGGAGAGCAGCACGGCGCACACCACGGTGACCGGATGGCTGCCGTAGCGGCGGCAGAGCCGCCCGGTCAGGGTCATGGTGACGACGGCGCCCGCGGAGACGCCGAGGAGGGCCAGGCCCAGCGCGCCGGCGGAGGCGTGGGTCTGCTGCTTGATGGCCGGAATACGGACGACCCAGCCCGCGAAGACGAAACCATCGAGGGCGAAGAACGTGGTGAGAGCGACGCGGAGCCGGGTGAGGTCACCGGTGCCACCCGGCACGACGCTGTGCGAACGGGATTTGTTTATTAGCGGCACAAAGTCAGGCTAGGTGGCGGGGCGGGGGCGCGGCAAGGGGAACGCGGAGGGTGGAGGAACCGGGGGCTTGTCAGCCTTCGCGGCCGGGGAGCATGGCCAGGGCCTGGGAGCGCTGTGCGACGAGGTCGTCGTAGGTGCCGTCGCGTTCGGCCCAGCGGTGCATGAGGACGCCCTTCACCAGGATCTCGTGAGGGGTGGGGTCCGCTGAGAGCAGGTGCATGACCTCGGTGGCGAAGTCGTCGAGCGGCAGTGCGTGCGGGTTCACCTTTTCCTGGCCTGCTGTGGCGACGGCCGGGGGTACGAGCTCGACGACGCCGACACCGGTGCCGTCGAGCTGCGCGCGCAGTGCCTCGGAGTAGGCGTGGACCGCGGCCTTCGAGGCGGCGTAGCCGGGCATCGGCGGGAACGGCAGGAAGGCGATGCCGGAGGTGACGGTGATGAAGGTGCCGGCGCCCCGCCGGAGCAGGTGCGGGGTGAAGGCGTCGATGACCCGGATGGTGCCGACCAGGTTGGTGTCGATCGTCGTCTGTGCGGCCTCGAAGTGCGCGGGGTCGCGCAGGTCCTCCACGAGCATGACGCCCGACATCGTCACCACCGTGTCCAGCCCGGGGTACCGGGCGAGCACGGCGTCACGGGCCGATGCGACGGAGGAGCCGTCCGTGACGTCGACACGGAACGTGCCGAAACCTTCCCCGGCGAGTTCCGAGAGCGCCTGCGGGCCGCGGCCGCCCACGGCCACGGTGCTGCCCGCCGCGGCGAACCGCCGGGCCAGCTCTCGCCCGATGCCCGAGGTCCCGCCGACGATGAGAACGGTGCGGTTGGAGAGATCCACGAGATCTTCCCTTCAGTGCAGGGCGCCGACGGCGTGCAGGCCCCCGGCGCAGAGAGCGATGTGCCCTGTCTCGTTCACGACAGTGCTCCGCAGTCTCGACGGAATCCGCCGGGTGGGGCAGGGCCCCGGTCTTCCCTGGTCCTGCCAGGGCCCCCTGTGGGACACACGCACCGCATTACGGTGGCGTCATGAAGGATGAGGAATCCGGCAACCGGCTCGGCAGCTACCTGCGCGCCCGGCGTGAGCTGGTCTCGCCGGCGCAGGCAGGGCTCCAGCCCGGCGGCAACCGCCGCGTGCCCGGCCTGCGCCGAGAGGAAGTCGCCCTGCTCGCCGGAATCAGTCCCGACTACTACCTGCGCCTGGAACGGGGCCGCGACAAGAACCCCTCACCGCAGGTCCTCGAATCACTCGCGCGCGTCCTGCAGCTCGACGACATCGAGCGGACGTACCTGCTCGGCCTCTCGGCGGCACACCCCAGGGCGCCGCGCCGCAAGCGGCCCGAGCACGTACCGGCGCGGGTGCACCAGCTGCTCGCCCACCTTGAGATCCCCGCGTTCGTCGAGGGGCGCGCGTTCGACGTCCTGGCCTCCAACCCCATGGCCGTGGCACTCTCGCCCCGCCTGCGGCCGGGCGAGAACCGGCTGCGTTCTCTCCTGCTCGATCCCGAGGAACAAGCCTTCCACCAGGACTGGACGAAAGCCACCGCCGATTTCGTCGCCGCCCTTCGGACCACCGTCGGCGACGACACCGACAATCCCCGGTTCGTCGAGCTCGTCGGAGAACTCGCGCTGTCCAGTCAGCGGTTCCGCAGCCTCTGGGCCCGCCAGGACGTCCGCGGCCTCGACGGAGGCACGACCACCGTCCACCACCCCGTCGTCGGTGAACTACGCCTCCACCGGGACAAACTCCCCGTCGACGACGTCATCCTCGTCATCTACTACCCCGACAAGGACAGCGACAGCGACGAGAAACTGCGGCTCCTCGGCGCACTCGCACACACCGAGTCCGCCGGCACGCCGCACGACAGGCAGGCGGACGACCCGCGCCCGAGAACCCCCTGACCGCGCGCATCAGCCCCGCTCACCGCCCGGCGCCCGCCCCCGCGTCACACCCGCTCGACTCCCTTGCCCGTCACCACAACGCGCTGCGCGACGCCGGCCGCCGGCCCCAGCCGCGCGAACCGGGGCCGCCGCCGTCCGGCGTGCCCGAGCCCACGCGCCGCTCCGAGGCGGTCTGGTACGAGCCCTACCCGGACGCCCTGCTGGCGGACCTGCCCGACACCGCGCCGGGACCGGAGGCCCGCTACGAGACGCGCGAGGCCCTGGCGCTGTCGTTCACGGCCCGGCTCCAGCACCTGCCGCCACGGCAGCGCGCGGTGCTGGTCCTGCGCGATGTGCTCGGCTTCCGCGCCGCCGAAGTGGCCGAACTCCTCGACAGCAGCGGCGTGTCGGTCAACAGCGCGCTGCAACGCGCGCGTGCCGCGCTGGACGGCCGGCTTCCCGGTCCGGACCGGGACCGTGCCCCGCTGCCGCGCTCGGCACGGGAACGCGCGCTCGCCGGACGGTTCGTGGACGCCCTGGAGCAGTCCGACGTCGACGGGCTGGTGGCGCTGCTGACCGAGGACGCCCGGCTGACGATGCCGCCCGAACCCCTGGAGTACGAAGGACGCGCGGCGATCGCCCGGTTCTACGGCGCCCTGCCCTGGTGGGGTGAGCGGGCGCTGCGTCTCGTGCCCACGCGCGCCAACGGTCAGCCCGCGTTCGGCAGTTATCTGCGCGAACCGGGTGACGCGATCGCGCACGCCTACGGTCTGGTGGTTCTCACTCTGCGAGACGACGGCATCGGCGCCATCACCCGCTTCGGCGACAACGCGCTGCTGCCGCTCTTCGGGCTGCCCCGGATACTCCACGACCAGAGAACAGGGACCGATGGCCGGCCGCTGCGGCCTGACCTGCGCCGACTTGGGTTCGCGAGCGATGGCGGCGGTGTCAACACGGCGTGCTGAACGGCTTGTTCGAGGCGCGGGGCGAGCGCCCCCGCGCGCTCGGCCGTCGGATACAGGTCGGTTAATGCTTGCTCACGAGCTGGTTGCCGGGGGATGAGCGGTCCATGATGGCGTCATGACGTTGGCCTCGCGCGCGCTCGCGCAACTGGCGACCTGGCCCGACCTGAGCCAGGCGGTCCCGAGCTGCGGCCTGGGACAGGCGGTGAGTTCGGCCCGGGGCGAGATCGCCCACTTCCACTCGGACCGGGATGTCGACCTGCGGCTGACCGACCGGGCGATCCGCCGGTTCGCCAAGGACCTCCGCGGCGCCGGGGCGATCAGGATCGTGCCCGGCTCGCAGTGGGTGACCCTGCGCCTCGACGCGTCGAGCGACGTCGATCTGCTGCTGACCCTGGCGAGCGTGGCGCTCCAGGCCCAGCAGACCTCGCCCGACCTCCTCGACCGGCCGCCGGTGGGCTGCAACGACCAGCGCGGCGCGGGCTTCGTGAAGGCCGACCTCGGCGGCATCTGAGCCGAGGGCCGCGACGTGCCGCGCGCCTCTGAGCCGAGAACCGCGACGCGGCCGCCCGTCACACCGTGACGACCCGGATGCCCGCCTCCTCGAAGCGGCGTACCGTCTCCTGCTCCGCCGCCGTGTCCGTCACCAGCGTGTCCACCAGCTCCGCAGCGCAGATCCGGGCGAACGCGCGCCGGCCCAGCTTGCTGGAGTCCGCCGCGACCACCACCCGCTCGGCACGCCGGCACAGCAGCCGGTTGATCGCGGCCTCCGCCTCGTCATGGGCCGCCGCGCCGTGCGTGACGTCGAAGGCGACGACCCCGAGCACCGCCACGTCGAGCGTGATCTGTCCGAGCACCCCGTCCGCGAGCGGGCCGATGAGCTCGTACGACTGCGGGCGCGCCACCCCGCCCGTCACCACGATCTTGAACTGGGGCCGTACGGCCAGCTCGTTGGCGATGTTGAGCGCGTTCGTGACGACGGTCAGCGCGGGCGAGCCAGTGGCCAGATCGCCGCGTACGGCCAGGGCGCGGGCCACCTCCGTGGTGGTCGTCCCACCGGTCAGCCCCACCGCCTCGCCCGGCGCGACGAGTTCGGCCACGGCCTTGGCGATGCGCTGCTTCTCCGAGGCGCGGCGGGCCGTCTTGTAGCGCAACGGGAGTTCGTACGACACCCCGTGCACCACCGCTCCGCCCCGGGTGCGCACCAGCATCTGCTGCTCGGCGAGCTGGTCGAAGTCCCGGCGGATCGTCGCCGCCGACACCTCCAGCTCGGCCGCCGCCTCCTCGACCTCCAGCCGGCCGCGCTCGACGAGCAGTTCCAGCAGCGCCTTCCAGCGGGCGTCCCGGGACATCCGCAGCCTCCGTTCCGATGTGCTCCCGGTGACCCTAGCGCACCGCACTCTGCGCGCGATTGCTTGATTGTGCTCGAAAGCTCGCTATATCTTGCAGGAACAATCAGCTAGGGGAGGGTGTGGCCATGAGCCATGTCGAGAACGAGCTGAACAGCCAGCCCGAGTGCTGGATACGGGCCGCCGACGAGGCCGGGCGGTACCGGGACGCGCTGCCGGCGCCGGGGGAGCGGGTCGCGATCGTGGGGTGCGGGACGTCGTACTTCATGGCACAGGCGGCCGCTGTGCTGCGCGAGGGCGCGGGCCGGGGCGAGACCGACGCGTTCGCGGCCTCCGAGTTCCCGTACGGGCGGCCGTACGACCGGGTCGTGGCCCTCACCCGCTCCGGAACCACCACCGAAGTACTGGACCTGCTGGGGGAGTTGAGGGGCAGGACGCGGACCACGGCCGTCACCGGCGACCCGGACACGCCGGTGGCCTCGGCCGCCGACGACCTCGTCGTGCTGGACTTCGCCGACGAACGCTCCGTCGTCCAGACCCGGTTCGCCACCACCGCCCTCACCCTCCTGCGCGCCCACCTCGGCCTGCACACCGACTCCGTCGTCGCCGACGCGCGCACGGCCCTCACCACTCCTCTTCCCGAAGGGCTGGTCGACTGCACCCAGTTCACCTTCCTCGGACGCGGCTGGACCGTCGGGCTCGCGAGCGAGGCCGGGCTGAAGATGCGGGAGGCCTCGCTGTCCTGGACCGAGGCGTACCCGGCGATGGAGTACCGGCACGGCCCGATCAGCATCACCACCGCGGGCACCGCCACCTGGATGCTCGGCGAGGCGCCCGAAGGACTAGCCCGGCAGGTCCGCGCCACCGGCGGACTGTGGATCGACGGCGGGCTCGACCCGCTCGCCGAACTGGTCCGCGTGCAGCGGCTCGCCGTCGCCGTCGCCGCCGCCCGCGGCCTCGACCCCGACCAGCCGCGCCACCTCACCCGCTCGGTGATCCTCGCCCCCTGACCCCCGGCCCCCCGGAAGGAGACCCGCCGTGCCCCTCGCGTCCACCGGCGACCTGGTCACCGCGGCCGCCGCCCGCAGATCCGCCGTCGCCGCGTTCAACGTCATCACCCTCGAACACATGGAGGCCGTCATCACCGGCGCCGAGTCCGCCGGCGCACCGGTCGTGCTCCAGGTCAGCGAGAACGCCGTCAAGTTCCGCTACGGGCGGCTGCTGCCACTGGCCCGGGCCGCCGTCGCCGCCGCCGAACGCGCCGGCGTGCCCGTCGCGCTGCACCTCGACCATGTGCAGAGCGAGCACCTGCTGCGCCAGGCGCCCGACGCCGGGTTCAGCTCGGTGATGTACGACGCGGCCCGGCTGCCGTACGCCGACAACCTCTTCGCCACCCGGGCCGCCGTCGACTGGGCGCACGCCCAAGGGCTCTGGATCGAGGCCGAGTTGGGCCAGATCGGCGGCAAGGACGGCCGGCCCCCGCTGGACGCGCACGCGCCGGGCGCCCGCACCGACCCGGACCAGGCCCGCGACTTCGTGGCCGGCACCGGCGTCGACGCGCTCGCCGTCGCCGTCGGCAGCGTGCACGCCATGACCACCCGCACCGCCGCCCTCGACCACGCCCTGATCAAACGGCTGGCCGCCGCGCTGCCCGTCCCGCTCGTCCTGCACGGCTCCTCCGGGGTCCCGGACGACGGGCTGACCGCCGCGGTCGCCGGCGGCATCGCCAAGGTCAACGTCGGCACCGCGCTCAACGCGGCCATGACCGGCGCGATCCGGGATCACCTCGCGGCTCACCCGGAGGCCGTCGACTCGCGCACGTACCTCAGCGTGGGACGGGAGGCGATGGCCCGCGAGGTGCGCCGGATCATCGGCGTCCTGTCCCGGACGGCCTAACCCTTCTTGACGGCCCTCAGCACCACGAACTTCGGGTCGGAGGCCACCACTTCACTGTTCCCGAACAACCGTCTCAGCTTCACGTGGTAGCCGAGGTGCCGGTTCCCGATCACCCACAGCTCACCCCCCGGCCGCAGCGAGCGCCGCGCCCCGGTGAACATCCGCCACGCCGTCGCGTCGGTCATGGCCTGGTGGGAGTGGAACGGCGGGTTGTTCAGCACCAGGTCCACGCTGCCCGGCGCCACCCCGGTCAGCCCGTCGCCGACCCGGAACTCGGCGTGCCCCGGCACCCCGTTGGCCTTGTACGTCGCCTCCGCCGAGGCCACCGCCTGGAAGGACTCGTCCACGAACAGCACCTCGGCGGACGGGTCCGCGAGGGCCACCGCCGTACCGACGACGCCGTTGCCGCAGCCCAGGTCCACCACACGGCCCGCGCCCGGTGCGGGCAGGTGCTGGAGGAAGAAGCGGGTGCCGATGTCGAGGCGGTCGGCGCAGAAGACGCCCGCGTGGTTGACGACCGTGCGGCCCGAGATCGCGCCGACGCCCTCCGGGAGGGCGTAGCGGTACGGCCACGGGTTCGCGGGCCGCTCCAGCGCCGGGTCCGGGGTGCAGAAGATCAGCCGCGCCTTCTGCCGCGCCAGCGAGGTCCGGGTCGGGCCGAGAACGCGCTCGAACAGCTGGAGCGTGGAGGTGTGGATCTCCTTCACCATCCCGGTGCCCACGACGACCGTGCCCGCGTGCACGGCCGGCGCCAGCCGCAGCAGCTGGTCCTCCAGCAGGGCCAGGCTCTTGGGCACCCGCACCAGCAGCAAGTCCACCCGCTCCGGCGGCGGGTCCTGCGTGGTCAGCAGCGGGACGGCACCGGGCTCCACCCCGGCCCGCGCCAGATTCGCCCGGGTCGCCTCCTGGGTCAGGAACGAGTCGGTGATCTGCGCCGGCCGGTGCTCCGCGAGCGCCGTGACCAGCGCGCCCCAGCGGTCCCCGACCACCACGACCGAGCCGGTGAGCGGCACCCCCTCCTCGGCCAGATGCCGCAGCAGGTACGCGTCGGCGGCGTCCCAGGCGCGCAGCCGGTCGCGCGGGTCCTCGGGGAAGCGGGCCAGCTCGACCTCGCCCCACGGTGTCGTCATACGGTCGCTCATCGTGCCCCCCAGGCTAGCGGAGCCGCAGCTCAGGGGTGGTGGGGCAGGATGGGGGCATGGAGGACGAGCTGTTCGCCCGGGAGCGCGCCGAGGTCGCGCCGGGCGCCGTGCACGTCCCGGACTGGCTGGACGCCGGCGCGCAGCGCGAGCTGCTCGGCGCCTGCCGCCGGTGGGCGCGGCCGCCGGCCGGACTGCGGACGGTCCGCACCCCGGGCGGCGGCGCGATGACCGCGCGGCAGGTCTGCCTGGGCTGGCACTGGTACCCGTACGCCTACGCCCGCACGGCCGTCGACGGCGACGGCGCCCCCGTGAAGCCCTTCCCGGCCTGGCTCGGCGAGCTGGGGCGCCGCGCCGCCGTCGCCGCGCTGGGCCCGCAGCCGCCGTACGCGTACGACATCGCGCTGATCAACTTCTACGACGGCGAGGCCCGGATGGGCATGCACCGCGACAGCGACGAGAAGGCGGACGCGCCGGTGGTGTCGCTGAGCCTGGGCGACACCTGTGTCTTCCGGTTCGGGAACACCGAGACGCGTTCCCGGCCCTACACGGACGTCGAGCTGCGCAGCGGCGACCTGTTCGTGTTCGGCGGGCCGTCGCGGCTGGCCTACCACGGGGTCCCGCGGGTGTACGCGGGCACCGCGCCGGCCGGGCTGGGCCTGTCCGGACGTCTGAACATCACACTTCGGGTCAGCGGCCGGTAGCCGGCCGCACCTGCGGATCATGGGAGACTCCCCCTCATGAGCGGCAACGCGGATCCCCGGACGGCGGGGGAGAGGACCACCTCGAGAGCCCGGCTGGACCGGGGGCGCGGCGCCCTCGGACCCGCGCTGGAGCTGGTGCACACCGGGCGGGCGCCGACCCGCGCCGTGCTCACCGCGGAACTCGGCGTCACCCGGGCCACCGCGGGGGCCGTGGCCGCCGAGCTGGAGGCGCTCGGGCTGATCCGGGTGGACGCCCGGCCCGGCGCCGCGGCCGGCTCCCAGGGCCGCCCCTCGCACCGGCTGCAGGTCGCCGAGGACGGCCCGGTGGCGCTCGCCGCCCAGGTCCACGCCGACGGCTTCCGGGCCGCGCTGGTCGGTCTCGGCGGGCGGATCGTGGCGACCGCGCCCGGCTGCGAGACCGTCGAGGCCGACCCGGCGAAGGTGCTCGGCTCGGTCGTCGAGGCGGGCGCCGAGCTGCTGCGCACCACCGGCCGCCGCTGCGTCGGCGCCGGCCTCGCCGTACCCTCCGCCGTGGCCGAGCCCGACGGCCTCGCCCTCAACCCGCTGCACCTGGCCTGGCCCGTCGGCGCCCCGGTCCGGCGCATCTTCGCCGAGCGCGTGCGCGAGGCCGGCATCACCGGACCGGCGTTCGCCGGCAACGACGTCAACCTCGCCGCGCTCGCCGAACACCGGCACGGCGCGGGGCGGGGCGCCAAAGACCTGCTGTGCGTGGCCACCGGGCACCGGGGCGTCGGCGGCGCGCTGGTGCTGGACGGCCGCCTGCACACCGGCAGTTCGGGACTCGCCCTCGAGGTCGGCCACCTCACCGTCAACCCCGAGGGCCGGCCCTGCCACTGCGGCAGCCGCGGCTGCCTGGACGTCGAGGCCGACCCGCTGGCCCTGCTGGTCGAGGCCGGCCGCGAACCGGGCCCCGAGGTCTCCCTGCTCCAGCAGGCCATCGACCTGGTGCGCGCCCAGTACGGCGACCCGGCCGTCCGCAGGGCCACCGAGGCGCTGATCGACCGGCTGGGCCTGGGCCTGGCCGGACTGGTCAACATCCTCAACCCCGACCGCATCATCCTCGGCGGCCTGCACCGCACGCTGCTGGACGCCGACCCGGAACGGCTGCGCGCCGTCGTCGCCGACCGCAGCCTGTGGGGGCAGAGCGGCGGAGTGCCGATCCTGCCCTGCACGCTCGACCACAACAGCCTCGTCGGAGCGGCCGAACTGGCCTGGCAGCCGGTCCTGGACGACCCGCTGACGGCCCTGCGCTGACGCGGCCGGCACGGGACGGACCCCCAGGGAGTGAGTCCCCCTGGCCTGGGCCCCCGAATCAGGTGAGCGCCCGGTCCGTGAGGCTCCACAGCGCCGCCACCGAGGGGCGGCGCAGGTCCGCTCTGCGGACGCACAGGCCGATCGGGAAGCGTTCCGGGGCCGGGTCCGCCGGTACGACGCTCAGCCGGTCGCGCACCGCGCTGTGCTCCAGGACCAGCCGCGGCACCAGGCCCGTGCCGCAGCCGAGGGCGACCAGGGTCAACAGCCCCTCGTGGCCGTCCGGTTCGCACACCACCTCCGGCTGCCGGCCGCGAGCGCGGAACCAGCGGTCGGCCGCGTCGCGCACCAGCCCCCGGTGCGGCAGCACGAACGGTCCCGCGAGGTCCGGGTCCGGGCGGCCGCGAGCGGTCACCAGCACCAGGTCGGTGACCGCGACCGTCCGGCTCACCAGCGGCTCCGGCAACCGCGCCGGCACCCCCGCCACGGCCACGTCCACCTCGCCCTCGTCCAGCCGGGCCAGCGCCGCTGCGGCGTCACCGGTGCGCAGATCCAGGCGCACCTGGGGATGGGCGGCACGGAACGGCGCCAGCAGGTCGGGCAGCAGCGCCTGGCAGGCGGTCACCGTGGCGAACACCGCGAGCCGCCCGGTGAGTTCGGCGGGGTCGGGGTGCTCCTCGCGGTAGGCGCGCCACAACTCCAGCGCCTCGACGGCGTAGGCGCGGAACCGGTGCCCCTCGGCCGTCAGGGACACCCCGCGCGGCCCCCGGTCGAACAGCCGGTGCCCCAGCTCCGCCTCCAGCCGCTGCACGGTCCGGGTGAGCGTCGCCGGGCTGACATGGCAGTCCATGCTCGTCCGGCCGAAGTTGAGCGACTGCGCCAGATGGAGGAAGAGCCGCAGCTCCCGATGGTCGTCCCGCATCCGCCGACCTCTGCCTTTCGGATCACGCAACGCTCCGCTGCGAATCTTGCGCTTGCCGCAACGATCGGCCGGAGCCTACAACTCCTCCATGACCTCGACCACGTACACCTCCCGCGTCTTCCCCCTCGAGACCATGGACGTGCCCGGCGGCACGGAGACCGTCCTGCGCGGCGGCCGGCACCTGTTCCCGCTGCTGCCGAACGCCTTCACTGGAGTCCGCCGGATCGGCGTGCTCGGCTGGGGGCCGCAGGGCCGCGCCCAGGCCCGCAACCTGCGCGACTCCCTCGCCGGAAGCGGCATCACGGTCGCGGTCGGCCTGCGCCCCGGCTCATCCTCGGCCGCCGACGCCCGCGCCCACGGCTTCACCGAGGAGGACGGTACCCTCGGCGACTGGCTCGCCGTGGCCGCCGACAGCGACCTGGTCCTGCTGCTCGTCGCCGACGCCGCGCTGGCCGCGCACCACGGGGAGATCTTCGCCGCCCTCAGGCCCGGCGCGGTCATCGGCCTCTCGCACGGCTTCCTGCTCGGTCATCTGCGCGCCACCGGCGGCGACTTCCCGGCCGGGCACGGCGTGATCGCCGTCTGCCCCAAGGGCATGGGCGACTCCGTGCGCCGCCTGTACGAGCAGGGAGCCGAGGTCAACGGCGCCGGGATCAACAGCAGTTTCGCCGTGCACGCCGACCCCGACGGCCGGGCGACCGACCTCGCCCTCGGCTGGTCGGTCGCGCTGGGCTCGCCGTACACCTTCCGCACCACGCTGGAGAGCGAGTACCGCTCCGACATCGTCGGCGAGCGAGCGATCCTGCTCGGCGCCGTGCACGGCATCGTGGAGAGCCTGTACGGCCGGTACCGGCTGGCGGGCGACGACCCCGTGACGGCGTACGAGCGCTCCTGCGAGAACATCACCGGACCCATCGCCCGCACCATCTCCCGCTCGGGCCTGCGCGCCGTGCGCGACAGCCTCGGCACCGCCGGGCGGGAGACCTTCGACCGGGCCTACGCGGCGACGTACGGCCCGGCCCGCGAACTCGTCGCCGAGATCTACGACGAGGTCGCCGACGGCACCGAGCTGCGCAGCGTGATCCTGGCCGAACAGCGGCTCGGAGCACGGCCGATGAGCCGGATCGGCGGCTCCGCGATGTGGGCGGCGGGCGAGCGGGTGCGGGCCCGGCACGGCGAACGCGACCTGCCCGTCGAGCCGTTCACCGCCGGCGTCTTCCTCGCCGCCATGACCGCCCAGATCGACGAGTTCGCCGAGCGCGGCCATCCCTGGTCCGAGATCGTCAACGAGTCGGTCATCGAGGCCGTCGACTCCCTGCTGCCGTACATGCACGCCCGCGACGTGGCGTACATGGTGGACAACTGCTCCCGCACGGCCCGCCTCGGCGCCCGCCGCTGGGGCCCGCGCTTCCAGGCCGCCTGCGAGCAGATCGCCTTCCCGGCCGCCGAACACCCCGCGGACCAGGGCCTGGTGACGGCGTTCGCCGAGCACCCGGTGCACGAGGCGCTGGCCGCGGCGGCGAAACTGCGTCCGTCGGTGGACATCTCTGTGGCCTAGCCGGCCACCGGTCCGCCGCTCACGAGGCGGCGGTCGGCCTACGGCGGCGCGCATCTGAAGGGGCGTGGCCGTGTCGTCTCCTCGGGCCGTGGCTGCGGGGCCTGTCGCCTCCCATTCCTCGGGCGACCGGCCCAGCCGCCATGGCCCGGACGGACAGCGATCCCTGCGATCGGGCCACGCCCCGCCCGTTCACGCCCACTCGACCGCGAACGCCCGCCCGGGATGCTCGGAGAGGATGCGTGCCACCAGGTCCGCGCCCAGCTCGGCCGCCAGCCGGTGCCGCAGCCGGCGCAGCAGGTACGGCATCCCCGGCCCGCCGTCGACCGAGCGGGCCCCGGCCACCACGGTGTCCCCGCCGAGCAGCAGCCGGTCGCCGAAGCCGGCCTCGGCCAGCGCCCGCACGGCCTGAGGCATCCGCCAGTCGGTGGCGCGATGGGCGCGGGAGGGCCCGTCGAAGGCCAGCCAGCATCCGGACTCGGCGGCCTGCCGCTGCGTCACCGGGTCGGGGAAGCGGTTCAGATGCCCGAGGATCACCCGGTCGCCGGGCACCCCCAACTCCCCGCACAGCAGGTCGAGTACGTCCGGTGCGCCCGTGCCCTGCTCCAGGTGCACGGCGATCGGCGCACCGGTGGCGTGGTGCGCCTCGGCCGCCGCCGCCATCGTCCAGCGGGCGTGCGCGTCGAGCGTGTGGAAACCGCCCGCCACCTTGATCAGACCGGCGCGCACCCCGGTCGTGCCGATGCCCTCGGTCAGCTCGGACACGAACAGCCCGGCGAGACCGGCACCGCGCAGCCGGCCGAGCACGTCGGGGTCGTAGTGCCCGGCCTGGTGCAGGCCCGTGGCGCACACCAGCCGCACACCGGTGGCCCGGGACAGCTCCGGCAGGTCCGCCGCCCGCCGTCCCATGCCGTACGGCGTCCACTGGACGACGGCCGCTCCGCCCGCCGCCCGGAACGCGGTCAGCTCGGCCCGTGCGGCCGCGGGGTCGTTCAGCTCCTGGCCGGGCAGCAGCGGGCTGCTCAGGAAGAGATGGTCGTGCGCGTCGCACACGCCCAGCTGCTCGGGCCGGATGTCGCCGAGGACCGTACGGACACGGCTCACCACTGCCGCCCCCGCGGGAGCCGGTCCCGGCCGGGCGCGGACAGGTGCAGCACCTGGAAGAGGTCGCCGCCGGCCTTGGGCGCCTCGTGCTCCCAGAGCGAGAAGTGCACCAGCTCCCACGCGCGCGTGTCCACGGCCGCCGCGGCGAGGACCGCGCCGTCCTGCTCCGCCAGCCGTCCGGTCTCGGCTGCCGCGTCGCTCATGAAGGCCGCCAACTCCACGCCGTCCGGCACCGGTTGACGGCGCCGCACGGCGAACCGGGGCGCCGCCCGGCTCGCGGCGCCCTCCTCGAACGCCAGGCCCGTCCACTGCCTAACCGCCGGCCGCCCGAAGTCGTGCACCGGCCCCTGGAAGGCCCCTCCCCACAGGAAGCCGTTCATGCCCTCCATGGTGTTCCACAGGTAGAACGGCCCGTACTGGTTCACCGGCGAGCCGAGCACCCCGCGCTCACGCAGCAGGTACGTCTTGACGCCGAGTCCCTCCCAGTCGTCCAGCAGATGCCCGACCCGGGCGACGCGGGAGCGGATGACGCCCATGTCGTAGTCGGCGGGCAGGGTGAACTCGTACTGCATGGCGTGCATGCCCCGGTCCTCTCTCGGGTTCGCGGATCGCCGCTCAGGTCTGGGATCCCGCGTCTCAGGCGGGGTGGTCCTCCACGCGCGCGTGCCGGCCGGGAGTCCGGGGTGCGAGCAGGGCGAGCAGGCCGCGGACGCCGGCGTCGAAGGCGGCGGGGGAACCGCAGGCGCGGGCGAGGACATAGCCGCCCTGCACGGTCGCGAGGACGGCGGCGGCGATCTCATCACCGTCCAGCGAGGGCGCGAACTGCCCCTGCCGCTTGCCCTCTTCGACGATCCCGGCGATCCGCTCCCGGATCCACGCGAGCGTCGCGTCCACCGGCGCGCGCAGCTCGTCGTCGGCCATCACGTCCGGGTCCATGGTCAGCCGGCCGACGGGGCAGCCGCGCAGCACGTCACGCTCGCGCAGCAGATACGCCTCGATGCGCTCGTACGGCGTGCCCGGACCGTCGAGGACCCGCTCGGCGGCCTCGCGCAGCTCGTGCGCCGTCCGCCGGATCGCCGCCAGGGCGAGATCCGGCTTGCCCTTGAAGTGGTGGTACATGCTGCCCTGTCCGGCGCCGGCCCGCTCCAGGATCGCCTTCGGGCTCGTGCCCACGTATCCGCGCTCCCACAGCAGCTCACGGGTGGACTCGATCAGTCGTTCCGGGGTGCTCCTCATGCCTCCTACTGTACATACTAGTAGTTACAGTCGCCCAGTGTTTCCCGGGGAGCAGGCCGCCGCTCCCGTCGTACTCCCCGCGAGGTACCCGCACTGCCGCCGGCCGCACGACGACCCGGACCCCTCCCCGGAGGGAGTCTCGTGTCATCCCCGCACAGCGCAACCGACAAGGGAGTGACCCGAGATGCAGACCCTGGCCGACTGGCACGGTGGACCCGGCCCATGGATCCTGTTCTTCCCGCTGATCTGGGCGGCCGTCGTGATCGGCGCCGTCACCGTCCTGCGCCGCACCGCCTGGCGCGGCCGCGGCGGCCCGTGGCGGCCGGCGGACGGCGCACGCCCGGCCGGCGACTCGCCGCTGGCCGTCCTCGGCCGCCGCTTCGCCTCCGGCGAGATCGACGAGGACGAGTACTGGCGCCGGCTGTCCGTCCTGGAGGAGCAGTTCGGCCGCGCCGGCAAGGGCGGTGCGGCATGACGGCGACGGCACTGCGGGCCGCGGCCCGCGTGGTGGACGCGGTGAAGGTGTACGGAGGTGGCGACACCGCCGTACGCGCCCTGGACGGCGTCGACGTCTCCTTCCCCGCCGGGCGCTTCACCGCGATCATGGGCCCGTCGGGCTCCGGCAAGTCCACCCTCATGCACTGCGCGGCCGGACTCGACACGCTCACCTCCGGCGCCGCCTGGATCGGGGACACCGAACTCGGCGCGCTGGACGACCGGCGCCTGACCCTGCTGCGTCGCGACCGGGTCGGCTTCGTCTTCCAGGCGTTCAACCTGGTGCCGACGCTCACCGTCGCGGAGAACATCACCCTGCCCCTTGACCTGGCCGGCCGGCGCGGCGATCCGGAGTGGATCGACGCGCTGATCGACGTCGTCGGACTGCGCGACCGGCTGCACCACCGGCCGTCGCAGCTCTCCGGCGGCCAGCAGCAACGCGTCGCCGTGGCGCGGGCGTTCGCCGGGCGGCCCGAGGTGGTCTTCGCCGACGAGCCGACCGGGAACCTCGACTCCCGCTCCGGCGCCGAGGTGCTCGGCCTCCTCGGCTCAGCCGTACGGGAGATGGACCGCACCGTCGTCATGGTCACCCACGACCCGGTGGCCGCCGCGCACGCCGACGAAGTGCTCTTCCTCGCCGACGGACGGCTGGTCGACCGGATGGAATCGCCGACCGCGGACCGGGTCCTGGACCGCATGAAGGCCTTCGAGGTGCGCTCATGAACGCCTCGCTCCGGCTCGGCCTGACCTCCCTGCGCACGCACCGGCGCCGGTTCGCCGGCACCTTCCTCGCCGTGTTCCTCGGCGTCGCCTTCCTGACCGGCACCCTCGTCATGGGCGACACGCTGCGGGCGAGCTTCGACAGCATGTTCGGCGAGGCCACCAGCGGCACGGACGCCGTCGTACGCGGCGCCGACGCCATCACCACGCCCGGCCAGGCCCAGGGCGTACGGCGGCCCGTCGACACCTCGCTGGTGAAGACCGTCGAGCGGGTGCCGGGCGTCGCCGCGGCGGCCCCGGACATCCAGGGCGCCGGCCAGCTCGTCGGCGCCGACGGCAAGCCGGTCGGCGGCCAGGGACCGCCCACGGTCGCCGGGAACTGGATCACCGACCCCGGGCTCAACCCGTACCGGATCGCCGCGGGCCGCGCCCCCGCCCGGCCGGGCGAGGTCGTGGTGAACCGGGGTGCCGCGAAGAAGGGCGGCCTGAAGATCGGTGACACCACCACCCTGCGCACCCCGGACCCGGTGAAGGTCACTATCGTCGGCCTCGCCACCTTCGGCGGGCAGGACGGCATGGCCCAGGTGACGTTCACCGGCATGTCCCGCGCCGACGCCGAGAAGTACCTCACCGCGCGGCCCGGCCAGGCGGCGTCCATCGCGGTGCGGGCCGGGCCAGGGGTGAGCCAGCGGGAGCTGGTCCGGCGGCTGACTCCGGTGCTGCCGAAGGGAGTCGAGGCGATCACCGGGCAGCAGGCGGCCCAGGGGAACACCGACATGATCTCCAGTCAGTTCCTGACCGTCTTCACCACCTTCCTGCTGGTCTTCTCCGGCGTCGCCCTGCTCGTCGCCACCTTCTCCATCCACAACACCTTCGCGATCGTGGTCGCCCAACGCACCCGCGAGAACGCCCTGTTGCGGGCCCTCGGCGCGGGCCGCCGCCAGGTGACCGCCGCCGCCCTCGCCGAGGCCTGCCTCGTCGCGCTCACCGCGTCCCTCACCGGGCTCGCGGGCGGCATCGGCATCGCCGCGGGCCTCCAGGCGCTGTTCCCGGCGATCGGATTCCCGTTCCCCGACGGCGACTTGGTGATCAAGACGCTGTCGATGGCGCTGCCGCTCGCCGTGGGCATCGTGGTCTGCCTGGGCTCGGCCCTGCTGCCGGCCCGCCGCGCCGGACGGACCGCGCCGCTCGCCGCGCTGCGCGAGACGGCGGTCGACACCTCCGGCGCCTCACGCGTGCGGGCCATCGCCGGGGCCGTCCTCGGCGCGCTGGCGCTCGCCGCAACCCTGACCGGCGTCCTGGTGTCCCCGTCCGTGTGGCCGGCAGGCCTGGGCGCGCTGCTCGCCCTGGCGGCCTTCGTCGTCCTCGGCCCGGTCGCCGCCACGACGGCCGTACGGCTGCTCGGCGGCCCCCTGGACCGGCTGCGCGGCGTCACCGGCTCGCTGGCCCGGCGCAACGCCCTGCGCAGTCCGAAGCGGACGGCGGCCACCGCGAGTGCGCTGATGATCGGTGTGGCCGTGGTGTCGCTGTTCACCGTCTTCGGCGCCTCGCTGAAGGCGACGATGGACCAGACGGTGTCCCGGTCCTTCGCCGGGGACGTCGCCGTCAGCAGCCCGTCCTTCGGCGCCGGCGGCAGCGGCCTCAGCCCCCGGCTCGCCCCCGCGCTGCAGCGGCTGCCGCAGGTGGACACGGCCGTGGGACTCGGCCGCGGGGTCGCGGAAGTCGACGGCAGGGGGCGGGCGTTGACCGTCACCGACCCGGCGGCCCTCGCCCGCACCTTCGACCTCGGCACCGTCACCGGCTCGCTGCGCGGCCTCGGGGCCGACGGCATCGCGGTCGACCGCACCGAGGCGGGCCGGCAGCACCTGCGCACCGGCGACACGGCCAGGCTGACCTTCACCGACGGCAGGACGCAGAACTTCACCGTCCGGGCCCTGTACGACCGGTCCGAACTCGCCGGTGACTACGTCATCACCCGGGCCGCGTGGGCTCCGCACCGCACGCAGGACGCCGACACCCTGATCGCCGTCACCTTCAAGCACGGGGTGGGCGCCGACGCTGGCGAGGCCGCGGTGAAGAAGGCCGCCGCGCGGTACGGCAACCCGTCCGTGCAGACCCGGGACGAGTACGCGCAGTCGTCTGCGGGCGGCATCGACATGATGCTCACGCTCGTCTACGCGCTCCTCGCCCTCGCCGTGGTCATCGCCCTGCTCGGCATCGCCAACACGCTGACCCTCGCGCTGCACGAGCGCACCCGGGAACTCGGCCTGCTGCGGGCCGTCGGCCAGACCCGGGCCCAGTTGCGGGCCATGGTCCGCTGGGAGTCGGTGCTGGTCGCCGCGTTCGGCACGGTCGGCGGGCTCGGGCTCGGCGCCTTCCTGGGCTGGGTGCTGGTGAGGGCTTCCGACGGCGCGAGCGACACGGCGTTCGCCTTCGCTCTCCCGCCCGTACGGCTCCTGGTGGTCGCCCTGACCGGCCTCCTCGCCGGGGCCCTGGCGGGGCTGCGCCCGGCACGACGGGCGGGGCGGCTGGATGTGCTGGGGGCCATCGCCACGGAGTGACTGCGTCGCGTTGGCGGCTTGCGCCCACTGGGCGGGTGGGTTCTGGTCGTCGCGCGGGTGCGGGTGCGGGTGTGGCTCGTCGCGCAGTTCCCCGCGCCCCTGGGGGTTGCCGTGCCGGCGGCTGCGAGTTACCGCTGTCGCTGCGGTCGCCTACTGGGCGGGTGGGTTCTGGTCGTCGCGCGGGTGCGGGTGCGGGTGTGGCTCGTCGCGCAGTTCCCCGCGCCCCTGGGGGGTTGCAGTGCCGGCGCTTGGGGGGCACCGTCGCAAGCTGAGCCCCGCTGCGCCGGGCAGCCCGTTCGTGTCGGCGGGATGCCCGGCGTGGCGTGTCTCACCGCCCGGTCAGCCGGGAACGGCGGACCGGGCGGGAGCCTGGGGGCGGGGGCCGGCGCCGGCCGCGCTTGCCACCGGCGCGGCCGCGGCGGGCGCTTCCGCGGTGAGGGCGACACCGGCGCCGACGGGCGTCCCGACCGGCGCCCGGGCCGCCGTACCGACGCGGACGGGCTCCGGCGCGGCGGGCACCTCGGCGGCACGGCGCGGCGCGTGGGCCGGATACGGCCGTACCACCGCGGGGGCGGGCAGCGTGAACCAGACGACCTTGCCGTGCTCGCCGTCCGGCCGCGCCCCCCAGCTCTCGCTGACCGCCGCCACCATCGCCAGCCCGCGCCCGCACGTGGCCAGCGGGCCGCCGGCCGCCGTGTCCGGGGCGTCGGCCGGCACCGGAAGCCGGGGATCGTTGTCGCGCACCGAGACCGTGAGCCGGTCCGGCGCCAGCTCCAGCTCGACGGTGCACGACTTGTCGGGCCTGGCGTGCCGGTGGACGTTGCTCAGCAGTTCCGTCACACCGAGCGCCGCCCGGTCTATCAACGCGTCCATGTGCCAGTAGCGCAACTGCGCAGATACGATTCTGCGGACCTGGCCGATCCGCGACGGCAGGGCTTGGAGCTCCACCGTGCAGTGCCTGCTTGGGTGACTGATCACGGCTGCGACTCCCCGATGTAGAGGTCCGAGGGACCGGAAGAACACGGAGAACAACGGATCCAGCAGGGTGGCTTGCGTCCAAACGTCCGCCTGCTGTCGTGGCCGGCGGGCTGGTTCGCAGCGTTATCGCCGGTAAACCCAGAGTGACGTGAGACCAGCGTGACGCAGCGGATGCGGTCCCGCAACTCGCCGCGACGGACCGCTGCTCGGAGTCATACGACCGGCGTCCTGCCGAGCGGGCGGCCGTGCCGTCCTCAGCCGCCGCGCCCGGCGGCCCGCCGCACCGCTTCGATGAACCGGCGTGCCGCGGGCGGACCCGGCTCGCCCGGCGCGGGGTCGCGCTCGCCCAGCGTCAGCAGGTACCGCTTGCCGTTGAGGTCGGCGAGTGCCTTGTCGTCCGGCCCGAACCACGGCCGGGACGCGCGCACCGCCTGCACCGGGGCACTGTCGATCTCGGTGCCGTAGCTGGTGAGCAACTCCAGCCTGCCGTCGTTGATCCGGACCTGACCGGCCCGGGTGAGCGAACGCAGCCGCTTGCCGATCCGCACGCCCGTGGCTGTGAACTCCGGCTCCGCCATCCTTGGCCGCCCCCTTGCCCGTGTGCTTCCGCGATCCAGTGTGCGCCCACGGCCGGGACGATCGTCCCGACGCGTGCAGTCTGCCCCGATGAGGCCGGGAGCACCAGTAGACGCGAGGCGCCCGCGCCGCCCGCCCGGAGCACTCCCGCCAATGCGCCCCGATGGTTCGCGCCCCCTGCTCCCCAGGGGTGTCTTTGGGTGGCTGAAAGATGCGTTTATGCAGGTGGGAAGCGGTGTGAAAGATGCCTATGCTCGAGGTGCCGGCCGCGTGAGGCGTCGTCGGCGCCCAGCCGAAGGAGCATCGCCGTGAGCACCACCCACCCGACCCGGACCGGCGCCACCCTCGACGTCGACCGCAGCGACGCCGGCTACCGCGACTGGCTGAAAGAGGCCGTGCGCAAAGTCCAGGCCGACGCCAACCGGTCCGCGGACACGCACCTGCTGCGCTTCCCCCTGCCCGAGCAGTGGGGCATCGACCTCTACCTGAAGGACGAGTCCACCCACCCCACCGGCAGCCTCAAGCACCGCCTCGCCCGCTCCCTGTTCCTCTACGGCCTCTGCAATGGCTGGATCCGCCCCGGCCGCCCGGTCATCGAGGCCTCCAGCGGCTCGACGGCCGTCTCCGAGGCCTACTTCGCCAAGCTGATCGGCGTGCCCTTCATCGCGGTCATGCCGCGCACGACCAGCGCGGAGAAGTGCCGTCTGATCGAGTTCCACGGCGGCCGGTGCCACTTCGTGGACGACTCCCGGAAGATGTACGAGGAGTCCGCCCGCCTCGCGGTGGAGACCGGCGGGCACTACATGGACCAGTTCACCTACGCCGAGCGGGCCACCGACTGGCGCGGGAACAACAACATCGCCGAATCCATCTTCCGCCAGCTGGAGTTGGAGCGGTTCCCGGAGCCGGCCTGGATCGTCGCCACCGCCGGCACCGGCGGCACCTCCGCGACCCTGGCCCGCTATGTGCACTACATGCAGTACGACACCCGGATCTGCGTCGCCGACCCGGAGAACTCCTGTTTCTTCGAGGGCTGGACCACCGGCGATTCGGACGTCACCTGCGCCTGCGGCTCGCGGATCGAGGGCATCGGCCGCCCGCGCATGGAGCCGAGCTTCGTGCCCGGCGCGATCGACCGGATGATGAAGATCCCGGACGCGGCCAGCGTCGCCGCCGTACGGGCCCTGGAGCGGGCCATCGGCCGCAAGGCGGGCGGCTCCACGGGCACCGGGCTGTGGAGCGCGCTGAAGATCGTCGCCGAGATGGTGGCCGAGGGCCGCCGGGGCAGTGTCGTCACCCTGCTGTGCGACCCCGGCGACCGCTACCTCGACAAGTACTACTCCGACGCCTGGCTCGCCGGGCAGGGCCTGGACATCGCGCCGTACGCCGCGGCGATCGAGACCCTGCTGGCCACGGGGGTGTGGCCGGACTGAGCCGGCCCGGCCGTCCGGGAGGCCGGCACCCGACGCCCCGGTGACAGGGGTGTGTGGGTTTGGTGACGTCTCAATTGCGGTTCTGGGCAAGCTCGTTGTGCCTCTGTGACTGATAAGATCATCCCACTTTTCACATGGGCTGACGGCGTGTCACGGACGCGCACGGGGGGACAGTCTCGAAGGCACCATCGCGCTCGCACGCTTTCGGCGCGATGCGACTTGAAGAGAGTCTCATGACGTCATTGACCACGGATCCACTGCTGTGGATCTTGCTGGTGGTGCTCGTCGCTGCGGTCGTCGCAGTGATGCGGGCCCGGAGAACCAACATGGCGCTCCGAAGAACGCGAAAGGAACTGGAGACAGGGCTGGGCGAGGCCCGCGGCGAGGCCGGCCGGCTGCACGCGCACATCGCCGCGCTCACCGCACAGCAGCAGCGCGACCTCGCCGACGTACGGGCCGACGCCGAGGCGGCGACCAAGGCGGTGCTGAAGTCCGCCATGGGCACGCTCCAGTCGCTCGCCGAGGAACAGCAGGTCCTCCTCGACAGCCTGCTGAGGAAGTACGGCGACACCACGGACGTCCTCGCCGACCTGATGACGGTCGACCACACCGGCAGCCAGTTCGGCCGCCGCGCCAAGGGCATCTCCGTGCTGTGCGGCGGATGGCTGGGCAGGCGCGAGGGCGCCGCGACCGTCTACGACGTCGCCCGCAGCGCCCAGGGCAGGATCAAGGACTTCAACCGGGTCAGCGTCCACTCCCAGGTCAACGTCTCGCTCGTCGGCAAGGCGGTCGAGCCGGTGGCCGTCGTACTGGCCGAACTGCTGGACAACGCGACGAACTACAGCGCGCCCGGCACGCCGGTCGAGGTCAACATCCAGAGCGTGCCGACCGGTGTGTGCTTCATCGTGGACGACGCCGGCCTGGGCATGGACCAGGAGACCAAGGACCGGGCGGCGGCACTGCTGTCCGTCGACGGTCCCGTCGACATCACCGGTCTCGGCGATCCGCCGCGGTTCGGCTTCGCCGTGTGCGGCATGCTCGCCGCCCGCTACGGCTTCGCCGTCTCCGTCGGTTCCGTGTCCCCCTACGGCGGAGTGCGTGCAGTGATCCGTGTACCCGAAGGTCTGCTCTCGGCCGACGCTCCTTCCCCCGCGGCCGACGCCCAGGACACCGCGACCCCCGAGGAGGCTCCCCAGCGACTGGCGCCGGTACCGGTCGTCGGCCCCACGCACGTGGTGGGGCAGACCTCGGGAGGTCTGCCCAAACGCCGGCGGCGCAGCGGTCCCGTCACGGTCGTCCCGGCCCTCGACAGCGCCGGCCCGGAACAGACTCCGGAGGCGGTCAGCGAGGTGACGGCGTCGCGGATCGGGGCGTTCGCGCGCGGAACTCAGCTCGGGCGCACCACGAACACCACGGAAGGACCTGACAACCAGTGAACATCGACCTGTCGTGGGTGCTGAACGACGTGCTCGAGGTGCGCGGAGCCCGGCACGCGATCCTCGTCTCGGGAGACGGCCTGCTGCTGCAGCGCTCGGACGACATCGGGCGCGACGACGCCGAGACGAACGCCGCGGCGATGAGCTCGATGCAGTCGCTGAGCCGCGCCGTCGCGGGGTTCGTGGGAGCGGGACACGGGATCTGGAAGCAGACGCTGCTGGAGTACGACGGCGGCTGGATCTTCCTGATCGCGGCCGGCCAGGGCTCCTACCTCGCCGTCTCGGCCGCGCTGGACGTCGACATGGAGGCGATGTCCTTCCGCATGCAGAAGACGGTCGCGGGCCTGAGCAAGGCGATGAGTGTGGCCCCGCGCTCGGACGGTGCGGGCGTATGACGACGCCCGGCGAGGAAGCCTCCGTCACCAGCGAGTTCGTCCGCTCCTACGTCATCACCGGCGGCCGGAGCCTGCCCGCCTCGGACGACCTGGCGCTGCACACCCTGGTCACCCTGGCTCCCGAGCGGACCCCTCCGCTGGGAGCCGGCCCCGAGGTGATGGCGATCTGGAAGCTGTGCTCCGGCGGCTATCTGTCGGTCGCCGAAGTGGCCGGCCACGTGGGACTGCCGGTGGGGGTGGCCCGGCTGCTGCTGACCGACTTATTCGAGCAGGGCCACCTCCTGCGCCGCGCGGAGCCGCCCCGGGCGCAGAACGTTGACAGAGCGACCCTCGAGAAGGTTCTGAATGGACTCCAATCCCTCATCGGCTGAGACGGCCCCTGGATCCATCTACGTCTCCAGCGCGGTGACCAACGCTGCCAAGATCCTGGTCGTCGGCCATTTCGCCGTGGGCAAGACGACCTTCATCGGCTCGCTGTCGGAGATCACCCCGCTGCGCACCGAGGAGAAGATGACACAGGCGTCCCTCCACGTGGACGACCTCAGAGGCGTCGCGGACAAGACCACCACCACCGTGGCGCTGGACTTCGGCCGGCTGACGCTCAGCGACGAACTCGTGCTGTACCTGTTCGGCACTCCGGGACAGCAGCGCTTCATGCAGCTGTGGGAGGACATGGCCCGCGGCGCGCTCGGGGCGCTGCTCCTGGTCGACCCCGGCCGGCTGGAGGAGACCTTCCCCGTCATCGACCTCGTCGAACGGTACGGCCTCGAGTACGCCATCGCCGTCAACAGCTTCGAGCCGGCCACGGTGTACGAGGAGGCGGAGGTGCGGGAGGCCCTGGACCTGCTCCCGGACACCCCCGTCGTCTACTGCGACGCACGCGACCGGCAGTCGTCCGCCCTCGCGCTGATCGCCCTCGTGCGCCACCTGCTCACCCGAGCCGCCTGACACCCCCTATCCGCCCGGACCGTCTCCTCCCGGACCACCGGCCCGGAGCCAGCAGAAGGAACCCCCATGGACCCCCAGTCAGCCCCCGCCACCGCGGCGGCCAGATGCCCCATGCACGACACGGCGTTCGCCGCCGACCCCCAGCAGGTCTACGACCGGTTGCGGGCCCACGGCCCGGCCGGACCGGTCGAGCTCGCCCCCGGCGTCGAGGCCACCCTGGTCGTCGGCCACGAGACGGCCCTGCGCGTGCTGCAGAACTCCACGCTCTTCGCCCGGGACGCCCGCCGCTGGAAGGCGCTGAGCGAGGGGCGTATCCCGCTGGACCACCCGGTGCTGCCGATGATGGCGTACCGGCCCAACTGCCTGTTCACCGACGGCGCCGTGCACCTCAGGCTGCGCAAGGCGGTCACGGACAGCCTGGCCCGGCTCAACATCACCCGGATCCGCCGCGACGTCGAGCCCATCGCCGACTACCTCATCGACCAGTTCAGCGAGCGGGGCCGCGCCGACCTCCTCAACGACTACGCCAAGCTGCTGCCGCTGCTGCTGTTCAACAAGCTCTTCGGCTGCCCTGCGGACATCGGCGACACCCTCACCGGCGCCATGTCGGCGATCTTCGACGGCAAGGACGCCCTGCGCGCCAACGAGGAACTCACCTCCTGCCTCATGGAGTTGATCGCCCTCAAGCGGCGCAGGCCCGGCGACGACGTCACCTCCTGGCTGATCCAGCACCCCGCCGGGCTGACCGACGAGGAGCTCAAGGACCAGCTGGTGATGCTCATGGGCGCCGGCGTGGAACCCGAGCGCAACCTGATCGGCAACGCCCTGCTCCTGCTGCTGTCGCCCGACGCGAGCGGACGCGACTCCGGGATGCTGATCGAGGAGGCGATCGACCACGTGCTGTGGAACCAGACGCCCATCGCCAACTACGCCACCCACTACCCGGTCCAGGACGTGGACCTCGGGGGAGTGGTGGCCGAGGCGGGCACTCCGGTCGTCATCAGCTTCGCCGCCGCCAACACCGATCCGGCCCTGGCCGAGGCCCGCCGCACCCACAGCAAGGGCGCCCACCTGGCCTGGGGAGCCGGTCCGCACGCCTGCCCGGCGAAGGACCCGGCGACGGTCATCGCCGTCACCGCGATCGAGAAGCTCCTCAACGCCCTGCCCGACCTCACCCTGGCCGCCCCCGCGCGGGAGCTTCAGTGGCGGCCGGGCCCGTTCCACCGGGCGCTGGTCGCGCTGCCCGTGGCGTTCAGCCCCACGCCGGCCACCCACATCGCCTCCGCGCTGCAGGGCCGTACCGCCCCCGCCGCGGCGGAGCAGCCGCTGCCCGCGGCGCCGGTCAGCGCCGTCCGTCAGGAACCGGCCAGAAAGAAGGGCTTCTGGAGCAGCTTCCTGGACATCTTCCGCGTTTGATGCGCGACATGTGACGGTTTGTTGGGTGGCATGTGACGGGAGCAACAACAACAGGCGCATGACGACGGAGAGGGGAAGGGTAGATTCCGGCGGTAACGGTAGCGCCCAGCCACAAAGGAGCTTCGCGTGACCGCCGTTGGCGTCATACGTGGTACCACCACCGATCGCCGAGCCGTCATCCCCCTTCTCCGTCACCTCCGTTCAGCCGAAGGACAGGCCGACCCCTTCCCCGTCTGGGACGAACTGCGCGCCCTGGGAGAGGTGGTACCCGCTCCCTGGGGCGGGTACTTCGTCACCGGATTCGATCTCTGCAACCAGATCCTGCGCGGCAGGGACTGGCTCGTACCGGATTTCGCCTGGCAGGAACGCCAGCCCGACCCGACCCGCTGGCAGCATCCGGCGACCCGGGAGATGACGCGCACGCTCTCCCGCCTCAACCCGCCCGAACACACCCTGCGGCGCCGCGCGTTGGGCAACCTCTTCGACCGGGCCACCCTGGAGGACATGCGGCCCCGGATCGAGGACCACGTCACCGGGCTCCTGGACCGCCTGGAGCTGCAGCTGCGCACCCAGGGCGAGGCCGACTTCGTCAGCACGGTCGGCGACCAGCTGCCCATCCACACCGTCGGCCAGTGGCTCGCCATCCCGGCCGAGCACTACCCGCACATCCTGGACTTCACCCACCGCCAGGTCCACGCCCAGGAACTGCTCCCCACCAGCAGCGAACTGGCCGTCTCCGCCCAGGCCACCCTGGAGATGCGGGCCTTCTTCACCGGCCTCATAGCCGACCGGCGCCGCCACCTCGGCGACGACGTCCTCAGCGGCTGGATCCGCTACTGGGACGCCCACTGCCCCGGCGACCGGGCAGCCGCGGACCAGATGCTGTACGACCTGACGATGTTCATCACCATCGCCTCCCTGGAGACCACCGCGACCCTGCTCACCAACGCGGTGTGGTTACTCACCCAGGACCCGGTGCGCGCCGACTGGCTGCGCCGGCACCCCGAGCACATCGACGACGCGGTCGACGAGACGCTGCGCTACGACCCGCCGATCCACCTCAACTCCCGCTTCGCCGCCGAGGACACCGTCCTCGCCGGAGTCCCCGTCCCCAAGGACACCACGGTCCACGTCCTGTACGGCGCCGCCAACCACGACCCGCGCCGCAACCCGGACCCCCACGTCTTCGACATCCGCCGCAAGGGCGCCCACCTCACCTTCGGCGGCGGCGTCCACTACTGCCTCGGCTCGGGCCTGGCCCGCCTGGAGGCCCAACTGCTGCTGACCCAGCTGCTGGAACGGTTCCCCACCCTGCGGCCGATCGCCGCCCCCACCTACGCGAGCCGCATGGTGTTCCGGCGCATCACCTCCCTGAAAGTGACGACATGACCGCCCTCCCCCTCGACACCCTCCCGGCCGGCACCGTACGGCGGACCCTGCGGACCCACCGGGAGGGCCCCGTCCTCACCGTCGAGCTGAACACCCCCGAGCAGGGCAACACCGTCACCGACGCCCTGCTGGACGATCTCCTGGCGGTTCTCCAGGACCAGGATCCGGCCGTCCGGGTGCTGGTCCTCACCGGCAGCGGCGACGACTTCTGCCTCGGCGGGGACCGCGGCGAGTTCACCCGGCACCTCGCCCACGACCCCACGGGCAGCGGCATCCGCTTCTCGGGGACCAAGGCCCGGCGCGTGTGCGAGGCCCTGACCGGCAACCCCGCCGTCACCATCGCCCGCGTCCACGGCAAGGCCGTCGGGGCGGGCGTCGCCCTCGCGCTCGCCTGCGACCTGCGGGTCGGCTCCGAGGACGCCACCTTCCGGCTGCCCGAACTCGCCCTCGGGCTGCCGACCGCCTGGGGCGGCCTGCTGCCCCGGCTCATCAGCGAGGTCGGCGCGGCCCGGGTCCGCGAGATCGTCCTCACGGGCCGGGTCGTCACCGCGGCGGAGGCCCAGTCCCTGTCCCTGCTGCAGAAGGTCGTCCCCGCCCACGAACTCGACGCGGCCGTCGCCGAGTGGGCCAGGCCCGTCGTGCGCCGCCCGCAGGCGGCCCTGCGCGTCACCAAGGCGCTGCTCAACTCGCTGTCCGCGGCCTCGCGCCTGGCCGACGTCTCCGTACTGGACCCGGAACTGATGGCGGCGGTCGTGTCCGAGGCGCACCACGCCCGCGGCACCACCTGATCAGCGCCTCACCGGGCGCCTGATCTCCCGCCGGTGGCCCCGGCGAGCAGCCCTCGGCGAGCGACGCAACCCCCATGTGGCGCTCGGCAGTTGCACGACCGGCCGTGACTGACGGGCGCTCAGATGTCCGTGTCGTCTTCCCCGGGCTCGCCCGCCACGATCACCCGCAGATGCTCGGAGATCTCCGCGCGGGCCTCCGCGGGCAGCCCCGCATCCGTCACCAGCGTGTCCACCTGCTCCAGCGCGGCGAACGAACTCAGGCCCACCGTGCCCCACTTGGTGTGGTCGGCGACCACCACGACCCGGCGCGCGGAGTGCACCAGGCGCCGGTTCGTCTCCGCCTCGGCGAGGTTCGGCGTGGACAGCCCGGCCTCCACCGATATGCCGTGCACACCGAGGAACAGCAGATCGAAGTGGAGGGCGGCGATCGCCTGGTCGGCCACCGGACCCACCAGCGAGTCCGACGGCGTGCGCACCCCGCCGGTCAGCACCACCGTGGCCGCGCCCTGCCGCTGGCCGGAGGTGCGCTGCGCGGCGTGGAAGACGTCCGCGACCCGCACCGAGTTCGTCACCACGGTCAGATCGGGGACCTCCAGCAGCTGCTGGGCGAGCGCGTACGTCGTCGTACCGCCGGACAGGGCGATCGCCGTGCCCGGGGTGACCAGCTTGGCCGCGGCGCGCGCGATGTCCTCCTTGGCGGTCAGCTCCAGACCCGACTTGGCCTCGAAACCGGGCTCGTGCGTGCTGGCCTCGACCACCGGCACCGCGCCGCCGTGCACCTTCTCCAGCACGCCCTGGCGGGCGAGGGCGTCCAGGTCGCGCCGCACGGTCATGTCCGACACGCCGAGCTTGCGGGTCAGTTCGTTGACCCGCACACCGCCCCGGCGCCGGACCTCGTCCAGGATCAGTGCGCGGCGCTGCTCGGCGAGGAGGTTCTGATTCTCGCTCACGTACGCTCCGGTCCTTTCGCCGCCATCCGTCCGACACGCCCGGCACACCGCCTCCGACCAGGACATTCCGGCCGGCCCCAGGTGCGCGGGCGTCTCATCTTTTCACGGGTCGGCACCGGTTGCGCCACTGCCTGTCACGATGCGCTCATGCCATATCCGCCACGGCCGCCGTCACCCGGATCGGGGAGATTCCGTGACGAGGGGTGTGGACCGCCTTCCGGCCGGAGATCCTGAAGCCCGCGTCGACACGGTTTTCCGGGCGCTTCACGGGGGTGCGAGCACAGTGGACCGCGCACGGGAACACTCCGGCGAGCGGCGGACCGGCCAGGGCCCGGCGGCGGCGGAGGCCGAGCTGGAACTGCTGGTGCACGGGGTGGGCGGGACCACTCCCGACAAGATGCTGGGCGATCCGCGCACCGTCCGGGTGAGCGGGGACGACACCGCCGCCGTCTGCCGGCGCGCCGAGGACGCCGAGGCCGGGGAGGGGCGCCGCGAGGGGCCCGTCCAGGAGGCGTACGTCTGGTGCAACCTCACCTCGGGGGACAGCAGCCGTGCCCTGTGGCTGTTGCTCCTGCCGTTCATGGTGGTCAACCTCGCCCACTGGATGCGCCCCGCGCCGGCCGGGCGGCAGCGCGCCGTCCGCCTCTACGGCCTCCTCGTCCGGCCAGCCGCCCTCACCCTGACCGTGCTGCTGGTCGCCGCCGCCTGCGAGGTGGCCCTGGACCTGGTGGCCTGGCAGTGCGCCGGCGTGCGGAGCTGCGCCCGGCGCCACTCCTGGCTGGCCTTCCTCACGCCCCCGGCACCGGCGGCCCCCGGCGGCTGGTGGAGCCTGCCCGGCCGCCGGCTGGCGCTCGCCGGCTGGCGCTCGCCGCGCTGGCGCCGACCACGCTGACGCTGCTGCTCTGGTACCTCTCCCGGCGGACCTGGAGTGCGTACGAGTCCCACCGGCCGATGACCCACGACGTCGAACCGGACACCGACGGCAGCGCGCTGACCAGGCCCGGCTTCTGGTACGGCCGCCGGCTCGTGGCCCGGCTGCGCGCCGCCCACACCGCCGTGGCCCTGCTGACCGTCGCCGCCGCCCTCGCCACCCCGGCCGTCCGCTTCGACCTCCGGCCCGGCGGCCCGGCCGCCCTCGACGTCCTCGGCGGGCTGCTCACCGCGGCCCTGCCGGCCTGGGCGGCGACAGCCGTGGGCGTCGCCTGCCGCCGGGGCCGCACCGAGCACCGCCTCGACCAGCGGTTCGACCGGCACCTCGTACGCCTGCTGCCGCTCGGCGCGCTCGCCCTGCTGCTGCTCACCGCGGTCTACGCCGGCTGGGCCCGGCCCGGCTGGCGGTCCACCGGCCGCCTCCCGGGCGACCCCGCGTTCGGCGCGCTGATGCTGGCCCAGGGCCTGCTGGTCGTCGCACTCGCCGTGGTGGCCCGAACCCTGTACCGCGGCGGCCCCGACCCGCGGACCGGGATGCGCGGCCTCGGCGGACCGGCCGTCGCCCTGCTCGCCTGCGCCCTGGGCGGCGTGATGTCCGGCGGGGTCGCCCAGCGCGTCGCCGACTGGCTGGACGGCACCCGCACCCTGCTCCCCGGCCCGCCCGTCCTGCTGACCTGGCAGGCGTCCACCATCCCGCCGGTCCTCGCGGTCCTGCTGCTCCTCGCCGCCCGGCTCGCCGCCGGCGCCGCCCGGCTGGCCCGCGCCGAACGCCGCCGGATCCGCCACGAGCATCCCGGCGAACCCGAGGACCCGGCCCGCACCCGCGCCATCGCCCACGCCCGCGCCATGGCCACCCTCACCGACCGGGCGCCCCTGGTCGTCGGCGTGCTCGCCGGCACCACCCTGCTGCTCGGAGGAGTGGCGCTGGCCGGCGCGCTGGCCACCGGGCAGACACCCGACGGGGCCGCCCGCCGCACCTATGACGCCGTGCGGGCCGTCGCCGAGACCTCGCAGGCACTGGGCTCCTGGCTGGTCGGCCTCGGCTTCATACTCTTCGTGACCTGGGGCGGGCAGGCGCGCCTACAAGGACGCCGCGGCGCGGCGCACCATCGGCATCCTCTGGGACGTCGGCACCTTCTGGCCGCGCGCCGCGCACCCCTTCGCACCGCCGTGCTACGCCGAGCGCGCGGTACCGGACCTCACCTGGCGCATCGCCACCTGGACCCAGCGCACCGGGGGCCGCCTGGTGCTCTCCGGACACTCCCAGGGCAGTGTGCTGGCCGCGGCCGCCGCCTGGCAGCTGCCGCCGTCCGTCCGCGGCCGCATCGCGCTGCTGACCTACGGCTCCCCGCTGGAACGCCTCTACGGCCGCTGGTTCCCGGCCCACTTCGGACCGCCCGCGCTCGCCGCGCTGCACCGCGACGTCGCCTGCTCAACCTCTGGCGCACCACGGACCCCATCGGCGGCCCCGTCCGCCTCGCCGACGGCACCACCCCCGGGGTCGACCACGGCCCCCTGCGCGACCCCCTCGCCTACGGCCGCACGCCCGAACACCCCCTCCCGGCGCCCGTCCTCGGCCACTCCGACTACCAGGCGGACCCGGCCTTCGCCCGCGTACGAGCCCGCCTGCTGAACCGGCTGCGCCCGGAACTCCCGGCGCCGCGCCCGGAATCCAAGGAGCGGCGCGCCGACGCCGGCTAGGTGCCTACCGGCGGCCGCTCAGGGCAGTTCCGGGAGGTCCTCCGCGAACAGCAGGGTCAGGTCGTCGGTGCTGGGGTCCGCCAGCTGGGCGACCCGGCTCGCGTGCCGCTCCACCATCGCCTCGAACGTCTGGCGGGCGGTGCGGCCGTTGCCGAACGCCGGGCCCTTCGGGATGGCCGTGAAGTACTTCAGCAGCGCCTCGGCCGTGCCCGGCGCCAGCCGGTACTCGTGCTCGTCGGCCTGTTGCTCCACGATCCGCAGCAGCTCCTCGGGGCCGTAGTCGCCGAAGGTGATGGTGCGGGAGAAGCGGGAGGCGACACCGGGGTTGACGGACAGGAAGCGCTCCATCTCCGCCGTGTAGCCGGCGACGATCACCACCACCGCGTCCCGGTGGTCCTCCATCAGCTTCACCAGCGTGTCGATGGCCTCCTTGCCGAAGTCCCGCCCGGCGTCCTCCGGCGACAGCGCGTAGGCCTCGTCGATGAACAGCACACCGCCGCGCGCCTTCTCGAAGGCTTCCTGGGTGCGGATCGCCGTGGAACCGATGTGCTCGCCGACCAGGTCCACCCGGGACACCTCCACCAGGTGCCCCTTCTCCAGCACACCGAGGGAGGCGAGGATCTCGCCGTAGAGCCGGGCGACCGTGGTCTTGCCGGTGCCGGGGGAGCCGGTGAACACCAGATGCCGCTTCACCGAGGCCGCCTTCAGCCCGGCCTGCTGCCGGCGCCGGCCCACCTCGATCATGTCGGTCAGCGCCCGCACCTCGCGCTTGACGCTCTCCAGGCCCACCAGCGCGTCGAGTTCCCCGAGCACGTCCTTCGACGTCCGCACCGGCTTGTCCGGCTCGGCGGCGGTGACCAGCGGTTCCTGCTCCGTGCTGCGCTGCCCCGGGATCGTGCCGAGCAGACCGGGGGAGTGCGCCATCGTCTGTACGGCGCTCTCGCGGACCGCGGGCGGCCGCATGCCCGCGCTCTCGTCGCTGGTGCAGTCCTCCACGACGGGCCCCGTCCCGGACCCGCCGTCCGGGCCGGCGTCGGCGAACTCGTAACCCCCGCGCGCGCAGCGCTCGGTACGGCACCGGCGCAGCGTCGCCCGGCAGCCGTCGATCACATGGAAGCCGTAGCCTCCACTGCCGCTGACCCGGCAGTTGAGGAAGCTGCCGCGGCCGCCCGCGGAGACGTAGAAACCGGCCTCGGCCGGGGAGTCGACCGTGCACTGCTCGATGACCGGGTCGGCGCCCTTGGTGACGATGACGCCCGTCTGGGTGCCGTCCAGGGTGCAGTTGTTGAGCGTGCCGCCGCTGCCGTGGTCGCGGAACCACGCCCCGGTCGCCGCCTCCCGGATCCGGCAGTCGTCGAGCTGCGCGGTCGCCCCGTCGCTCACCGACACCGCCGTGTTGCGCACCTGCGACAGATCGCTGTCCACGACGTCCGCGCGGGAGCCGCGGTCCAGCACGAACAGGGCGTCCGGCACGTCGTGCACCCGGCAGGAGTCGAGGACGGCGGTGGCCCCGTCGCTGACCCACACCGCCGGATAGTCGCCGGTGCTGTCGAAGATCTCGCACTGGTTGGCGTCCACCCGGGTGCCCGGATCCCACACCGACAGGCCGTTGCGCCCGAACTGACGCACCGTCGTCCGCGTGAGCGTGAGCACCGAGCGGGAGCGCAGGTCGACCGCGTTCTCGGGGATGTCGTGGATGCGGCAGTCGGCGAGCGTGAGCACCGCGTCCGTGTCCAGGGTGACGCCGTCGGCCGTGGTGCGGTGCACATCGCAGTCGGTCAGATGCGCGGTCGCCCGCTGGCTGACCTGCGCGCCGGAGCCGCGGACCTCGTAGATCTCGCAACCCACCGCCTCCAGCGCGGAGTTCTCGCCGGTCACGGTCATCCCGGTGCCCGAGGCGTGGTGCACCCGGCAGCGCTCCAGACGCGGGTGCGCACCGCCCCGTACCGCCACGCCCGCCTGTCCGGCCGCGACGACCTCGCACTCCTCGAACACCCCGCCCCCGCCGTCGAGTACGGCGATGCCGATGCCGGCCGGGTTGTCGACGGTGCAGCGGCGCACGGTTGGCCGGGCGCCGCCGCGCACCTCGATGCCCGCCGCGGACCGGGTGACGATCCGCACGTCCATCAGCTCGGGCGTGCCCTCCTCGACGAGCAGTGCGGGCGCCGCCGCATCCTGGCCCTCCACGTGCACGTCCTGCACCACGGCCGCGGCGCGCACGGTGAGCGGCACGCCGGCCTCCGGAGCGATCCGCACCGAGCCGGGCGAGCCCTCGGGCCCGCGCAGCGTCACCGCCCGCTCGACCACGAGGTTCTCCCGGTAGGTGCCCGGGGCGATGGTGAGGACGTCACCGTCGGCGGCGGCCTCCAGGGCGGCGGCGAGGGATGCGTACTCGCCTGTGCGGCGCCGCCACCGCGACGTACCGGTGTGCGTCACCTGGACCGTGCCCTGTGCCATGGCGTTGCTGTGCCCCCACCTCGTCGTACTGATGGCTCGCTCCCTCAGGGGACCTGCCCGCCGGCACCGGGAACCGCGACCGTGCTCAGCCCTGGGGCTGGTGCGCGTTCACGCTCCCGAAAACCTGGGCGCGGCCCTGCGGTTCGCTCACCCGCGGGTTGTCGCCGAAAGCGCTTCGGCCGGTCCACCGTAGCGTGTGCGTGCGGGGTGGGTTGACCGGAGGCGGAAGGCGGTCAGCAGCCGGTGCCCGCCTTGCCCCAGTCCGGGCCTGCGCGCTCCCAGGCCTGGTCCCAGCGTGCGTACCGCCTGCGGACCATCCGCCAGACCGTCAGCCGCCTGCCGCCCTCGACCAGGCCCGCGGCCAGCAGGGCCGCGCCGATCCCGGCGAGCACCGCGTGGGTCGTGGCGGTGGGGGAGTCCAGCGGGCGGGCCGTTATTCGTCCGTGCGGGTCCGTCCAGATCCTGAAGTGGTCGCCGGCGTGCGGGGACTTCAGGTCCGCCAGGGCCCGGCCGTGCCGGTGGGTGCCGTCCGGCGCCGTCCAGGCGGCGAGGACACGGCTGCGGGTCTCGCGGGCCGTCGTGGTGTCGGGATCGGTGTCCAGCGGGGCCTCGCCCAGGTCGCGTACCACCGTGGCCGTGACGAGATGGCGGGTGTGCCGCTGCTCGCGCACGGACCGCTGCAGCGAGTCCTGGGCGGCGGCGCCGGCCAGGCAGCCGGCCACGGGCGCGGCCACGGCCATCAGCACCAGCGCCACGAGGGCCACCCACGCCTCGGCCAGATCGGTCGCGCGGCGCAGCGGATTGCGCCGCCAGCGCCACAGACCACTGATCACCCGCATGTCCCCACCCCCTTTCGCTCCGTCATATCCCCCGGCGCGGAAGCGCATCCGCGGCCTGGAGCAAGAGAGAGCGACATCACTTCCACCGCGCTCGGTCACGCACGCGGCTTCTCACGAATCTCTCATCCGCATCAACGACCGGAACCCGGCCCCGGTTCCCCGCCCGCCGGGCCCTTTTGCCGTGCGCTAGTCGAGCACCCGGACGGGGTCCCCGATCCTGATCGTGCCGCGTGAGAGGGGCACGAGGTTCTGGCCGAAGAGGAGCCTGGAGCCGACGTTGCGGTGACGCGCCAGGGTGCGCAGCGGCTCCCGGCCGCGTGCGGCGGTGTCCTGGTCGGTGGTGGTGACGACACAGCGCCCGCTCGGCTTCGCGACGCGGAAGAGGACCGCGCCGACGGAGATCCGCGACCAGTGGTCCTCGGCCCAGGCCTCGGTGCCGGAGACGACGACGTTGGGCCGGAAGCGGTTCATCGGCAGCGGACCCTCGTGCGCGTGCGGGCCCTCGGCGATCAGGGAGTTCAGCGCGTCGAGGGAGGCGGTCGTGGTGACCAGCAGGGGGTAGCCGTCGGCGAAGCTCACCGTCTCGCCGGGCAGGGCGTACTCGGGGTCGACCGGGCGGCGGGTGGCCGGATCGTCGAGGTGGACCAGGCGGACGTCCGCCTCCAGATAGGCACTGCACCAGGCGTGCGCGGCGTCGGCGGCCGGCACCGCCTCGACCTTCGTGCCGAACACGTTCACCGGCACCGTCCCGGCCGGCTCGGGCACCGGCACCGTCAACGGCGCGCGGCCGGGCGCGGACAGACGGACGCCGCCGCCGGGCCCGGGCTCGGCGGCGGCCAGCGCGAGCCGCGGCTGCTCGCGCTGGGTGACGACCTTTCCCCCGTCGTCGATCAGTGTCCAGCGCCGGTCGCCGGCCAGGCCCCAGGGCTCCACCACGGCCTGCCGGGGTGCGACACCCCGGAATGCCTTGACCGGATGGACGTGGATCGACTGCACTTCGGCGTTTCCCATGCCGTCATCGTGCCAGCGGGCGCTGACGGCGGCATGCGCCGGTCAGTAGCCGCGGTACTGCTGCTGGTTGTTGTACGGGTCCTGATAGGGCGTCGGCGCGGGCCTCGGCGCGGCCGGGCGCATGGCCTCGTAACCCGTGGCCATCGGACGCTGCTGCTGCGGCGCCTGCGGGCCGGGGTAACCCCGCGGGGCGCTCGCCTGCTGCGGGATGTACGCCGTCGGCGCCTGCTGCAGCGGCGCCGGCTGTGGCGTATGCGGGTAGCCGTAGGCGGGGGCCTGCGGGGAGGGACCCGCCGGGAGGGCGGGCAGGGCCGACGACAGTGCGGGCAGGCTGCTGCCCGTGTCATAGGCGGCGGGGACCCGGATCGGGGCGATCTGCGGGGTACCGCGCTCGGCGACGAGCGAGTCGTAGATCGGGGTGTCCGGGAAGGAGGCGGAGTAGTAGCCGCCACCATAAGTGGAGCGGGGGGAGGTCATGGCACATAAGTTAAGCCCACGATGTGCTCGTTGGGGAGACCGATAAGAGGGTTGTTTTCCGTGTCCGCAGTGACGTGGGATCCCCAATCCGAGCGAACTTGGCAAAAAGGGACGGCGGCCCGCGTTTAAATCATGTAAAGGGCGACTTCCTCCGGGGTTACCGCCGGCCGACCGGCGATCTTCCGGCGCCGGAGCATGGGAGTTCGCCGTGGGCGCGCATAGGTTGTGCGGGTAGGGATGACCTGGACGACCGACGGCCGCGAAGCCGATACGGATGGGGGCGGACATGTCCATGATGAAGGGGGCGAACACGCCGGTGCCGAGCACGGCGCTGCGCGTGGAGCTGGGGTGGCGCTCCGGACCGGGCGTGCCCGACGCGGACGCCTCGGCGCTGCTGCTCGCCACCGGAAAGGTGCGCTCCGACGACGACTTCGTCTTCTACAACCAGCCCGCCCACCCCTCCGGCGCGGCGCGCCACGAGGGGAAGAGGACGGCCGGCGCGGCCGTCACCGACACCCTCGTCGTCGACCTCGCGCGCGTGGAGGGCGCCATCGAGCGGATCGTCCTCGCCGCCTCCGCCGACGGCGGGACCTTCGGACAGGTCCCCGGCCTCTACATCGAGGTGACGGACGCCGCGAGCGGCCGGCCGGTCGCCCGCTTCGACAGCCCCGGCGCGACCGTGGAGACGGCGTTCGTGCTCGGCGAGCTCTACCGCCGTCAGGGCGCCTGGAAGTTCCGCGCCGTCGGCCAGGGCTACAGCAGCGGACTCGAAGGCCTGGCAACGGACTTCGGCATCACCGTGGACGAGCCCCAGCACGCGGCGCCGCCCGCCGCACCGCCCCGGGTGGCGCCGCCCCCGCCCCCGGCGGCCCCCGCACCCCCGCCGCCTCCCGCACCGGCAAGTCTGACGCCGCCCCCGGCTCCCGCGAGCGCCCCCGCACCGCCTCCGCCGCCCGTGCCGAGCGCCCCCGTGCCGCCTCCGGCGCCCCAGCCCGTCCGCCTGTCCAAGGTCACCCTCACGAAGACGGCGCCGTCCGTCTCGCTCGCCAAGCAGGGCGGCACGTCCGGAGCCATGCGGGTCAACCTCAACTGGCAGACGCGCAAGCATCTTTCCGGGTGGGGCAGCCGGTGGGGAGGCGGCGGCCGCGGAGAGATCGACCTCGACCTGTGCGCCCTGTACGAACTCGCCGACGGCCGCAAAGGCGTCGTACAGGCCCTCGGCAACGCCTTCGGATCGCTGCACCGGCCGCCGTACATCCACCTCGACGGCGACGACCGCACCGGCGCCCTCGCGAGCGGCGAGAACCTCACCGTCAACCTCGACCACAAGCAGGACTTCCGGCGCATCCTCGTCTTCGTCACCATCTACGAGGGCGCCGACTCCTTCGCCGACCTGCATGCCACCGTCACCCTGCAGCCGCAGCACGGCGCCGCGATCGACTTCTCGCTCGACGAGTGCACCGTCCCCTCCACGGTGTGCGCGCTCGCGCTGATCACCAACACGGGCGGCGACCTCCTCGTGCAGCGCGAGGCGCGGTACCTGGTGCCGCAGCGCGGAGTCAGTCCGCAGCGGACCGTCGACCGCGCCTACGGCTGGGGCATGAACTGGACGCCCGGCCGCAAGTGACCGGGCTCAGCCCTCGTCGGGCACGGCGCCGGGACGCGCGTACGTGCGGCCCTTCCACGCCGCCCCGCGGCCCCGGTAGTGCTGCACGGCCGAGTCGACCGTCATCAGCAGGTACAGCAGGGCGGTGAACGGCAGCAGCGGGGCGAGCCACAGCGGCTGCCGGTAGTAGCGCAGCATCGGCACGTACGTCCCGGTCATCACGGCCCACGCCGCGCCGCCCGCGGCCGCCGTCGCCGGGGAGCCGCCCGCCACCCCCACGACCAGCGCGGCGGGCGGCACCAGGTACACCAGCGCCAGCCCGGCGACCGTGCCGAGGAGCAGCAGCGGGTTGTGCCGCAACTGGGCGTAGGCGCTGCGCGAGACCATCCGCCACAGGTCGTGCAGCCGCGGATACGGCCGCACGCTGTCCACCCGGTCGGCCAGCCCCAGCCAGATGTGTCCTCCGGCGCCCTTGACCGCGCGCGCGAGGGCCACGTCGTCGATCACGGCGTGCCGGATGGAGTCGGGGATGCGGGCCTTCTCGGCCGCTCCGGCGCGCAGCAGGACGCAGCCGCCCGCCGCCGCGGCCGTACGCGAGCCCCTGCGGCCGATCCGGCGGAAGGGGTACAGCTGCGCGAAGAAGTACACGAACGCCGGGACCACCAGCCGCTCCCAGACGCTCTCCACCCGCAGCCGGGCCATCTGCGACACGACGTCGAAACCCCCGGCGTGGGCCGCCGCCACCAGCGCGCGCAGGCTGTCCGGCGCGTGCGCGATGTCGGCGTCCGTCAGCAGCAGGTACTCGGGGTCACGCGCGCGTGCCAGGCCGATGCCGTGCCGCACGGCCCACAGCTTGCCCGTCCAGCCCGCCGGCGGCTCGCCCGGCGAGTCCACGGTCAGCGGCAGGCCGCCGTGCCGCCGGGCCAGCTCGCGGGCCAGCTCCCCGGTGCCGTCGGTGCTGCCGTCGTCCACCAGGAAGACCTCGGCCCGCCCCGGATAGTCCTGCGCCAGCAGCGACGGCAGGCTGGCGGGCAGCACGGCCGCCTCGTCCCGGGCCGGTACGACCACGCAGACGGACGGCCACGCGTCCGGTTCCCGGCGCGGCGGCAGCCGCACGTCCGTGCGCCAGAAGAAGCCCTGGCACAGCAGCAGCCAGCACCAGGCGGCCAGCGATACGACGGTGATCCACATCAGGGCGCTCACGCCCGCAGTCTGCCCCACCCGAGCGGCGGGCAAGGCCCGATCGTCTATCGTGGCCGGGTGAAGATCGCGCTCATGGACTCCGGAATCGGCCTGCTCCCCGCGGCCGCCGCGGTACGTCGGCTGCGGCCCGACGCGGAGCTGGTGCTCTCCTGGGACCCGGACGGGATGCCCTGGGGGCCGCGCACCCCCGAGGACATCACCCAGCGGGCCCTCGCCGTGTGCGAGGCCGCCGCCGCCCACGGCCCCGATGTCCTGATCGTCGCCTGCAACACCGCCTCCGTGCACGCCCTGTCGGTGCTGCGGGCCCGTTTCGAACCGGAGCTGCCGATCATCGGCACCGTCCCGGCGATCAAGCCGGCCGCCGCGGGCGGCGGGCACGTGGCGATCTGGGCCACCCCCGCCACCACCGGCAGCGCCTACCAGCGGAACCTGATCGAGCAGTTCGCCGCCGGCGTCGACGTCACCGAGGTGCCCTGCCCGGGACTCGCGGACGCGGTGCACCACGCGGACGACGCCGCGATCGACGCCGCGATCGCCGCGGCCGCCGCCCGCACCCCGGAGGACGTGACCACCGTCGTCCTCGGCTGCACCAACTACGAGCTGGTCGGCGAGCGCATCCGGGCCGCCGTCCAGCGCCCCGGCCGTCCGCCGCTCGCCCTGCACGGCTCCGCCGGAGCGGTGGCCGCGCAGGCCCTGCGCAGGATCGGCGCCGAGGCGGACCCGGACGCCGCCCCCGGCGCCGGGCTCACGGTGCTGCTCAGCGGCCGCGAGGCCACCCTCCCGGACACGGCGCTGTCCTATGCGGAAGGCCGTTTCCTGCAGGCGGTCAGCCCCGTCCGCTGACCCGTGGCCGGCGGGCCGGCCCTGGCCCACCCGGGGCAGTCACCCTCCGCGACGCACTACCCGCGCAGCGAAACCTGAGTAACCTCATAACCATGAGGGACCACCCCCACGCCGAGGACGGCCGGCCCCCCGAGATCTGGACCGGGCGCGCCACGAACCGGGTCCAGTGGCTGCTGGCGCTGGTCGGCGCGGCCTGCATGGCACTGGGTGTCGAACTGGCCGTGGACTCCGCCTGGACCTCCGGCATCGCCGCGCTCGCGATGTCCGTCGTCGGCTGCATCGCCGCCGGTCTGCTGGTCCTCTTCGGCACGCTCGCCTTCGTGCACGTCGACCTCAGACTCGACAAGGAGTGCGTGGAAGTGCGCTGCGGCCACATAGGGCTGCCGCGCCGCCGCATCCCGCTCTCCCATGTGGCCGGCGCCGACTTCACCGCCCTCGTCACCCCCCGGCACTGGGGCGGCTGGGGCTACCGGTGGCGCCCCGAGAAGGGCACCGCCGTCGTGGTGCGGCGCGGAGAGGGCATCGTGCTGCGCCTGTGGGACGGCCACACCTTCACGATCACCGTGGACAACGCCGAGGCGGCGGTACGGGCCATCCGGGACCGGCTGCGCACGATCACTCCCGGTCCGGCCCACTGAGGCCGCGCCGGTCACTGCTCAGAGCCGGGGCTCGGCGCCCCGGTGCGCCCACGGCCGCGCCGTCGCCCACCCGGCCAGCAGCCCGGCGCCCACGGTCACCGTGGTGAAGCTGAGCGCGTCGCTCACCGCCGCGAACGCAGCGAGCGCGGTCAGGGCGGCGCCGGCGGTCAGGACGACCGGTGTGGAGCGGGGCGAGCGCCACAGCGCGTGCAGCACCCAGCAGAACACGGCGACGCACAGCAGCACCCCGACGACGCCCTGCTCGGCCGCGAGCTGCAGCAGGGCCGAGTGCGGCCTGCCGTCGGCGGACAGCGCGGGCGGCGCCGTACCGGCCAGTTCGCCGAACCGTCCCGGACCGACGCCGAGGCCCCGGTCGCGGCCGGCCAGCCGCAGGCCGTCCTGCCACAGCGCCACCCGGTGGGCGCCCAGCCGGTCCTCCAGCAGCCGGGCGAGGCCGCCCGGCAGCAGGCGCGCGGCGAGCGCCCAGGCCGTGCCGGCCGTCAGGGCCGCCACCGTGGCCAGACCCAGCAGCCACACGCCCCGCCGGGACGCCCGACCGGCGGCGAGCGAACACAGCAGTACGGCCGCACTGGCCGCGCAGCCGGCCGGCGACCCGAGCACGGCCCCGGCCGGCACGATCGCGACGGCCGGCAGCCGCAGCACCAGCCTCAGTTCCGGTACGAGCGTGGCCCAGGCGGCACCGCACACGGCGCCCGTGGCCAGCGCCAGAAGGGCCGCCGTGCCACCGGCGTGGCCGAGCGGGGCGGTGTACCGGGCGCCCACGGACAGACCGGGCAGCGCCACGGCCAGCGTCACTCCGGCCGCCGCGCCGGCGCAGGGCGCGGCCACCGGCAGCAGTGCGCCGGACACCCGGCCGACGGCGTGACCGGCGGCCACGGCGAGCACCGCGAGCAGCACGCCCTCGGGCCGTCCGTCGTGCACCGCCGCGGTGATCAGCGACCAGCCGGCGCAGGCGCCGAGCAGGATCATGCCCGCCCCGTCAGAAACGTTTCGCCTGACGTCGGCCGCGTCCGCGTCCACACCGGACGCGGGCCTCGTCCCCGTCGACCCCACCACTGCCCCTCGTCCCCGGTCCCCGACCCCTGTCCTCAGGCCACGGCCGGGCATGGCGCCGGATCCGGCCGCACCGCCGAGGCTGGGCACACCGTAGCGGCTGATGACCGCTTTGGGCACGAGATGCGGCGGAACGTCGTGGGGGAACGCCCGGCGCCGCACCGGCTCCCCGGCCGGTCGCGGAGCGCGCCGACCAGCGGCGGACCAGCGCCGACGCCGCCGGTCCGGCCCGCGAACCGCGCTGTCGGCGGCTCGGGAAGCCGCCGTACACTCACCCGGGTGACCGTCACCGCAACTTCCGTGGACCAGCCGGATCAGCTTCAGCCGTCCCCCGCGCCCCGCGGGTTCCGCGGCTGGCTGCTCCGCCTGGTCCCGGCCGCCGCCTCCGCGCTGTGCGGAGTGCTGCTCTACGTCAGCTTCCCGCCGCGCACCCTGTGGTGGCTGGCGCTGCCCGCCTTCGCCGGCTTCGGCTGGGTGCTGCGCGGCCGTGGCTGGAAGGCCGCCCTGGGCCTCGGCTATCTGTTCGGGCTCGGCTTCCTGCTGCCGCTGCTGGTGTGGACCGGCGTCGAGGTCGGTCCCGGTCCCTGGCTCGCCCTCGTCGCCATCGAGGCGGTCTTCGTCGCCCTGGTCGGCGTCGGCGTCGCCGCCGTCTCCCGGCTGCCGGCCTGGCCGGTGTGGGCGGCCGCCGTCTGGATCGCGGGCGAGGCGGTACGCGCGCGCGTGCCCTTCCGCGGCTTCCCCTGGGGCAAGATCGCGTTCGGGCAGGCGGACGGCGTCTTCCTCCCGCTCGCCGCGGTGGGCGGCACGCCCGTGCTCGGCTTCGCCGTCGTGCTGTGCGGATTCGGTCTGTACGAGGCCGGGCGGCTGCTCGCAAAGCGGCGCCGGACCCGAACCCTGCGGCGCGCAGCGGCGGCCGCCGCGCTGCTGAGCGTGGCCGTCCCGGTCGCGGGCGCCGTCGCCGCCCGGCCGCTGGTGAGCGACAAGGCACAGGACGGCACCCGGACCGTCGCGGTCATCCAGGGCAACGTGCCCCGCTCCGGTCTGGAGTTCAGCGCCCAGCGGCGCGCCGTGCTCGACCACCACGTGCGCGAGACGCTGCGGCTCGCCGCCGACATCAAGGCGGGCAAGACCCCGAGGCCCGACTACGTGCTGTGGCCGGAGAACTCCTCCGACATCGACCCCTTCGCCAATCCCGACGCGGCCGCCGTCATCAACGAGGCCGCCAGGGCCGTCGGCGTGCCCATCTCGGTAGGCGCCGTCGTGGAGCGGGACGGCAGGCTGCTCAACGAGCAGATCCTGTGGGACCCGGCCAAGGGGCCGACGCAGACCTACGACAAGCGGCAGATCCAGCCCTTCGGCGAGTACCTGCCGCTGCGCGGGCTCGTCGGCGCGATCAACAAGAACTGGACCGGCATGGTCCGCCAGGACTTCAGCCGCGGCAGCACGCCCGGCGTGTTCGACATCGACGGCGCCAAGGTGGGCCTCGCCACCTGCTACGAAGCCGCCTTCGACTGGGACGTGCGGGACACCGTCACCCACGGCGCGGAGATGATCTCCGTGCCGAGCAACAACGCGACCTTCGACCGCAGCGAGATGACCTACCAGCAGCTCGCCATGTCCCGGATCCGCGCGGTCGAGCACAGCCGCACCGTCACCGTGCCGGTCACCAGCGGCGTCAGCGCGATCATCATGCCGGACGGGAGGATCACCCAGAGGACCGGCATGTTCGTGCCCGCCTATCTCGAGCAGAAGGTGCCGCTGCGCACGTCCAGGACGCCCGCGACCGATCTGGGCGTCCTCCCCGAGATCGCTCTGGTGCTCGTCGCCGCGGGCGGCGTCGGCTGGGCGATCGGCTCGGGGCTGCGCCGCCGGCGTACCGAGGGCGCGTAGCGGTACGACCCTGATCGCAGCGCCGGGTGGCGTGCGGCCGTACGGCCCGCGTACACCCGCTGAACCGGCGCGTACGCCCCGGGAACTGCCCCGGGAGGGCGGGCCCGGCCGGTTAGGGTCGGGCCCATGGCTACTCCTGACTTCATCCGCACGCTGAGGGCCACCGCGGGTCAGCAGCTGCTCTGGCTCCCCGGGATCACCGCGATCGTCTTCGACGACGAGGGCAGAGTGCTCCTGGGGCGGCGGGCCGACACCCGCAAGTGGTCGGTGATCGGGGGGATCCCGGAGCCCGGCGAGCAGCCCGCGGCCTGTGCCGTGCGGGAGGTCTACGAGGAGACGGCGGTGCGGTGCGTCGCCGAGCGGGTCGTCCTCGTACAGGCCCTGGAGCCGGTCACGTATCCCAACGGCGACCAGTGCCAGTACATGGACATCACCTTCCGCTGCCGCGCGGTGGGCGGCGAGGCCCGGGTCAACGACGACGAGTCCCTGGAAGTGGCCTGGTTCGACGTGGACGCGCTGCCCGAGCTCCATGAGTTCGGCCGCTTCCGGATCAAGCAGGCCATGTCGGACGCACCCACATGGTTTGACACTACGGCTGCCGACTGAAGTATGGGTGGCCACCACATGTGGTGACGGGTGGGCTCCGCTTAGGGTCGAGCACATGACCACGTCCAGCCTCCCGCCCGGCCCTCGCCCCCAGCCCCTCGCCCTCGACCTCGCCGGCCGGACCGCCCTCGTCACCGGCGCCGCCAGCGGCATCGGCCGCGCCTGCGCGCTGCGGCTGGCGGCCGCCGGAGCGAAGGTGCGGGCCGTCGACCGGGACACGGCCGGCCTGGCCGAGCTGGCACAGCACGCGGAACGCGCCGCCGGCCTGCCGGGAGCCGTCGAACCGCTCGCCGTCGACCTCACCGACCTCGACGCCGCCGAACGCGCCGCCGCCGGCGCCGATGTGCTGGTCAACAACGCGGGTCTGCAGCTGGTGCGCCCCATCGAGGAGTTCCCGCCCGACGTCTTCCACACCGTGCTGACCGTGATGCTGGAGGCGCCGTTCCGCCTCATCCGCGGGGCCCTGCCGCACATGTACGCACAGGGCTGGGGCCGCATCGTCAATGTGTCCTCCGTCCACGGACTGCGCGCCTCCGCGTTCAAGTCCGCGTATGTGGCCGCCAAACACGGTCTCGAGGGCCTGTCGAAGACGGCCGCTCTGGAAGGCGCCCCGCACGGAGTGACCTCGAACTGCGTGAACCCCGGATACGTGCGCACCCCCCTGGTGGAGAAGCAGATCGCCGACCAGGCGCAGGCGCACGGCATCCCCGAGGACCGTGTGCTCTCCGAGGTCCTGCTCAAGGACAGCGCGGTCAAGCGGCTCATCGAACCGGAGGAGGTGGCCGAAGCCGTGGCCTACCTGTGCAGCCCGCAGGCGTCCTTCGTCACCGGCACCTCCCTGGTGCTCGACGGCGGGTGGACGGCCCACTGAAGCGCCCGGCGGCGCCCGGCCCCGGAGTTTTCCACAGGCCTGACCGGCCGGGCGGCCGATGCGGAATCCTGTGACCATGTCTCGCGATCACCTTCAGCCGGCCCCCAGCGGCAGCATCGAGGCCCCGTACCTCGAGCTGCTCGCCCGCGACGCCTCCGCGGAGGCGTACGAGCAGCCGGTGCTGCTCGCCCGCGCCGAGGGCGGACCGGCCGACCGGATCGCCGCTCTGGAACAGGCCAAGCTGCTCGCCCTGCGCGTCCGGGCCGAGCTGGAGGGCCGCCGCCGGCGCGAGGCGGAGCTGTCCGCGCTCTTCGAGACCGCCCACGACCTCGCGGGGCTGCGCGACCTGGACGCCGTCCTGCAGGCCATCGTGCAGCGCGCCCGCTCCCTGCTCGGCACGGACGTCGCCTACCTCACCCTGAACGACCCGGCGCGCGGCGACACCTACATGCGGGTCACCGAGGGATCCGTCTCCGCCCGCTTCCAGCAACTGCGCCTCGGCATGGGCGAGGGCCTGGGCGGACTGGTCGCCCAGACGACCCGGCCGTACGTCACGGACGACTACTTCAAGGACGCCCGCTTCCAGCACACCCACACCATCGACGCCGGCGTCCGCGACGAAGGCCTGGTCGCCATCCTCGGCGTCCCCCTCATGCTCGGCCACCACGTCATCGGCGTCCTCTTCGCCGCGGACCGCAGGGCCCGCGTCTTCGAGCGCGCGCAGATCGCCCTGCTCGGCTCCTTCGCCGCCCTCGCCGCGGCCGCGATCGACACCGCCAATCTGCTCACCGAGACCCGCGCCGCCCTGGCGGGCCTGGAGCGCGCCAACGAGATCATCCGGGACCGCAGCGCCGTCATCGAGCGCGCCTCCGACGTCCACGACCGGCTCGCCGAACTCGTCCTGCGCGGCGGCGGGGTGCACGACGTGGCCGCCGCCGTCTCCGAAGTCCTCGACGGCGCCGTCGAGTTCTGCGAGGCCGACGCCGCGCCGGCCGAGGCGCTGGAGGCGTCCCGCGCCGAGGGCCACGCCGTACGGCACGGCAGCGACTGGATCGCCGCGGTCGCCGCCGGCGGTGAACTCCTCGGCGCGCTGGTCCTGCGCGGGCACCCGGGCCTCGACCCGGTGGACCAGCGCACCCTGGAGCGCGCGGCGATGGTCACCTCGCTGCTCCTGCTCGCCCGCCGGTCGGCCGCCGAGGCCGAGCAGCGCGTCCGCGGCGAACTGCTGGACGACCTGCTCGACGCCCGCGACCGGGACCCGCGCCTGCTGCGCGAGCGCGCCACCCGGCTGCACGCCGACCTCGACGCCACCCATGTCGTCCTCGCCGCACGCCTCGACGGCCCCGCGGCCGACGCCGACGAGGAGGCCGCGGCCCGCCGTCGCCTGTGGTCGGCCGCCTCCCACCTCGCCGCCACCCGGCACGGCCTGTCCGCCGCACGCGACGGCGGCACCGTCCTGCTGCTGCCGCTCGCCGGCGGGGACACCGCCACGGACCTGGCCCGCCGCACCGCCCGCCAGCTGGGCACGGCCGTCCACCAGCCCGTCACCGTCGGCGCCTCGGCCCCGGTCACCGGTCTCACCACCCGCCCCGAGACCGTCGCCGCCGCCTACGCCGAGGGCCGCCGCTGCCTGGACGCACTGCGCCTGCTGGGCCGGGCCGGGGACGGCGCGGCGGCCGAGGACTTCGGCTTCCTCGGCCTGCTCCTCGCGGGCGAACGGGACATCGCCGGCTTCGTCGACCGCACCATCGGCCCGGTCGTGCACTACGACGAGCGGCGCGGTACGGAACTGCTGCGCACCCTGGACGCGTACTTCGCCTGCGGGATGAGCCCGGCGCGCACCAAGGACGCGCTGCACGTGCACGTGAACACGGTCGCCCAGCGGCTGGAGCGGGTGGGCCGTCTGCTGGGCGAGGACTGGCAGGATCCGGCCCGCGCCCTGGAGATCCAACTCGCCCTGCGGCTGCACCGGCTGGCGGCCCCGGACAGACGCTGACCCCCGTACGGACGTGCCGTACGGGGGCGGGCGGCGGACGCGTGCGGGGAGCCGGGCCCGTCAGGCCGTGCGGGCCTGCGCGGCCGTGCCGGCACCGGCGGACTCGGCGTCCTCGGCCTCGACACGGGCGAGGTCCCGGTGCCGTGTCTCCCGCGCCACACCCACGGCGACCAGGGTCAGCACCGCCGCGGCGATCACATACAGGGCGATCGGAGTGGAGCTGCCGTAGTCGTCGAGGAGCGCGGTGGCGATGAGCGGGGCCGGCGCGCCGGCCGCCACGGAGGCGAACTGGGCGCCGATGGACGCGCCCGAGTACCGCATCCTCGTCGCGAACATCTCGGCGAAGAAGGCGGCCTGGGGCGCGTACATCGCGCCGTGCAGGACGAGCCCGACGGTCACGGCCAGGATCAGGTAGCCGAACGACCCGGTGTCCACGAGCGAGAAGAACGGGAACATCCACAGGCCGACACCGGCGGCGCCGAGCAGATACACCGGCCGCCGCCCGACCCGGTCGGACAGCGCGCCCCAGGCCGGAATGACGGCGAAGTGCACGGCGGAGCCGATGAGCACGGCGTTGAGCGCGGTCTGCTTGGAGACACCGGCCGAGGTCGTGGCGTAGACGAGGATGAAGGCGGTGATGACGTAGTAGCTGATGTTCTCCGCCATGCGGGCGCCCATCGCCACCAGGACGTCCCGCCAGTGGTGCCGCAGCACGGAGACGAGCGGCAGCTTCTCCGCCACCGCGTCCTCCCGCCGGGACTCCGCCCGCGCCAACGCCTCCTTGAACACGGGCGATTCGTCGACGGAGAGCCGCACCCACAGGCCGATGAGCACCAGCACACCGGAGAGCAGGAAGGGAATGCGCCAGCCCCAGGTCCCGAACGCGTCGTCGGAGAGCACCGCGGTCAGCAGGGAGAGCACACCGGTCGCGAGCAACTGCCCCGCCGGCGCACCGGTCTGCGGCCACGAGGCCCAGAAGCCGCGCCGGCGCGCGTCCCCGTGCTCCGACACGAGCAGCACGGCGCCGCCCCACTCGCCGCCGAGCGCGAACCCCTGGACCAGCCGCAGGACGGTGAGCAGCACGGGCGCTGCGGCCCCGACCGTGGCGTGCGTGGGCAGCAGCCCGATGGCGAAGGTCGCCCCGCCCATCATCACCAGGCTCAGCACCAGCAGCTTCTTGCGCCCCAGCCGGTCGCCGTAGTGCCCGAACACCAGCGCGCCCAGTGGGCGGGCCGCGAAACCGACGGCGTAGGTCAGGAACGACAGCAGGGTCCCGACCAGCGGATCGGAGCCGGGGAAGAACAGCTTGTTGAACACGAGCGCGGCTGCGGAGCCGTAGAGGAAGAAGTCGTACCACTCGATGGTGGTGCCGATGAGGCTGGCGGCGACGATGCGGGGGAGGCTGGACGGGGCTGGTGGAGCGCTTGCGGGCGACGACATCGGCACCACTTCCTGGCGTTCGACGGGGGACGTTTGCGTGTCGCCACACCGTAGGAACGGGCAGGTCAGAGGCGTATGTGGTGGGACACCATAGTTCTGGGCGTGGGAGTGCGTGCGCACACCATAAAGGTGCTGCAGGGACGTCGTCGATGGCCGCAATGACGCATCACGGAATCGAGGAGCCGCGGAGAATTGGCGTGATGTGCGTATGCGGGCCGCCGTATCGCCAAGCCGTTGTCGCTCCGCAGCGCCAGGCAGAAGACGAGGAACCATGGAGAAGCAGCTGATTGTCGGCCGGGAAGCGGAGCTGGCGGAGTTGTCACGCCTGGTGGCGTCGTCCGATGGCCAGGCGGTGCTGGTGCGGGGCGAGGCCGGCGTGGGCAAGAGTGTGCTGCTGACTGCGGCCGCTGAGCAGGCTGGTGCTCGGGGCCATCGGGTGATCAGGGTGACCGGTGTGGAGTCGGAGACGGCGCTGCCCTTCGCCGGCCTGCACCAGATACTGCATCCTCTGCTGCACACGATGTCCGGCCTCGACAAGGCAGCACAGGCAGTGGTGGACACGGTCTTCGGGCGGCGGCCGGGCGAGGTGCCGTCGGTGATGGCCTTGGGCATCGCCGTCCTCGATGTGATGGCCTTGGCCTCCAGCGATGTGCCGTTGCTGGTGGTCGTCGATGACGGGCACTGGTTCGACCCGCACAGTGCCGAGGTCGGCGGTTTCATCGCCCGCCGCCTGGCTGGGCATGCCGTGCGAATGATCATCGGGGTCCGTGCTGAAACGTCCTCGGCATGGGATGCGGCCGCTCTGCCGGAGCTGGCCGTTGCGCCGCTCGACGCCGCGGCATCCGCTGACCTGCTGCGCATGCAGGCTCCGGGGATGCCTTCGGCCGTGCGCTCGCGTGTGCTGGCGCTGGCGCAGGGCAACCCGCTGGCCCTCACGGAACTGCCGCATGCCCTCGAGGAGGGCACCGCGAGCAGCATGGTGGTCGAGGCGCTGCCTTTGCCGCGGCGCCTGGAGCGCATGTATGGCGACCGGATCAAGGACCTGCCCGTCGCCGAGCGCTCCCGATTGCTCCTTGCGGCCTTGGACGGCAGCGCGGCCGACGCGTCGACGGCCGGCCGGACGCGGTACCGGCTGGAGCAGGCCGAGGAAGCGGTCGCCAGGGGCCTGCTGGTGAGGGACGCCGCGTCCGGTGAGCTGGTCTTCCGGCATCCTCTGGTGCGCTCGGCGCTGCTGCAGACGGCCACCCCCAATGAGCGCCGCGCGGCCCACGGCCAGCTGGCTGAGCTGCATCGCGATGACCTGGAGCGGCACGCCGGACATTTGGCGTCCGCAACAGTCGATCCGGACGAAACCGTTGGTGCCGTCCTGGAGCGCGCCGCTCGCTCGGCCAGTGCCCGTGGCGGCGCCGCCGCGGCCGTGGCACTGCTGACGCGCGCCGCGGAACTCAGCCCCGCAGCCGGGCAGCGTTCCCGCCGTTTGGGTGATGCGGCCTTCGTCGCCGCGCAATCCGCTCTTCTGGACAGGGCGCAGGAACTACGGCAGGCGTCGGACCGCCTGGCGTCAAGCTCCCAGTCCCCCACCGCCGTGATCACTGCTGCCTACGCGGCCCTGTACCAGCAAGGCGACGTGCGGTCGGCTCACCGCCGTGTCGCCCATGCGCTGCGGACCATGTCCCCGCAGACCGACCCGGCCATCCGGACCCGCCTGCTGAACCTGCTGCTGGCCATCAGCCTGTTCTCGGCCGACCCGGCCCTGTGGAGCGTGACCGATGGCCTCGTGGACGCCCGGAGGGCAAGCGGTGATGAGACCACCGTGCTGTACCGGGATGTCTGGGGGGACATCACCAGGCGCGGACACGGCGCCCGGCAGCACCTGCAGGAGCTGTTCGCACGGCTGGACGAGGAGCAGCCGTGGGACGTCATGCGGCTGAGCGTGGCCGCCTACTGTCTCGATGCACTCGGCGACTACAGGTTTCTGGTCCGTCAGGTCGCCGAACGCGAATCCGGCAGCGGTGCGGTGACCAATGCCATGACCTTGCTGCAGGTGGTCATGCTCGACCAGATCTCCAGCGGTGACTGGGACGGCGCCGAACGCACCGGGCATCGTGGCCTGGAACTGACCACCACACACGGCTACAGCCTGTTCGAGCACCAATACCACGGCTTCCTGGGCCTGATCGCAGCCTGGCGGGGAGACGCCCCCCGGGCCACAGCCGCGATGAACCGGCTGGACCGCTGGGCCCGGCCTCGCGGGGTCGGATACCTCACGCAGCTGGCCGAGGCCATCGGCGCGGCCACCAGCCTCACAGAGGGCGACTACGAAAGTGCCTACGCCTACGCCAGCGGCATCACCGCGCCCGGCACCTTCACTCCGTACTCGCAACAGGCCCCCCGCACGCTGTTGGACCTCGTCGAGGCCGCCCTGCACACCGGCCGGGGCGACCAGGCCCGCGCCCACCCGGCCGCCGCCCGACACCAGGGCCTGCCCGCCATCTCCCCGCGACTGGACTTCCTCACCGCCGCAGCCGACGCCATGACCACCGAAGGCGACGCCGCCCGCGCCGCCTTCGAGCGCGCCACGCACCATCCGGCAGCCGCCGACTATCCCTTCGAGCTGGCCCGGGTCCGCTTGGCCCAGGGCGTGTGGCTGCGCCGAGCGAGGGAACGCGCAGCCGCACGCACCGTCCTCGCGCAAGCCGCCGATGCCTTCGAACGGCTCGGTGCTGCCCCCTGGGTGCGGCGGGTACAGGCCGAGCTGCGGGCCACCGGCGCGCCGGGCAGCACACCCGACCGGGCCAGGCTGCGCTGACCGCGCAGGAGCGGCGGATCGCCGAGCTTGCGGCCGGCGGACTGAGCAACCGGGAGATCGGCGCCAAGCTGTTCTTGTCCCCGCGCACGGTCGGCGCCCACCTTTACCGGATCTTCCCCAAGCTCGGCATCACGTCCAGAGCCGCCCTGCGAGACGCCCTCACCGATACGGCCGAAGCGGACCCCGAGAAGTGACGGCCGGGCCGGCACAAGCTCGTGCGGCCTGGCAGTAGGTGACTGCAGTCGTTCGACTGATGCGGGGCTCATGACTGTCACCGGAGCCTGGATGCAGTGAAGCCGCCCGAAGCGGTTCCCGAAGGCCCAGGAGACAGTCATGTCCGACTCACGCATTCCCGCCGTGTTCATCCACGGTATGTGGCTGCACGCCTCCTCCTGGCAGCCCTGGCTGGACCTGGCCGCCGAGCACGGCTACACGCCGCTCGCTCCCGGCTGGCCCGGTGAGGCCGCCACCGTGGCCGAGGCACGACGGCACCCCGATGAGGTCGCCGGGCTCGGCATCGACGACGTCACCGCCCATTACGCCGGCGTCATCCGTTCCCTGGACCGTCCGCCGGTGCTCATCGGGCACTCCTTCGGTGGTCTGGTCGCGCAGAAGTTGCTGGGCGCCGGTCTGGCGCGCGCCGCCGTCGCCATCGACCCCGCCCAGATCAAAGGCGTCAAGGCTCTCCCCCCGGCCCAGCTGCGGACAGGCTTCCCGGTCCTGGGCAACCCGGCGAACCGCCGCCGTGCCGTCTCACTGACCGCCGCGCAGTTCGCCTACGGCTTCGGCAACGCGCTCGCGCGCGAGGAATCCGACGACCTGCACGCGCGGTTCACCATCCCCTCGCCGGGCAGGCCGCTGTTCGAGGCCGCGCTCGCCAACTTCACCCGCACCTCACCGGCCGCAGTGGCCACCGGCAACACCGAGCGCGGGCCGCTGCTGCTGATCTCCGGCCAGGCCGACCACACCGTCCCGGACGCGGTGACCCGCTCGGCGTACAAGCTGTACGGCAACTCGACGGCTGTCACTGAACTCAAGCAGTTCCCCGACCGCGGTCACTCCCTGGTGATCGACCACGGCTGGCCCGTCGTCGCCGACTACGCCCTTCAGTGGCTGGCCCGCCAGGGCATCAAGGGCCAGGACACCTCATACGCCTGACCCACGACCCCCCGCCGGACCCGCTCGCCCTGGTCCACCAGGCAGCTCCACCACCAGCGCCGCAGACCGCCGGCCGGCGCCGGACCCATCCCGAAGCACCGGTGCACATCGGCACCGGACGAACCAGGAGCACGAAATGAACACCCCACTGCAAGGCCGCACCGCCGTGGTGACCGGTGCCAGCAAGGGCATCGGCCTGGCCATCGTCGCAGCTCTGGCCCAGGCCGGGGCGACGGTCGTCGCCGGATCCCGCACCTCCACACCCGAACTGGACGCGCTGGTGGAGAAGGGCACGGTCACCTGGGTCCCCGTCGATCTCAGCAAGCCGCAGGACGCCGAGCGGATCATCCAGGAGGCCAAGGGACGCATCGACATCCTGGTCAACAATGTCGGCGCCGCCCCCGCCCGGACCGGCGGCTTCCTCTCGGTGACCGACGCCGACTGGCAGCACATCCTCGATCTGAACCTGCTCAGCGCAGTACGGGTCACGCGAGCGGCCCTGCCGCTCATGCTCGAGGCCGGGCAGGGCTCGATCGTCACGGTCGCTTCCGTCAACGCCACCCTGCCCGACCCGATGGTGATCGACTACAGCGCCGGCAAGGCCGCCCTCGTCGCCTTCTCCAAGGCCCTGTCGAAAGAAGTCGGGCCCAAGGGCATCCGCGTCAACACCGTCAGCCCCGGACCGGTGCAGACCGACCTGTGGCTGGCCCAGGGCGGCGTCGCGGCCACCGTCTCCGCCGCCGCGAACATCACACCCGACGACGTGGTCGCGCAGGTGGCCGGCTCTACCGCCACCGGACGGTTCTCAACGCCCGAGGAAGTCGCCGACCTGGTCCTGTTCCTCGCCGGCGACCACGCACGGAACATCACCGGCAGTGACATGGTCATCGATGGTGGATTCGTCCCCACCTGGTAACCGCACGGACGGCGGTGACCGGTGTGTCCGCCTGGGCCCGGCCCAGACGCCGGCAGCTGGCGCGGCCCGGGCATCGATCCTGCACGCAAAGGAGCGATCATGAACGAGATGAACGCGATCCGGGCACACCGCCGCGGCGGCCCGGAGCAACTCACTTACGAAAAGGCACCGCGCCCGCAGCCCGGCCGCGGCGAGATCCTCGTAGCCGTGCGGGCCGCGTCGGTGACCGCCGGGGAACTGGGCTGGGACGCCACCTGGACCGACAGCTTCGACGGCTCGGGCCGCGACCGGACCCCCATCATCCCCTCGCACGAGTTCTCCGGCGTGGTGGCCGCCTGCGCTGACGCCGACGCCGGCTGGCAGGAAGGTGACGAGGTGTACGGACTGATCCCGTTCACCCGCAACGGAGCCGCAGCCGAATACGTCACCCTCCCCGCCGACATGGTGGCAGCCAAGCCTGCCTCCCTGACCCATGACCAGGCCGCGGCCGTGCCGCTGGCCGCACTGACCGCCTGGCAGGCCCTGGTCGACCACGCCCGCCTGCGCCCCGGGCAGCGCGTCCTCGTGCACGGCGGCGCCGGCGGTGTGGGGTCCTTCGTCGTGCAGATCGCCGCCGCACTCGGTGCCGACGTCGCGGCCACCGTGGGCCCGGACGACCTGGACTTCGTGCGATCGCTGGGAGCCGACACGGCCATCGACTACGTCCACCAGCGCTTCGAGGACCAGATCGATCCCGTCGACGTCGTCGTCGACCTGGTCGGGGGACCGACCCAGGCCAGGTCCTGGGACGTCCTTGCACCGGGCGGCGTTCTGGTCGGCATCGCGGCTCCCCCCGACACGCAGGAGGCCGAGAGCCACAACGCCCGCGCGGTCTTCTTCGTCGTGGAACCCGACCGGGCCGGGCTGGAGTCGATCACCCAGCTCATAGAAGACGGCCGCCTGACGCCGACGGTCGACCGTGTGCTGCCCCTGGCGGACGGCCGGGCGGCGTACGAGGCCCTGGAGCGCGAACACCGGCGCGGAAAGATCATCCTGCACATCGGCGACTGAACCGCACTCGGCGAGCCCTCGCGCCACAGCGCGCGGCCTTACGGCAGGAACGCCTTCACGCCCGCGGAAGAACGGCTCAACCGCTTCCGCCGGGCTGATCGACGGGGGTTCGCTCTACACCGAGGCGTCCCGCCCCCGCCGCCCCACCTGCCGCGAGTGCCGCAGGTGTGACCAGCCCGACAGACACCGCCCCAGCCGCTTCACGCAAGGAGATCGCATGCCCGCAACGTCCACCAGCGCCGAAGACGTCGCCACGGCCATGTACGAGGCACTGTCACGCTCCGACCTGCAGACCCTGCAGGCCCTGACCGACCCCAATTCCAGCAGTTGTTCACGCGCACCTTCGACCTGATCGAAAGCGACATCGAGCTTGCGCACCTCTTCACCGCCGGCGACCAAGTCCTCGCCGTAGGGCGAACCCGGGGGACCAGCCGCACGACAGGACAACCCTTCGATGCCGCGATCGTCCACGTACTGACGGTGCGAGACGGCCGCATCACGGCGTTCGACGCCTTCGTGGAAGAAGCTCCCATCAGCGCTGCGATCCACGGCGACCAGGCCCTCCCCTAGAGCGCGTTGACACCCTGCTGCTCGGCGGTACTCAAGAAGGTCGGCGTGCCGGCCCCCACGAACCGCCGTTCGTTCCTGGCACGGTCGGCCGCTCCCGGGACCGGCGCCGGCCCGCCGGAAGCGGCACGGGGTCCGCACCGGGCACGACGGTGTTGGACACACTGCCGATGCCCTCCACCGTGAGGGTGACGGTGTCACCAGGCTTGAGCGGCGGCGGGGCGTGTTCCCCGCGCCGGCCCCACAGTTCGGCGAGGCAGCCGCCGTTGCCGCAGGTGCCGGAGCCGAGGACGTCACCGGGGACGACCCGGGTGCCGCGCGAGGCGTAGGCGGCCATCTCCTCGAAGGTCCAGCTCATGTGGGACAGCAGATCCCGGCCGACGACCTCGCCGTTGACCTCGGCGGTGAGCGCCAGCCGCAGGAAGCCGTCGGCGTCCCGGTACGGCTCCAGCGCGTCGGCGGTGACCAGGTACGGGCCGAGCGTGGTGGCCGTGTCCTTGCCCTTGCAGGGGCCGAGGCCGACCTTCATCTCGGCGGACTGCAGGTCCCTGGCCGACCAGTCGTTGAAGACGGTATAGCCGACGATGTGGTCGCGAGCCTGCTCGGGTGTGAGGTCGCGTCCTTCCCGGCCGATGACCGCGCCGACCTCCAGTTCGAAGTCCAGGACCGCGGAGCCGGGAGGGACGGGGATGTCGTCGTGCGGGCCGTAGATCGCGTGCGGGTTGGTGAAGTAGAAGGTCGGAGCGGCGTACCACTGCTCCGGTACGCCCGCCATTCCGTCCACGGACCGCCGTACGCCCTCGACATGCTCCTCGAAGGTGACGAAGTCCCGGACGGAGGCGGCCTGGAACGGCGGCAACAGCCGGACCTCCGACACATGCGGACCCGGCGGTACGTCGAGCGATGCGGCGCCGGCGGCGAGCAGGCCGGGCAGACCGCCGGACTCCCGCAGCAGGTCGGTGAGCGAGGTGACGCCGGGCAGCGGCAGCAGGGTGCCGTCGTCCTCCACGACGGCCACGCGGCGGCGGTGATGGTGTTCGTAGGCGGCGAATCGCATGGTGCGGCTCCGGGAGGGCGGGCCCGAGGGCGCGGCGGGACTGAGCCAGGGCAGGTGACGGGGCCGGCCGCGTCCTCGGGAGCGGGGCAGGGGTCAGACGGGCGGGGCGATGAAGCAGCCGCGGTCGGGGTCGTTGAAGGATTCCTTGGCGACGAGTTCGTTCATCGGGTTGGCGGTGCCCCACTGGTCGGTGACCTCGGGCCGGGAGAAGTCGTAGACGTGCGGGTGCCAGGTGTCCTCGTCGAGGAGTTCCAGCTCGGTGGTGTATTCGACGGTGTTGCCGTGCGGGTCGAGGAAGTAGGTGAAGGTGTTGTCGCCGGCCATGTGCCGGCCGGGACCCCAGATCTTCCTGAAGCCGGCGCGGATGACGCGGCCGGAGCCGCGCATGTACTCGTCGAGGCCGCGCATCTCGAAGGAGACGTGGTGCAGGGCCGTGTGCGGGCCCTGGGCGATGGCCATGGAGTGGTGCTGGTTGGAGATCCGCATGAAGTGCATGACCTCGCCCATGTGCGGGGAGCTGAGCGTGTCGGAGAGGCGGAAGCCGAGGTGGGTCTCGTACCACTCCCGGGTGCGGTTCAGGTCGGGGGAGTTGAGCACAACGTGACTGAGCTTGACCGGGATCGACTCCTTCTCCTCGATCTTGCGGTGCTGCCGTACCGCGACGTCGGCGGAGACCTCGATGGTGCGGCCGTCGACGTCGAAGAAGCGGAAGCCGTAGCCGCCGCCGGGCGTGTCCACCGTGCCCGGCTGCGTGATCAACTGCACGCCTCCGGCGAGGAGTTGCTCGGCGAGGGTGTCCACGTCGGCAGCGGAAGCGGCGCCGTAGGAGAGGAGGTCGAGGCGCTTCTCCTCGGCCTTGCGCAGCCGCACGACGTACTGCTCGGGGCTGCCCTCGGCGGCGAGGAAGGAGATCCCGGAGTCCTCGGCGACCTTGGTCAGGCCCCAGACGCCGGCGTAGAAGTCGAGCTGCTTGTCGTAGTCGGGCACGGCGAGGTCGACGTGCCGCAGATGGGTGAGCAGACGCATGGGATCACTCCAGGGAGAGCAGGGCGGAGGCGTTGCCGCCGCGAACGGCGTGGAAGTCGGCGTCGGGCAGCCGTGCGGCGCGCAGCGCGCCGACGGGATCCTCGGCGCCCATGTCGAAGGGGAAGTCGGAGCCGAGCAGCACCCGCTCGGCGCCCGCCACCCGGACCAACTCCCGCAGCACGTGCGGATCGTGGACGAGGGAGTCGAAGTACAGGCGCCTGAGGTAGCTGCTGGGCGGGTGGGCGCAGCCGGCGGCCGCGTCGGTGCGGGTGGCCCAGGCGTGGTCGGAGCGGCCGATGTGGGTGGGCAGGTAGCCGCCGCCGTGTGCCGCGATCAGCTTCAGGCCCGGGTGCCGGTCCAGGACGCCGGAGAAGATCAGGTGGGAGAGCGCGATGGCGTTCTCCACCGGCTGCCCCACGGTGTTGGACAGATACCAGCGGTCGAGGCGTTCGTCGAGCGTGCAGCCGAAGGGGTGCAGGAAGACGAGCGCCCCGGTCTCCTCGGCGCGGGACCAGAGCAGTTCGTACGCCGGGTCGGACAACTCCCGCCCCGGGGCGTGGCTGGAGATCTCCACCCCGCGCAGGCCCTGCTCCAACGCGTGGTCGAGGGCCGCCACCGCGAGCTGCGGATGCTGGAGCGGGGCGAGGCCGAGGCCGTGCAGCCGGTCCGGTGCGGCGGAACAGTGCGCGGCGGTGACCTCGTTGGCCAGTCGGTACAGCTTCTCGGCCGTCTCCTCGTCCGCCCAGTAGTGGTAGTGCGACGGGGAGGGGCTGACCAACTGCACGTCCACGCCCTGGGCGTCCATCGCGGCCAGCCGTACGGCGACGTCGGTCAGCTGAGGGACGCGGTCGCGCACCATCGCCCCGCTGATCGCCATGGCGGCCGGGCCGTTGCGCCGCGCGTCCAGCGCCTTCGCGTCCGCCAGACCCGGTGACCCTTCCACCATGGCTTCGACCTCGGGCAGCAGGACGTGCGCGTGTACATCGACGGTGGGCACGCTCACGGCAGCTCCCGCAGCATCGTCATCGTCCGGCCCATCAGGCCGGGGACGTCCGCGTCACGGACGCCGTCGAGCTGCCACTGCCCGATCTGTACGGACGCCTCCACGACCGGGCGGACGCGGGCCGCGCGCCGCGCGTAGTAGGCCTGGAAGAGCGCGTCGTCCCAGGTGTCCGAGGCGGTCAGCAGCTGCGCCAGCACGAGCGCGTCCTCCAGGGACAGGGCCGCGCCCTGCGCCAGCGTGGGCGGGCAGCAGTGCGCGGCGTCGCCGACGAGGACGACCCGGCCGCGGTGCCAGGAGCCCTCCACCAGCAGCCGGTCGAACCAGGTGTAGTTGACCTTCGCCGGGTCGGTGATGTGCGCGGTGATCTCCGGCCAGTGGCCGCCGTAGGCGGAGGCGAGGCGGCGCATCTCGTCGGCGTAGGTCTCCGGGGGGATGGCGGCCCGGTCGCGGTGGGCCTCGACGACGTACGTGTAGAGGGTGGTGTCGCTGGTCGGGCAGTAGCCGGCGATGTAGGCGGGGCCGCCGTAGGCGAGGTCGGTGCGGGTGACGCCGGCCGGGCGCGGGGCGGCGACGCGCCAGATGGCCATGCCGGTCGGCTCCGGCTTGTCGCCGATGCCGATCGCCGCGCGGGTCGAGGAGCCGAGGCCGTCCGCCGCGATGACCAGGTCGTACCGGCCCTCGCTGCCGTCGGAGAAGCGTATGGAGACCCCGTCGGCGTCCTGGCCGAGGATCTCGGCGGTCGTGCCGAGCCGCACGGAGGCGCCGGAAGCGCGTACGGCGTCGATCAGGATCTGCTGGAGCCGCGGGCGTTGCATGCCGACGGTGGCGGGCAGGTCGTCGCCGCCGGTGCGCAGGTCCCGGGCGACGTGCAGGACGGTGCCGTCGGGCGCGGTGATGCCGACGGAGTCGAAACCGAAGCCTGACGCCTTCACCCGGTCCCACACTCCCAGTTCGCGCAGCACGCGCAGCGCGTTGCCCTGGAGGGTGATGCCGGAGCCGGCGGTGGCGTTCCAGTCGTCCTTGGCCTCGATCAGGTCCACGGCCAGACCGGCCCGGCGCAGCAGGATCGTCACGGCGTTGCCGGCGGCGCCACCACCGATCACCAGGACCGTGCGGGCTGTGCTCATGAGGGAACTCCCTTGTTCCAGGCGTTACTTGACGGCGATCGGGTTGACGGGGGAGCCGACCGCGCCGGTGATGGGCAGGGGCGCGGCGGTGAGCCAGAACGCGTACACGCCGTCGGCCGCGCAGTCCTCGGCCAGCGCCTCCGGATCCCACATCTCGCCGATCAGCAGGCCGATGTTCGGGATGGCGACCTGATGGAGCGGCTGGAAGGCGTTCTCGAACTCGTTCGGGCGGACCTCGAAGCCCCAGGTGTCCGTGGCGATCGCGGCGATCTCGCTGCCGTGCAGCCAGCGGGCCGTGGTGAACGACAGCCCGGGCGCGGGACCGCCCGCGTAGTCGCCCCAGCCCTCTCGGCGGGCCCGGGCCAGCTGCCCGGTGCGCACCACCACGATGTCGCCGCGGCCGACGGCCACCCCGTGCGCCTCGGCCGTCGCCGTCAGATGCTCCTCGGTGATCGCGAACCCGTCCGGCAGTTCCCCGTCCTCGCCGATCACCCGGCCGACGTCGAGCAGGACGCCGCGCCCGGCGACGTACGGCGCCATGTGCTCGATGCCGGTGACGAGGTCGCCGTCGGAGGTGACGACCTTCTCCGCCGGGCGGCCGTTCCAGGCGCGGCCGTGGTCGAAGATGTGCCCGAGCCCGTCCCACTGCGTCGAGCACTGGAGCGGCATCGCGATCACGTCGTCGGCGCCGCCGAGGCCGTGCGGGAAGCCCTGGTGGCCGAGGGCGGCGTCGGTGCCGGTGTCCAGCATGGTGTGCACCGGGTTGGTGCGCCGTCGCCAGCCCTTCTGCGGGCCGTTCATGTCGAAGGACTGCGCCAACGAGAAACTGACGCCCCGTCGGACGAGTGCCGCGCCCTCACGGCGCTTGCCCTCGGTGAGGAAGTTGAGCGTGCCGAGCCGGTCGTCCTGGCCCCAACGCCCCCAGTTCGAGTACGCCTTCGCGGCCTCGGCGATCGCGCCCTCGGGATCGTGCCGGTTCATGACGCAGCCTCGGCGACACATCGCGTGCGCTGCGTACCGAGCCCGGTGACCGAGCCCTCCATGACATCGCCGTCGCGCAGCAGCCGGCCCCAGTGCATGCCGTTTCCGGCCGGGGAGCCGGTGAGCACCAGGTCACCGGGGAGCAGGCGCGCGGTCTGAGAGGCGTACGACACCATGCGCGCGACCTTGAAGATCATGTCCTTGGTGGACTCGTCCTGCATGGTCTCGCCGTTGAGCTTCAGCGTGACCCGCAGGTCGTCCGGGTTGGCGATCGACTCGGCCGGGACGATCCAGGGACCGAGCGGGGTGAAACCGGGGGCGTTCTTGCTGCGCAGCCAGTCGGTGCCGATCTGCGGCATGTCCCGGCGGAAGACGGTGGCCCGGTCGGTCAGGTCGTTGGCGATGGTGTAGCCCGCGATGTAGTCCGGCGCGTCCTTCACCGGCACCTGATAGGCAGGCTTGCCGATCACGACCGCCAGCTCCAGTTCCCAGTCCGGCTTCTCCGCCCGGGCGGGCAGCACCACGTCGTCGTACGGACCCGTGATCGCGCTGGGCAGTCCGATGAAGACGTACGGCAGGTCCTCCGCCGCCCTTCGGTCCATGATGTCCGCGGCCTCCGCGCGCCGCTCGCTCTCCGGCCGGTCGTCGCCGGGGGCGCGGTGGGCGACATGCAGGTCGATGACGTGCTGCCGGTAGTTGGCCCCGGACTGGAACACCTGGCGCGGCGTCACCGGCGCGTGCACCCGCAGGTCCGCGACGGCCGTGCGGGCAAGGCCGGTGTCAGCCGCGAGCGCCCGCAGCCGCGGCAGGGCCGTCTCCCAGCGGTCCAGCACGTCCAGCACGGTCAGCCGGTCGTCCCCGAAGGCGACCCGCAGGTCGAGGGCATGACCGTCGGGGGTGACGAGAGCGGGGAAGGGCGGCCCCTCGTGGGTCGAGACGGTGGCGAGGGCGAACGGTCCGGCGAAGAGCGCGGACACGGGTTCGGGTTTCACGGACATGTCCTCCTGATTGCGGTGGCACTAATCTGGACCCGCCAGCCGTGATCAGGGAAATAGATTCTGTGGATGATCGCCATCCACCGCGTTGATGTGCCCTGGTCGGCGCCGGACCGTGGAGGAAGACCCGTGAACCTGGCCCGTCTCGATCTCAATCTCGTCGTCGCCCTGCGCGCCCTGCTGGAGGAGCGGAACGTCACCCGCGCCGGGCAGCGCGTCGGCCTGAGTCAGCCGGCGATGAGCGCGGCCCTCGCCCGGCTGCGCCGGCACTTCGACGACGACCTGCTCGCCCGCGTCGGCGGCCACTACGAGCTGACCGCGCTCGGTCAGGTACTCCTGGACCGCACCTCCACCGCCTACGACGTGCTGGAACGCCTCTTCTCCAGCCAGGCCGACTTCGACCCGGCCAAGGAGCGACGGGAGTTCAAGCTGCTCGCGTCCGACTACGCCGTGGCCGTCTTCGGCACCGAGCTGGCCCGCGTGGTGCACGAGGAGGCCCCCGGCATCCGGCTGCGCTTCACCCAGACCCCGCCGACCGTCGTCGACGACACCGCGACCCTGCTGAGCGCCACCGACGGCCTGCTCATGCCGCACGGTGTGATCAGCGACTTCCCGGCCACCGACCTCTACGACGACCGCTGGGTGTTCCTCGTCGCCGACGACCACCCGAGCGTCGACGACCGGCTCACCCGCGCGGATCTGGCCCGGCTGCCCTGGGTCACCTATCAGCGCACCTACGACGCCCCCGCCGTGCGCCAGCTCGGCATGCTCGGCATCGAGCCGCGTGTCGAGGTCTCGGTCGACAGCTTCCAGCTGCTGCCGCTGCTGGTGGCCGGCACCCGCCGGATCGCCCTCGTCCAGGCCCGTCTCGCACGGCTCATGGCGCCGCTCGCCGCCGTACGCGTCGTGGAGCCGCCGTACGAGGCGGTCCCGCTGCGGGAGGCCCTGTGGTGGCATCCGGTTCACACGCACGACGCCGCCCACATCTGGCTGCGCGAGACGGCCGCGCGGGTCGGGTCACGACTGCCCCGTACGGACGAGGAGTGACACGATGAAGGCACCACACCCGGAGTCGGTCCTCTCCCGTGCCGCTCGCGTCCTCGAGGCGTTCACCCAGGACGAGCCGGCGCCGACCGTCTCCGAGATCGGCTCGTGGGCGAACTGGTCGCCCACGGTTTCCTCGGCCGGGACGACGACCGCCGGGTGCGCATCGGTGTCCGGCTCTGGGAACTCGCCGTCCGGGCCTCGCCCGCGCTGTCCCTGCGGGACGCCGCCATGCCGTTCATGGAGGGCGTGCACGACGTCGTGGGCCACCATGTGCAGCTCGGTGTCCTCGACGGCGACGACGTGCTGTTCCTCGAACGCCTCTCCGCGCCGAACGCGGTGATCAACTACCCCCGGATCGCCGGGCGGCTGCCCCTGTACGCCCCCTCCTGCGGTCTGGTGCTCCTGGCCCATGGCGCGGCAGACCGCAAGGAACGGCTGCTGGCCGGCTCGCTCACCGCCTAGGCCCCGGGTACGTCCACGAGGAGGCCCTCGGCGTGGCGGCCCCGGTGCGCGGCGCGGACGGCCGGGTGGTGGCGGCGCTGTCCGTCATCGTCCCCAACGACGCGGGCGCCCAAGCGGTCGTCGGGCGCGACCGGACGGTCGTACTCGCGCTTCCCCACATGACTCCCGGGCCCGGCCTCGATGGCCGTGGGGCCGCGACCGGAACCGGGGACCGCGCTGCCGGCTGTGGTTCAGGCGTCGATGATGACGGGGATGATGAGGGGCTTGCGGCGGTGGGTGCGGAACGCCCAGTTCGCCACGGCGCGGGCGAGGAGCTGTTCGAGTTGGCGTGCGTCCCCGACGCCTTCCTCGGCCGCGGTGGCCAGGGTCTTCTCGATGACGGGGATGACCGGCTCGAAGGTGGTGTCGTCGTGGACGAAGCCGCGGGCCAGGAAGTCGGGGGCCTCGGCGAGGGCGCCGGTGTCCGCGTCGACGATCGCCACCACCGTGACCACGCCTTCCGCGGCGAGGGTGAGGCGGTCCTTGAGGGACGCTTCGGTGGCGCCGCCGACTTCCATGCCGTCCACGTAGACGTTGCCCGCGGGGACCTTGCCGGTGATGGAGGCGCGTCCGTCGACGAGGTCGACGACGACGCCGTCCTCGGCGATGACGACCCGGTCGGGGTCGACGCCGGTACGGATGGCGAGGTCGCCGTTGGCCCGCAGGTGGCGCCATTCGCCGTGCACGGGCATGACATTGCGGGGTTTGACGATGTTGTAGCAGTAGACGAGTTCGCCGGCGCTGGCGTGCCCGGAGACGTGCACCTTGGCGTTGCCCTTGTGGACCACGTGGGCGCCCCACCGGGTGAGTCCGTTGATCACCCGGTAGATGGCGTTCTCGTTGCCGGGGATGAGGGAGCTGGCGAGCAGGACGGTGTCGTCCTTGCCGATGCGGATCATGTGGTCGCGGTTGGCCATCCGTGACAGCGCGGCCATCGGTTCGCCCTGGGAGCCGGTGCACACGAGAGTGACCTTGTGGTCCGGGAGCTTCTCCAGTTCCTTCGTGCTCACGACCAGACCGGAGGGGACCTTCAGGTAGCCCAGGTCACGGGCGATGCCCATGTTGCGGACCATCGACCGGCCGACGAAGGCGACCTTGCGGCCGTGCTGGTGGGCGGCGTCCAGGACCTGCTGGATGCGGTGCACATGGCTGGCGAAACTGGAGACGATGACCCGGCGCGGCGCGGTGCGCATCACCTGCTCGATCGCCGGGTTCAGCTCACGCTCGGAGGTGGTGAAGCCGGGCACTTCGGCGTTGGTGGAGTCGGTGAGGAACAGGTCCACGCCCTCCTCGCCGAGGCGGGCGAAGGCGCGCAGATCGGTGATGCGGTCGTCGAGAGGGAACTGGTCCATCTTGAAGTCGCCGGTGTGCAGCACCATCCCGGCCCGGGTGCGGATCGCGACCGCGAGGCTGTCCGGGATGGAGTGGTTGACCGCCACGAACTCGCAGTCGAAGGGCCCGAAGCCGCGCCGGTCGCCCTCCCGCACCCGCACCGTGCGCGGCCGGATTCCGTGTTCCTTGAGCTTGGCCTCCAGGAACGCCAGGGTCAGCTTGGAGCCGACGACGGGAATGTCGGACCGCTCGCGCAGCAGGTACGGCACGCCGCCGATGTGGTCCTCGTGGCCGTGGGTGAGTACCACGGCCACGATGTCGTCCAGCCGGTCCCGGATCGAGGTGAAGTCCGGCAGGATCACGTCCACGCCGGGCTGGGTCTCCTCGGGGAACAGCACGCCGCAGTCGACGATGAGCAGCTTGCCGGCGTGCTCGAAGACGGTCATGTTGCGGCCGATCTCGCCTAGGCCGCCCAGGGCGACGACCCGCAACCCTCCTTCGGGAAGGGGCGGGGCGGCTTTGAGTTCGGGGTGCGGGTGACTCATACCTTGACGTTACCCGGAGAACGGGACGGGTTGATCCATTGCCTGCATGATCTCTTCTTCCCGACGGAGCGGGGCGTCTGCAGCCGGCGGGTGCTGGCGTGTGGGTCGGGACCCGAGGCATCACGGCCCTGGCGGCTGATGCCAGCCGTTGCCGTGGGGCGCGTGGGTCTTGGCGAGGACAGCGGGCAACGTGGAGAATTCCCTGTGCCGGATGATCCCCCGCAGTACTTTGAAGGGGCTTGGTGCAGGGACGCGGCTACAGGGGGCGCGATGAAGGGGGGGCCGGAAACGGCTGCTGGGTTATTGGTGCGGGACGTCGTCCGAGAGATCGTCAGCGAGCTGGCCCCGCATGAGGTGCTGCTGCTCGACGGCCTTCTTCTGGTGGATGACGACACCGCGCTGCGCCGGCTGTCGAGTCGACGGGATCGTGAGCCACTGGGATTCGGGCTGGGCGAGGCCGCAGCCCTGGTGACCCCGGTGGTGTGGATGGCGCTGGACGAGGCGGCACGGCAGATCGTCTCCGCCACCGTGGCCGCGGCCGGCCGGCGTGCGCGTGGGTGGCTGCGCCGGATCGGGCGCCGGCCGACGACGCCGCGTGTCCTGCCTCCGCTGACGCCTGGGCAGCTCGAAGCCGTACGTCTGCGGGTGGCGCAGCTGGCCGTGGAGAGCGGTATGGACGACGGGGCGGCCGAAGTACTCGCCGAGCGTGTCGTGGCCCGGCTTGTGCTGTCCGCAGGGCAACAACAGGACGGCGAGGCGGACTCGCGCGCAGTCGCCTCCGCGGACGACGACCCCCGGGACGGCCCCGGACCGGACGAGGAGGACCGGTCGTGAGTGCGGGTGTCGCGCCGTTGCGCCGTGCCGGACGAGTCGACGAGCGCCTCCTCTGGCCCGGCACCGGTCCACGGTTCGTCCTGCTTATGGTGCTGTTCGTCACCAGCAGTGCCACGGTGGCATCGGCCATCAGCCACTCGCTCACCGATCCGCACAACATGTACGTGGGCTGCGCTCTGGCCGCCGGAGCCGACCCGCAGGGCGACTACCTGGGTGTGGGCGTGGCCACGGTCCGGGCCGACCGCCCGTTCCAGGCCTGTCTCGACCGCTTCGTACCGCACGCTTCCCCCTGGCTGGTGCCGTCCGCGGTGGTGCTGCTCGTGGTGGCGGCCGGCGTCCTGTACTGGACGCTTCCGGTGTGGAAGCAACGCCGCCGCAGGCTGGTTCCGGTCGAAGCGATCGACCGGGACGGCGAGCTGCCGGCCGTCCTCGATGAGCTCGTCGGCGTCGCCGGGCTCACCCGGCGGCCGTCGTTCGTCGTGGCCCCCGCCGCACGCACCGCCAGTGCCGTGGTCTTCGGTCGGTGGCGCCGCCACGTCGTCTGTCTGCACGGCGGACTCGTGGCCGTCCGGCAGCGCGATCCACGCAGCTTCAGCGCCGTAGTGCTGCACGAGCTGGCGCACATCCGCAACCGCGACATCGACATCACCTACGCGACGGTGGCCCTGTGGCGTGTCTTCCTGCTCACCGTCCTTCCGGGCTACGTGATCTCGGCGGTGCTGGCCCTCCACGCGTCGCTGTCGTCACCGGTGTTCGGTCCTCCCTCTGTGGTGGCCACCACGCGCGACCTGACGTCCATGGCGACGATGATCGCCTTCGTCTTCCTGGTGCGCGCCGACATCCTGCGCACGCGCGAGATGTACGCCGATGCCGACGCCCTGAGGTGGGGAGCCGACCCGGCCGTCTGGCACGGCGTCGGCGACGAGGTGGACCGGGGCCGCGGCAGACTCGCGACGGTGGGCCGTGCCTTCCTCGCCGTGTGGCGGAGCCACCCCGGCTGGCAGCGGCGCCGCGAGGCCTTGGCCGATACCGAGGAGCTGTTCCGGCCGTCCGCACTCACCCTGTTTCTCACGGGTGCGACGGCGTCGACGTGCGCCGCCCAGCTGTACGCGCTCGGAACCGGGGTGATGGTCCATGTGGCAGCGGACATGGTCGCCGGACTGGTCGCGACGACCGTCGGCGTGACTCTGTGGCGCGCGGCAGCACGGGCCGTGCTGACGGGCGACCGGGCGCCCTCGGGGCTGCGCGCCGGGTGGTGGCTGGGGGTGGGGCTCGCTCTCGGCGAGGTGCTGACCGGCAGCGTATCCGGGTGGCGTGTGCTGCCCAGGCATCCCGAGGTCTTCGCGCTGCTCGTGGTCCTCAGCGTGGTGGTCACCTGCTGGACGTCACAGTTCGCCGGCCTCGCCCTGCGCTGCTGGCGAGGAAGCAGCCTGCGCCCGGTGTTCGCCGTGGGCCTGCTGGCCACCCTGGTCGTCTTCGCCCTGTCGTACGACTGGTGGCAGACCAGCGGCAGGCTCTTCGCGGCGGGCTGGCCGTACTCCGAGTCCGCGATCCGCACCGCAGTGAAGCATGACCTGCCGGGTCCCGCCCTCGGCCGGAACACACTCACGGCGATCGCCGTGGTGATGTCGGTGGTGATGCCGTGGGAGGCGGACACGTCACTGGTGTGGGCGGTGACAGCCCTGTGGGTGCTGCCGTTGCTGGCATGGGCGGCCGGGGCGACCCGCAGCGCACCGGCGTGGGTGGTCCGTGCGCTGCCGCCGGGAGAGAGCGCCGCGTGGCGGGCCGGGCGGCTGCCGTCGTTCCGGCGACTCGCCCTCGCCGCGGTCCTCGGGGCCTGCGCGGCCTGCGGGGCCGTCGTCGTGGTGCTGGCTCGGCTGCACAGCGTGCGGCCGCCGGCCGGCGCGATGCTGGGCCAACAGGTTTTGCTCCTCACGACATGGCTGGTCGTGGTACTCGTCGCCGTGGTCATGACCACGGCCGTGGTGAGCAGCACGGCAGCATCCCGTTTCCCGGTTCCGGCCGCGACCGTGACCGCCGGGACGACGGGACTCGTCGGCATCACCGTCGCCTTCCTGCTGCTGTCGGCCGACGGCTGCCTCAGCGGCCTGGCCACGCTGCGCACCGCCTGCACCTGGACACCCCAGGGCGCCTGGCCGCTGACCGAGGTGGTGCTGCCGCTCGTCCTGGGTCTGGCCGTGTTCGCCTCCGCCTTCACGGCGGTGGCAGCCATGACGGTCCGGCACCTGCTGAGAGCGCTGCGGCCCGACACCGGTCGCCGCGCCCGGCGGCCGCCCCTGCGCCTCCCGCGGCCCTCGGGCCGGTTCCATCGGCCGGCCCGCACGGCCGTAGTGGCGCTGACCTGCCTGACCGCCCTTGCACTGACCACCGCAGCAAGCCTCCCCCTGGACACCGGCGCAGGCTCCGGCGTCCGCAGTTCCCTGACCCGCGAGGACCTCGCCCCCGCATCGAACACCACCCCGTCCGCGCAGGTACTCGCGCTCGAAACAGATGCCTGGCTACGGCTCGGAGGGCGAAAGCACCTGACCGACATGAGCGGCGAACTCCTGGACGTCCTCAACGCCCTTGACGACGACAGGGCGTTGAGCGACCGCGGCTACGCGGCCCATGCCATACGTCCGCACTGCCTCGGTCTCCAGACGGCCGCACAACGGCTCAGCACCTACTTCCCGTTGCCCGACCCCGCGCTGCAGCGGGGATGGCCGGAACTGCTGGCTCGGGCTCGATCCATTGGCGACAACTGCCGGCGAGCCATCGACGAAGGCAAGCGGGACCTCTACATCCAGAGCATGAAGGACATCCTCGGCCTCACCGACCGCGTGAGCGCCGTCCTCCACGACCTGACCACGGAAACCGAAGACCACACAATGCGCTGACCCGGACTGCCTCAATGGCCACGCGTACAAACAGCGGCGGGATTGATCTGCCGGGCCCCGGCGCAGGGAGCCCGGCCGGACGAACCCGGCCGGGCCTGTGCCGGAGTCGGTTCAGGAGGGCAGGGTCCAGCTCTGGTTGGCCGCTTGGTTGCACGACCAGATCTGCAGCCGGGTGCCGTTGGCCGAACTGGGTCCGGTGGCGTCGAGGCATTTGCCCGACTGCGGGTTGACCAGGGAGCCGGCCGCCCCCGGTTGCCAGACCTGCGAGCCGGTGCCGTTGCAGTCGTACAGCTGCACTTTGGTGCCGTTGGCAGTGCCGGCCCCGGTCACGTCCATGCACTTGCCGAGTGCGGTGAGTCGGCCGTCGCCGACCGTCCAGTTCTGCGCGCTGCTGCCGTTGCAGTCATAGAGTTGAACCGCCGTGCCGTTGGCCGTGCCAGCGCCGGCGACGTCCACGCACTTGCCGCCGTAACCGTGTATCGGACCTGTGACGGTGGGGGGCGGGGTGACCGGACCCGACTGCCCCGCCGCCCACTTGATCTCCTGCAGGAGGAGTTGGTTCTGCTGGGCGCTGGCGAACGTCGACGACAGAGTGGTGTTGGTGGAGTAGTCCATCGCGTTGTGGCCGAAGTTGTTGTAGACCATCTTGTAGTGGCGGTTGGACCACACGATGGGGTAATAGCCGCTGTACCAGGTTTGGTTGGGGTCCGTGCCGATCGGGAAGGTGGACGGATCCATCGACGCCAGGATGTCGATGTCCGGGTTCTGCCGCAGGTCGTTCTGCCAGCTGTACCACTCGCTGACCGATGACGTGATGGCGGCCGGCAGGCCGGCCGTGGCCGGGTGGCCGGAGTCTTCGATCTTGAGCGTCTCCGAGGTCGGTCCCCAGGAGTTGCTCTTGAACGTGCCGGTGCCCAGGAAGGTGTTGTGGTACCAGGGCCAGTCACTTGTGTCGTCGTTGTACGCCGAGACGTGGAAGCCGATGAAGCCGCCGCCGTTGGACACGTACGTCTGGAAGGCGGACTGCTGCGACGCGGTGTGCGGGTAGTCGTCGAGGAACATCACCACCTGGTAGTTGGCCAGGTTCGCTGCGTTGAGCTGGCTCCAGTCCGTGGTCGAGGTGTAAGTGAACCCGTTCTGCGCACCGGCCTGCGGGAACCACGTGTTGGCCTCGTGGTCGAAGCTGATGTGCGCTGCGTCGTAGGTGCCGTCGTAGAAGGCAAGCACCTTGAAGGGGGTGGCGGCCTGAGCGGTGTGCGCAGGGGCCGCCTGGAGGGCGAATACCAGCGCGAGCAGGGCGAGCAGTGTCAACAGGGGGCGGTGCCGGGTGACTTCCGTACCAGATCTGACCATGTGAAGGCCTTCCTTGGCTGTGGGGGCGTGCCGTGTACGGCGTATTCAGAAGCCTAGACCGTGTTCATGTCAATGATGACTAGTCTGGACCAACGGATTGCTGGGAGGTGGGGTGATCACTCCATGCCGGTCGTAGATGTCCGGTCGTCGATGGTGATTCGCCGGGTCGCCAAACCCCCGGGTGCCATGTCGTCGAATCGACGTCGGCGCAGACGGCGCGCGACTTGCTGGGGGAGCAGTGGCCGGTCGGTCGATCATGAGCAGTACGGAGAGCGACGGCACCAGCACAGGCGAGTGCCGATTACCGGTGAGGCTCTTGCCTTCGGCAGGATGGGGACCATGACCGAGATCCGCACCCCCCGCCTCCTTCTGCGCCGCTGGCATGACGACGACCTTGCGCCGATGGCGGACATCAATGCTGACCCGCAGGTCATGCGCTGGATCGACGACGGCTCGGTGCGCGACCTGGACCGTACAGCCGAGGACATCGAGAGGTGGGAGGAGGAGTGGGACGAGGAGGGCTTCGGCCTCTTCGCCGTCGAGCTGCTGGCCTCGGGCGAACTGGCCGGCTTCACGGGGCTGTCCGTGCCCGAGTTCCTGCCGGAGGTGCTGCCCGCCGTGGCGATCAGCTGGCGGCTCGGCTCACAGTTTTGGGGCCAGGGATACGCGTCCGAAGCCGCCCAGGCCACGCTGGAGTTTGCGCTCCAGGACCGTGGCCTTGATCGCGTCATCAGCATCAACCGGGTGGGTGACGACGCCTCCGAGAACATCATCCGCAAGCTCGGCATGGTGTCGGAGGGCACTACGGCACACCCGGTGTACGGTTATCCGCTCCACGTTCACTCTATCGATCTCACCGAGTTCGAGGCGTGAACCGGCTGAGCCGTCGTGAAAGCCGATTGGGCCCAGCCGGATCGATGCCGTACAGTTCACCGTACCGACGCGGGGTGGAGCAGCTCGGTAGCTCGCTGGGCTCATAACCCAGAGGTCGCAGGTTCAAATCCTGTCCCCGCTACTCACACGTGAAGGCCCGGCACCCACCGGGCCTTCACTGCGTCTGGGCCCACCCGAACCCGATCCTCATGATCAGGCTCCAGGGGTAGGAGGGCGTCAATCTCCGGGCAGCGACGAAGCCGGGCGTTCTGCCGCCGCGGCGATCCGACGGGATGAGGGTGCCGTCCACGGTCCACATCCGGTCCGGGGCATGGGCGGAGCGGCCGACCGGCTCAGCACCAGCCTGGGGCTGAGCTGTGCCGATCGTCGATGGTGAAGAAGGGCGCGTTCACCGGCATCCCCACCGGGCCCGGTGGGCTCAGGTCAGGCGGGGAGCGCGCTTCTCGGCCCTGTTCGTCCGGACGTTGATGAGGGTCGGGCGTTCCCGGTCTTCGACTCCGGCGCGAAGCATGTCGGCGACCTCGTCGGTGTCGGTGGCTTCGTGAGCGTCGACGCCGTAACTCGCGGCTGTGGCCACGATATTCAGCTCGGGCAGGTCCAGTCCGGGAACTCCGGCGGCGCTCTCGATCACGGCGAACTGCTTGAGGACGCCGTACTCCTCGTTGGAGGAGACGACGATCGTCAGCGGGACCTTGTGGCGGGCAGCGGTCCACAGGGACGTGATCGCGTAGTGCATCGGCCCGTCGCCCATGAGGGCGATCACCGGGCGGTCCGGGGTGTCGAGTTGAGCGCCGACAGCGGCGGGCAGCCCGAACCCGAGGCCCCCGCCGACGGCGGACATCTGGGAGAGGGCGGCGCCGGGCCGTACGTACGACGTGATGGGGACTTCGTTGGAACCGGCTTCGGTCACGAACAGGGCATCCGCCGGGGCGGCGTGGCCGACGGCCGTCCACAGGTCCGCGGCCGGCATCGGGGCTTCGGCCCGTTCCGGGCGCGGTACCTCGGGCCGGGTCCGGGGGGCCGTGCGCGACGATTCGGGGATCTCGCCCAGCACAGCCTCCACGGCGGCCCGGATGTCCGCCACGTAGGCGTCGCCGACGGGTGCGCGGGCGGCCTCGTCCGGGTCGCTCGTGATGTGGATGAGGGATGTGCCCTCGGGCAGATACGGGCCGGGGACATAGGGGTAGTAGCGGAAGACCGGGCCGCCCAGGGCCACGACGAGGTCGTGGCCCTTCAGCTCTTCCGAGATCCAGCCGGCGCCGGGCGGGAGCAGGCCCTGGTAGAGGGGGTGGTTCTCCGGGAACCCGGACAGGCCCGGCAGCGGCGCCGTCCACACGGCGGCCTTGGTCCGCTCGGCCAGCTTCACGACCGGTTCCCAGGCTCCGGCGTGCTCCAGGTCGCCGTGGACCACGAAGGCGGGCGACTTCGCGTCGGACAGCCGGCCGGCGATCTTCTTCGCCAGGTCCTTTCGGAACCCTCCGGCGTGGGTGACCTCGCGGTCCCGGATCACCTCGATCTCCGCGACCTGCGCGTCGCTGAGCTCGTAGGCCGCGTCGTCCATCGGCACCGAGACGAAGACCGGTCCGGTGGGCGGGGACATCGCGACGTGGATGGCACGGGCGAGGACCGCGGGTACCTCGCTCGCAATGGCCGGCTCGGCCGTCCATTTCACGAACGGACGCGGGACCATGGTGGCGTCCTCGTTGGTCAGGAGCGTCTTCTGATTCTGCATGGTCCGACGCTGGTTGCCCGCGATGACGATGAGCGGCGTCTTGTTCAGGTAGGCGTTGTACAGGGCGCCCATGCCGTTGCCGAGACCGGGCGCGGTGTGCAGCATGACCAGGGCGGGACGTCCGGTGACCTGCGAGAAGCCGTCGGCCATGCCGACCGGCACCATTTCCTGCAGACCCAGGAGATAGCGGAAGTCCGTGGGAAATTCCTCCATCAGGGTCAGTTCGGAGGAGCCGGGATTGCCGAACCACGTGTTGATTGCGGCTGCCGGTCCCATTGCAGAACCGGTAGGGCAGTGATGCCTTGCCAGACACGAAGGGATGTCCCGAATTTCCTGGCTTCGTGCGCGCGTCAAGGGAAACGGGACTTCCCTCGGTCGCGAATTTAGCAGCGCGAGAGAGAAATCCGGCGTACCGTTGGCGCGTTGTCCGGTACCCGCGGGTGACCGGGAAGCGCAGGCGCTGAGAAGTGCACGCGGCGAAGGCTCCCCCCTGGGGGCCAGGGTGGGAGCCGTCTGGAGTGTCGCCCTGACGGGTTCGGCGTCAGCGCCATGCGTGACGGTGCGAGTGCCGGTTGCCGGTGATGAGGCGGTACAGGGCGAGGAGGATGAGGGAGCCGACGATCGCGGCTATCCAGGTGGAGAGGTCGAAGAACCCGTCGATGGAGTCGACGCCGAAGATCACCTTGCCGAGCCAGCCACCGAGCAGACCACCGGCCACGCCGATGAGCATGGTGATGATGATGCCGCCGGGGTCCTTGCCCGGCATGATGGCCTTGGCGATGGCGCCGGCGAGCAGGCCGATGATGATCCACGCGATGATGCCCATGTGCGTCTCCGTCTCGTCGTATAAGGACTGTGTTAGCTCCTCGTCTGTACCGTCTTCGCTCGTACAAACGTCCTCTCGCTGAATCCGGGCTCCTGTGTCAAGGTGCTCATCTGTGAGGGCATGCTCTCTTTAGAGCATCCCTGCATGAGTCGTGCGCCTGGTGGGAAGTCGGAGGTGCACAGCTCGCCTCCGGTGGACCGGCGGGGCGGGTCGATTCCCGGGTGAGGCAGTCAGCGTTCGCCCGTCACCTCAGGAGTGCCGTGACCGTGCGCAGCAGAGTGGAAGAGGAGTCTCTGTCCTCGCGAAGGAGAAGCACGACCGTGTCGATCAGTCCCGGCCACACACCGGTGGGCGGCCCACGGGGTACCTCACCGCCGCCCACCCCGCACCCCACGTGCGCGCAGCGGGGAGGTGGTTCCGGATGTGCGGGCTGAGCGGAGAGATGCGCTTCGACGGCACGCGTCCCGATCTGGCGGCCGTCGAGCGCATGACGGACCGGCTTGCCGCCCGCGGACCCGACGGCCGGGGTGTCTGGTCACGGGACGCCGTGGCGCTGGGGCACCGCCGTCTGAAGATCATCGACCTCTCCGAGCGCGGGACCCAGCCCCTGACCGACACCGAGCAGGAGATCACCGGTGTCTTCAACGGGTGCATCTACAACTACAAGGAGCTGCGCGCGGAACTGAAGGGCCTCGGCCACCGGTTCCTGTCCACCTCCGACACCGAGGTGGTGCTCACGGCGTACCGGCAGTGGGGTACCTCCTGTGTCGACCACTTCCACGGCATGTTCGCCTTCGCCCTCTTCGAGCACCGGACCGGCCGCCTGATCCTGGGCCGCGACCGGCTCGGCATCAAGCCCCTGTACCTGGCACAGACCCCGGGGCGGCTGCGCTTCGCCTCCTCGCTGCCCGCCCTGCTCGCGGCCGGTGGCGTGGACACCTCGCTCGACCCGGCCGCCGTGCACCAGTACCTCAGCTGGCACGCGACCGTGGCCGCGCCCCGGACCGTGCTGGCGGGGGTGCGCAAGCTTCCCCCGGCCACCGTGCGGGTCGTCGAGCCGGACGGCGCCTACCGGGACCACTGCTACTGGCAGCCGTCGTACACGCGCCGGCCCGAGCACGCCGGCATGGGCCCCGCCGAGTGGCGGGACGCGGTGCTGGACGCGCTGCGCACCGCCGTACGGCGGCGGATGGTCGCCGACGTCCCGGTCGGGGTCCTGCTGTCCGGGGGACTGGACTCCAGCCTGATCGTGGCCCTGCTGGCCGACGAGGGGCAGCGGGACCTGGCCACGTTCAGCGTGGGCTTCGAGGCGGAGGGCGGCGACGAGGGGGACGAGTTCCGCTACTCCGACCTGGTGGCCAGGGAGTTCGCCACCGACCACCAGCAGCTGGTGGTTCCCTCGCAGCGCGTGTCGACGGCCCTGGACGCGGCGGTCGCGGCGATGAGCGAGCCCATGATGAGCCACGACGTGGTCGCCTTCCATCTGCTGTCCGAGCAGGTGTCCAGGAACGTCAAGGTCGTCCAGAGCGGGCAGGGCGCCGACGAGGTCTTCGCCGGCTACCACTGGTACCCGCAACTGGCCTGCGCGGCCCGCGAGGACGAGCCGCAGAAGTATGCCGAGACGTACTTCGACCGGCCGCACGCCGACCTCGCCGCGATGCTGCAACCGGACATGCTGCCGCGGGACGACGTCTCCGGCCGCTTCGTCCGCGAGCACATGGCGGTGCCCGGGGCCGAGACCGCGCTCGACGCCGCCCTGCGCCTCGACACCCATGTCATGCTGGTGGACGACCCGGTCAAGCGGGTCGACAACATGACGATGGACTGGGGCCTGGAGGCCCGCGTGCCCTTCCTGGACCACGAACTGGTCGAGCTGGCGGCCGCGTGTCCGCCGGAGCTGAAGCTGGCCGACGGCGGCAAGGGCGTCTTGAAGGAGGCCGGCCGCAAACTGCTGCCCCGCGAGGTGGTCGACCGCCCCAAGGGCTACTTCCCGGTCCCGGCGATCACCCACATGGCCGGACCCGTCCTGGACAAGGTGCGTGAGGCGCTGGCCGCCCCCGAGGCCAAGCGGCGCGGGCTCTTCCAGGACTCCTACGTCGCCGAACTCCTGGCGGCCCCCGACCGGCACCGCACCAAGCGCGGAGCGAACGCACTGTGGCAAGTGGCTTTGCTGGAGATATGGCTGCAGACGCACGGAATCTGACCGGGGAACTCCCCGCGGTACGGCATCCCGAGGCCGGCACGGCCGGTGCCGAGCGGCCTGCGGCCACCCACCTGAATCGGACCGCCGACCCGCCCCCGCCGGCCCCGGACGGCCGCAGGACCGCCTTCGCCGCGCCCGCCCGCGTCCCGCTGCCGAACGCCTCCGGGCCGCGCGACGCGACGACCCGGCTCATCGCGCACGGCTGCTGGTACCCCTCGGCCGACCCCGCCGGCACACAGGTCGCCTTCATCTGCGACCGAGGCGGTGTGCCCCAGCTCTGGACGGGTCCGGTCGACGGCGAGGCCGTGCGCCTGCTCGACGACGGACAGGACCCCGTGACGGAGGTGTCCTGGTCGCCCGACGGCCGCTGGATCGCCTACACCACCGCCCCCGGCGGCGGTGAGCACACCCGAGTGCTGTGTGTCCGCCCCGACGGCAGCGACCGGCACATCCTGGCCGGAGCCGAGCCGGGCAGCTCCGCCCACCTGGGCTGCTGGGCCCACGACGGATCGGCGCTCGCGGTCACCGTCGCGGTCCCCACCGCCGTACCCGCCCCGGACGCCACGGCGGAGGCCGGTGCGTCCGGCCCCGGCCCGTCCGACGGCCGGCTGCCGGCGCCCTGGCCGGGCCGGACGGGCGACACGGAACTGCTCGGCCCGCCACCCCACACGGACGCCGGACCCGCACTGCCGTCACCCGTACTCGCCGTGGAGACGGCGGCGATCGGCGCACCGGGCGGCGGCACCGCCCCGGCGGCCGGATTCGGCGACGGACTGTCGGCGTACCTCGTCGACCCCGACGGCGTCGCCGCCCCCGTCCTGCTCGCCGCCGAGAAGGACGCGGCGACGCTGCGCGTGTGCGATCTCAGCCGGGACGGCGCGCTCGCACTGCTGCGCCGGGGACCCCGCGGCCGGCGCGAGGCGGTCGTGCTGCGCACCGCCGACCGCGTGACGACCCTCGTGATGCCGGTGGCCGACGGGGACCCGTGGATCGGCAGTTTCTCACCCCGCGCGGACACCCTCTGGCTGCGCAGCAACGCCCACCGGGAGTTCGCGGTCCTTCTCGCCGCCGGGCTCGACCCGGAAGGGCAACCGCGCGGCTGGTCGGTCGGCGCCTCGCGGGAGAGCACCGACCTGGAGCTGCTGCGGTGTGCCCGCGACGGCAGTCACGCCGTGCTCGCCTGGAACGTCCGGGGCATGAGCGAGCTGGAGGTGCTGGACACGGACGCCTCCGCTCGGCCCGCGGCGGACCCGGGCCCGTCCCGGCCCGTGTCCCTGCCCCACGAAGTGGTCACGCGCATCACGCACGCCGGCCCCCGGCTGCTGCTCGCTCTGTCCGGGTCCCGCCGCCGCCCCGGCATCTGGTGGCTGCCCGGCGGCGCGACGCCGGTGCGCACCCCGTGGTCGTCACGCGACGAGGACGCCGTTCCGCCGGGCCGCCCGCCCGTGCGACCGGTCCCGCTGCGCCCCACCGCCCGGGACGGGCTGCCGCTGAACGGCTGGTACTACCGCGCGCCGGGCCGCGGCCCCGGCGAACCGGCGCCCTGTGTCATCCATCTGCACGGCGGCCCCGAGGACCAGGAGCGCCCCGTCCTCAATCCGCTGTACCACGAGATCCTCGGGCGAGGGCTGGACGTCTTCGCACCCGACGTCCGCGGATCCTCCGGCTACGGCCGGTCGTTCGTCGACGCCGACCTGGGAAGGGGACGGTTCGCCGCGATCGAGGACGTGGCGGACTGCGCCGCCCACGCGGTCCTGGCCGGCCCGGCCGATCCCGCCCGGCTGGCGGTGATGGGCCGCTCGTACGGCGGCTATCTCACGCTCGCCTCTCTGGTCTGGCACCCGGACCTCTTCCGCACCGGAGTCGCCGTGTGCGGCATGTCGGACCTCGCGACGTTCTTCGAGGGCACCGAACCCTGGATCGCCCAGTCGGCGGCCCACAAGTACGGCCACCCCGAACGCGACCGCGAACTGCTGCGGGCGCTGTCACCGATGAGCCGCATCGACGAGCTGCGGGCGCCGGTGCTCGCCGTGCACGGGGAGCACGACACCAATGTGCCGCCGGGGGAGTCGGAACAGTTCGTCCGGGCGGCGCGCGAGCGCGGTGTGACCGCCGAACTGCTCACCCTGCGCGACGAAGGCCACGAGTTCCTCCGCGCCGACAACCGCCGGCTCTTCCGCCGTGCCGCCGCCGACTGGTTGCAACGCCATCTGAGCACCTGACCGTCGTGCCCGGGTACTCGCCGGAGGCCGGGGTACCCAGGACAGCCCCCCGCCAGCGAGGAGCGTGCCATGACCGGGGAAGGACCGCCGGCCCGCAGACGGTGGGCCGGGCGGCTGCGGGAGACGGCCGCCGAGGTGTTCGGCTGGGAGGAACTGCGTCCCGAACAGCTCACCGCCATGGAGTGGGTGCTTCAGGGACGGGACTGTCTCGTCGTCATGCCGACCGGATCCGGCAAGTCCGCCGTGTACCAGGTTCCCGCCCTGCTGCTGTCCGGGCCGGTCGTCGTCGTGTCACCGCTGCTCGCCCTGCAGCGGGACCAGATCGCGGGACTGCCCGGCGGCGACGGCGGCCCGGAAGCCGTCGCCGTGAACTCCGACCTCGGCGCGGCCAGGACCGAGGAGGCCTGGGCAGCGGTACGGGAGGGCTCGGTGCGCTACATCTACCTGTCCCCGGAGCAACTGGCCAAGGACGAGGTCGTACAGCGGCTGACCGAGGCGCACCCCGCCCTCTTCGTGGTGGACGAGGCCCAGTGCGTCTCCTCATGGGGCCATGATTTCCGGCCCGACTACCTGCGCCTGGCGCAGGCGGTACGGCGGCTGGGCCGGCCGCCCGTCCTCGCGCTCACGGCGACCGCCGCGCCTCCCGTACGGCAGGACATCGTCGAACGGCTCGGCATGGACAGGCCGCGGCAGCTGGTCACCGGATTCGACCGTCCCAACATCAGACTCGAGGTGAGCCGCCACCTCGACGACGACGAACGGCGCTCCCGTGTCCTGGAGGACGCCGCCGCGGCTCCCAAGCCCGGCATCGTCTACGCGGCGACGCGCAAGGACAGCGAGTCCTACGCCGCGGAGCTGGCCTCCCTCGGGCTTGCCGCCTCCGCCTACCACGCGGGCCTGCGCGCCGCCGAACGCCGCCGGATCCACGAGGCGTTCCTCTCCGGTGACCTGGATGTCGTGGTGGCGACCTCGGCCTTCGGGATGGGCATCGACAAGGAGAACGTGCGGTTCGTGCTGCACGCGTCGCTGCCGGGCTCCCTGGACGCCTACTACCAGGAGATCGGGCGCTGCGGGCGCGACGGACAACCCGCCCTCGCCGTACTGCACTACCGCACCGAGGACACGGGAATGCAGGCGTACTTCAGCAGCCGCACACCCCGCCCCCAGGCCGTGGACGCGGTCGTACAGGCGGTCCACGCCCACCGCGACGCTCCACCGGGTCTGGACGAACTGCGACGGGACACCGGCATGTCGCGCGCCAGGGTCACGACGGCCGTGAACCTGCTGGAGGAAGCCGGTGCCCTGGTCACGGACGCCTCGGGCGCCGTCCGACCGGTCCCGGGCACGGCACCGTCGCGCGCAGTGAGCCGAGCCGTGGACACCGCCGAGGCCCACAAGCGCATGGACCGCTCGAGAGTGGACATGGCACGGGCGTACGCCGAGACCACCGGCTGCCGGAGGCGCTTCCTGCTGGGGTACTTCGGCGAGGAGTACGAGGCCCCGTGCGGCAACTGCGACATGTGCGACGAGCAGGAGAGCGGCGACGGCGACGCGACGAGCACCGGCCGGCATCCGGAGGCCGGCGCCTATCCGCCCGGAGCCGCCGTACGGCACGGCGAGTGGGGCCGCGGCACCGTGCTGAGCGAGGACGGGGACCGCATCACCGTACTCTTCGACGACGTCGGCTACCGCACCCTCTCCCTGGACGCCCTGGCCGCCCGGGACGATCTGCTCACCGTGGTGAGCGGCCCGGACGAGAGCCGGCCGGAGCCCTGACCCGGCCCCGCGCGTGTTCCTTGCCGCCGCCTACCGGCCGGGCCCGTACTGCACTGGGAGCGTCGGTGCATGGGCGCGTCCCGCACGGACTGCCCGTGCGGGACGCGGTGGAGACCTCAGTGCTTGCCCATCGCCTTGCGGACGGCGTCTTTGGTGCGGTCCATGAGTGCGGCCACCGGGCCGACGGCCACGTTGGCCGAGGCGGCCTCGACCCCGGGGTGCGGCCGGGTGGGGGCCATGGCCTCGGCGGCCTTGACGGCCTTGGCCATCGCGGCGAGGTTCGTCACGTCGGTGCTGCGGCGGATGTGCGAGAACTCGTAACGCTCCTCCGCCCGCGCGTGCTCCTGCACCTCGGTGCGCAGCTGCATGAGCCGGGGCATGAACCGGGGGTCGTCGGTGTCCATCTCGTCCAGCGCCGCGAGGGTCTCCTTCGCCGACTTCTCCTCCGCCAGGCGATCCTTGACGACCTGCTCGCCACCGTCGACCGCCATGCGGACGAAGGGGTGGACGACCTCTTCCTCGGCGGTCTCGTGCACGGCCAGCAGCCGTACGAGGCGACGGAAGGCGTCCCGGCGCTCCTCGCCCTGGCTCCGCTCGACCTCGTCGAAGAGGTTGCGGATGTCCCCGTGCTGACGCATCAGCAGGGCCACCACGTCGATGTCGGGCGCCCGGTCGTCACCGGTCTGGGGCGTGTGCAGTTCGGACATGCGCCTGCCCCTCACTTCTCGCGCTGGGAGGGGTCGGGGTGCTCGCCCTCGGTCTGGACGCGGTATTCGCGGCCGAACATCTCGTCGTGTTCCGCCATCACGCGGTCGCTCGGCGGGGCTTCGCCGCCGTGGATCTGCTCCTGCATCTTCTCGAACCGCTCGTGGGCCTCGCGCACATAGCCGGCGCCGAGCGTGGTCAGGTCCATCTGGGTGTCCAGAAGTTCGCGCAGGTACTGCTTGTTCGGCTCGAAGGTGAGCACGTTGGGAAGCTCCGGAGCCAGGATCTCCTGCGGGTCGCGGCCGTCGTGGCGGCGCATCAGATCGCAGGCGGTGTGCAGGTGCTCCAGCTCCATGTTGAGGTGCAGCTCCCAGATCGCCTTGACCTTGGGGTCGCTTTCCTGCTCCATGAAGGAGTAGTACAGGTAGCACTCGTTGTACTCGTGGTTGACCAGCTGCTCCCACCACGTCTCGCCCGGGTCGACGAGGGACTCGTAGTGCGTGACGTGTTCCTCCTCGATCAGCCCGATCTCCTGGTAGAGCTGGCGGGCGATCGGCTCCATGTAGGTGGGGCCGGTGTTCATGTAGAAGTTCATCGTCTGCTGCTCCGCCGACATGATGGTCAGCGCGTGCAGCTTCGACAGCGGGTTTGTCGCGTCCTTGTCGTACGGGTCGCGGACGTTGTCGACCGGGTCGCGGTGGTGGAACCTCGTGGGCCGGCCCGGCATGACCTCGGTGAGGTTGTCGACGATCGACTCCGCCTTGCGGTGCTCGATCATCTCGTACAGGTTGGCGTACCGGTACAGGTGGTCGAAGTCCTCCAGCACACCGAACTGGTAGGCCTGCTTCAGATACGGATCGGGCTCCATCCGCGCCACCCAGGCGGTGAGGTCCACCGCGACCTGCTCGTAGGCGATCGTCGTCTCCAGCACCGACGACACGCCCGGCAGCAGCCAGTTGACCACCTTCTGCTGCTGCGCCTCGATGTACCGGGTCCGTGCCAGCTGCCGCTTGACCTCCGGGTCGGCCGTGTTGCGGGCGAGCTGGTGGCTGAACAGGATCGCCTCCACCTCGACGCCGTTCATCGTGATGATCCGGCACCGGGTGTAGGGGTCGCATCGGTCGGGGTCGATGGGCTGCACGTTCAGCTCACGCCAGCTGCGCAGCTGCCGGTCCAGCGGGATACCCCGCTGTTCCAAGGGGTTGAAGGGCATGGGGGGTGCCTCCTGGGGCAGGGCGGCTCGTGCGTCGGCGGGTACCCTGCCGCGGACGCACGAGCACAGGTCCGCCATCGAGTGTGGTCACCGGCGACACCGTCCGGCCACTCGTGGCACTCCCGGAACACGTGATTCCCCCGGCTGGGCGCAGTCGGCATGACAGCCCGGCGGGACCATGAGAACGACCGGATCGATGTCTGGGCGGGTCCTAGGCGGCGCGGGCTGTCGGCCAGTTGACCCTTCAACCATCACCTGCGTCAGCCAGAGAGTCCCGTCCGTCAGCCCCGACGGTGCCCGCACTCGGACATCGCACGGGGACAGCGCGGTACCCGTGACGGCGGAGACCGACCTGAGGAGAGGAGGACGACGGTGCCGCAGACTGACGACGACCTGCTCGCCTTCGACACCGGCGACCTGGAGGACTGGGACGAGCAGCGTGCGCGAGCCGCGCTCGGCGGAAGGCACGGCGCCCTGTACCGCAACCACCTGCGCATCGCTCGGCACCTCGACGCCTGGGCGGAGGCCGAAGGCCGCCGGACCGACGTCGACGCACACTACAGAGCCGGATACACGCAGGCCCTGCACGACATGGCCGCGTTCCTGAGACAGACGTACTACCTCCCTCCCGGCGCGGACTGACGTCCGTCGCTCGCGCCAGGGACATCCCCCGGCAACCGAAGGAGCCCGCAGATGAACACCCTCCCGAACTCCGGCGCGCTCCGGCACCGCCCCACCGGAGAAGGCGTCGGCATGAAGTTGCTCGGCATCTATCTCAACGACCACCTGGCCGGCGCGACGGTCGGCACCGAACGTGCCGCCCATCTGGTGCGCACCGCCCGTGGCTCCGCGCTGGGCCGCGCGCTCGGGCCCGTCGCAGCAGAGATCGCGCAGGACCGGGCAGCGTTGATCGGCATCATGCGGGATCTCGGCGTTCCCCTTCGCGGCTACAAGGTGTGCGCGGGCTGGGCGGGGGAGAAGGCGGGGCGGCTGAAGCCCAACGGTCGCCTGGTACGCCGCTCCCCGCTCGGAGTCGTGCTGGATCTGGAAGCGCTGCGGCTGGGGATCGAGGGCAAGGCGGCCGGATGGCAGACCCTGCGCCGGCTCAGCGCGACGGACGACCGCCTGGACCCTGCCCGGCTCGACACGCTCCTCGAACGGGCCCGGCGACAACAGGACACGGTCGAGGAGTGGCGGGTTCGCCAGGTAGAGGAAGCGCTGCGCACGACGGCCGGGTGAGTGCCTGCTGTTGTGATCGCGGTCTTCTGCTGGGCCTCGGTGAGCGACTGGATGAACGCCAGGCTCGCCTCGACCTTCTCCTGGCAGACCGAGACGGTCTCGCCGTCGATCTCCAGGCAGGTCGGTTCCGATCCCCAGAAGCAGGGGCTCATGACGACCTGGTCGCCCAGCCCGAAGTAGTTGACGACCAGGTGGTGGCCGTCGAACTGGAAACCCCAGGGCTCCGTGGCCTACGGTGTGCCCATCACGGTCCAGCGTTCTGACTAACCGTCAGGTCAGCCAGGGTGACGCCCTGCCGCTTGAACTCGCCCGGATCCAGATTGCTCCACAGGCGCCACTCGGCGGAGCGGACGGTGAACTGCGTCGCCGACCTCTGGGTGTCGCTGAGCCCCGCCAGGAACGCCTCGGCGGCTGCGACGACCGGCGCGGTGTCGACACCCTGGGAGTGGAGGGTGAACAGGCCGTCGATCTGTTTGCCGTCGGTGGTCAGGCCGTAGAAGTCCTCGGTGATCGTCTGGGCGCCGAGCGTGCCCCCGCCGGTGCCGTGCGTGGGACTCGCGCTGGGAGACGTACTCGCGGTGCCGCTGGGCGAGGCCGATGCGGTGGCGGAGCCGTCGTCCGCGAAGGCCAGTGCGCCGGGGCCTCCCATGGTGGCGAACGCAGCCGCACCGCTCGCAAGGAACACCCTGCGCATAAAGCCGCGTCGGTCCGATTCCGCCGAGTGCTCCCCTTCCGACGTGACATGAAGGGATATCCCAGGGCATTGATTCCGAGTCCCTGTGACCTCCTGGGATTTCTGTGGCTTCTCTCAGAGTTCTCGCAGCTGTTGGTGTCGTTGCATTCACGGGCTGGGGGCGTCGGCGGGCGACCTCGGGTGGAGTTCTTCGCCCAGGGCAGCGATCGCGCCGGGGCCGTGGCCGGCGGCGAGCAGGGGTGCGCGGATGTCGCGCTCCAGGTCGGGCAGGTAGCCGAGCAGCACATCGGCCGGTCCCTCGATCCGCAGGCTGCCCAGCGCGGCCGGCAGCAGCAGGGTGCAGGCGCGGGCCAGTTCCCCCGACCAGCCGGGAGCGGCCACGGTGATCGGGGCGCCTGCGTTGCTCAGCACCAGCGCGGTGGTGAACCTGTGCACCAAGGGCGCTGCGGTGCCGGCCCGCCATCGCTCCAGGGCGAAATGGGGGCCGGCGCACAGGATGGTGCGCTCCACGCCGTCGTCGACCCGCATACTCAGCCCGGGCTGGAAGTCGGGTCGGGGCTCGGGGCGCCACTCGTCCAGCAGGCGCTCCAGGTTGGCATGCCACTCCGCCTCGGCGATCGGGGAGCCGTCCTCCATGCGGTGCCGCATGGCGTGCTGCTGGATGTCCGAGGTCTGCTCGATCTCGTAGACCAGGGTGGCGGGGCCGAAGCTGTGCAGGGTTCCGCCGGGGACGTAGAGGGTCTGCCCGGCGCGCACCGGCAGACGCCGCATGACGGCGTCGAAGTCCTGTGCCAGCAGTGCCCGGTGGAGCCGGTCGCGGTCGACGCCGGCTCTCACGCCGACCAGAGCGGTGGCGCCGGGGGCGGCGTCCAGGATGTGCCAGGCTTCGGTCTTGCCGTTGGGTTGCCCCTCCAGGCGGCGGGCGGTGACGTTGTCGGCGTGCAGATGGACGGGCAGTGGCCCGGTGGCGTCGATGAACTTGGTCAGCACCGGGAAGTGGGGCCCACGCCAGCCGTGTCCGACCAGTTCGTCCGGATACTCCTCGACCAGGTGCCGCAAGGAGTGCCCGGCCAGTGGGCCCTCGGCCACGGTCGCACCCTGGCCGTCCACGTCGCTGACCTCCCAGGTCTCGGCGACCGGGGTGTCGGGCAGGCCGGTGCGGCCCCACCGGTCGGCCAGGGCGCGGCCGCCGAACACGTGCCGCTTCACGGGGGCGGTCAGCCGCAGCGGGTGCCAGTCCACCGAGTCTCGCCGTTCAGAGGATCGGTTGTCCGCCGGTGACCACCCCCCGCGGCCTGGGCACCATCTCGGCTTCGACGCCGGGAGGCCGCTGCTGCTCCGGCTGATTCATCGGAAGCCCTCCTCGAAGACGGTTTCACACCAGGGCGGGGGTGGAGCGGGGCGACGTGGCGAGAGCGGGACGACCCCTCGGCGGAGCAGTACCCGGATCATTCAGGGCAAAAACGGCCTTAGTGGCCTGGTCGAGTCTGATGGTCGAGGGGGGCGGCAGATCCAAGCAGCGGCCGGGATCGTGGCGGTCCGGCCGAGATCACTGGCGGTCCGCCGTGGCGGCGACAGGGCACCGCTCACCGACGGCGAGGGGCCCCACCCGTCGCCGTCGGCTTCCGTCGCAACGGGTCCTTCCAGTCCCTGGTGGGCGCGGTCCCCGGCCGCCGGCCCTGCCTCAGCTCAGCTTCTTCAACAGCTCGGCCGCGAGCGGGGCGGAGCTGGCGGGGTTCTGGCCGGTGACCAGGTTGCGGTCGACGACCACGTGGGGCGCCCACGGCTCGGCGGCGCGTACGTCGACGCCCGCTTCCTCGAGCCGCGTCTGCAGCAGCCACTTGGCCCTGTCGGCCAATCCCGCCTGGGTCTCCTCGGCGTTGGTGAACGCGGCCACGCGGTAACCGGCGAAGGCGTTGGAACCGTCGCCGCGCTCGGCGGCGAGCAGCGCGGCCGGTCCGTGGCAGACCACGCCGAGCGGCTTGCCGGAGTCGAGCGCAGCGACGAGCAGCCTGCCGGAGGCGGGGCTGACGGCGAGGTCCTCCATGGGGCCGTGGCCGCCGGGATAGAAGACGGCGTCGTAGTCGTCCGGGCTGACGTCCTCCAGCCGGACCGGGTGCTGGATCTCGGCGAACGAGGCGAGGGCGGCGGCGATCCGGTCGGCGCCCTGCTGACCGCCGTTGGCCTCGGGAGCGAGGCTGGCCTGGTCGACGGTGGGGACGACACCGCCCGGCGTGGCGACGACGATCTCGTGACCGCCGGCCCGGAACGTCTCGTACGGGGTGACGGCCTCCTCGGCCCAGAAGCCGGTCGGGTGCTTGGTGCCGTCGGCCAGCGTCCAGTGGTCGGCGCCGGTCATCACAAAGAGGATCTTCGACATGGTGCTTCCTTCAGGGGGAGAGGTGCGACGCGATCGAACGTAGAGCGCCGAGCCATCGGGTTCCAATGAGGAATCCGATGGCTGGCATTGGAATTCCTATGGCGCGAGACGCTTGAATGGTCCGTGTGAGCGATGTCGGCCCTCTCGATCTCAATCTGCTGCGCACGTTCCTCGCCGTGTACCGGTCGGGTTCGTTCACCGGTGCTGCCCAGCTGCTCGGGCTGTCGCAGCCCACGGTGACGACGCAGATGCGCACCCTGGAACGGCAGACGGGGCGTGAGCTGTTCGAGCGGCTCCCGCGCGGCGTCGCGCCGACGGCCGTGGCGGACGAGCTGGCGGTGCGGGTCGCCCCGGGGCTCGACCTGCTCGCCGGGGCCGCCGGCCCCGACCCGGCTGCGGGCCGTACGGCCGCACCGGTGCACCTCGCGGGTCCCGCCGAGTTCCTGTGCGTCACCGCGCTGCCGGCGCTGGCACCGCTCGTGGCGGACGGCGTACGGCTGCGGGTGGCGACCGGACTGACCGACGCCCTGCTCGGCGAACTGCGGGCCGGCCGGCACGACCTGGTGATCGCCACCGTCCGCCCCCGGGGCCGGACGCTGTCCGCCGTACCGCTGATGGACGAGGAGTTCGTGCTGGTGGCGGCCCCCTCGTGGGCCGAGCGGCTGAGGGAGCCGCTCGCCGCCGAGGGCCCCTCGGTCCTGCACGGGGTGCCACTGGTGACGTACGCGGAGGACCTGCCCATCGCCCGCCGGTACTGGCGCCATGTCTTCGGCCGCCGGCTGTCCTGCCCCGCCGCCGTCACGGTGCCGGACCTGCGCGGGGTGAAAGCCGCGGTGGCGGCCGGCGCGGGCTTCTCCGTGCTGCCCCGCTATCTGTGCGCGGACGAACTGGCCTCGGGCGCCCTCGTCCCGCTGCACGAGCCCGAGGACCCGCCGATCAACACCGGCTACCTGGTCCAGCGGCCGGGCGTCCCGGACAACCCGGACGTGATCCGCGTCCGCGACCACCTGCTGCGCACGGTCCGCAGCTAGCGGGATCAGCGCCGACGGTCCCGGTCTTTACCGGTGTCCCAGTCCGTCTCGGTGTCTCGGTCCTTCCGAGCGCCCCGTTCCGTCTCGGTGTCTCGGTCCTTCCGAGCGCCCCGTTCCGTCTCGGTGTCTCGGTCCTTCCGAGCGCCCCGTTCCGTCTCGGTGTCTCGGTCCTTCG